>NZ_JBBEYH010000002.1:0-537208 GCF_050172695.1 Shinella sp. G-2 | reverse complement strand
CACCATCATGGCCGGCATCAACCAGACGATCATGATGGCGCTCGCCATGGTGGTCATCGCCTCGATGATCGGCGTGCAGGGCCTCGGCCAGCCGGTGCTGAAGGCGATCTCCAACCAGTATTTCACGCTCGGCATCTTCAACGGGCTCGCCATCGTCGGCATCGCGATCATCTTCGACCGCGTCAGCCAGGCCTTCGGCCAGCGCCTGCAGAAACACCGCGAGATCGTTCACGGGTGATTTGATCATCCGGGGCTGATCGAAAACGCAGACACGAAAAAGGGCGCCCCGGCGAGAGCCGCGGGCGCCCTTCGTTTGGGTTCAATGCTTCGGCGAGAGGATGCCGGTGGAGAGCGCGACGCCCGCGCCGACGACCAGCGCCGCCGTCATTTCCGCCGGGCCGAAGCTTTCGCCGAGGAACACCGCGCCGCCGAGGGTGGCCAGCACCGGCGTGATGGCGGTGAAGGCGGCGGCCTGGCTGCCGCCGAGCGCGCGGACGGCGGTGCCATAGGCGAAGGTGGCGACGAGGCCGGAAAGGATGCCCTGGCTGGTGACCTGCAGCGCAAGGTCGGGCAGGGAGGCCTCGCCGAGATGCGTGCCGACGATGGCCGCCAGGCCGAGATGGATCAGGAAGGACCAGACGGCGATGATGGCGGCGCCTTCGAGGGCGGAAAGGCCCGAGCGGCGGAAGGCATGGGTGAAGCCGGCCCAGAGCACGGCGCCGAGCGGCAGCAGCACGAAGCCGGTCGCGCTCATGCCGCTCTTCAGCGTGCTGGCGCCAAGAAGGATCGCGACGCCGGCGACGATGGCGGCAAGGCCGGCAAGGCGCATGCGGTCCGGCCGCTCGCCGAAGAGCGCCATGCCGATGAGGGCCGTCGCCAGCGGCAGCGAGCCGCCGAGCAGGATGCCGCCGGGTGCGGCGGGCGTCACATGCAGCGCCGCGGCGGTGATCTGGAAGAAGAGCGCTCCGGCGCCCGCCACCATGACCACGATGATCCTGACGGGCACGCCCTTCGGCAGGAGCCCGGTGCGCAGCCAGATCGGCGCCAGCAGGAAGGCCGGCACGCCGTAGCGGATGAGGCCGATATCCACGGTGCCGAGCGGCGTTGCCGCCGTGTGGCGCGTCGCCACGACCCACAGCGCCCAGATGAGCACGGTGACGGCGCCGCCGGCATAACCGGCAAGCAGCGGGCTGGATTTGGTTTCGGGAGAGAGCGAGATCATGGCCATGGCGATGTCCTTTCTGCGCTTGGCTCAATTCATGACCAGACTCTAGCGCCGAGGGGCGAGGCATGTCCTTGCGAGTTGTGCCTCCCCTGGCGTAGCATGCGCACGATCGTGCCAATTTCAGATGCTAAAGTTTTCGGATATGCCAAAACTCGATAAATTCGATATCGCCATCCTCAAGGTGCTGCAGGAGGATGCGCGCGCAACGAATGTGGAGATCGCCGAGCGGGTGAACCTCTCCCCGTCGCCGTGCCTGCGCCGCATTCGCAATCTGGAAAAGTCCGGCGTGCTGCGCGGCTATCGCGCCGATATCGACCGCAAGGAGGTGGGCCTCGGCCTCACCGTCTTCGTGGAGATCAAGGTGGGGCGGCACAGCCGGGAAAACGCCCTGGCGCAGCAGGAAGCGCTGCTGGCCGTGCCGGAGATCGTCTCCTGCTTCCTGATCTCGGGCAATGCGGATTTTCTGGCGGAGGTGGTCGTCGAGGATCTTGCCGCCTATGAGCGCCTTTTGACGGAAACGCTGCTGAACCTGCCAGGCGTTACCGATATCCGCTCCAATTTCGCGATCCGCAGCATCAAGACCGGCGGCGCGTTGAAGCTGCCCTCGCTTTGAAGCGGGTCCCTTGAGAAGGGGGGCGGCGGACCGCCCCCCGGTTCGTCAGAAGCCGGAAAGCACCAGCTTGCCGCGCGTGCGGCCGCTTTCGACCATCGCATGGGCCGTCTTCAGGTTCGCCGCATTGATCGTGCCGACGGTCTCGGCGAGCGTCGTGCGGATGTCTCCGGCATCGACGAAGCGCGCGACCTCGTTCAGCAGCCGGTGCTGCTCGATCATGTCGGGCGTCTGGAACAGCGACCGCGTGAACATCAGTTCCCAATGGGTGGAGACGGCCTTGCGCTTGAAGGGCATGACGTCGAGGGTCTTCGGATCGTCGATCAGCCCGAAGCGGCCCTGCGGCGCGATGGTCTCGACGATGGCCGCAAGGTGATCGGTCGTGTTGGTGGTCGAGAAGACGAAGGCTGGCGCGCCGATGCCGAGCGCGGCCACCTCCGCGGCGAGCGGCTTGCCGTGGTCGACCACGTGATGGGCGCCGAGGCTCTTCACCCAGTCCGCCGTCTCGGGGCGCGAGGCGGTGGCGATGACGGTGAGGTCCGTCAGGCGGCGGGCAAGCTGCACGGCGATCGAACCGACGCCGCCCGCCCCGCCGATGATGAGGATGGCGTTGGCCGCGCCCGGCACGCTCTCACGCACCTTCAGCCGGTCGAACAGCATTTCCCAGGCGGTGATCGCCGTCAGGGGCAGGGCGGCGGCGGCGGCGAAATCGAGCGTGGCGGGCTTGCGGCCGACGATGCGTTCGTCGACGAGATGGAATTCTGCATTGGTGCCGGGCCGGTCGATGGCGCCGGCATAGAAGACGGCGTCGCCTTCCTTGAACAGCGTGACGTCCGGTCCGACCGCCTTGACGATGCCGGCGGCGTCGAAGCCGAGCACGCGCCAGCCGCCATCGGCCGGGGCGGCATTGGCCCGCAGCTTGGTATCGACCGGATTGACGGAAACGGCCCTGATCTCGACCAGCAGGTCGCGGCCCTTCGGCTCGGGGGTCGGCAGGTCGATGTCGACGAGAGCGGTTTCGGCGGTGATGGCCTGCGGGGTCTGGTAGGCGATGGCGCGCATCGGTGTCTCCTTTCGCGTTGAATGGAGACTAGATGAAGCGTAGCATCGACTTGCGCAAGAATGCACAAATAATGCCCATAGTGTCGAAAAGGATACCGTCCATGTCCCGTCCGCGCGCCAAGCTCACGAGCAATTTTCCCGGCTGCCCGGTGGAATCGACACTCTCCTTCCTCGACGGCAAGTGGAAGGGCGTGATCCTCTACCATCTGATGCACGGCAAGCTGCGCTTCAACGAGCTGCGCCGCAAGCTGCCGAGCGTCACGCAGCGCATGCTGACCAAGCAGCTGCGCGAACTGGAGGAGGCGGGCATCGTCTCGCGCACGGTGTTTCCCGTCGTGCCGCCCCGTGTCGACTACGAGCTGACGCCGGCCGGCCGCAGCCTGGAGCCGGTGATCCGCGCGCTGGCAAGCTGGGGCTCCCGGAATGTCGCCTGCGAGAACGGCCGGAACTTCATCCGCCTTGCCCCGGAAACGGTAGAGGAAATGCAAACGGCGTCCCCCGGGAGGGACGCCGCCTGATCTTTCGGGCGTTGTGTCTGGCCGGTCCGGCCGGCTATTCCGCCGGGCAGGCCGGGGTCGCCTCGCCATCCATCTTCTCGAGCGTCAGCGAGAGCAGGAAGGTGCCGAAGCCGACGACGGCCGTCGCCGCGCCGACGAAGCCCATCGAGCCGTAGCCGTAGCCCGCCGTGATCGCCATGCCGCCGAACAGCGCGCCGAGCGCATTGGCGACGTTGAAGGCGGAATGGTTGAGCGCGGCGGCCAGCGTCTGCGCATTGCCGGCGACATCCATCAGGCGCGTCTGCAGCGCCGGGCCGACGACGAAGCTGCAGCCGATGAGGAAGCAGCAGACGCCGAGCAGGATCGGGTTTTCCGCCGTCAGCGACAGGCTGACCAGCACGAAGAAATACAGCACCAGCGACCAGCCGATGGTGCGCATCAGCGAGAGATCGGCAAGCTTGGCGCCGAAGATGTTGCCGACGATCATGCCGCAGCCGAAGACCGCCATGATGACGGGCACCATGCTGACATTGAGGCCCGCGACCTCGGTGACGATGGGCGAAATGTAGCTGAAGACCGCGAACATGCCGCAGAAGCCGGCGGCGGCGATGCCGAGCGTCAGCCAGACCTGCTTGCGCTTGAAGGCGGAGAGTTCGGTCAGCGCATTGATGCCCTTCGGCTTCGCGTCGCGCGGCAGGAAGATGGCGATCAGCACCACCGTCAGCAGCCCCGTGATGCCGACGGCGACGAACATGTACTGCCAGTCGAGCTGCTGGCCGATGAAGGCGGCGAGCGGCGTGCCGATCAGGGTCGCCACCGTCAGGCCCAGCATGACCTTGCCGACCGCCTGCGTGCGCTTGTTGACCGGCACCATGGAGGCGGCGACGAGGGCGGCGACGCCGAAATAGGCGCCGTGCGGCAGGCCGGAGAGGAAGCGCAGCAGGATGAAGCTCTCGAAGGTCGGCGCGACGGCGCTGGCAAGATTGCCGGCGGCGAAGAGGCCCATCAGCACCAGCAGGAGATCGCGCCGGCGGAAGCGGGCGCCGATGACCGCGATGACGGGCGCGCCCACCACCACGCCGAAGGCATAGGCGCTGATGACGTAACCGGCCTCGGCCGTCGTCACACCGAAGGTGGTGGCGACGTCGGGCAGGAGGCCCATGATGGCGAATTCGCCTGTGCCGATGCCGAAGCTGCCGACGGCGAGCGCCAGGATGATCAGGGTGACGGTCAGCGCCGCAAGCGGTGGCTGCCCCGGGGAGAGGGCGGCATTGGGCAGGGGATGTTCGGACACGGGGTGGCTCCGCAAAGGGTGGCCCACGCGCGGAAAATCCAGCGCCGAACCCTGCATGGGCGGCCACTCCTCCTGGCTGCCGGTGCACTGCGTTCGGCCGGAAAGGCCACGATGGGGAAGGTACGACACGGCTGGAAAGCGCACTCCCGACGCTTTCAACCGATTTGTACTATATCAAACCGCGCCGCGCTGCCTACTGCGAATTTTCACCCCACCCGAAATTGCCCGCTCACGATTATTGTCCTCACGATTTATGACGCAGCGTTTTGCGCGCGCCTGTGAATCGCCGCTTTCTCGACTATCTAATGGATCGATAGTCATCCTTCAGGCGTTCCCGGCCGTCACGCGGAGCATGCGAATGAGAGTACAGGCGATTTTCAACAGGGACGGGGGGACGTTCCGCACCACCGACATGGAGGCCTATGCCCGCCATGCGGAGAAGGTCTTCTATGAGGCGGGGCATCATCTCGACTGCGATATCGTCGAGGGGGCGGATATCGAGATGGCGCTGCGCCGTTGCGCGGACCGGACCGATCTCGACGCCATGCTGGCGGGCGGCGGCGACGGCACGGTCTCGGCCGCGGCCGGCCTTGCCTGGCAGAGCCGCATGCCGCTCGGCATCGTGCCGGCCGGCACGATGAACCTCTTCGCGCGTTCGCTGAAGATCCCGCTCGACATCTGGCAGGCGATCGACGCGCTGGCCGACGGCGACATCGCCGCCGCCGATATCGGCACGGCCGACGATCGCGCCTTCGTGCACCAGTTCTCCGCCGGCCTGCATGCGCGCATGGTGCGCCTGCGCAATGCCATGAGCTACCGCTCGCGTCTCGGCAAGATCGCCGCCAACACCCGCGCCGCCGTCGGCGTCGTCTTCGATCCCCCGGAATTCGAGGTGGAGTTCAATGTCGATGGTGTCGAGGAGCACCGCAAGGTCTCGGCCATCAATGTCTCCAACAACCGCTTCGGCGAAAACGGCCTGCTCTATGCCGATGACCTGACGGGCGGCCATCTCGGCTTCTACACCACCAATCCGCTGAAGCCGGCGGGCGTTGCACGGCTCGCCTTCGATATCCTGCGCGGCAAGCTGCGCGAGAATGCCGACGTCACCGAGATGACCGGCACGGAGGTGGAACTGCATTTCCCCAAGGTCGACCGCGCGATCAACTGCGTCATCGACGGCGAGCTTCTGCCGATGGACCGCGATGTCTCGATCCGCCTGCATCCCGGCGAGTTGAAGGTGATCGTGCCGAAGGTTCAGGCCGCCAACATGGCGACGGCGGAGCCAGCGGCAGCCTAGAGTCCTTTAATGTGACGGGGGAGGGACGTTCGCAATGGCGACGGCACCGGTGACCTGCGAAATCCGCTATCGCCTCGACCGAAGCCGGATTGCGGAATTCGAGGCCTACGCGCGAATCTGGACCCGGCTGATCGTACGTCATGGCGGAACCCATCACGGCTATTTCCTGCCGCGGGAAAAGCCGGCCGATGTGGCGATGAGCTTTTCGGCGGCCGGCGAGGAGGGAGACGGCGACATCGCCGTTGCGGTCTTCACCTTTCCCGACGAGGACGCCTATCGGCGCTATCGCATCGCGGCGGCGGAGGATCCCGAAGGCATGGCCGCCAACGCGCGCTACCGGGAAAACCCGCCCTTCCTCAGCTACGAGCGCCTTTTCCTGCGGCCGCTTCCTGAAGACTGAAAGATCGAGGCCGGGCGGCAGGCAGAGGCCCACCGCCCCGCAATTCAGATCCGCGGCAGATAGGTCTGGTAGTCGAAGTCCGAGACCGTGCGCAGGTACTGAATGGCTTCCTTGCGCTTGGTATCGCCGTAGAGCTTCTGGTACTCCGCGCCGAAGGCATCCTTGATGAAGGGCGAGGCGGAGAATTCCTCCACGGCCGTCAGGAAGTCGTGCGTCAGGCGCGTCGCGTCAGGGACATCCTTGCCGGGTTCGGTCACCGGGCCGGGGTCGAGCTCGTTGTCGAGGCCGAGCAGGATGCCGCCGAGGATCGCCGTCAGCAGGAGATACGGATTGACGTCTGCACCCGCCACGCGGTGTTCGACGCGGGCGGCCGGGCCGTCCTTGTCGGGAATGCGGATGGCGGTGCCGCGATGGCCGAAGCCCCAGGTGAGGTCAACCGGCGCGAAGGAGCCCGGCTGGAACCGGCGATAGGAATTGGCGAAGGGTGCGAAGACGAGCTGCGCGTCGCGCATGGTCTGCAGCATGCCGGCGCAGACCGACTTCAGCTTCGCCGGTTCGCCGCCCCTGGCGTCGAGGATGTTCCTGCCGTCCTTGTCGATGACGCTGCAATGGACGTGCAGGCCCGAGCCCGCCTGGTCGGCATAGGGCTTGGCCATGCAGGTGGATTTCAGGCCGAAGCGGCGGGCGGCCTGTTCGGCGATGCGCTTCAGGTAGATGCAGTCGTCGGCGGCGGCGAGCGCGTCCGGGCGGTGCAGGAGGTTGATCTCGAACTGGCCGGGGCCGAATTCGGCGGTCGTGGCGTCCGCCGGCAGGTCCATCGCCTTGGCCCAGGCGCGCACGGTCTGGAGATAGTCGTCCAGCGCATCGGTGGCGCGCATGTCGTAGAGCTGGAAGCCGTTCGGCTGGTCGCGGTACATCAGGGCCGCCGGCGGGCGCGGCTTGCCGGTCTCGCGCCAGTCGTCCTCCACCACGTAGAATTCCAGCTCGGTCGCCACGACCGGCGTCAGACCCCTGTCTTCGAAGCGCTTCAGCATGCGGGCGAGGATGGCGCGCGGATCCATGAAGGAGGCGGTGCCGTCGAATTCGTGCATGGTGGCGAGCACCTGGCGCGAGCCTTCGGGCGCCCAGGGCATGGCGGTCAGCGAGCGGCGGTCGGGAATGCAAACGCCGTCCGGATCGCCGACGGAAAGCGACAGGCCGGTGATGTCGTCATTGTCGTCGCCCCAGATGTCGAGCGACTGGGTGGAGGAGGGCAGGCGCACCGAACCGTCCCAGATTTTCTTCTCGCCCTCGGGCGGAACCTGCTTGCCGCGCAGGTCCCCGTTCATGCCGACGAGGAGGATTTCGATACGGGCCGGGGCATTGCTGGGGGCATGGGCGCGCGGCGAACCGGCTGCCGTCTTGTCGTTTGTCATGGTGCCTGCTTTGGTTTGGCGGGAGGCCTGGACAAGAAATTTTGCCTTCGCTCGATCTCTTGCCAAATGCCTGTTGTATGGGCATTTTCGTAACCCATTCTGTCCCGCCGTTCAATAAGGCGGGATCTACCCCTAAGGATGTAGTCAAATGTCGAAGACCAGTGCAGCAGCCGTTTCGAACCTCGGTGCCCTCGATGCCGCCCACCATCTTCACCCCTTTTCGGACATGAAGAAACTGAACGCGACCGGCACGCGCATCATCGAGCGCGGCGAGGGCTGCTACATCTTCGACAATCACGGCAAGCGCTATCTCGACGGCTTCGCCGGCCTCTGGTGCGTCAATATCGGCTATGGCCGCAAGGAGATCACCGACGCCGTCGTGCGGCAGATGAACGAGCTGCCCTACTACAACACCTTCTTCGGCACGACGACGCCGCCGGCCGTGCTGCTGGCCCAGAAGATCACGTCCCATGCCGGCCCGAACATCAACCGCGTGTTCTTCACCGGCTCCGGCTCGGAGGCCAACGACACCTGGTTTCGCATGGCCCGCGTCTATTGGGGCGCCATGGGCAAGCCGACCAAGAAGGCGATCATCGCCCGCAAGAACGGCTATCACGGTTCGACCGTCGCCGGCGCCTCGCTCGGCGGCATGAAGTGGATGCATGAGCAGGGCGATCTGCCGATCGCCGGCGTGCACCATATCGACCAGCCCTTCTGGTACGGCGAGGGCGGCGACCTCACCTCCGACGAATTCGGTCTCAAGATGGCCCGCCAGCTGGAAGAGAAGATCGACGAACTCGGCGAGGACAATGTCGCCGCCTTCGTCGCCGAGCCGATCCAGGGCGCGGGCGGCGTGATCGTGCCGCCGGCCACCTACTGGCCGGAAATCTCCCGCATCTGCAAGGCGCGCAACATCCTGCTCGTGACGGACGAAGTGATCTGCGGCTTCGGCCGCACCGGCCACTGGTTCGGCCACCAGCATTTCGGCGTCGAGCCGGATCTGGCGCCCATCGCCAAGGGTCTTTCCTCCGGCTACCTGCCCATCGGCGGCGTCATGGTCTCCGACCGCGTCGGCAATGTGCTGGTCGAGGAAGTGGGCGACTTCAACCACGGCTTCACCTATTCGGGCCACCCGGTCTGCGCCGCCGCGGCGCTGGAAAACCTGCGCATCATCGAGGACGAGAAGCTGGTCGAGCGCGTGCATGACGACATCGGCCCCTATCTCGCCGCCGGCCTGAAATCGCTGGAGGACCTGCCGATCGTCGGTGAGGTGCAGCAGGTCGGCCTGATGGCCGCCGTGCAGCTTGCCGAGGACAAGGCGACCCGCAAGCGCTTCGAGGACAAGGAAAAGGCCGGCGTCACGGTACGCAACCATTGCCTTGAAAACGGCCTGGTGCTGCGCGCCACCGGCGACCGCATGCTCTATTCCCCGCCGCTCGTCATCACCCATGCCGAGGTCGACCAGATGATCGACACGACGCGCAAGGCGCTGGAACATGCCTGGAACGTGCTGACGGCCTGAGCGGTTTCAGCCGAAGCGGTCTCGCTTCGGCGTTGGACAATGCGGTGAAAACAAAAGCTGGAGCGTTTCCGGTGAACCGGATTTCACCGGAAATGCCCTAACCGCAGTCGCGCAACTGAATGACACGAAGTTCATCGCTCGATGCGAACTTCGTGTCATTCGTCACCAGGCACTCGCAACCGAAATCGATGGCAGAACAATAGTGGCTGGCATCGAGCAGCTTGAGGCCTCTCGTCGCGCCGAGGCGCGCCGCCATGTCCAGCAGACGGAAGTCTGCTGGAACCACCGTGAAGAGCCCGGCCTCGAAGAACAGAGATCGGTAGGCGGCTTCCACATCCGGCTGACCGAGGCGGTAGGCGCCGTAAAGACATTCGCAAACGACGATCTCGTTGACGAAGAGCTCGACGCCGCGGGACAGGGCCTCGGTGAGCAGGGCATCGACCTGTCGCTGCCGGTCGGCTTCGCCCTGAACGTAATAAATGACGATGTTGGAATCGAGATAGAGCCGCGTCGTCTGCTCCAGCCAGCGGCTATTCGTCATCGCCGGAGAATTCGCGTCGGATGGCGCTTACATCGTCCGCCGACAAGGGGCCATGGCGTTTTGAACCCACGCCCCTGAAGGCCCGGAGGCGCTCGATCTTGCGCGCCGTTTCAGCGGCATCCGCCGGTTCCGGCGCGCCTGCGAGATGTTTCCTGATGGCCTGTTCGACGAGGAAGGAGCGGGAGCGCTTCGTTTCGCGGGCGCGCTCATCCAGCAGCGCAAGCGCTTCCTTCGACAGCCTGACGGATGTGGGGTGGGTTGCAGCGTTCATTGTTCTCACCAAGCTCCTGTAGTCGAATGTAGTCGATACGGCCCGGGATTTCAAATGCGGCGCTGAACCCACCCCGCGTCCATTGTGCCCGACTACTGGCCCCGACTGCTGGCCCGACTACTGGAACGCCGTTTCGAAGAAGCTTCGGAGCTTGCGCGAATGCAGCTTCTCCGGCGGCATGCCGGCAAGGATTTCGAGGGCGCGGATGCCGATGCGCAGGTGCTGGTTGACCTGAGTGCGATAGAAGGCCGTCGCCATGCCCGGCAGCTTCAACTCGCCGTGCAGCGGCTTGTCGGAGACGCAGAGGAGCGTGCCGTAGGGCACGCGGAAGCGGAAGCCGTTGGCGGCGATGGTGGCCGATTCCATGTCGAGCGCGATGGCGCGCGACTGGGAGAGGCGCTTGACCGGCCCGCGCTGGTCGCGCAGTTCCCAGTTGCGGTTGTCGATGGTGGCGACGGTGCCGGTGCGCATGATGCGCTTGAGGTCGTAGCCGCCGTGGCCCGTGACCTCTTCCACCGCGCTTTCCAGCGCCACCTGCACCTCGGCGAGCGCCGGGATCGGCACCCAGACGGGCAGGTCGTCGTCCAGCACGTGGTCCTCGCGCACATAGGCATGGGCGAGCACGTAGTCGCCGAGCGTCTGGCTGTTGCGAAGGCCGGCGCAATGGCCGAGCATCAGCCAGGCATGCGGGCGCAACACGGCGATATGGTCGGTGATCGTCTTGGCATTGGAGGGACCGACGCCGATATTGACGAGCGTGATGCCGCCATGGCCCTTCTTCTTGATGTGGTAGGCCGGCATCTGCGGCAGGCGGCCGGGCGTGATGTTCGGCTCCGGCTTGTCGGCGCCGGCCGGCGTGACGAGATTGCCGGGCTCGACGAAGGCCGTATAGCCGTTGCCGCCCTCGGCCATCTGCCGGCGCGCCCATTCGCAGAACTCGTCCACGTAGAACTGGTAGTTGGTGAAGAGCACGAAGTTCTGGAAATGCTCGGCGCGCGTCGCGGTGTAGTGGCTGAGGCGGGCGAGCGAATAGTCGACGCGCTGGGCTGTGAAGGGGGCGAGCGGCGAAGGTTCGCCGGGGCCGGGCTCATAGGAGCCGTTGGCGATCTCGTCGTCGGTGTTGGTGAGGTCCGGCGCGTCGAAGAGGTCGCGCAGCGGCAGTTCGATGCCCTCGGCGATCTCCGCCTCCACATAGGCGCCTTCCCCGAAGGCGAAATGCAGCGGGATCGGCGTCGTCGATTCCGAGACGATGACGCGGACGCCATGGTTGCGGATCAGGAGGCCAAGCTGCTCCTTCAGGTAATGGCGGAAGAGTTTCGGCCGGGTGATCGTGGTCGTGTAGACGCCGGGCGAGGCGACATAGCCGTAGGACAGGCGCGAATCGACATGGCCGAAGCTGGTCGTCTCGATGCTGACCTGCGGGTAGCAGGCGCGAAAGCGCGTGCCGGGCGTGCCGTTCTTGCCGAGCGCGGTGAAGGCACTGGTCAGGAAGGTCGTGTTGCGGTCGTAAAGCGCCTGGAGCGCGTCGACGGCGGCCACCGGATCATCGAAGGACTGGGGCTCGTAGGGGTCGGGCGTTGCGAAGGAAAGGGGCTTTGGAGAGAAGATTCGTTTGCTCATGAATCACTATAGATGTTGTTATTTGACAAGCAAACGACATGTGCGGCGCGCCCGCAAGCCCTCCCGCAGCCCTGGGGCAATCCGGCAAAGACGCCGGCGCGGTTTTGCGCCTGAAAGAGACGCCTATCGCGGAGCGGCGAGGATGATGCCGGCGCCGACGAGCGCCAGCGTCGCGCCCGCCATGTCGAAGCGGTCCGGCCGCATGCCTTCCGCCAGCCACAGCCAGAGCAGCGAGGCGGCGATGTAGACGCCGCCATAGGCCGCATAGGCGCGGCCGGCAAAGGCGCTGTCGACCTGGGTCAGCAGCCAGCCGAAGAGAGCGAGCGAGACCATGCCGGGAAGAAGCCAGAGGATGGATTTGTCGAGCCGCCACCAGGCCCAGAAGGCGAAGCACCCGGCGATTTCGGCAAGGGCGGCGGCGGAAAAGACGAGAAGGGATTTCATCCGGGCTCCGGGGTTGGCGAAGGCCTTGCCGGTTTAGCACGGATCAGAGCATTGCCTAGCGTGGCGTCAGCTCATCGACTGGCGCTGGAGGGTGACGAAAAGCACGAGGCCCGCGCCCTGCTTCTCGATGCCGAGACCGCCTGCATTGTTCCAGGCAAGGGCGCCGACCGGGGCGATCATCATCGCCGAGAGGGCGAAGATGCGCAGCGCGACGGCGGAGATATGGAACAGGGCGGTCGTCATGTCGGGTCTTCCAGCGATGTCAGGATGAAATCAGAGCGAGGCGCGGCACATTTCCGGGGCGGAGCAGGCGACCAGCTTGCCGCTGTTGTCATGCGCGCTGCGGCGGTAGTCGGTCTCGACGGCGGCAGCCAGCATGATTGCGAAAATCGCCATCAGCAGGGTGATGATCGTCAGGCGGCGTGCGAGGATGTCCATGATGTTGTCCCTCATGCGGAATGTTTCGGTGTACCCGTTGTCGCACTCCGGGACTGAACGCTCCCTGAGAGGCCGGTTCATCTCCCGTTCAGGAAAGGTGTGATTCGCCTTTTGTCGTTTCTGGAAGCAAAAAAGCCGGCGTCGGGACGCCGGCTTTTTCAACGATATGCGCTCGGTTCAGAGGCGCGACCAGGTCTGCGACTTGCAAAGCACGGCGAGCACGCAGCCCTTCATGCGCAGCGAATTGCCGTTGACGGCGCCCGAACCGCTATAGGTCTTGTCGGTTTCCGGGTCGGTGATGGAGCCCGTATAGTCGGCGCCCGAACCGTCCAGCTTGCCGATGCGCTTGCCGGCATGCTTGCCCGTCTTCAGCGTGATGCAGAAGCTGCCGCCGCATTTGGTGATGGCGGCGGTGGAGCCCGTGGCCGTCTTCCAGTTGCCTTCGATCGGCTCGGCGGCAAGGGCGACGCCCGGAACGGTCAGAAGGGCGGCGGCGATCCATATCCTCAGTTTCATTCTCTTCCTCCTCCAGAATGAGAACCGGAATATATCTTACGCACACGTAAAGGTAAATATGCCCGAGGGACGGTTTTCCGGGGCTTCCGGCGGCGGAAAATCGCGATGCGGAAAAATGCTGCCGTTTGCCGTGGTTAGCGAAGGGTTGAAATCGCCGGTTGAACAATCGGTAAATTTTGAAGCGAATTCGCCGGATTCCAGAGGGTCTGATGTTTAACGAAAATCCAATTTTACCAAGCGTTTGGATTTTGTTCGTCTCAAATTAAGCATGCATTTTAAGCGCATTTTGAAAGCCCCGCGGCATAGTGGAGCCATAAGACGAGCACGGAAAAACCGGCCGGCAAAACGCTGAAGGAAGACCATGCCGCAGAAGACGGCAGGCGCCAGAGGCGGCCCGAAAGGGCAGGTAAAACAGGTACTAAGAGCAGTAAACCAGTCAGACAGGGACTAACGAAAATGGCACGCTTTGACTTTCAGACCACCGAAACGGCCGCCATGACCGGCGGCGAGAACCGCGCTGAAATCTTCTGCGACATGGGCCTCATGTATGCGACGGGCCGCGGCTGCGACATCGACGTCGTACAGGCCCACAAATGGCTCAACATCGCCGCCATCAAGGGTTGTGAACGCGCCGCAGAGCTGCGCGCCGACCTTGCCGCGACGATGACGAAGACCGACCTCGCTCTGGCGCTGCGCGCCGCCCGCGAGTGGATGACGGTTCACTGAGAAACCGGCTGGCCAGGGGTCAGAAAAGCATCACGGACGGGCGGCGATAAACGGCACCGGAACCGGATCCGCGCCCTGATCGAAGATGCTCGGCCATCAAGCCAGCCGTTTCAGAACCTGCGGCAACGCTTCCTCGAGCAACGCCATATCGTTTTCCGGCCCGACGCTGATGCGGATGCATCGGTTATGGGGGGCGACGCCCGGCATGCGGATGAAGACGCCATGCTCCATCATCCCGTCGACAATGGCCTTGGCGTGGGTGCCGTCCCGGCCGCAGTCGATGGTGACGAAATTGGTGGCGGAGGCAAGGGGCAGCAAGCCGTTGGACTGCGTGATCTTCGCGATGCGTTCGCGGGACGCGCCGATACGGGTGATGACATCCGCCAGATAGGCCTGGTCCTTCAGCGCGGCGAGCGCCGCCTGAACCGAAACCCGGGCCATGCCGAAATGATTTCGGATCTTGTCGAAGGCCTGCGCATTGCCGAGCGTGCCGATGGCATAGCCGACCCGTGCGCCGGCAAGGCCATAGGCCTTGGAGAAGGTGCGCATGCGCAGGACGTTCGGCTGGCCGATCAGCGCGCCGATCGCCGGAATGGTGCCTGAAGGCGCCGTTTCGCCATAGGCCTCGTCGAGAATGAGCAGCGTCGTTTCCGGCAGCGCCCGCGCGAAGGAGACGACGCTGTCTGCGTCCCACCAGCTTCCCATCGGATTGTCCGGATTGGCGAAATAGACGAGGGGCGCATTTTCCCGGCGCACGGCGTCGAGAAGACCGGCAAGGTCCTCCCGGTCGCCGGCATAGGGCACGGTGACGAGCCGCCCGCCAAACCCGTTCACATGATAGTTGAAGGTGGGATAGCCGCCGAGCGAGGTCACGACCGGCGTGCCCGGCGTGATGACGAGACGGGCGATCTCGCCGAGCAGCCCGTCGATGCCGCCGCCGACCGCGATATTGTCGCGAGAAATGCCGTGGTGGAGGGCCAGCGCCTCGCGCAGCTCGAAATTCTCCGGATCGCTGTACATCCAGGTCGTTTCGCCCGCCGCCCGCATCGCCTCCAGCACGGAGGGAGCCGGGCCGAAGCCGCTTTCGTTCGCACCGATGCGGGCGCGCACGGCAAGGCCGCGATTGCGCTCGATGGCCTCAGGCCCGACGAAGGGAACCGTGGCGGGCAGGGTCTGGGCGAGGGCGGTGAAGCGGGAGAATGCGGACATGAAGGCGCCTGGCAGGGGTGAAGGATCGGAACGGCCGCCGATGGCGCGCATGAATGCCCGCCGGAATCGGCTTCCAGCGGGCACCCTAGCCAATAATCGGAAAAGGCGAAACGTTCAGATGACGGCCGAGCCGACACCGCCCCGTTCGACGCCCGCCACGTAGCGGCGCTCTTCCTTCTTCGGCTTGGTGTTCACACCGCCGGTGAAGTAGTCGGAGCGCACGATGGTGTGCAGCAGTTCCTCGTCGATTTCCTTGATGAACTGCACGCCGATGCGGTTGTCGTTGCGATAGACCTCCGCGCAGCCGATGCGCGAGGTGACGCCGACGATGGAGAGGTAATAGTGCAGCGGCAGGCCGATCGTCGTGGTGACGGTGAAGCTTGCGCCGCCCTGCGAGATGTCGACCAGCTTGCAGCTGCGCATCTTCGGTGCGGCGAGGTCGAAGCCGACTGTCATCAGCATGCCCTGCCGGTTGACGGCAAAGCGTTCCCATTTGCGTTCGTACAATCCTGCGGAGGACCGCTGGTCGGCACCGATACTCATTGCCTCACTCCCGTTGGGGGACATCATGTCCGACAGATGGGGGAGTTTTGCAGGCGAGTATTTTGTTTCGTTGAAACAAATATTTAAAACTTTAACCGCTGTGTTTTTCCGGGACCGGCGGCCTAGGCGTCGTGCGTTTCGACCTGGCGGCCGAGCACCATGTTGAGGAAATCCGCATCGAGGAACATGTTGAAGCGCACCACCAGCTCCTCGCCGTCGCGCTTGAACTCCGTGCAGGGGATCTCGTCGCGGATGCCGTGGATCTCCAGGTAGAAATTCTCCGGCAGTTCCAGCGTCTTGTTGATCGACAGGACCGCGCCGGCGCTCGAAATGCTGCGGATGAGGCAGGTATAGCGCATCGCCGTGCTGAGGTGGTGGCCGATGGGCGTGACGAAACCGGGCTTGTCGATGCGATACTGGACGAAGCTGCGCTTGGGATGGCGCAGGCGAAGCTGGTCGTGGATGTGGTCGAGGGGCATGCCGCCCTCCCGCTTCTGTTGCCGGGTTTGAACTGTATCGAAACGGGATGGATAAAACGTGAAAGCGGCCGCTCGCATTTTAGAGTTTGTCAGGGAAAAGTGGGAACCGGTTTTCCCGAAAAGACAAACGAAAACAAAAAAAATTAGAGCATGTCTGGTTCAATCTGAACCTGACATGCTCTGGCAAGCGGCCGCCGGAATTTTCGGCGATGCCGGATCGGCTTACTGGAAGGCCTGCAGGCCGGTCTGCGCGCGGCCGAGGATCAGCGCATGGATGTCGTGCGTGCCCTCGTAGGTGTTGACGGCTTCCAGGTTCATGACGTGGCGGATGACGCCGTATTCGTCCGAAACGCCGTTGCCGCCGTGCATGTCGCGGGAGACGCGGGCGATGTCGAGCGCCTTGCCGCAATTGTTGCGCTTCATCAGCGAGATGAGTTCGGCCGGGGCGCGGTGTTCGTCGAACAGGCGACCGAGGCGCAGCGCGCCCTGCAGGCCGAGCGAGATCTCGGTCTCCATGTCGGCGAGCTTCTTCTGGATGAGCTGGTTGGCGGCGAGCGGCTTGCCGAACTGCTTGCGGTCGAGCGTGTACTGGCGGGCCGAGTGCCAGCAGAACTCGGCGGCGCCCATGGCGCCCCAGGCGATGCCGTAGCGGGCGCGGTTGAGGCAGCCGAACGGGCCGGCAAGACCGGAGACTTCCGGCAGCAGGTTTTCGTCGGGCACGAAGACGTCCTGCATCATGATCATGCCGGTGACGGAGGCGCGCAGCGAGAACTTGCCCTCGATCTTCGGCGTCTCGAAGCCCTTCATGCCGCGTTCGAGCACGAAGCCCTTGATCTTGTTGTCATGCGCGTCGGACTTCGCCCAGACGACGGCGACGTCGGCGATCGGCGAGTTGGTGATCCAGTTCTTCGCGCCCGAGATCAGGTAGCCGCCGTCGACCTTCTTGGCGCGGGTGACCATCGAGGAGGGGTCCGAGCCGTGGTCCGGCTCGGTGAGGCCGAAGCAGCCGACCCATTCGCCCGAGGCGAGCTTGGGCAGGTACTTGTTGCGCTGTTCGTCGGTGCCGTAGGCGAAGATCGGGTGCATGACCAGCGAGGACTGCACGGACATGGCCGAGCGGTAGCCCGAATCGACGCGCTCGACTTCGCGGGCGACGAGGCCGTAGGAGACGTAATTGGCGCCGACGCCGCCGAATTCTTCCGGAATGGTCGGGCCGAGCAGGCCGAGTTCGCCCATCTCGCTCATGATCTCGCGGTGGAAGATCTCGTTGCGGTTGGCTTCGGTGACGCGCGAGGCGAGCTTGTCCTGGCAATAGGCGCGGGCCGTATCGCGGATCATGCGCTCTTCGTCGCTCAGCTGGTCTTCCAGGAGGAAGGGGTCGGCCCAGTCGAAGGGCGCCATCTTGGCGCGGGCCTGCTGCGGGGTGGCGCTGTGGTGTTCGCTCATGGCTTCCGTCCTGTCGCGGTTTTGTCGTTGCAGAAGTGCTACATCAGCTTCCTTCTCTCCGAAAGGGCGGGAACGAACGGGAGGGATGAACGCTTTGGCTATTTATGAATGCCCTCATGAGCCCGCAGAATGAGCCATCCACCACAATCTGCCCCATTTGCCTTGTTCCTGCCTTTCCCGGTGAGCATTTAGCCTGACGATGAGCAATTCCAAGAAAGAGAGGCCAGGTATGCGCGATCGTTTCAAGCGATCGGTCGAAAGGCTGCTGCCGACCGAAGCGCGGCTGGGAGACCTGTTCTGGCCGTTCCGCAATCCCGAGCGCAAGACGCCGCCGCCGCGGCGGCGCGGCGCGGCCTCGCCGCTGGTGGAAGTCGCCGATTTCGGCAGCAATCCCGGCTGTCTGCGCATGTTCGCGCATGTGCCCGAGGGCCTGCCCGCCGGACGCCCGCTCGTGCTGGTGCTGCATGGCTGCCGGCAGGATGCGGAAAGCTATGAGCGCGCCGCCGGCTGGGCCTCGCTTGCCGACGAGCGCGGCTTTGCCGTCGTCTACGCCCAGCAGCGCGGCGCGAACAATCCGCGGCTCTGCTTCACCTGGTTCCGCCCGAGCGAGGTGACGCGCGACCGCGGCGAACTGATGTCGATCCGCCAGATGGTGGCGCATGCCGCGGAGATGGCGGGCAGCGACCCCGAGCGCGTCTTCATCACCGGCCTTTCGGCCGGCGGGGCGATGACCGCCGCCATGCTCGCCAACTATCCCGCGCTCTTTGCCGGCGGCGCGATCCTTGCGGGCCTGCCCTTCGGCGCGGCGCGCGACGCCACCCGCGCCTTCGACGCCATGGAGGCGGCGCCCGAACGCACCGCCCGCGAATGGGGCGATCTCGTGCGCAAGGTTTCCCCGCGCATTGCCCGCAAGCCCGCCATTTCCATCTGGCACGGCACGGCGGACGAAACCGTCGCCTTTTCCAACGGCCTTGCCCTCGTCGAGCAATGGCGCGACCTCTATCGCCTGCTCAAGGACGCCTTCGTGGAAAAGCGCATGAAGGGCCGGCGCACCCGCATCTGGCCCGACAAGGACGGCCGCGCGCTCGTCGCCTTCCACGAAATCGACGGCATGGGTCATGGCACGCCGGTGATGACGGGCGAGGGCGGCGGCTATGCCGCGTCCTCCGAGCCCTTCATGCTGGAGGCGGGTTTCTCGTCGACGCTGGAGATCGCGAAGGAATGGGGCCTGACGCGCAAGTGGAAGCGGCCTGACGTAGCGCCGACCCATGGTCCTGCGCACCGGGACGGTGCTTAGGCACGTTCCCAGCGTTATCTCGCTGACCTCACCTTCGGGATGCCGGCCTTGAGCCGGTATCCCGCGCGCTCACGTCGGTGAGCGCGAAAGACCCCCGGTTCCGGTTGCGAGGCGTCCTTCTCACCGCGCGGACGCGCGGTGGCTAGACCCCGGATCGGGTCCGGGGTGACGGAGGAGAGGGGGCGGCGAGAAAGGCGCGGGTGGCGTGCGCTGCCCGGTGGATCATGGGATGGCGGTGAATGGGCGCAGGGCGTCCGCTCACCCCAGCAGCCATTCATGCTCCTTCGCATTGTGGAATTTCCACACCCGCTTCGGCCCCGCCATCACGTTGAGGTAATAGAGGTCGTAGCCGTGCACGGTCGCGCAGGGGTGATAGCCCCGCGGCACCAGCGTCACGTCGCCGTCCTCCACCGCCATCGCCTCGTCCAGCGAGCGGTCGTCGGTGTAGACGCGCTGGAAGGCAAAACCCTGCGGCGGGTTGAGGCGGTGGTAATAGGTCTCTTCCAGCAGGCTTTCGTTCGGCAGGTCGTCCCGGTCGTGTTTGTGCGAGGGATAGGAGGAGGTGTTGCCGTTCGGGGTGATCACCTCCACCACCAGCAGCGAATGGGCCGAATTGTCGTCTTCCGGCATGATGTTGTGCACATGGCGGACATTCGAGCCCTTGCCGCGCACGACCTTTTCATGCGTGCCGGGCGGTATGGCCTTCGCCTTGTGGTCGCCGCCGCCGGGGGCCGAGCAGACGGCCAGTTCCAGCTCCGTCTCCGCCGTCACCGACCAGTTGGCATCGGCCGGCACGTAGAGCGCATGCGGTGCGCCGTCGAAGGGGCTCATGCGCGCGCCGAGCACGCCGAAGTCCTCGCCCGCCGCCGTCACCTTGCCCTTGCCGGAAATCCAGACGAGGCAGACCTCGCGGCTGCCCGTTTCCGCCGCGACGATCTCGCCGGGCTTCATGCGGTGCACGTCGAAGCCGACATAGGTCCAGCCGGCGCTTTGCGGCGTCACATGGCTGACGCGGCCGTGGCGGCCTTCGGGTTTGACGAGGAGCTTCGGCATCGGGCGTCTCCTATGCTTTCGGAAAACCTTCGGTTTCCACACTATAGCCTGCGGCGGTCATCACGCGCATCAATTCGGCATGGCCGATCTCGGCCATCTTCTGCGGCGGGGCCGTGCGCGGATCCTGCTCGGCTTCCACGACGAACCACCCCTCGTAGCCGTAATCGGCGAAGCGCTGCACGATGGCGGCAAAATCGAGCGAGCCGTCGCCCGGCACGGTGAAGGCGCCGAGCGCCACCGCGTCGAGGAAGGATTGCCGGCTGCGGTCGAGCCCGTCCACCACCGCCTTGCGGATGTCCTTGACATGGACGTGGTTGATGCGGGCGTGGTGCCTGTCGATGGCGCGCAGCACGTCGCCGCCGGCAAAGGCGAGGTGCCCGGCATCGAGCAGCAGCGGAATGCCGTCGCCCGAGGCGTTCATGAAGGCGTCGAGCTCGGCTTCCGTCTCCACGACGGCGGCCATGTGATGGTGGTAGGAGAGCGGCATGCCGCGGTCGGCGCACCATTCGCCGAACTCCGTCAGCCGGCGGCCATAGGCCTTCATCTCGTCGTCGGAAAGGCGCGGCTTGGTGGCGAGCGGCCGGGAGCGGTCACCCTGGATCGAGCGGCCGACCTCGCCATAGACGATGCAGGGCGCGTTCACCGCCTTGAACAGCTCGATCATCGGCGCGATGCGGTCCTTGTTGACGGAGAGGTCCTCGTCGACCAGCGTGCCGGAGAACCAGCCGCCGCACAGCGTGACGTCGGCCGCGCGCAGGATCGGCAGCATGTCCTCGGGCGTGCCCGGAAAGCGCCGGCCCTGTTCCATGCCGGTAAAGCCCGCGCCGCGCGACTGGCGCAGGCATTCTTCCAGCGATACGTCGTCGCTGAGTTCGGGAAGGTCGTCGTTCCACCACGCGATGGGCGACATGCCGAGTTTGGCTTTCATCGATCGTCTCCTTGCCGGGAGGCGGGGCCTCCCTTGTCCTGTGGTTCCTGCGTCATCCCCGGCCGGCTCCGAAAACCCTGCCGCCGGTCCGCTGGCGGATGGGCCTCGGAAAGGGGCCGGGGATGAAGAAGGAGCGTGTGTTGCTCTCGCCTCTCGGCTTCGCGCCGTCTCCGCGCTGAAGCGGTGCCGCTTCGGCCGGGAACGCTAGCCGAGGCTCTGTGCCGCGCGCGCCTTGACATAGGCCTCGCGCGCCGCGTTGACCTCGGCGCGCGGGCTGACTTCCGGCACCGCGACGTCCCACCAGTGGCCGCCGTCCTTCGTGGTGATCAGCGGGTCGGTGTCGATGACGATGACCGAGGTGCGGTCATTGGCCTTGCTCTGCTGGATCGCGGTTTCGAGATCGGCGAGCGAGGCGACCTTGACGGCGACGGCCCCCATGCTTTCGGCATGGGCGCGGAAATCGATATCGGGCATGGCCTCGATCATCGCGTCCTTCAGGAGGTTGTTGAAGTTCGCGCCGCCGGTCGCCATCTGCAGGCGGTTGATGCAGCCATAGCCGCGATTGTCGAGCACGACGACGGTGAGCTTCCTGCCGAGCATGATCGAGGTCGACAGCTCGGAATTCATCATCATGTAGGAACCGTCGCCGACCATGACGACGACATCGGCCTCTGGCCGCGCGAGCTTGACGCCGAGCGCCCCGGCGATCTCGTAGCCCATGCAGGAAAAGCCGTATTCCATGTGGTAGCCGCCGGGCTTTTCCGCCTGCCACAGCTTGTGCAATTCGCCGGGAAGCCCGCCGGCCGCGCAGACGAGCACGGAATTTTCCCCGCCGATGGATCGCTGCACGGCGCCGATGACCTGCGCATCCGAGGGCAGGGGCGCATTGCCCGGCGCGGTGGCGCGGGCGGCGGCCGCCGTCCATTCCGCCTTGCGGGCCTTGGCCGAAGCCTCCACCGCGGCCGGCGCCTTCCAGCCGCCGAGCGCTTCGGAAAGCAGGGTCAGGCCCTCGCGCGCATCGCAGACGAGCGGCTGGCTGTCATGTTTGGCGGCATCGAACAGGGTGGTGTTGAGGCCGATCATCCGCACGCCGTCCTGTTTGAACAGCGCCCAGGAGCCGGTGGTGAAGTCCTGCAGGCGCGTGCCGACGGCGAGGATGACATCCGCCTCCTCGGCAAAGGCATTGGCGGCCGACGTGCCGGTGACGCCGACGGAGCCCATGCAGAGCGGATGACCATCGGGGAGCGCCGACTTGCCGGCCTGGGTGACGGCGACGGGAATGCCGTGCATGCCGGCAAAGGCCTTCAGCTCGGCGGTCGCCTGCGAATAGAGAACGCCGCCGCCGGCGATGATCAGCGGCTTTTGCGCCTTGCGCAGCGTGGCGATGGCGGCGGCAAGCTCGTCGCTGTCGGGGCGGGGGCGGCGCGGCGTCCAGACCTTTTCGGCAAAGAGGCTTGCCGGATAGTCATAGGCTTCCGCCTGCACGTCCTGGCAGAGCGAGAGCGTCACCGGCCCGCAATCGACCGGATCGGTCAGCACCTGCATGGCGCGTTTCAGGGCGGGGATGATCTGCTCGGGCCGCGTGATGCGGTCGAAATAACGCGAGACGCAGCGGAAGGCATCGTTGACGGAGACGGTGCCGTCGCCGAAATCCTCGATCTGCTGCAGCACCGGATCGGGGATGCGGTTGGCGAAGACATCGCCGGGCAGGAAGAGCACGGGCAGGCGGTTGACATGGGCGACGCCGGCGGCCGTCACCATGTTGAGCGCGCCGGGGCCAATGGAGGTCGTGCAGGCCATGAAGCGCTGGCGGAAGGCCGCCTTGGCGAAGGCGACGGCGGCATGCGCCATGCCCTGTTCGTTATGGGCGCGCAGCGTCGGCAGGTCCTCGCGCACCTGGTAGAGCGCTTCGCCCATGCCGGCGACGTTGCCGTGGCCGAAGATCGCCCAGACGCCGCCGAAGATCGGCACCACCTTGCCGTCGACAACCGTCTTCTGCGCCTTCAGGAAATGCGCGACGGCCTGCGCCATCGTCAGCTGGATCGTCTTGCCCATGGTCTTCCTCCAAATGTCTTTCTTAAAGGCCGCGCGTCTTCAGCCAGGCCTCGGTCAGCGCGCGGAAGCGGCCGGCCATGTCGGTGATCGCCGCCTCGTCGTCCATCGTGCCGGCCATCCAGGCGCGGGCGGCATCGGCGAAGATGGTGCGGCCGACGGCAAAGCCCTTGACGGACGGCGCCACCTTCGTTGCCTCGAACGCCTTGACCAGTTCTTCCGTCGGCGCTTCCAGGCCGAGCAGCACGATGCCGCGGCAATAGGCGTCGTTGCGGGCGATCGTCGCCTCGATGTTGCGCCAGGCCTCGGGCGAGGCCTGCGGCTCCAGCTTCCACCAGTCCGGCTTGATGCCGAGATCGTAGAGCTCCTGCAGCGCCGTGGAAATGGTGTCGTCCTTCAGCGGGCCGTTCTTGCCGGCGATGATTTCGACCAGCAATTCGCGCCCGACGCGGCGCGCCGCGTCGAAGAGGGTGCGCAGCTTTTCCTGCTGCTCCGCCTTCAGCGCGGCCGGATCGTCCGGATGATAGAAGCACAGGCACTTGATGCAATGGTCGAGCGGCCATTCCACGAGCTGCGAGCCGATGTCCTGGCTGAACTCGAAGCGCAGCGGCCGCGAGCCCGGCAGTTCCACCGGGCGGCCGAGCCAGGAGAAATTCCGGGCGGCGGCATCGAAGAAGGCGTCGCGGCCGAAGCGCTCGTCGATCAGCATGCCGTAGCCGGGCCGCCCCTCGGCGACGCGGGCCGCGGCCTCGACGGTGAGGCGCTTGAAGGCGGAAATCCGCTCATGCGGCACCTTCAGTTCGTCGGCGACGTCGACGAGCTGCATGCGGTGGTCGCAGGCGAGCGCCATCAGCAGCGGAATGTCGTCCTGCTTGCGGTTGGTCGCCCAGTGGATGTGGTTGATGGTCTCGTCCTTGCGCAGGGCGCGGTGCCTGCTGCCGTGCGCGAGGAAATGGGTCAGTTCTTCCCAGCTCGGATATTCCGGCGAGCAGAGCAGGCGCGACACGGCGAAGGCGCCGCAGGCATTGGCCCAGGTGGCGGCGGTGGCGTGATCCTCGCCCTTGAGCCAGCCGCGCAGGAAGCCGGACATGAAGGCATCGCCCGCGCCGAGCACATTATAGACCTCGATGGGGAAACCCTTGCCGACGATGCCGTCCTCGAGATCGTCGGAGATCGGGCCGTCATAGACGATGCAGCCCATGGCGCCGCGCTTGAGGACGATGGTGGCGGGGGAAACCGCGCGGATCGCCTTGAGGGCGGACAGCACGTCGTCGGCGCCCGAGGCGATCATGATCTCTTCTTCCGTGCCGACTACGAGGTCGCAGTCCGGCAGCACGGATTTCAGGATCGCCGAGACGCGGTCGGACTTCACATAGCGTTCGAAGCCTTCGGCATGGCCGGCGAGGCCCCAGAGGTTCGGCCGGTAGTCGATGTCGAAGATGACCTTGCCGCCCGATTCCTTCGCGATGCGGATGGCCTTGCGCTGGGCGGCCTCGCTGTTGGCGCGGGAAAAATGCGTGCCGGTGACGAGCACGGCGCGGGACGAGCGCACGAAGGCGTCGTCGACGTCGCTCTCGTCGAGCGCCATGTCGGCGCAGTCGGTGCGCACGAAGATCATCGGCGAGACGCCCTCGGCCTCGATGGCGAGCAGCACGAGCGCCGTCAGCCGGTCCCTGTCTGTGCGGATGCCGGCGACATCGACGCCTTCGCGAGCGGACTGCTCGCGGATGAAGCGGCCCATCTGCTCGTCGCCGACGCGGGTGATGAGGGCGGAGCGCAGGCCCAGCCGCGCGGTGCCGATGGCGATATTGGCCGGGCAGCCGCCGACGGACTTGGCGAAGGAGGCGGTGTCTTCCAGCCGCGTGCCGAGCTGCTGGCCGTAGAGATCGACGGAGGCGCGGCCGATGGTGATGACGTCGAGCGTCTTGGCCGAGGCCTGGTCAGTCTTGGGCATGTCTTCCTCCCGGTCTCGCGGCGCCGTCATGAAGGGCGCGGCGGCATTGCGGGAAAATGAAACATGAATTCCATTATTCTGTCAATTCGGAATGTCTATTCCGTTTCGTGTTTCGCGCCATTTCGTTTCGACGACCGCCGCAGGCTACGCCGCTTTTCCGCGATGGCCACCGGCAGCGCCATGGCAAGCGCCATGGAGGCCGAGAGCGAGCGGAAGCCGGCATAGTCGGCCTCCGACACCTCGAACCAGTGGGTGGCGGAGCTTGCGAGCGGCGAGAAGACGGAATCGGTGATGGCGACGATGGGCACGCCGCGCCTGGCCAGTTCCTGCGCCTGCGCCAGGCTTTCGGCCGCATAGGGCGCGAAGCTCGCGGCGATCACGGCGTCCTTCTGCGTCGCGAACTGCGCGAGTTCGCCGTCGATGCCGTTGGGCGAGGCGATGATCTGGTGGCGGATGCCGAGCTTGCCGAAGGCATAGGCCATATGCGCCGTCAGCGGATAGGAGCGGCGCTTGGCGACGAGATAGATGGTTTCGGCGCTGGCGAGCAGGTCGATGGATTTCGAGAAGGTTTCGCCGTCGATGGTGCCGGCGAGCCGGGCGACGGACTGGCTGGCGGCCGTCAGGAAGCCGGACAGGAGCTCCATGTCGCTGTTGGCCGCAGGCCCCGATTCCAGCGAAAGCAGGCGCTCCTCATAGGATAGCGTCTTGTCGCGCAGCCTCGCCCGGAAAACGTTCTGCAGGTCGGAGAAGCCTTCATAGCCGAGGTGATGGGCGAGCCGCACCAGCGTGGAGGGCTGCACGTCTGCGGCCGTCGCGATGCTGGCGGCGGTGCCGAAGGCCATCTCGTCCGGATTGGCCAGCGCATAGGCCGCCACCTGCGCCAGCCGCTTCGGCATCGTCGCCTTGCGCTCGATGATGACGCTGCGCAGGCTCTCGAAATCGCGGGGCACGCGCCCCTGGGCCGCTTCGCTGTCGTTCATGGTGTCGTCCCCCTCATGCGGCTCCCGGTCGTGCGTCCGGCCAGAAATGAAATAAATATTCCACGCATTTCGGAAAAGATAGTTTTCGTTCCAAATCTTTCCCGCTATGCATGGCGTCCGGAGCGCCCGTTCGCCGAGATATAGCAAGTCCGGCGCGGGTGCGTAGCGATTTTGCGCAATCGAATGGAGGAGAGGACATGAAAGCCCTCGGAATTGGATTGATCGGCACCGGCTATATGGGCAAGTGCCATGCGCTGGCCTGGAACAATGTCAGCGCCGTCTTCGGCGATGTCGCGCGCCCGCGCCTCGTGCATCTGGCCGAGGCCGACGCCGCCCTTGCCGAAAGCCGCGCCCGCGAATTCGGCTTCGAAAAATCCACCGCCGACTGGCGCGATCTTCTCGCCAATCCCGATGTCGACGTCATCTCCGTCACCACGCCGAACAGCTTCCATCCCGAAATGGCCATCGCCGCGCTGGAAGCGGGAAAACATGTCTGGTGCGAGAAGCCGATGGCGCCGGCCTTCGCCGATGCCGAGCGCATGCTGGCCGCCCAGCGCGCCGCCGGAAGGGTCGCCATCCTCGGCTACAACTACATCCAGAACCCGGTGATCCGGCATATCCGGACCCTGCTGGAAGAGGGCCGGATCGGCGCCGTCAACCATGTGCGCGTCGAAATGGACGAGGACTTCATGGCCGATCCCGAGGCGCCCTTCTACTGGAAGAGCGAATCGGCCTCCGGCTACGGTGCGCTGGACGATTTCGCCGTGCACCCGCTTTCCCTGCTGTGGAGCCTCTTCGGCCATGTCGAGGCGGTCATCGCCGCGCAGGCCAAGCCCTATGCCGACCGCCCGCTGAAGGACGGCGGCCGCCGCGCGGTCGAGAACCACGACATCGCCAGCGTGCTGATGCGCCTTTCGGGCGGCATTTCCGGCGTGCTGATGGCGAACCGTTCGGCCTGGGGCCGCAAGGGCCGCATCGCCTTGCAGATCTACGGCTCGAGGGGCTCGATCCTCTACGACCAGGAGCGCATGAACGAGTTCCAGCTCTATACCGTCGACGGCCGCGCCAGCGAGCAGGGGTTTTCCACAGTCCTCTCGGCCCCGCACCACAAGCCCTACGACCGCTTCATCCCCGCGCCCGGCCACGGCCTCGGTTTCAACGACCTCAAGGTCATCGAATGCCGCGAGCTGATCGCCGCCATCGCGGGCGCACCGTCCCATGCGGTCGATTTCAACCATGGCCTGCGCATCGAGCGGTCCGTGCACGCCATGGCGCAGTCTTTCCGCGAAGGACGATGGGTGGAAATCGGCGCGGCATGAATATTTCGGCAACCGGGCCAAAAAAATCCAATCGCCCGCGCATTGAAACACCCCGGCCCATACGTAATACTGGCGGCAATAATGCCGGAGGGAAGGGCATGTTCAAGCGAATGCAAAAACGCTGGGCGCCGGTTTTCTTTGTCTCGATTGCTGTCGTTGCGTTCAACGCGGGTGCCGCTGAGGCCAAACGCGTGGCGCTGCTGATAGGCAATCAGAAATACGAAGAGACGGCCCAGCTGAATAACCCCGCGAACGACGTGGAGCTGATGCGCGCCTCGTTCGAGGGGGCGGGTTTCGACTCGGTCAAGACCGTCTTCGATCTCGACCGCGCCGCCATGGTGAAGGCGTTGCGCGAGTTCGAGGACGAATCGGTGGATGCGGAAATGGCGGTGGTCTATTATTCCGGCCACGCCATGGAGATGAACGGGGTCAACTACCTGATCCCCGTCGACGCGGCGCTTCGAAGCGACCGCGACGTCGAGGACGAGAGCGTCGCCATCGATCGCGTCCAGCGTTCGCTGGAAGGCGCCAAGAAGCTGAAGCTCTTCATTCTCGACGCCTGCCGCAACAACCCGTTCGCCCAGGCGATGACACGCTCGATCGGCACTCGTGCCGTCACGCGCGGCCTTGCCCGCGTCGAGCCCGAATCGGCCGACACGCTGATCGCCTTCGCCTCGAAGGCCGGCACCGTGGCGCTGGACGGGGAGGGCAAGAACAGCCCCTTCGCGACCGCGCTCTCCAAATATCTCGTGGAACCCGGCCTCGACGTGCGCATCGCGCTCGGCAAGGTGCGCGACGAGGTGGTGGAAGCCACCAATCGCGAGCAGGAACCCTTCGTCTACGGCTCGCTCGGTGGCGCGCAGATCTTCCTGAACATCAAGGAAGTCAACATCAACGTCACCAACAGCGGCAACACGCAGGAAGTCTCGCCGAACGGCCAGTCCGAAGCGGCGGCCGACTGGCAGAATATCCGCGACCTCGCCGACGAGGAGCTGATCGCCGCCTTCATCGCCAAGCATGGCAAGGACCCGGTCTACAAGATGCTGGCGGAAAAGAAGCTCGCCAGCCTCAAGGAAGCCACCCAAAATGAAGGCCAGGATGCGGCGGGCATCGCCTGGGAAGCCCTGAAGGAATCGACCGACGCGGCCGCCCTGCAGCGCTTCATCGAGCGTTACCCGGACAGCCAGCATCGCAGCGCGGCCGAACAGCTGATCGCCGCGCTGGAGCCGAAGAAGGGCCTCAGCGTCGACGTCGCCTCCAAGGAAACCGCCGCCTCGCGCGACTGCTTCCTTCTGGCCGGCGAACCGCAGTCGCTGCCCGGCTTCATGGGCGTGAACTTCCTGAAGATCGACGCCAAGCGGGCGCTGACCGCCTGCGCGCAGGCCGTCAACGAGAACCCGTCCGACGGCATGCTCGTCAACCTGCTCGGCCGCGCGCATGACGCCGACCGCAACTATGTCGAGGCGCGCCGGAACTACGAAAAGGCCATCGAGCTCGGCAACATGTACGCGCTCACCAACCTTGCCTGGTTCTCGGTCTACGGCACGGACGGTCCGGTGGACGTCGCCAAGGGTCTCTCGATGTTCGAGAAGGCCTCGATCGCCGGCAATTCCTATGCCCAGGCCTCGCTCGGCTGGCTCTACCGCGAAGGCTATGGCGGCACGCGCCAGGACTATGCCGAAGCGGTGAAGTGGTACCAGCAGTCGGCCAACCAGGGCTATGCCAATGCCATGGCGACCATGGGCTGGTTCTACCGCGAAGGCCTCGGCGTCTCGCAGGACTATGTCCAGTCGCTGACCTGGTATCGCAAGGCCGCCGATGCGGGCGATGCCAACGCCATGTCCTCGCTCGGCTGGGCCTACCAGAACGGTCTCGGCACGGCGCAGGACTATGCCGAAGCCAAGGTCTGGTACGAGAAGGCCGCCAATATCGGCGATTCCTACTCGATGGCCTCGCTTGCCTGGCTCTACGACGTCGGCAACGGCGTGAAGCAGGACTATGTGGAAGCCCGCTACTGGTATGAAAAGGCTGCCAATGCCGGCAGCGCCTATGCCATGGGCAACCTCTCGCGCCTCTACGACCAGGGCCTCGGCACGCCGGCCGACGCGAAGGAAGCCGTCCGCTGGGCGGCCGCCAGCATCGAAAGCGGCGATGCCAACAAGCTGAAGGAGCTGAAGGAGACCCCCGGCAACTTCACCGTCGCCTTCCGTCAGGAAATGCAGAACCTGCTGCGCGAGCGCGGCTATTACAGCGGCTCGTCGGACGGTGAATTCGGCCCGGCAACGCTGGCTGCCATCGACAAGCTCGCAGGCGGGCGCAACGACAGCGCGTCGCTGACGAACTCCAACGGCACGACGACCACCACCTCGAGCGACCAGTCGACGACGGCGCTCAGCGGTTCGGACACCGACCAGTGCTACGAACTTGCCGGCGAACCGAACCTGCGTCCGGGCTTCCTCGGCAAGCTCTTCGCGCAGATCGACTATGGCCGCGCCATCCCGGCCTGCGAAGCGGCGCTCAATGCGAGCCCGTCGGACAACTCGATCCGCAACATGCTGGGCCGTGCCCATGACGCCGCGCGCAACTACAAGCAGGCGCGCGAGCACTACCAGAAGGCCGCGGACGAGGGGAACCTCTACGCCCTGACCAACCTTGCCTGGTACTCGATCTACGGTACCGACGGCGCGGTCGACATGGCCAAGGGCACTCGCATGTTCGAGCAGGCCTCGAATGCCGGAAACCCCTATGCCCAGGCGTCCCTCGGCTGGCTCTACCGCGAAGGCTATAACGGCACGCGCAAGGACTATGACGAGGCCATCAAGTGGTACCGCAAGGCGGCCGAACAGGGCTATGCCAATGCACAGGCCACCATGGGCTGGTTCACCCGCGAAGGCCTCGGCACGCCGCAGGACTACGCCGCCTCGCTCGACTGGTACAAGAAGGGCGCGGAAGGCGGCGACATCAACGCCATGTCGTCGGTCGGCTACGCCTACCAGTCCGGCCTCGGCGTTCCCGTCGACTTCGTTGAAGCCCGCACCTGGTACGAAAAGGCCGCGGCGCAGAACGACTATTACTCGATGGCCTCGCTCGGCTGGCTCTACGACGTCGGCAACGGCGTGAAGCAGGACTATGTCGAAGCGCTGAACTGGTACGAGAAGGCGGCCAATGGCGGCAACACCTACGCCATGGGCAATCTCTCGCGCCTCTACGACCAGGGCCTCGGCACGCGCGCCAACGCCAAGGAAGCCGCCCGCTGGGCCGCTGCCAGCATCGAAGGCGGCGACCAGGGCAAGCTGCAGGAACTCAAGGGCTCGCCGGCGAACTTCACGCCGCAGTTCCGCAAGGAGTTCCAGCAGATCCTGAAGTCGCGCGGCTACTATGACGGCCCCGTCGACGGCGACTTCGGCACCGCGACCCAGAACGCCATCGACCGCCTCGCCGCCCGGACCTGATCCGGACGCAGGGCGCCTCGAAAAACAAAGCCGCTGGAAACACCCGTTTCCAGCGGCTTTCGTTTGGGCGGTTCTGCGAGGAGGGGAAGAAGCGCGGTGCGGGGAGGCTCAGGGCCCGGGCGGCATTCGCAAGATGCCGGTCCCGGTCTGGCGGGGGAACGTCGCTTTCTCAAGGGATATAAAGATTCCTTTATGTCTATTGACGGCGGCCTCTTCGCGGGTCATGGTGCCGCCATCGTGGTTCTGCGGATTTTACGATCCGGAGCTAAGAGGGAATACGGTGATGGCGCCCTGTGCGCCCATGCCGGAGCTGCCCCCGCAACTGTAGGCGGAGAGCCCTGTCCAACATGTCACTGAGGAAGACGCCTCGGGAAGACGGACAGCGGTGATGACCCGCAAGCCAGGAGACCTGCCGCGATAGATAACGTCCACGGGCGGGGTGTCCGGTGTGCCGCTTTGCGCCCGGAATCCCGCATCCGCGCGCCGATGCGTCAGCCAATGCCTTGCCCACAACCTTCGGGGTAAGGAAATGACCATCAAGACTGCAAATCTCGGCTTCCCAAGGATAGGAAGACACCGCGAACTGAAATTCGCGCTTGAATCCTACTGGTCGGGCAAGTCCGACCGCGGCGTACTGCTTGAAACCGCTGCCAGGCTTCGTGCCGGCGCCTGGCTGGAACAGAAGGCCAGGGGGATCGGCGTCATCCCGTCGAATGACTTCTCCCTCTACGATCATGTGCTCGACACGGCCGTCATGGTGGGGGCCATCCCGCCGGTCTATGGCTGGCGCGCAGGCGCGGTCGATCTCGACGTCTATTTCGCCATGGCGCGTGGATCGAACGGTGGCCATGCCGCCTGCGGCCATGCCCATCAGGGCGACGGCGTGCCGGCGCTCGAAATGACCAAATGGTTCGATACGAACTATCACTATCTCGTGCCCGAGTTCGAGAAGGAGCAGAGCTTCGAATTGACCAAGAACACGCCTCTGGAAGCCTTTCTGGAGGCGCGGGCGCTCGGGGTGGAGACGCGTCCGGTTCTGCTCGGCCCCGTGACGTTCCTGAAGCTCGGCAAATCGCGCGACGGCTCGAGCTCGCTGCGACTGCTGGAACGGCTGCTGCCGGTCTATGCGAGGATCCTCGCCGAGCTGTCGAATGCGGGCGCGCAATGGGTTCAAATCGACGAGCCCTGCCTGGTTCTGGACCTGACCGGCGAGGAGCGGCAGGCGCTCGTCCGTACCTATGCCGCGTTCGCTACCCTCATCCCCGATCTCAGGATCATGCTGGCAAGCTATTTCGGCGCCCTCGGCGACAATCTCGACACGGCCCTTGCATTGCCGGTTGCCGGGCTTCACGTCGATCTCGTGCGCGCGCCGGAACAGGCGGGCGACGTGATTGCCAGGGTCGCGCCCGGCCAGACGCTCTCGCTGGGGCTGATCGACGGTCGCAATATCTGGCGGAGCAATCTTGCGAAGGTGAAGGAGACGATCGCCGCGGCCGTCGCGGGCAGGGCGCGCGACACCCTCCAGATCGCACCGTCCTGCTCGCTTCTTCACGTGCCGGTCGACGTGGCGCTGGAGACCGCGCTCGACGACGAGCTCAAGTCCTGGCTGTCGTTCGCCGTCCAGAAACTCGATGAACTCGCGCTGCTTTCCGCAGCGCTGGAGGACGATGAAGGGGCCGGTCTTCCCGCACTGGAGGCGAACGCCGTGGCGGCGCAGGCTCGGCTGACGTCGGTCCGGGTCCACGATCCGATCGTTGCGGGCCGCCTTGCCGAATTCGAAGGCAAGGTGCCGGCGCGGGCTTCGACCTTCCGGCACAGGCAGGATGCGCAGCGCCGGCGCTTCGACCTGCCGTTGTTTCCGACGACCACGATCGGCTCCTTCCCGCAGACCGCCGAGGTCCGCAAGGCGCGGTCCATGCATGACAGGGGCGAGTTGAGCTATATCGACTACAAGGCGTTCCTGGAGCGCGAGACCGTGGCGGTCGTGCGCTGGCAGGAGGAGATCGGGCTCGACGTTCTCGTGCATGGCGAGTTCGAGCGCAACGACATGGTGCAGTATTTCGGCGAGCAGCTTTCAGGCTTCGCCTTCACCCGGCATGCCTGGGTGCAGAGCTACGGCTCGCGCTACGTCCGGCCGCCCATCATCTACGGCGACGTCGCACGCCCGAACCCGATGACGATCGGCTGGTGGGACTATGCGCAGTCGCTGACGCAAAGGCCGATGAAGGGCATGCTCACCGGCCCCGTCACGATCCTGAACTGGTCCTTCGTGCGCGACGACCTGCCGCGCGAGACGGTGTGCCGCCAGATCGCGCTGGCGATCCGCGACGAAGTGCTCGACCTGGAGCGCGCGGGCGCCGCCATCATCCAGATCGACGAGGCGGCGCTACGGGAAGGGCTGCCGCTTCGCCGGAGGGACTGGCAGCACTACCTGGACTGGGCGGTCGAAGCCTTCCGCCTGTGCTCGACCGGCGTTGCGGACGAAACCCAGATTCACACGCATATGTGCTATTCGGAGTTCAACGACATCATGCCCGCGATCGCGGCGATGGACGCGGATGTCATCTCGATCGAGACATCCCGGTCGAAGATGGAGCTTTTGCAGGCTTTCGCCGTGCAGCGCTACCCGAACGAGATCGGGCCCGGTGTCTATGACATCCACTCGCCGCGCGTTCCCGGCGTCGACGAAATGAAGACCCTGCTCGATCTTGCCCGCGAACGCCTGCTGGACGACCAGCTCTGGGTGAACCCCGATTGCGGCCTGAAGACCCGCACGTGGGAGGACGTGAAGCCGGCGCTGATCCATATGGTCGAGGCGGCGCGGAAGCTGCGGCAGGAGGTGCCGAGCGGCAAGCCGCGCCCGGTGCAGGCATGAAGCGCGAGCGCGCATCGCAAGGGGAGCCGGCCGAAGGGCCGGCTCCCACGTCCCTCGTCGATATCGTCTTTCCCGGCGACACCAATCACCACGGCACGCTTTTCGGCGGGGCGGGACTTGCCTTCATGGACAGGGTCGCCTTCATCGCGGCGACACGCCATGGCCGGGTGCCATTCGTTACGGCGTCCTGTGAACGCGTGGAATTCAGGAAGCCGGCGCATGTCGGCGAGATCGTCGCGTTTGTCGCGACGCCAGTCCTGGCCGGAAAGCGGTCGCTGACCGTCGAAGTCGAGATGATCGCCCAGACGATCGACGGGACCGCCCGGACGTGTTGCACGCGCGGGGTCTTCCACATGGTGGCGGTGGGGTGCGAACGAAGAGGGCCCGACTGGCGCCTCGAACGCCTTCCGGCCTCTCACGCGCCTCCTCCGGCAGATGAAGTCCGGATGGTGGACATCGTCTTTGCAGACCAGACGAACGGTTCCGGCAAAATGTTTGGCGGCGATGCGCTGGCCTTCATGACGAAGGCTGCATTCGTGGCCGCCGCCCGCCTGTCGAAGACGCCATGCGTCCTGGCCGCCTCCGAGCGGATCGACTTTCGCCTCCCGATTGCCCTGGGCTCCATCGTCGAGGTCATCGCGCGGGTGTGCGGGATCGGCAGGACCTCGATGCGCATCGACGTCGAACTGTGGTCCGAGGACCTGCTCACCGGCGCCCGCAACAGGAGCGCGAAAGGCGTGTTCGTGATGGTCGCCGTGGATCGCGACCATCGGCCCGTGAAACTTATCCCCGACGATAATGCCGGATCGAAGCCATAGAGGTTGACTGATTTTGGCGTTCGTCTACCATATCTAGTGTTCGAGGTTCTTTCGATTCGAGAGCATCGAAGGCTAAGATGGGAATTCGGTCGGCGGACATGATGATCGCCAAGCCGGAGCTGCCCCCGCAACTGTGAACGGAGAGTGCCGTTCGATTTGGTCACTGGATGAACATCCGGGAAGGCCGAACGAGCACGATGACCCGTGAGCCAGGAGACCTGCCTCGAACGAAACGTCCACCGGCGGGGTGTCCGGCAGGAAAGCGATGTGCCGTGGCATGACGTCCGCGCGCCGCTTCCCGAAGCTCCCGCCTTAGCAACTTCGGGGTGAAGTCCATGTTCAGCTTTTTCGTCTGCGTCTGCGTGCGTAACGGGTCGGGGTCTCAAGGCCCGGCCTGACTGCGCTCAGACTGACTACGCCCAGACTGACTGCGCTCACATTCCGCCCCGGCAACGGCCGCCACCGGTTGGCCGAACCCTTCCGCATGCCAATCCATTTCACGAGGATATCCATGACCATTACCGTCTACAGCAAGCCCGCCTGCGTCCAGTGCACCGCAACGACGCGCGCGCTCGACCGCCAGGGCATCGACTATCAGCTCGTCGACGTATCCGAGGATGCCGACGCCTTCGCCCTGGTGCAGGGGCTCGGCTATCGCCAGGTTCCGGTCGTCATTGCCGGCGAGCGGCACTGGGCGGGCTTTCGCCCGGACATGATCAGCGCCCTCGCGTGAGGGCGGAGCATGAGCGCGGGGCGTGAGTGCGCTGGGATGGGCGATCTCGTCTATTTCTCCAGCCGCTCCGAGAACACGCATCGTTTCGTCGGCCGGCTCGAAAGACCGGCCATACGCATCCCCGTTGCGGCCGGGGAACTGCGGATCGAACGCCCCTATGTGCTGGTCGTACCCACCTATTGCGGCGATGGCGGCAAGGGGGCCGTGCCCAGGCAGGTGATCCGCTTTCTCAACGATGCGGGCAACCGCTCTCTCATCCGCGGCGTGATCGCCGCGGGCAACAGCAATTTCGGCGCGACCTTCGGGATCGCCGGCGACGTCATCTCCGCCAAGTGCCAGGTTCCCTACCTCTATCGGTTCGAACTGCTTGGCACCGACGAGGACGTCATCAACGTCAGGCACGGATTGGAACGATTTTGGACACGCTCACGCTAGAACGCCCGGCAAAGGCAGGAGAACCCGCGCTGGATTATCACGCATTGAACGCCATGCTGAACCTCTACGACGAGCAGGGAAACATCCAGCTCGACAAGGACCGGATGGCAGCCCGGCAGTACTTTCTCCAACACGTCAACCAGAACACGGTGTTCTTCCATAACCTGCGCGAGAAGCTCGATTACCTCGTGGACGAGGGTTATTACGAGCAGGCGGTGCTGGACCAATATGCCTTCAACTTCGTGCGCGACCTGTTCGACGCGGCCTACGCGCGAAAATTCCGCTTTCCGACGTTTCTCGGGGCCTTCAAGTACTACACCAGCTACACGCTGAAGACGTTCGACGGAAAACGCTACCTGGAGCGCTACGAGGACCGCGTCTGCATGGTGGCGCTGGCGCTGGCGCGCGGCGACGAGAACCTTGCCCGCGACCTTGTCGACGAGATCATCACCGGCCGTTTCCAGCCGGCGACGCCCACCTTCCTCAATGCCGGCAAGAAGCAGCGCGGCGAACTCGTGTCCTGCTTCCTGCTGCGCGTGGAGGACAACATGGAGAGCATCGGCCGCTCGATCAATTCGGCGCTGCAGCTCTCCAAGCGCGGCGGCGGCGTGGCTCTGTCGCTGACCAACATTCGCGAGGCCGGCGCGCCGATCAAGCACATCGAAAACCAGTCCTCGGGCATCATTCCCGTGATGAAACTGCTGGAGGATTCGTTCTCCTACGCCAACCAGCTCGGCGCGCGTCAGGGAGCGGGGGCGGTCTATCTGAACGCCCATCACCCTGATGTCATGCGCTTTCTCGACACCAAACGCGAAAACGCCGACGAGAAGATCAGGATCAAGACGCTTTCGCTCGGCATCGTCATTCCGGACATCACCTTCGAGCTGGCCCGGCACAACGAGGATATGTATCTGTTCTCGCCCTATGACATCGAACGCGTCTATGGCGTGCCGTTTACCGAAGTGTCGGTGACGGAGCGGTATCGGGAGATGGTCGCCGACAGCCGCATCGCCAAGAAGAAGATCAAGGCGCGCGAATTCTTCCAGGTGATTGCGGAAATCCAGTTCGAGAGCGGCTATCCCTACATCATGTTCGAAGACACGGTGAACCGCGCCAACCCGATCGCCGGCCGCGTCACCATGAGCAATCTTTGCTCGGAGATCCTGCAGGTCAGCGAGGCCAGCACCTTCAACGACGACCTCTCCTACAAGCATCTCGGCAAGGATATTTCCTGCAATCTCGGCTCGCTGAACATTGCCGCCGCGATGGATTCGGCCGATTTCGGCAAGACGATCGAGACGGCGATCCGGGCGCTGACGGCGGTTTCCGACATGAGCCACATTGCGTCGGTTCCCTCCGTCGCCAAGGGCAATGACGAAAGCCACGCCATCGGCCTCGGCCAGATGAACCTGCATGGCTATCTCGCCCGCGAGCGCATCTTCTACGGCTCCGACGAAGGCGTCGATTTCACCAATATCTATTTCTACACCGTGACCTATCACGCCATCCGCGCCTCGAACCGCATCGCCGTCGAGCGCGGCCAGAGCTTCAAGGGCTTCGAGAACTCGAAATATGCGTCCGGCGACTATTTCGACAAATACACCGAGGCCGAATGGTTGCCGGCGACGGCGCGCGTGGCGGACCTGTTCGAGACCGCCGGCATCCCGATCCCGACACGGGAGGACTGGCGGGACCTGAAGCAGGCCGTCATGCAGGATGGCCTCTATAATCAGAACCTGCAGGCCGTGCCGCCAACCGGCTCGATCTCCTACATCAATCACTCGACGTCCTCGATCCACCCGATCGTCTCGAAGATCGAAATCCGGAAAGAAGGCAAGATCGGCCGCGTCTACTACCCGGCCGCCTTCATGACCAACGACAATCTCGACTACTATCAGGATGCCTACGAGATCGGCCCGGAGAAGATCATCGACACCTATGCGGCGGCCACGCAGCATGTCGACCAGGGCCTGTCGCTGACACTGTTCTTCCGCGATACGGCAACCACCCGCGATATCAACCGGGCGCAGATCTACGCCTGGAAGAAGGGCATCAAGACCATCTACTACATCCGCCTTCGCCAGATGGCGCTGTCCGGCACGCAAGTGCAGGGCTGCGTGTCCTGCGCGCTGTGATCCGGGGAAAACGACGATGAACATTCAGGTCAAGGCCAAGGCCCCGAAGGCCGCTGCCGCCATCCGCGCCATCAACTGGAACCGCCTCGAGGACGACAAGGACCTCGAGGTCTGGAATCGGCTCACCGGAAATTTCTGGCTGCCGGAGAAGGTGCCGCTCTCCAACGACATCCCGTCCTGGGCGACGCTGAAGCCGGAGGAGCAGAAGCTGACCATCCGCATCTTCACGGGCCTGACGCTGCTCGACACGATCCAGAACGGCGTCGGTTCGGTCAGGCTGATGGAGGATTCCATCACGCCGCATGAGGAAGCGGTGCTCTCCAACATCTCCTTCATGGAGGCGGTGCATGCACGCTCCTATTCCTCGATCTTTTCGACCCTCTGCCTGACGCCGGACGTGGACGACGCCTATCGCTGGTCGGAGGAAAACGAGTTCCTGCAGAGGAAGTCGCATCTGATCATGGAGCAATATGCCTCCGGCGATCCGCTCCGGAAGAAGGTGGCCTCCGTCTTCCTCGAAAGCTTCCTGTTCTACTCGGGCTTCTACCTGCCCATGTACTGGTCCAGCCGCGCCAAGCTGACCAACACCGCCGACATGATCCGCCTGATCATCCGCGACGAGGCCGTGCACGGTTATTACATCGGCTACAAGTTCCAGCGCGCGGTGGAGCGCCTGAGCGCGGAAAAGCAGCAGGAGATCAAGGATTTCGCCTTCGATCTCCTGCTCGAACTCTACGACAATGAGGCCAGATACACCGAGGCGCTCTACGACGGCGTCGGCCTGACCGAGGACGTCAAGAAGTTCCTGCACTACAATGCCAACAAGGCGCTGATGAATCTCGGCTACGAGGCGCTCTTCCCGCCTGAGGCGTGCAAGGTCAATCCGGCCATTCTTTCGGCACTGTCGCCGAATGCGGACGAGAATCATGACTTCTTCTCCGGATCGGGGTCGTCCTATGTCATCGGCAAGGCGGTTGCCACCGAGGACGAGGACTGGGCCTTCTAGGAAGGCCAGGCCCGCTTGCTCCTGCCGTCCTTCGAGGGCGGCCTGGGCAGGCGGGCAATGGGGGAAAACATCGCGAATCCAACCATGGAGCGACACCTGTCCGCGCATCCGCCTTTGCGGGGAGCGTTTCAGCGCCGGCGCTGTCCCTTCACGAGAAGCGAAGTTGCCGGCGTTTGCCGTCGGAAGCGATATCCGTTGCGGTGAAGAGGCAGGAAGAGTCGCAAGCCTTCGGGCGCAAACCCGAACCGCGACTTCGAAAACTCGATGGGATCAATAAGGGGAACTGGCGGAGAAGAAGGGATTCGAACCCTCGATACCGTTTCCGGTATACTCCCTTAGCAGGGGAGCGCCTTCGACCACTCGGCCACCTCTCCGCTCGCGGTTTCACTATGCGGCAGAGCTTGAGATTGCAAGGCTTTTTTGACAGCGACCATGAAATGAAATGCCTTCCCGCATTTTCAGCGCCATTTTGCCGATCCGCCTGTGAATATCGCGAAGCCGGCAGGCGCGGCGGCGCGCGTCGCGGCGCGCCGGGCAGGGCGGCCCAGCCGATTCTCACGGCAGGGCAGGGCGACACAAACACGCTGTTGATATCGCGCCAAGCGACCGTCGATCTCGGTGGCCTTAAAAGAGATATTGCGCCTGGGCATGTGAAGGGCTGGTTCGCAATGATCCTGCACGATATGGAAACGTTGGTCTCATCTTCGAAGGCACGCCATGCGCATCCTCCTCGTTCTCGGCTCCCTGATTCTGGGAAGCGTCGCAGGCATCTATCTTTTCTCGTCGATCTGGCAAAACACGGCTCCGGAGAGCAGGATGGCGATGACCGTCGGAGGCGGCACGCCGGTTGTCTTCGGCGTTCTGACATATCTCGGGGTGAAGACCGCCGACGGCGACCGGCCAAGCCTCGGCAATGCGCGGACCTGGTTCGCTATCCTGGGCATAACGGCAGCGGCAGCCGGGCTGTTTGTCCTGTTGATCGTGGCTGCGGCCGTGGTGGCGCAGCGGGGCTGACACGTCTTCGCATTCCTCTGAACCGAGACGCCAGAAAGAGCCAAGGACCGCTCTGGCTCATACGCCTCGACCGCACCGATTGATCAAGACAGCCCCAACTGCCTTATGAGGTCCGCTGGGAGAAGGGCCGTTATTTTCGCCACGTCGGCCGCGTCCATGACAATCTCGCCCTCCGACCAGATATCGTATTCCATTTCGATGCGCAGGCCATTCCGTTCGAGCACGGCCCACGAATGATCGAGGCCACCGCCCATGTCGAGAGTCCATCCCTGATCTCTCAAGGCAAATATCACCGTTCGCCATAGATCGGCGGGTATTTGAAATCGATGGATCTGCTTGTTCACCGCAATCCGCTCAGACACGCAAAACATGGCAGCCGTATTTCGACATCCGAATGAAATAGGCTGCACCTCGGTTCGAGGCAACTCCAACGCAAGCAGGCCTGCATTGCACGTCTATACGACGCCGCAAACCAGGACGCAGAGCGGAGCCTAGTTCGGCGCCGCGCGCTCCAGCACGGGCACGCAGATGTCGAGATCGCCGGAGGCGAGGTGGGCGTAGCGCATGGTCATCTGCAGCGTCTGGTGGCCGAGCCAGGTCTGGACGCGGCGGATGTCGATGCCGCCCTGGACGAGCCGGGAGGCGCAGGTGTGGCGCAGGATATGGGGCACCACGTCCGGTTCCGAACCAAGGCCGACCTCGTCCTTGGCCTCGTTCCAGGCCGCGCGGAATTTCGCCTGGACGATGCCGCTGAACGGCCCGCGCCGTGTCCTGTCGCAGGCCTGGATGGCCGCCACCGCCCGCTCGGTGAGAGGGACGGAACGGCTCTTGCCGCTCTTCGTCAGCCAGAAGGTGACGCGCTCGCCATGGATATCCTGCCAGCGCAGGCCGGTGCCTTCGCCAAGGCGCGCGCCTGTGTCGATCAGGAAGATGCAGAAGCGGCCATAGAGCTCCGACTTCTCGAAGATGGCGGCGAAGAGCCGTGTCTCCTCGTCCGGTTCGAGGAAGCGGATCCGTCCTGCCTTCTCCTTCAGCCGCTTGAACTCCGGCAGGCTCTGCACGTCGCCCATCTTGTGGGCCTTGCGCAGCAGCTTGCTGAGCGCGGCCATCTTCCGGTTGATCGTCGCATTGCTGTTGTCGCGCTGGCGTAGCGCGGCGACCAGCGTGTCCAGCATGGCATCCGTAAAATGCGAGAACGGAGCGCCGAACAGGATCTCGTCGAGTTCGCCGATGAAGGAGGACACGTTGTATTTGTGCGAACCCGGTTCCCAGAGCACGTCGACATAACGCTCGAGGAGGGAACGGAGACTGGTACTCTGGGTTGTCTTTTCGCTTATTGTTGAAAGCTGATAATCAAGTTGATAAAAACTACTTATATGGGTGTGCTTCCACATGCTGAACCCCTGCCGCGCCTCGTTAGTCGCGCCTCGGTTGCATTAAATGGTTAAAAACTGCTGCTGTTCCAGCCCCTCAAAACAGCATGAACACGAAAACCCGGCACGATGGCCGGGTCCCCGCTATATTCGAAAAGCCTGTGTGGCTTAGAAGTTACGCTGCAGACGCAGGAAGCCCGTGGTGGAGCCGTCCGTCAGGTCGTTGTCGGTGTAGTTGACGGTTGCCTTGGCAGCCAGGCCTTCGGTGATGGCGTAGTCGACCGTCAGGCCAACGCGCCACTGGTCAACACCGGCAGCGAAGGCGACATCGCTCCAGTACTGGGCGCCGGGGGTGATCGTCAGCTTGTCCGTGGCCTTGAAGGCGTAGGAAGCAGCGACAGCCCATTCGGCTTCATTGTAGTAGGCGTTGTTGTCGGAAGCCCATACGCCAGCGAGCTGGAAGGTGCCCGGGCCGACTTCAGCCGAAAGCAGAGCGCGGATGGAGCCTTCTTCGACTTCGGTGTCGTACGAGCCGAGCAGGTCGATGGAAACGCCGCCGAGAGCAGCCGTTACGAGGCCGGTGACGCCGACGCCGTTCGGATGGGTCGTCTTGTTCTCGATTTCGTCGAGCGCTACGTGAGCCGAGAACGAACCAGCTTCATAGGTGTACGAGATCGAGTTGAAGAGCGCGCCGCCCTTGATGTCGTCGGTTTCGCCGTTCAGGCCCTTGTCCCACGGGCCGTAGTACTGACCGGCCTTGAAGCCGCCGAGCTGGATGTAGGCTTCGTCAACGTAGAAAGCCTGGACGCTGCTGTTGTCGAGGTCGCCTTCGATGGCGATGTAACCCGTCAGCGTGCCGTATTCCGTGTCAGACTTGGCGTCGAACGTCAGGTAGGCCTGCGAGCCGGCATCCCACGAGGAGTGGTTGTTGTCGACGATGTCGTGGATTTCGGCGTCGTCGCCGATCTTCACTTCAAAGCGAGCATAGCCACCGATCTTGAGGCAGGTTTCGGTGCCCGGGATGTAGAAGTAGCCGGTGCCGAATGCGTCGCAAACGCGAACGTATTCCATCGGCTCGGGCTCGGCAGCAACGATAGCGTCGGCGGCCTGTGCGCCGGAAACTGCTGCGAGAGCGGCAGCGGAGCCGATGAGAAGGCTCTTGATGTTCATTTCTGACCTCCAGTCAAAAAGCACCGGGCGTGCGTTTTCCAGGTGAAGGTCAACCTGTGGAAGGCCCTCTATATCCCTCTATATAGAGAGAAGGGGGGAATGAGGGGCTCGCGAGCGGGATGCGGGGAGGCTGATTCCATCCCGGGGAGGCGCGCGGCGCGACTCGGACGCCGAATCGAACGGTTTTGAGCGCGGCGATTCTCGCTTTCCAACCCGTCTTCGGCAGCTTCCAGGATGAACCCTTGCGCGAAAAAGCCCCGTTCTGCCACCGTGAGGGGCCGGGTTTGCCCCCTTCTCGCCGGGAATGTGGCAGCGGGACGGGGTGGCTAGGAGCCGCTAAGTGCCCGCTTCATAAGGTATTTTGTTAAGAATCTTTAAACTTTTAGCGATCCGCCCTGCCATTTTGTGTCCTTTGCGCAACAGCGCGGGGCGAAGGCTGGCCCAAACCCCACCTCCTTTCAGTTTGGAGATTGCTTACGGAAGCGCGTCTTGTATTTTCAGCGTCGGAAGCAGGGGCGGTTGATCGTCCGCTTCCTGAACTTGGGGATGGGGCAGGGAACGCTGTCCTTCAGCAAAAAACCCAGACCCGTTTGAAACTTTTTGACTGGAGGTCAGAAATGAACATCAAGAGCCTTCTCATCGGCTCCGCTGCCGCTCTCGCAGCAGTTTCCGGCGCACAGGCCGCCGACGCTATCGTTGCTGCCGAGCCCGAGCCGATGGAATACGTTCGCGTTTGCGACGCATTCGGCACCGGCTACTTCTACATCCCGGGCACCGAAACCTGCCTCAAGATCGGTGGTTTCGTTCGCTTCCAGGTTAACGTCGGCGAAGGCGCTGACTTCGAAGGCGTAAGCGGCCCGCACTCGTCCGATTGGGACGCCGGCACGATGGCTTACCTTTCGTTCGACGCCAAGTCTGACACGGAATACGGCACGCTGACGGCCTTCATCGGCCTCGAAGCCGACCTCGACGGCCCGTACGCTGGCGTATACGTCGACGAAGCCTACCTGCAGCTCGGCGGCTTCAAGGCCGGTAGCTACTACGGTCCGTGGGACAAGGGCCTGAACGGCGAAACCGACGACATCAAGGGCGGTTCGATCTTCAACTCGGTATCGTACACCTATGAAGGCGGCGCCTTCTCGGCTTACGTCTCCATCGACGAACTCGAGTACCGTCCGACGACCACCAAGCCGAACGGCGTTGGCGTCACCGGCCTCGTAACGGCTGCTCTCGGCGGCGTTTCCATCGACCTGCTCGGCTCGTACGACACCGAGCGCGAAGAAGGCTCCATCCGCGCTCTGCTTTCGGCTGACGTTGGTCCGGGCACCTTCCAGGTTGCTGGTGTATGGGCTTCCGACCAGAACGCCTACTACAACGAAGCTGAGTGGACGGTTGCTGCTTCCTACGCCTTCAAGGCCACGGAAAAGCTGACGATCACCCCCGGCGCTCAGTACTGGAGCGATGTCGCCTTCGTTCAGGGCGTCGACCAGTGGCGCGTTGGCCTGACGCTCGACTACGCAATCACCGAAGGTCTGGCTGCCAAGGCAACCGTCAACTACACCGACAACGACCTGACGGACGACTCCACGAGCGGCTTCCTCCGCCTGCAGCGCAACTTCTAATCTGAAGTTGAGCTAAAGATCGACCCGCAGTCTCTCACGAGACTGCGGGTTTTTCGTTTTGGGGATTTGAAAAATGCGCCGTCCGCCCGAAGAGGGGCGAGGATTGCCGCAGATCACCCAGAAAAGGATCGCCCAAAAAGGGTGACCCCAAAAGGACCAATCCGAAAGGGCCGTCTCAGAAGCGGTCCAGGAACGCCTTTATCCGCGGCAAGAGATCCTGAAGATGCAGGAGGGGCGCGTGGCCCTGGCCCTCGGCCGTCACGGTTTCGACCATCGGGCCACCGGCGGCCATGCGTGCCAGCGTCTCAGCCGAGAACAGCCGGGAATGCGCGCCGCGCACGACCAGCAGCGGCTTTTCCTTCAGAAGGTCGAATTGCGGCCAGAGCGTCGGCAGCGGTTTGTCGAAGTCGACGGCCTGTAGCTGGTCGGCGAGTTTCGGATCGTGGTCGGCAACGATCCTTCCATCCTTCCTCACATAGATGGCCTCGGCCATATCCAGCCAGTCGCCGCGCGTCAGCGCGGGGAAGGTCGGGCCGTGCAGGCGCTCCAGCCCGTCGGCGGCATCTTCGAAGGTCGCCGGCTCCGCGCGTTTTGCGAGATAGTCCCTGATGTCCCGGAGACCCGCCGCCTCGATCTCGGGGCCGATATCGTTGAGCACGGCGGCGGCGATGAGATCCGGCTGCATCGCGATCAGGATATGCAGGATCAGCCCGCCGCGCGACGTGCCGACAAAGATCGCGCGCGCGATCCCGAGCGCCGCGCAGGCGGCAATGACATCGCGGCACTCGATGGCGACGTTGTAATTCGCCGGGTTCTCGTCATGGGCCGAAAGCCCGCGGCCGCGATAATCCAGCGCGACGACGCGGCGCGGCATGGCGGGATCGCCGGAAACGGCTTCGGCAAAGGCGTGGAAGTCGCGTGCGTTACCGCTGAGGCCCGGCAGGCAGACGACGGGGAGGCGCGTTTCGCCGCCCGGGCCGGGATCGTAATCCCGCGCATGCAGGCGCAATCCGTCGGGGGTGGGAAAGAAACGGCTGGTGAATGTCGTCATGAGGAAGCCTGCCTGTGATTTGCAGCAGACTAAAGCATGCCGCGCGAAACTGTGCAGCGGTTTTGCGCTGGCGGCGGTCGAAAAACCTCGAAGAGGCGCACGGGCCTGGGAAAGTCGTCGCCGGCTTTGGCGACGGGCCGAACGGCGAGGCGGTGCCTGACTACCGCCCCGCGCTGAGGTCGTGCACGATATCGGCCTTCTGGCCGAGGCGCGTCTTGTAGACCTGATAGTTCTCCATCACGCGCTGCACATAGCCGCGGGTCTCGGAGAAGGGAATGCGCTCGATCCAGTCGACCACCTCGTCGATCGGCTTGCCGCGCGGGTCGCCATAACGGGCGATCCACTGCGGCACGCGGCGCGGGCCGGCATTGTAGGCGATGAAGGTCAGCACATAGGAGCCGCCGAATTCGTCGATCTGCTCGCCGAGATAATGCGCGCCGAGCGTCGCATTATAGGCGGCATCCGTCGTCAGTCGCTCCTTGGAATAGGCAAGGCCGTAGCGTTTGGCCACGCCCTGCGCCGTGCCGGGCATGAGCTGGAGCAGCCCCTGCGCATTGGCGGGCGACACGGCGGCCGGGTTGAAGGCGCTTTCCTGCCGGGCGATGGCATAGGCGAGCGCCTTGCCGGAACCGGAAATGTTGGCGCCGTCGGGGATCACGCCGATGGGGAAGGCGAGGGCCGCCACATCGATGCCCCGGCCGAAGGCGATCTTGCCGATCTGCAGCGAAAGCTGGTGATTGCCGCCCTTTTCCGCGTCCGCCGACAGGAGGGCGAGTTCGCCGGGGCTCATCAGTTCGCTGGCGAGTGCGCGATAGAGACTGTCTGCCCGCCAGCCATGGCCGGCGGCCTGCAGGCGGGCGATGGCCTGTACCGCCTCGCGCTGGTGGAAGCTTGTACGCTCCTGCGCCGTCGGCGTCGGATAGGCGACGTTCAGCGTCTTGCGGCCAAGCCGCGCCGCGGCAAGCTGGCCATAGAAGGTGCCGGGGAAATTCGCCGCCTTGGCGAAATAGTCCTTCGCCTCGCCGGGGCCGCCTTTTTCCGCCGCGCGGCCGAGCCAGTACCAGGCGCGGGAGACGGAGAGCGGGCGGTCGGAGGCCTGCAGGATGCGCTGGAAATGTTTCGCCGCCGTTTTGGCCTCGCCAAGGTCCCGCAGCGCATACCAGCCGGCATGGAATTCGGCCTCGACGATGTCCGCCGCGTCGTCCGCGCCATGGCGGGCGGCGACCCGGTAGGCGTCGCGGTAGTCGCCGAGATCGGCAAGGCCGCGGCTGACGATGCGCTGCTCGTTCCACCAGGCGCCGGGATTGACGAGGCGCGCGGCATCCTCCGGCATGCCGGCAAAGAGCTTGCCGGCGGCGCGATACTCTTCCTTGTTCCGCAGATTGCGGATGCGCAGATAGGTATAGGCCGGATCCTTCTGCCAGCTTGCATCCACCGCCTTGATGAGATCGCCGGCCGTCTTGCTCTTGCGGATCACGGCGGCCCAGGCGCGATAGAGCGACTGCGCCTTGCCGAGATCGCCGAAGCGCTGCGCCTGGTCGGCGCGGTCGCGGTAGAGCAGCATTTCCATGCGCGCCTTGTGATCGGCGACGGTGAGCAGCGTGCCGAATTCCGCGAGAACCTGGCTCTCGATATCCTTCGACAGCGTCTCCTTCTGCCAGAAGAAGCGCAGCGTTTCGGCGGCGCGCGCCGTCTCCCCGCTGGCGATGAGGGCCCGGCTCAGCACGATGGCGCCTTCCGCCGTTTCGGGGCGCGTCGTGCCGAAGGCGGCGAGCACGTCGGCGACCGGCGGGTTTTCCCGCGCCAGAGCCCGTTCCGAATGGCCGCGCAGCGCCTTGAGGCCCGGCCAGCCCTTGAGTTCGTTCTGGGCGGCGGCGATTTCCCAGGACGGCACGCCGCGCTGGCCGGAAACGGCAATCGCCCAGGTCAGGATATGGCGGTCGAGGCTGTCGGCGGGCAGGCGGTTGCGGGCCGCGATGGCGGCCGCCCCGTCGCGGTTGGAGAGCGCGTCGAGCCCTTCGCGCAGCTCCGCGCTCGTTTGCGGGAGGGCGTCGGCGCGCGGAATGGCATTGGTGATGACGTCGCGCGAGGGCATGTCGGCGGCAAAGCCGAGCGGCTTGACCGCGGGCACGGCGGCATTGTCCGCCTCGACGGGCGAAGAGTGAAGGGCAAGGCCGGCGACACCGGCAAGCAGCAGGGCGCAGAGGGCGAAACTGTTTGTCGAGATCATGCTACATCCCGGATGCCTGATGGCAGGCGGCGTGTCTGACCGTCACTTTCCGCCTGTTGCTTGACAAGAATTAACCCTTTGTTGCCTTAACGAAACCTTAACCGGAGCGCTCACTAAGCCGTGAGCGCCGCCGCATTCCAAGCGACGGATCACGAGAAGCGAATATTCGTCCGCTCCGCGCATTTCCGCCTTGATCATGCATGAAAAACGCCTGCCGCGCCGCTTGCCGCATGACAGTCACATGATTATTGTGCGGCAGTTTTTAACCACGGAATACGGCCAAAGCATGTAAGCCCCCGGGCGGCTCTGGCCTCAGGAGTTCTCGATGTTCAAGGGATCCATTCCCGCTCTCGTCACCCCGTTCACGACCGCTGGCGCCGTCGACGAAGAAGCCTTTGCCGCGCATGTGGAATGGCTGATCGGCGAAGGCAGCCACGGTCTCGTACCGGTCGGCACGACAGGCGAATCGCCGACGCTGTCGCATGACGAGCACAAACGGGTGGTGGAACTCTGCATCAAGGTGGCGGCCGGCCGCGTGCCTGTCATCGCCGGCGCCGGCTCCAACAACACGAAGGAAGCGATCGACCTTGCCCAGCACGCCGAAAAGGCGGGCGCGGATGCGATCCTCGTCGTGACGCCCTATTACAATCGCCCGACCCAGAAGGGCCTCTTCGCGCATTATTCGGCAATCGCCGGGGCCGTGAAGCTGCCGATCGTCATCTACAACATTCCCGGCCGCTCGGTCGTGGACATGACGCCGGAGACGATGGGCGCGCTGCACAAGGCGCATCCCTCGATCATGGGCGTCAAGGATGCGACGGGCAAGATCGAGCGCGTTTCCGAACAGCGCATGACCTGCGGCAAGGATTTCGTCCAGCTTTCCGGCGAGGACGCGACCGCGCTCGGCTTCAACGCCCATGGCGGCGTCGGCTGCATTTCGGTCACGGCCAATGTCGCCCCGCGCCTGTGCGCCGAATTCCAGGACGCGACCCTTGCCGGCGATTATGCCAGGGCGCTCGGCTATCAGGACAAGCTGATGCCGTTGCACAAGGCGATCTTCATGGAGCCGGGCGTGTGCGGCGCGAAATATGCGCTGAGCCGCATCCGCGGCATGGACCGCACCGTTCGTTCGCCGCTGCTCTCCTCGCTGGAGCCGGCCACGGAGGCAGCCATCGACGCGGCGCTTCGCCACGCCGGTCTGCTGAACTGACATGGCCACGAAAGCACGCCCCACGACGGTCAAGAAGATCGTGGCGGAGAACCGCAAGGCCCGCTACAACTACGAGATCGTGGATACCTACGAGGCCGGTCTGGTGCTGACCGGCACGGAGGTCAAATCCCTGCGCGAGGGCAAGGCGAACATCGCGGAATCCTACGCCTCCGACGAGGACGGCGAGCTCTGGCTGATCAATTCCTACCTGCCGGAATATCTGCAGGCGAACCGCTTCAACCACGAGACCCGCCGCCGCCGCAAACTTCTCCTGTCCAAGCGCGAGATCCATCGCCTGCGCGTTGCGATCAACCGCGAGGGCATGACGCTCGTGCCGCTGAAGGTCTATTTCAACGATGTCGGCCGGGCCAAGCTCGAGCTGGCGCTCGCCAAGGGCAAGAAGCTGCACGACAAGCGCGAGAGCGAAAAAGAGCGCGACTGGAACCGCCAGAAGGGCCGCCTGCTGCGCGAGCGCGGCTGAGCGGAGGAGGGGCGCATCGGCGCCCCTCGCCAAGTTGCATGTCAGGTTCAGATTGAACCAGACATGCTCTAAATTCTTTTGTTTTCGTTTGTCTCTTCGGGAAAACCGGTTCCCACTTTTCCCTGACAAACTCTAGAGAACAGGGCGCAGATAGAGGTGGCTGATCTTGCCCCGGCGGGTCAGCGCGAAACCCCATTCCACCCTGGCATCGGCAAATTCCGCCTCATAGACATCGAGGCCCTCCGAGACGCCCTTGAAGGATAGCGCCTTCAGCGTACCGGCCTTTTCCAGTTCGCTACGGATCGTCTCCTGCTGTTCGCCGACAAGGGCCGCGAGCGGCGGCGCCATGCTGTCCGCTTGAAGCGTGCCAAGCCGGAGCTCTTCGATCAGCCGGCGCAGGAACGCTTCGCCGCCCGCCATCGGCGTCCTGTCGCGGATCCGCTGCCGGACCGCGTCTTCGAGGGCGAGAACATCCGTCAGCTCGACCCGTTCGGCGGGATCCTCGAAACCGTTCTGATGATGGACGAGGCCGACGACCGCGCCCTCGCCATCGCGGCGGAACGTCACCTGTACGGGTAGGGCCTTCATGAAGAACGCGGTGTCGCTCTCCGGAAAGATCGGCAGATCCGACTGCCCGATGATGCGGTAGAGAAGCTGGTCGTTCTGCCGCGAGACGACGGAGAGCGTGCCGTCGCCGGTTTCATAGGCGCCGGCATAGGCGTCGAGGCGGTGCGGATCGATGGCGATTTCGGTGCGCGGACGCATCTGTTCGTAGCGTCGCCAGGCGGCGGTGTCGTGGGCGGCGTCGGTCATCTTGGTTTCCCGTGCGAGATGGATGAGATCGTCGACCGACGGCGTCGTTCCGCCGTCGATCTTCGCTTGCAGGGCGTCGATGACCTGAAGGCCCCGCGCCGCCCGGTCGCGCGCCTCGATGAGGGCGTCGCGCTGGAGGGTGAGGGTCTTCGCAAGGTCGGTCGTCTGTCCCTCAAGGAGCCTTGCAATGGCGCTGAGGCTGAGGCCGAGCGTTTTCAGCGCCAGGATTTCGTTCAGCCGGGCGATCTCGCCGCTGCCGTAGAGCCGCCATTGCTTGGCGGTGCGGCGGGGCGAGATCAGGCCGTGCTGCTCGTAGAGCCGGAGCGTGCGCACCGAAAGGCCGATGCGCTCGGCGCATTCCTGGGCGGTGAGCAGGCTTTCATCGTGAGCGCGACCGTGCATCGAAAACTCCTTCGGGGAGACTGATTACGGTATGACGTTGGGTCCGGCTCAAGGGGAAATGTGCGGCCGGGGCAATTTTGATGAATGCCGCTTCGACAGCAATGCTCTGCTCTTGTGTTGGCCGCATTGTCCAACGCCGAAGCGATAGCGCTTCGGCTGGAAATGCTCGGAACGCAAAACCCCGCGGCCGGCAAGGTCCGCGGGGTAAGGAAGGAAGGCTCGTTGAGCTTAGAACTGGCTGTAGAGCTGCGCGACGACCGACTGGCGGGCGATGCGGGCGAGCTGGTCGTCGCTTTGCTGCGCCGGAACGTCGGGCGAGGGGGCCGGGTTGGCGCTCGCCGTGCGGGCGGTCAGGAACGAGGACATCAGCGAGTTGAGGTCGCCGCTGTCGATGGCAAGGCGCGCACCGGGATTGCGCTCGGCGGCAACGCGCGTGTCCGTCGTCGCCTGTGCCGGCGGCACGGCATAGGCGGGCAGGGCGGCGACGCCCGGCAGGCCGCTCGGCCCATAGAGGAAGCTGAGGTCGCCGGCCTCCTCGACCGTATCGGACGGCGCGGAAACCTGCGTGACCGGTTGCGGCAGGGCGAGGGCGGCGAGCGCCGCGACGGCGGGCCGGCTCTCGGCGGCCGGCACGGCCGACCGCGCCTCGAGCGCGTTCGATACGGACCGGTAACTGGAGCCGGAAAGCGATACTGCGTCCACCATGTGTGAAGATGCCCTGATGCGAATTGACTGTACGATAACGGGAATATCAGGAGAGTCTTGCAGAACCTTGATGCGGCGCGGGCGGATTTGATTCAATGTTTAATGAAGGATTGAAAACCCTGGATTTTCAGGCTTTCTGACGGACGTTTCGCGGAAAAATCCGTCGCTGTCACGGCTGGCGGCGGGGCCGCCGGTCCTGCCATTGCGGCCGTGCCAGTTCGTACCAGACCTCGCCCTGCTCGCTGCCGGGGATCGGATCGGCCCATTCGGCGTGATCCGTGCGGGCATGGTGGAGGCCGGCCTTTTCCATCACGCGGCGCGAGGCAAGGTTGACGGCCATGGTGGTCGCGACGATCGTCTCGTAGCCACCGGTCTCGAAACCCCAGTCGACAAGAGCTATTGCCCCTTCCGAGGCAAGGCCCTGGCCCCAGGCGGCCGAGCAAAGGCGATAGCCGAGTTCCGCGACCGCCTCGCCCTCCGGCCAGAGGCAGAACCAGCCGACGAAGGCGCCATCGGAGGTCTGTCGCGCGGTCCAGACATGGGGTTCCGTTCCCCGGGGCATGAGGAAGGTCGCGTTCGGATCGGGATGATTGCGATCGACCGCCTTGCCGCCGTTGAGGAAACGCATGACCTCGGGGTCGCGTTCGAGCGCGATGAAGTCGGCCTCGTCTTGCGGGCGGCAGGGGGTGAGGATGAGGCGTGCCGTTTCAAGGACCGCCGCCTGCGCGTGTCTGTCCATGGCTCCAGCCCCTCGGGTTGGCGGGCCGGTTCAGTCCGCGACGGTTTCCACCGGCTCCACCGCGCGCTGCGGGCGCTCGGAGGGATCGCGGCCGATTTCGGCCTTCAGCGTGCCGAGGTCGATGAAGTAGTCGGCCTGGCGGCGCAGGTCGTCGGCGATCATCGGCGGCTGGGTCTGCATGGTGGAGACGACGGAGACCTTGCGGCCCCTGCGCTGCAGAGCCTCGACCAGCGTCGTGAAATCGCCGTCGCCGGAGAAGATGACGAGATGGTCGACGGTCTCGGACTGTTCCATCGCGTCGATGGCCAGTTCGATATCCATGTTGCCCTTGATCTTGCGGCGGCCGAGCGAGTCGGTGAATTCCTTGGCCGGCTTGGTGACGACCTTGTAGCCGTTATAGTCGAGCCAGTCGATCAGCGGACGGATCGAGGAATATTCCTGGTCCTCGATGAGGGCCGTGTAGTAATAGGCGCGCAGCAGATAACCGCGCTTCTGGAAGGCTTTCAGCAGCTTCCTGTAGTCTATGTCGAAGCCGAGTGTCCTGGATGCCGCGTAGAGATTTGCACCGTCGATGAAGAGGGCGATTTTCTCGCGGGGGTCGAACATGGCGGGAAATCCTTTTAAATAGAAGTTGAGGTAAAGGGTTGAGTTTCGGCCGGGTGTGGGTGTCCCGGATGCACTATCCAGTTGAATTAACTGTTTTTCATATAATCTTCATTTAGGGCAGGGCCGCGCGCTTTCCAAGCAAACCTAGGTTGCGGCCGCCATTTTTCCGACCGGCATCGTTTCAGCAAATTCAATGGGTTCTGAATTGGGAAATAGTTCCCGCGCCTTACCCGATTTGTCCGACCTTTCGGTCTTTTGCCTCCCGTAAGGGGAGGTATCAATCAGAAGTTATATGGGCAGCCTTACGACACGTGTCCGCCCCGGCCGAACCGGCGGCGAACCGGCCTGCGGCAAGGAAAAACTTGAATTTGCCTTCCATTGCCTGTATCGGGCATGCAAACTCCTGAAATTCTCGATCACAAAGGACAGGCAATGGCCCGTGTCACCGTTGAAGATTGCATTGACAAGGTAGACAACCGCTTCGAGCTGGTTCTTCTTGCAAGCCATCGCGCCCGCCTCATCTCGCAGGGCGCCGCCATCACCATCGATCGCGACAACGACAAGAACCCCGTCGTCGCCCTGCGCGAGATCGCCGACGAAACCCTTTCGCCCGACGACCTCAAGGAAGACCTGATCCACTCGCTGCAGAAGCATGTGGAAGTGGACGAGCCCGAGCCCGATCCGGCAAGCCTGCTCGCCGACGACGCGACGACCGCGACCGCCGACGAGGACGAGGACCAGCCGGAAACCATCGCCTTCGACCGCATGTCGGAAGAAGAGCTCCTGGCGGGCATCGAAGGCCTCGTTCCGCCGGAAAAGAGCGACGATTACTGATTTCGGTAACTTACCGAAACCTTTGCTGTTGCGAATGCCGGTGCGCCCCTCTTAAGCTTGGGGCGCACTTTTTTTTGCCCTGCGGGAGCGGGGAGAAAGCCGACCGAGGATGATGCGTCAATATGAACTCGTCGAACGGGTTCAGAAATACAAGCCGGATGCCAACGAGGCCCTGCTGAACAAGGCCTATGTCTATGCGATGCAGAAGCATGGACAGCAGAAGCGGGCGAGCGGCGACCCCTATATCTCGCATCCTCTGGAAGTCGCCGCGATCCTCACCGACATGCGCCTCGACGAATCGACCGTCGCGGTGGCGCTGCTGCACGACACGATCGAGGATACCAGCGCCACGCGCGCCGAGATCGACGAACTGTTCGGCGAGGATATCGGCGCGCTGGTCGAAGGCCTCACCAAGATCAAGAAGCTCGACCTCGTCTCCAAGAAGGCCAAGCAGGCGGAAAACCTGCGCAAGCTGCTGCTCGCCATTTCGGACGACGTACGCGTGCTGCTGGTCAAGCTGGCCGACCGCCTGCACAACATGCGCACGCTCGACCATATGACGCCGGAAAAGCGCGCCCGCATCTCCGAGGAGACGATGGACATCTATGCGCCGCTCGCCGGCCGCATGGGCATGCAGGACATGCGCGAGGAGCTGGAAAACCTCTCCTTCCGCCACATCAACCCGGAAGCCTTCGAGACCGTCACGCGCAAGCTGGAAGAGCTGTCCCAGCGCAATGAAGGGCTCATCCGCAAGATCGAGGACGAGCTGCGCGAACTACTCGTCACCAACGGCCTCGACGACGCGCTCGTCAAGGGCCGGCAGAAGACGCCCTATTCGGTCTTCCGCAAGATGCAGTCGAAGTCGCTGTCCTTCGAGCAGCTGTCCGACGTCTACGCCTTCCGCATCCTCGTCGACGATATCCCCGCCTGTTATGCGGCGCTCGGCATCGTGCACACGCGCTGGCGCGTCGTGCCGGGCCGTTTCAAGGATTACATCTCGACGCCCAAGCAGAACGACTACCAGTCGATCCACACCACCATCGTCGGCCCCTCGCGCCAGCGCATCGAGCTGCAGATCCGCACCAAGCGCATGCACGAGATCGCCGAATACGGCATCGCCGCCCATTCGCTCTACAAGGACAAGGAAGCGGTGAACGGCGAGGTCGCGCGGTCGCCGCGCTCCAACGCCTATGCCATGCTGCGCCGGACCATCGAGTCGCTGGCCGAAGGCGACAATCCGGAAGAATTCCTCGAACACACCAAGCTCGAACTCTTCCAGGACCAGGTCTTCACCTTCACGCCCAAGGGGCAGCTCATCACGCTGCCGCGCGGCGCGACGCCCATCGACTTCGCCTATGCGGTGCACACCAATATCGGCGACACCTGTGTCGGCGCCAAGATCAACGGCCGCATCATGCCGCTCGTCACCCGCCTCAACAATGGCGACGAGGTGGAGATCATCCGCTCCGGCATCCAGGTGCCGCCGCCGGCCTGGGAAGAGATCGTCGTCACCGGCAAGGCGCGCGCCGCCATTCGCCGCGCCACGCGCGCGGCCGTGCGCAAGCAATATTCCGGCCTCGGCTATCGCATTCTCGAGCGCACCTTCGAGCGCGCCGGCAAGCAGTTCTCGCGCGACGGCCTGAAGCCGGTGCTGCACCGTCTCGGCCAGAAGGAGGTCGAGGACGCCATCGCCTCCGTCGGTCGCGGAGAACTCTCCTCGCTCGACGTGCTGCGCGCGGTCTTCCCGGACTATCAGGACGAGCGCGTGACGGTGAAGCCGAGCTCGGACGACGGCTGGTTCAACATGCGCAGCGCCGCCGGCATGGTCTTCAAGCTGCCCGGCAAGACCAAGGCCGCGCTCGAAGGCGCGGAAGCCGAAACCGGCCCGGAGGCGCTGCCGATCCGTGGCCTTTCCGGCAATGCCGAGGTGCATTTCTCCGTCGGCGGCGCCGTTCCCGGCGACCGCATCGTCGGCATCATGGAGAAGGACAAGGGCATCACCATCTATCCGATCCAGTCGCCCGCGCTGCAGAAGTTCGACGACGAGCCGGAACGCTGGATCGACGTGCGCTGGGACCTCGACGAGGCGAACAACACCCGCTTCATGGCGCGCATCATGATCAACGCGCTGAACGAGCCGGGCACGCTTGCCGAGGTCACCCAGACGATCGCCACCAGCGACGTCAACATCCGCTCCATGTCGATGACGCGGGTCGCGGCCGATTTCACCGAGGTCCATATCGACCTCGAGGTCTGGGACCTTCGCCAGCTCAATCAGCTCATCAGCCAGCTGAAGGAGCTGCAATGCGTGTCGACGATCAGCCGCGTGTTTACGTGATGGACCGATATCGGGCATGTTCCATGCAAAAATGCGGCAGCCTGCCTTGATTGAGGCAGGTTTGCCTAACATTTGACCAGTCGTCATGCGCGTTGCGCATGGCTGTATCGGCATAGTGTCGCTGGTGTCTTCGGGCGACGAATCCTATCTTCTGTCTCGGGAGGTCAACCGAAAGAGGTTTACCAATGCTGAAGCAGATCAAGAACTTTGCCCGCGCCCTGCGCGTTCCGAACGCCGAAGACCGCGAGATCGCCTATCTCAACGGCGCCATCGACCGTATCGACCTGGAATACCGCCAGCGTCAGATCGACCGCGGCCTTTTCCGCAAGACCTACTAAGCTCTTCCGCCATGTGGCGCACATCGTTGCGCCACGGCGCCCGTCTGGCGCGCCATGAGGGCGTCGCCATTGACGCGCTGTGAGCGCCGCCATTGACGCGCTGTGAGCGCCGCCATTGACGCGCCGTAAGCGCTGCCATTGAAATGCCACCAACGGATCGGCTATGTCTTGACCATGTTGTTCAGACGCCGAAAAAAGGCTTCCTGGCCTGAGCGGGTGCGCGAATTCTTCTGGCCGCGCAAGGGCTTGACGCGTCCGGCGCGTTACCTTGCCAAGCGAATCCTGCGCCTTTCGGCCTCGCCCCACGCGGTGGCCGCGGGGGTTGCGGCCGGCGCGTTTTCCGCCTTCACGCCGCTGCTCGGCTTTCACGTCATCCTGGCGCTGGCGCTCGCCTATCTCACGGCGGGCAATCTGCTCGCCGCCGCGCTCGCCACCACCATCGCCAATCCGCTGACCATTCCGCTCATCGCCATCGCAACCTTCCGGGTCGGGGAGGGCGTGCTCGGCATCCGCTCGGGCGAGGCGGTTTCGGCCTCCGATCTCTTCCACATGCTGGAGCATCTCGAACTGTCGGAACTCTGGCATCCCGTCCTCAAGCCGATGCTCGTCGGCGCCGGCCTGCTGGGCGCGGTGGCGGCGGCGCTTTCCTATTGCGTGACGCGTTTTGCCGTGCGCTCCTTCAAGGCGCGGCGCCATGCCCGCCTCATGGAGCGCGCCGGCCTTGCGCCCGCATCCGCCCTTTCCTCTGGAGACAAGACCCTATGATCATCGGCATCGGCAGCGACCTCATCGACATCCGCCGGGTGGAGAAGTCGCTGGAGCGTTTCGGCGAGCGTTTCACGGAGCGCTGCTTCACCGAGATCGAGCGGGCCAAGTCCGACGGGCGCAAGAACCGCGCGGCCTCCTATGCCAAGCGCTTCGCCGCCAAGGAGGCCTGTTCCAAGGCGCTCGGCACGGGGCTGGCGCAGGGCGTGTTCTGGAAGGACATGGGCGTCGTCAACCTGCCGGGCGGCAAGCCGACGATGAAGCTGACGGGCGGGGCGCTCGAGCGGCTGAAGCAGATGCTGCCGGAAGGCCACGAGCCGCGCATCCACATCACCATCACCGATGATTTTCCGCTCGCCCAGGCCTTCGTCATCATCGAGGCGCTGCCGGCCGGAACGCCCGGATAATCGGGCGCCCGCGTCTTTTTGAGCGACACGATTTCCAACAGACAACCTTTCCTCTATAGAGGGCCCCATGTTTGCAAATAAGGACAAGTCCGGCGTGGCAGAGAAGACAGAAAAGGCCGAAGGCGGCCTGTGGGAAAACGTCAAGGTCATCATCCAGGCGCTGCTACTCGCCGTGGTGATCCGCACCGTGCTCTTCCAGCCCTTCACCATCCCCTCGGGCTCGATGATGCCGACGCTGCTCGTCGGCGACTATCTCTTCGTCAACAAGTTCTCCTACGGCTATTCGAAATATTCGCTGCCGTTCTCGCCGAACCTGTTCTCCGGCCGCATCTTCGCCAGCGAGCCGAAGCGCGGCGACATCGTCGTCTTCCGCTTCCCGCCGAACCCGGACATCGACTACATCAAGCGTCTCGTCGGCCTGCCGGGCGACCGCATCCAGGTGCGCGACAGCGAACTGTACGTCAACGGCGTGGCCGTCCCGCGCGAGCACAACGGCTTCTTCCGCGCCGACGACCAGTACGATACGGGCGAGGACGTGCCGGTCTTCCGCGAAACCCTCGACAATGGCGTCGCCTATGACACGCTGGACACCCGTCCGGGCACCGTCGGCGACAACACGCGCGAGTTCATCGTGCCGGAAGGCCACTATTTCATGATGGGCGACAACCGCGACAACTCGGCCGACAGCCGCTTCGACGTCGGTTTCGTTCCCGCGGAAAACCTCATCGGCCGCGCCAGCCTGATCTTCTTCTCGCTGGGCCATGACACGTCCTTCAGCGAAATCTGGAAATGGCCGACGAACCTGCGTTGGGACCGTCTCTTCAAGGTCGTTGAATGAAGGGCGCCATTCCGCTGAACGACGCCAACCGCAAGGCCCTCGAGGACCTGATCGGCTACGTCTTCACCGACAAGGATCGCCTCGATCGGGCGATCACCCATGCCAGCGCGCGGCCCGGCAAGGGCAGCAATTACGAGCGGCTGGAATTCCTCGGCGACCGCGTGCTTGGCCTGTGCGTCGCCGAGATGCTGTTCCGCACCTTCCGCGAGGCGAAGGAGGGCGAGCTGTCGGTTCGCCTCAACCAGCTCGTCAGCGCGGAAAGCTGTGCGGCGGTCTCCGATGCGCTGGAGCTGCACCGCTTCATCCGCACCGGCGCGGACGTCAAGAAGCTCACCGGAAAAGCCATGCTGAATGTGCGGGCCGATGTGGTAGAATCGCTGATCGCCGCGATCTATCTCGACGGCGGGCTGGAAGCGGCGCGCGGCTTCATCCTCGCCAACTGGCAGGGCAGGGCCGCCCGCGCGGAAGGCGCGCGGCGCGACGCCAAGACCGAATTGCAGGAATGGGCGCATGCCAGGTTCGGCGTGACGCCGAGCTACCGGGTGGACGAGCGCTCGGGACCGGACCACGATCCGCGCTTCACCGTGACGGTGGAGATCAAGGGCGTGAAGCCGGAGACCGGCATCGACCGCTCCAAACGGGCCGCCGAACAGGTGGCCGCGACGAAGATTCTCGAACGCGAAGGCGTCTGGCCGAAGGCCGGCGCCTGACGCAATTCCGGCAAACGGACGCGGCCGCCTGCGCCCGCCCTTGCGCCGACACGAATTGCGCCCAACCAAAGATTGACGGATATCATGAGCGAAGAACACGAAAACCTTGCCGAGAGCAGCACGAACGGTGAGGGCGCGACCCGCTCGGGCTTCGTGGCGCTCATCGGCGCGACCAATGCCGGCAAGTCCACGCTGGTCAACCGCCTCGTCGGCGCCAAGGTGACCATCGTCAGCCACAAGGTGCAGACGACGCGCGCCATCGTGCGCGGCATCGCCATCCACGACAATGCCCAGATCGTCTTCATGGACACGCCCGGCATCTTCAAGCCGCGCCGCCGGCTCGACCGCGCCATGGTCACGACCGCCTGGGGCGGGGCCAAGGACGCCGACGTCATCATGTTCCTGATCGACAGCGAGCGAGGCCTCAAGGGCGACGCCGAGACGATCCTGGAGGGCCTGAAGGAGGTCCACCAGCCGAAGATCCTCGTGCTCAACAAGGTCGACCGCGTGAAGCCGGAAGACCTCCTGAAGCTGGCCGCCGCCGCCAACGAGACGGTCAAGTTCGAACGCACCTTCATGATCTCGGCCCTCAACGGTTCGGGCTGCGAGGACGTCATGAACTACCTCGCCGCCGCGCTGCCCGAGGGTCCCTGGTACTATCCGGAAGACCAGATCTCCGACCTGCCGATGCGCCAGCTCGCGGCCGAGATCACCCGCGAGAAGCTGTTCCTGCGCCTGCACCAGGAACTGCCCTATTCCTCGCATGTCGAGACGGAGAAGTGGGAAGAGCGCAAGGACGGCTCCGTGCGCATCGAGCAGGTCATCTATGTCGAGCGCGACAGCCAGAAGAAGATCGCGCTCGGCAAGAACGGCGACGCGATCAAGGCCATCTCCACCGCCTCGCGCAAGGAACTGGCGGAAATCCTCGAACAGCCCGTGCATCTCTTTCTCTTCGTGAAGGTGCGCGAGAACTGGGGCGACGACCCGGCCCGCTTCCGCGAGATGGGCCTCGATTTCCCGACCTCCTGACGCATCGGGGCCGCCTCCTTACGGCCGCGCCTTCACCGCCGGCCCGATATCGAGGATCCGGTTCGTCCAGACATGACCGGGGAAGGGGTTCGGCAGGTCCTCGACATCGGCAACGGTGTCGATGCCGGTCGATCCGGCTTCCCCGCCATAGGGGCCGAGGAGAATGACCTCGCTGCCCGCCGCCTTCATGCGCGTCAGGAAACGGTTCGGCCAGCCCCAGAGCAGGAAGGCATAGTTGCGCGGCACGGGCACCAGCGTGTTGCGGCAGGCCGCCGGCACATGGCCGATCCAGCCGGTGCCGAGATAGCGCAGCAGGCAGCCCATGGCGGATTTGCCCGTATAGCCCCGGAGGCCGGCAAGCCCGGCCAGCGCCGCCTGCGTCGGTTCCGCCCCGCCATAGACGCCGAAGACCTTCTCCCGCCAGGCCGGATTGGCCTTGAGCAGCGCGGCAAGCGCCTCGCCTTCCTCCGCCCGCCGGCTCTTGAAGTTGATCAGCAGGCGGCCCGCCGGATTGGCCGCGAAAACCTCGTCCAGCATCGGCATGAGGCCGACGCCCTTGCCGCGGAACGGATAGGTCCTGCCCCCATCCGCCGTATAGCCATAGCCGATATCGAGCCGCTTCAGCGCCGCGCTGTCGGTCTCCTCCGTCACGCCGGTTCCGTCGGTGCGGCAGTCGAGCGTCCAGTCGTGGAAGACGGCGAATTTTCCGTCGGGCGTCAGATGCACGTCGATTTCGACCACGTCGGCCCCGGCCGCGAAGGCGGCCTCCATGCCGGCAAGGGTGTTTTCCAGGAAGCCGTGAACCGGCGGGTCGATCAGCGCGGCTGTGCAGGTGTCGTTCTCGACGCCTTCATGGCCGAAGGTCTGGTGCGCGCCGCGATGGGCGAGCAGCCTGGTTTCGCCCTCCGGGGCGCTGACAAGCAGCGAACTGTTGAAGGACCAGACGAGGAGGGCAAGGCCCAGCACGAAGACCGGCACGCGTTTCATGGCATTTCTCCTGCGGCCCCGCCCAAGGCATAGGGGCGCGCGGGAGAAACGACAAGTCGTCAAAAATCGTCAGGCGGTGGCGCGCCGTCCCTGCTGGGCGCTTTCGCGCGCCTTTTCCATCAGCCGCTGCATGGCCCACACGCCGAGTTCTTCCTGGGTGAGGGGGCGGCTGATGAGATAACCCTGATAGAAATCGCAGCCGGCGGCGGCGAGCAGGGCCATCTTCTCGGTCGTGTCGACGCCTTCGGCGATCACCGACATGTCCTGCGCATGGCAGAGCGCGACGAGGGCGCGCAGGGTCGGCAGGGCGGCCGAGCGGGTGAGGCTTTCCACCAGCTCGCGGTCGAGCTTGATGGTCTCGGCCGGGTATTCGATGATCTGCTGCACCGAGGTATAGCCGGCGCCGAAATCGTCGATGGAGATGCGGAAGCCGCGGCCGCGCAGGATCTCGATGTTGCGGCGCGACTGTTCGCCGAGCTTGACGGCGAAGGTCTCGGTCAGCTCGATCTCGATCATGCGCGCATCGACGCCGTGCCGGTCGGCGCAGTCGCAGAAATGGTCGCTGATCGACTTGGTGTAGAGCTCGGCCGAGGAAATGTTGATGCAGAGGATCGTTTCCGCGCCGAACAGCTTGCGGATATGGCCGTATTCGGACATGGCGCGGTCGATCACCCACCAGTCGATCTTGCTGAACAGGCCCGTCGTCTCGGCGATGGGGATGAACTCGTCCGGCGTCACGCGGCCGAGCAGGGGAGACGTCCAGCGCAGCAGCGCCTCGCAGCCCGTCACCTTGCCGTGGCCGTCGACGATGGGCATGTAGACGAGGTGGAATTCGGCGTCCGGATCGAGGACGCGCAGTTCCTCCTCGATGCGGCGCTGGCGGTTGCGCTTCTCGTGCAGCGAACGCGAATAGCGGGCCGAACCGTTCTTGCCCTTGGATTTCGCCTGGTACATGGCGGCGTCGGCATTGGCGACGAGTTCTGGCAGGGTGCGGGCGTCCTCGGGATAGACGGCGATGCCGATGCTGGCAGTCACCGGATAGGCCTTGTCGAGAACCTCGAAACCTTCCGCGAAGAGCGCGATGATCTCGCCCGAGATTTCCGTAATCGTGCCGCCGCCCGGCTGGCAGCGCAGCATGATGGCGAATTCATCGCCGGACAGGCGGGCGAAGAGGCCATGCGGCAGGCCGCGCTCGGACGCCACGCGATCGACGATGGCGGAGATGCGGTCGGCCAGCGTCTTCAAAAGCTCGTCGCCGATCTTGTGGCCGTGTTTGTCGTTGACGAACTTGAAGTTGTCGACGTCGATGAAGAGCAGGGTGCAGCCGCTGCCTTCGACCTCCGCTTCCTCCAGGATCTGGGTGGAGCGGATGTTGAAATATTCGCGGTTGGAAATGCCGGTCAGCGTGTCGGTCCAGGAGGCGTTCTGCACGAGGTCGAAGGACTGCATGGAATGGTCGTGCAGGCGCTTGACGTTCGCCGAAAGGCGGCCGATCTCGCCCGCTTCGTTCATGTCGGGCAGCGCGCTGCGGCTGCCGGTCATCACGGCGGTGAGCTGGCGGTCGAGGCGGGCGATGGGGTTGGTGATGTAGCGGCGCACGAGCAGCAGCACGAGGCCGATGGTGAAGAGGCTGAGCGCGATGGCGCCGAGCGCCAGCAGCGTCTTAAGCGTGGAGAGACGGTTTTCAAGGAAGGCCGGGTCCGGTGTCAGGCGGGCGAAGAGCGAGGCGCTGAGCGTGGCGGTCGCCGAAAGCGCGCCCTGCGCCAGGAACTGGTGCTGCCCGATCTCGATGGTCGCGCCATATTCCTTTTCCAGCGTGCGCTTCATCTCGAGGAAGAGTTTTGGCCGCACGGCGGTCTGCACGAGGATCGCGCTGCCCTTGGCGCTGGCCACGGGGCGGTTGAAGGTCAGCGGATCGATGAACTCGGAATGCACGATCAGCGGCTCGGTGCCGGGCGCGTTGAGATAGGCCCAGGACGACAGCCGCGGGCTCTGGATAACCTGGCGGGCATGGTCGAGCTGGCTCGGCGTGATCTCGGCGAACGGATCGTCGCTGTCCTCATAATAGTAATCGACCGTCAGCGGCGGACGGATGATCGCGACGGAAATGAACTTCTTGCGGTCGTCGGAGAGCGAGGTGAGGCTCTGCTGCAGGCGCACGCCGAGCGCGGTGTTGCGGTAGCTCGCATCCGCCTCGTTGACGAAGAGACGCACGGCGTCGCCCTCGACGAGCGAATAGATCAGGCTGCGGTTCTGCGTCACCTCGTTCTGGAAGAGGGCGGTGAGCAGGCCCATCTGCTGCCAGAGGCGCGCGCGCTCCAGGCCCGTGATCGACGAGCTCTGGACATAATAGATGAGGGAGGCCGCGAGCACGTAGCCCGCCAGCACGACCGGGAAGATGAGGGCGAGGGCGCGTTTACCGAGCGTCACTGAGTTGGGCCAGACTGCTGATGATGCGGCGGCGGGCCTGAACCGATTGCACGGTCAGTTCCTCCTGAAGCTGGCTTTTGGCCAGGATTTCCGGTGCGGCATAGATTTCGGGATTGGATTGCACGTCTTTCGGCAGCAGCGCGAGGGCGGCGGCGCTCGCCGTGGGCATGTTGAGCTTCAGCGCGTTGCGCGCGCCGTTCTTCGCATTGCTGATATAGTCGACCAGTTGCAGCGCCAGGTCCTTGTTGCCGGAGCGCTGGCTGACGCTGATGCAGTCGAGCCAGGAGAGGGTGCCTTCCTTCGGCACGACATAGCGCCAGAGGCCGGGCGAGGAGACCTTGTCGTTCAGCGTGTACTGGTCGCCGCTATAGCCGAGCGCCATGTGGATGTTCGGCCCCTTGTCGGCGTTCTGGATGGAGGTGATGACGTAGTCGTAGGTCAGCACATAGGGAAGCTGCGCCTTCATCAGCTCGAAGGCGGCTTTCAGGGATTCGTTGTCGTTGGCGTTGACCGACTTGCCGAGCAGCACCAGCGGGGCGACGAAGGCCTCGGCGTGATCGTCGTACATGGCGATATGGCCGCGCAGGCTTTCGGCCGGCTTCATCATGTCCGCCCAGGAGGTCGGCGGCGTGGTGATCTTGTCGGAGCGGTAGAGGATGCCCATCGTGCCCCAGAGATAGGGCACGCCATAGCCGCCGCAGCGCTTCGTCCAGCTTTCGGCATAGTCCTTCAGCGCCGGCACGTTCTCCGCGTCCAGCGCCATGATGATGCCGCGGTTGCCGTAGAGTTTCGCGCCGTTCTCGTTGGTGACGACCACGTCGATATTGCTGTTGGGGTCGGCGAGGATCTCGTCGCGCGCATCGCCGCTGTCATAGAAGGTCTGGCGCACCGCGATGCCGGTTTCGGCGGTGAAATCGGCGAGGATCTGGGCGTCGATATAGGATTCCCAGATGAGAAGGTTGAGCGTCGCTGCGCTCGCCGGAGCGGCCGCGGCGAGGGCCGTCAATGAGACTGCTGCAAGAAATGCGCCGCGCATGCCGAAGGCCCCGTTCCCGTTACGTCGGGAAGGATAGTCGGCAAGACTTTATGAAGCGTTACAACCGCTAAGCCGGGATTAGCGTCTTTTCAACCGCAGCACGGCGTGCCGGGCGGGCGGGTTGCAGGCATGTGATATATTGTGGACGGCCCGCCTGCGGCGCGGCGCGCGGTTGGCTTGCCATCGGGGGCTCTCTATGAGCAAGTCCGAAGAAAGTTGCCGCACTGCCCGAGGAGTTTCGACATGGCCCCGACGCCGCTCAAGATCGCGAACCTGATCGCCGCCGAGATCAAGGCGACGTCCGCCCAGGTGACGTCCGCCGTGGCGCTTCTCGACGAGGGCGCGACCGTGCCCTTCATCGCGCGCTACCGCAAGGAAGTGACCGGCGGCCTCGACGACACGCAGCTGCGCGTGCTCTCCGAACGGCTGACCTATCTGCGCGAACTGGAAGCGCGCCGCGCCTCCATTCTCGAATCGATCGCCGGGCAGGGCAAGCTGACCGACGAGCTGGCCGGCAAGATCGCCGCCGTCACCACCAAGGCCGAGCTCGAGGACATCTATCTGCCCTACAAGCCCAAGCGCCGCACCAAGGCGGAAATCGCCCGCGAGCGCGGCCTCGGCCCGCTGGCCGAGCAGATTCTTGCCGACCGGGCGCGGGTGCCGGCGCAGCTCGCCGAAAGCTTCCTTTCGGCCGAGGTCACGGACGTGAAGACCGCGCTTGAGGGCGCGCGCGACATTGTCGCCGAGCAGCTCACCGAAAATGCCGATCTCCTGAAGCGCCTGCGCGACTACATGAAGGACAATGCCTTCCTGCGCTCCCGCGTCGTCGACGGCAAGAAGGAAGCCGGCGCGAAGTTTTCCGACTATTTCGACCATACCGAACGCTGGTCCGGCGTGCCGAGCCATAGGGCGCTCGCCATGCTGCGCGGCTGGAACGAGGAGTTCCTGTCGGTCGACATCGTCGTCGACCAGGACAGCACCGAGCCGGTCAAGCCCGTCGAGCGCATCATCGCCTCGTTCTACGCCATCGGCACGAAGCCGGGCGACACGTGGCTCGCCGAGGCGATCGGCTGGACCTGGCGCGTCAAGCTTTCCCTGTCGCTGTCGCTCGACCTGATGCGCGAGATGCGGGAACGCTCGGAAGAAGAGGCGATCCGCGTCTTTGCCCGCAATCTGAAGGACCTGCTGCTCGCCGCGCCCGCCGGCACGCGCGCCACGATGGGCCTCGACCCGGGCATCCGCACGGGCGTCAAGGTGGCCGTGGTCGACAATACGGGCAAGGTGGTGGAGACGACGACGGTCTATCCCTTCCCGCCGAAGAACGACGTGCGCGGCACGCAGGCCGAGCTTGCCAGCCTCATCCGCAAGCACAAGGTGGAGCTGATCGCCATCGGCAACGGCACCGGCAGCCGCGAGACGGAAAAGCTGGTCGCCGACATGCTCGCCGTGCTTCCCGCGCCCAAGCCCACCAAGGTCATCGTCTCGGAGGCCGGCGCCTCGGTCTATTCCGCCTCGGAAACGGCCGCCGCCGAATTCCCCAATCTCGACGTGTCGCTGCGCGGCGCCGTCTCCATCGCCCGCCGCCTGCAGGACCCGCTGGCCGAACTCGTCAAGATCGAGCCGAAGTCGATCGGCGTCGGCCAGTACCAGCACGATGTCGACCAGGGCAAGCTCTCCCGCTCGCTGGACGCGGTGGTGGAAGACGCCGTGAACGCCGTCGGCGTCGATCTCAACACCGCCTCCGCGCCGCTGCTCGCCCGCGTCTCCGGTCTCGGCAAGTCCTCGGCCGAGGCCATCGTGGCGCATCGCGACGCCAATGGGCCCTTCGAGAGCCGCAAGGAACTGATGAAGGTCTCGCGCCTCGGCGCGCGCACCTTCGAGCAATGCGCCGGCTTCCTGCGCATTCCCAACGGCAAGGAGCCGCTCGACGCCTCCTCGGTGCACCCGGAAGCCTATGGCGTCGCCAAGAAGATCGTCGCGGCCTGCGGGCGCGACCTGCGCGCCCTGATGGGCGACAGCGCCGCGCTGAAGCAGCTCGACCCGAAGGTCTTCGTCGACGAGCGCTTCGGCCTGCCGACGGTCAAGGATATCCTCGCCGAACTGGAAAAGCCCGGCCGCGACCCGCGTCCGGAATTCAGGACCGCGACCTTTGCCGACGGCGTCGACGACATCAAGGACCTCAAGGTCGGCATGCTGCTGGAGGGCACGGTGACGAATGTCGCCGCCTTCGGCGCCTTCGTCGATATCGGCGTGCACCAGGACGGTCTCGTGCATGTCTCCCAGCTTGCCGACCGTTTCATCAAGGACCCGCACGAGGTGGTGAAGGCGGGCGACGTGGTGAAGGTGCGCGTGACGGAGGTGGACGTGCCGCGCAAGCGCATCGGCCTCACCATGCGCAAGGACGGCGGCGCGTCCGCCGGGCGTGACGAGAGCCCGCGCAACGACCGCAATTCCGGCATGAAGCCGAAGTTCAGCCAGGCCGCGCCGAAGCAGCAGGCGCCCGCGCAGGGCGCGTTCGGCGCCGCGCTCGCCGAGGCGATGAAGCGCAAGTAGCCCTAGTTTTCCTAATGGCTGCCGGCAGAAATCGTCGTTTGTCCTGAGCCATGCCGTTGCGCATAGTCGCGGCATGGGCGGGCTCAAACGAAGCGGGGACGGGATGCGTCCCCGTCGCCGACAGACAGGAAACATCGAATGACGATCACGATTTCACGCCGGCATGCGCTTGCCGGCGCTCTCCTTGCCATTCCCGCGGTGTCCGCGCTTGCCAGCAGCGCCGGTGCCGCCAGCGCCGCCGATGGCGCGGGGCTGGAAAAGCGGCTGGCCGACCTCGAGGCGCGCCACAAGGGCCGCATCGGCGTTGCCATACATAATCTTGCGACGGGTGCACGGGTCGGCCATCGCGCCGACGAGCGCTTCCTGATGTGCAGCACCTTCAAGGCCTTGCTCGCGGCGCATATCCTCGCCCGCGTCGACCGCAAGGAAGAGACGCTCGACCGCGCCGTCAGGATCCGCAAGTCCGACCTTTCCGAATGGTCGCCGGCGGTGGAAAAGCGCGTCGGCGGCAGCATGTCGGTCGCCGAACTCTGCGAGGCGGCCGTCACGCTCAGCGACAATGGCGCGGCGAACCTGCTGCTTGCCGCCTCCGGCGGGCCGAAGGCGCTGACGGCCTTCCTGCGCGGCGCAGGCGATGACGTCACGCGCCTCGACCGCACGGAGCCGGCGCTCAACTATCACGAAACGCCGGATGACGAGCGTGACACGACGACGCCCGTCGCCATGGCCGACACGCTGCACAGGCTGATCTTCGCCGATGTGCTCTCGCCGCGCTCGAAGGCGCAGCTTGCCGCCTGGCTGGTGATGAACAAGACCGGCGACACGCGGCTGCGCGCCGGCCTGCCGGCCGGTTGGACGGTGGGCGACAAGACCGGCACCAACGGCGACAAGGCCGGCAATGCCAATGACGTGGCTATCGCCTGGTCGCCGGACCGTGGCGCGATCGTCGTGACCGCCTTCTGCGAGATCCCCGGCATTTCTGGCGACGAGCGCAATGCCGTCATCGCCGAGATCGGTCGCATCGCCGCCGAGGCCTGACCTTTCGGGGCGTCGCCGGAAGGCGGCGCCTCACCCGTCGAGATCGCCCTTGAGGGCGGCAAGCACGCTCATCGCATGACCGGCATATTGGCTGATCCAGCGGTCGGAGATCGCCTGGATCGGCAGGGCGTTGAGGTGGTTCCAGCGCTCGCGGCCCTCGCGGCGGGGAATGATAAGCTCCGCCTCTTCCAGCACCTTGAGGTGCTGCATGACCGTGCAGCGGTCCATCTCCGGAAATCGCTCGCACAGCGCGCCCGTTGTCAGCGGCGCGTCCCTGATCGCATCCAGCATCTGGCGCCGCTTCCCGTTGGCGAGGGCCTTGAAAACGGCATCCTGTTGCGATTCGCTTGACATGTTATGTTTTTATAACATATTTTCTCTAGGTACAAGACAAAGCAAGGGCGATAGCGCCCGAAGGAGGACGGCATGACGCTGGAATTCCGCGTGAACGGGCGCATCGGCAAGCCGGTGGCCGAAGTCTTCGACGCCGTGGTCAACCCTGAGAAGCTGAGCGGCTATTTCACCACCATCGGCGGCGCGAGCGCGCCGCTCGTCGAAGGCACGACGGTGACCTGGTGGGGCATGGCCCCCGTCATCGTCGACAAGGTGGAGAAGGACGCCCTCATCGTCTTTCGCTGGGATGCCATGGTCGAGGAGGGGGAGGACCCCTACAAGACGCGCGTCGAGATGCGCTTCAAGCCGCTGGACGACGGCGGCACGATGGTGACCATCGCCGAGACCGGCTGGCGCGAGGATGCGCGCGGCCAGAAGTCCTCCTACATGAACTGCGAGGGCTGGTCGCAGATGCTGGCCTGCATGAAGGCCTATGTCGAATACGGCATCAACCTGCGCGACGGCTACTATCCGAGCGAGATGAAGGGCGTCGTCACGTCCGAGCAGCAGGATTTTACCTGAGGGGGCACCGGTGAACGGTCGTTCGCCGGCGTCTCCAGCATCTTCAGTATTTTATCCGGCGCGCAAGCGGTGCCGCTTCGGTCGGTATGTCAAAGGAGTGTGCCATGACGGCGAAAATCAGCGGCGGCATCAACATCGCCATGAAGGTGCCTTCGCACCAGTACGAAGCGACCCTTGCCTTCTATCGCGACGTGGTGGGCCTACCGCCCTTCGACGAGAAGGCGCCGGCCAGGGGCTTTCTGCTGGGGCCAAACCGGCTGTGGATCGACGAGGCGCCGACCTATAGCCAGGCCGAGGTCTGGCTCGAACTCTTTGCGCCCGACCATGCCGTGGCGCTTGGCCATCTCCAAGAAAACGGCGTCGTGCGCTGCGACGCCGTCGAGGATCTGGGCGAGGGTTTTCGCGGCGGCTGGATCATGAACCCGGCCAATATCGTGCACATGGTCCGCGAGCCCGAGGCCTGGTAGGCCTCAGATGGCGGCGGGCGGGATGAGCCCGTCGCCACCCGCCATCGGCGTGGTCTGATTTGCCGCCATCGGCGTGGTTTCGCCCATCGGCGTCTGATGCTGCAGCACGACGACGCGGCTTCCCGCCGGCACGCGGCTATAGAGATCGATGATATCCTGATTGAACAGGCGCACGCAGCCGCTCGACACCGCCTTGCCGATCGACCACGGCTCGGACGTGCCGTGAATGCGGAAGAGCGTGTCCTTGCCGTCCTTGTGGAGGTAAAGCGCGCGCGGCCCGAGCGGATTGGTCAGGCCCGGCTCCATGCCACCGGCCCATTTGAGGTTCCGTTCCGGCTCGCGCTCGATCATGTTCTGCGTCGGCGTCCAGCGCGGCCATTCGGCCTTGCGGCCGATGCGCGCCGTGCCCTCGAATTCGAGCCCCGCCTTGCCGACGCCGATGCCGTAGCGCATCGCCATGCCTTCGCCCTGCACGAGGTAGAGGAAGCGGTTCTGCGTATCGATGACGATGGTGCCGGCCGGCTCCATCGTCTGATAGGCCACCTGCTGGCGGAAATATTTCGGGTTGACGCGGCTGATGTCCATCGCCGGCAGCGGGAAGCGCTCGTCCGGATGCGGCCCGTACATGGCGACATGCATCGGGTCCGGCCCTTTCTTCTTCACCGGCAGCGCGGTGGTGGCGCAGCCGGCAAGCGTTGCGGCAAGGAGGAGAAGCGAAAGGGCGCGGGACACACACATAAGGGCACCTGTATCTGGAACTGCACTGCGGCCTTTGCGGCCTTCGGCCGGGTCTTCAAAGGCAAAGGGGGCGAGGGCAGGGCGAGAAGAAAGCGAAACTGTGGCAACGGCTTAGGTGTTGCCATACGGCCACGCGCGGTTCCGTCGCAGGCGCGCGCCGTCCCTGCATCCGGCCTTCCTTCCCGTTCTCCGCCGGCGGGCCGGGCCGTGCCTGTCGCGCTTGCTCCCGCTTCGCCGACAGCGTAAGGCTTTGCCATGCAATGGAGTGATGAAGCCATCGTTCTGGGCGTTCGGCGCCATGGCGAGACGTCCGTCATCGTCGAGGTGATGACGCATGGGCGCGGGCGGCATCTCGGCATGGTGCGCGGCGGCCGCTCACGAACCATGCAGCCGGTGCTCCAGCCGGGCAATTCCGTCGACGTGACCTGGCGGGCGCGGCTCGACGAACATCTCGGCGAGTTCCGCATCGAACCCCTGGAGCTGCGCGCCGGCCGCCTGATGGAGACGGCGACCGCCGTCTATGGCGTGCAGGCCATGGCGGCGCTGCTGCGCTTCCTGCCGGAGCGCGATCCCCATCCCCATCTCTACGAGGCGCTTGCCGTCATTCTCGATCACCTGCACGAGCCGGCCGATGCGGGCGAACTGTTCATCCGCTTCGAGCTCGCCGTGCTGAACGACCTCGGCTTCGGCCTCGATCTCCTCGAATGCGTCGCCACCGGCAGCCGTCAGGATCTCTGCTACGTCTCGCCGAAATCCGGCCGCGCCGTCTCGCGCGCGGCGGGCGCGCCCTGGGCGGACAAGATGCTGGCGCTGCCGGCCTTCCTCGGCGATGAAAGCCGCCATGCCGCCGATGCCGCAGCCCTTGCCGACGGCTTCCGCCTGACGGCCTTCTTCCTCAACCGGCACGTCTGCGAGCCGCGCGGGCTGGAACTGGCCAGCGCCCGCGAGGGCTTCGTGCAGGCGGCGCTGAAGGCGCTCCATGCGTCGAAGAACGAGCAACAGAAAGAGAAGAGCGCATGACGGTCGAAATCTATCCGGGCCTGACGGTCGGCGGCATCGGCACGCTGCCGCTCGACGTGGTGAAGCGCGACGGCGGTTTGCCGGTGCTGCGGGCCATGCTGGCCAACGAACTGCCGGCCCCGTCCATGGCCAAGACGCTCACCTTCAGCATGACCGAGGTGGAGGAGGGGCGCGTCGTCTTCGCCGGCATGCCCTCCGCCGACTATCTCAATCCGCTCGGCACCGTGCATGGCGGCTGGACGGCGACGGTGATGGATTCGGCCCTCGGCTGCGCGGTGTTCTCCGTCATCAAGCCGGGTGAGGCCTATACGACCATCGAGTTCAAGCTGAACCTCGTGCGCCCCGTCCTGCCCGGCATGGGCGAGGTGTTCTGCGAGGGCAAGATCGTCCATCGCGGCCGCACCATCGCCACCTCGGAGGCCTGGCTGCGCGACGGCAAGGGCAAGCTGCTCGCCCATGGCACGGAAACCTGCGCCATCTTCCCCATCGAAAACCTGATGCGCTGACCGGCGAAGAGATCGCCGCGCCGAAACGTCCTCCAATTTGGCGTTTGGAAAAAACCGGGTAGTCTGCGCCCGGATCGTGCTGTCTGGAGTCGCAATGCTCGAAATCCTCTCCCTGATCGCCATCGGCGTGGCGCTCTACACGCTCGTTGCCGCGCGAAACAGCCACCACAAGCTCGGCGACGAGTTGATGCGCCTCAAGGGTGAGGTCGATGCGCTGAAGGCTGCCGGCATCGCGCTGCCGGCGGAGACCGTGGCGCAGGTCGGCGTGGACGCGGCGGAAACTGCCAGCGCGGAAGCCCTCGATGCGGACACCCTCAGGCAGGACCCGCCCGCGCACGGCGCCCTCGAAGAGCCGGCGCCCGAAGCCTTCGACAGCCCCTGGGCCGCGGCGAGCGAGGCGGCGAGGGGCCGCGTGATCTTCGGCGGCGCGCCTGCCGGGCCGGCCGAAGCTGCGGCCGCGACGGACGTCAGCGCCGCCAGCACGACGGCGGACGCAATCGCCGCCGCCCCCGCAAAACCCCGGGAAAGCCTGGAAAGCCGCATCGGCGCACGCTGGGCCGTCTGGGTCGGCGGCATCGCGCTGGCGCTCGGCGGCATCTTCCTCGTCAAATATTCCATCGAGGCGGGCCTCTTGAACCCGGCCGTGCGCCTGTCGCTGGCGGCTCTCTTCGGCCTCGCGCTGATGGCCGTCGGCGAGGTCCTGCGCCGCCGTACCCAGCCGCTCATCGCCAACGCCTTCCAGAACGCCATGATTCCCGGCGTGCTGACCGCCGCCGGCGCCGTCACGCTCTTCGCCGTGACCTATGTCGCCCATGAGTTCTACGGCTATCTCGGTCCGCTGACGGCCTTCGCGCTGCTGGCCGCCGTTTCGCTCGCGACCATCGGCCTGTCTCTTCTGCACGGGCAGGCGCTCGCCGGCCTCGGCCTGCTCGCCTCGCTGCTCACGCCCGCGCTCGTCTCGACCAACGATCCGAGCCCCTGGGGGCTTTTCGGCTTCCTTGGCGTCGCCTGGCTCGCCACCTTCCTCTCCGCGCGCATCTGCCGCTGGCAGGTGGTGCCGGCGCTTGCCAATGCCGGCATGGCGCTCTGGGCCGTGCTCTATCTCGCCGGCGCCGACGTAGTGGATGTCGTGCCGGTGCTGACGGCCCTTGCCGTGCTGGCGCTCGGCCATGGCTTCGTCTGGCCCGGCGGCCTCGTGGCGGAGGAACCGCCGGTTCCGGCGGAAAAGCCCATCGGCGCGCTCGACCGCCTGCTGACCCCGCCCGCCATCGCCGTGTCGATCACCGGGGCGCTCGCCATCGCTTTCCCCGCGCTGGTGCTGGCGCGCAGCGTGCCGGCCGTCGCGCTTGCGGACTACGGTTTCGTCTTCCTCGTGCTGGCGCTGGCGCTGCTTGGCGCGCTGCGCGGCTGGGCGATCTATCCCGCGCTCTTTTCCGCCATCGTGGCCATGACGGGCGCCGTCACGCTGATCGCGCTGCCGGGCGGCGGCCTCATCGATGCGCTCGGCACGCTCGCGCCGCCGACGCTGGAAGGCACCGCGCCGATTGCGGTTCTCGGCCCCGTGCCGGTCGACCTGATGCTGGCGCTTGCGGTCGTCTATGCCGCCATCGGGCTTGCGGCGGTGCGCCTGCGCGCGCCGGGTTCGCCCCTCTATGCGGCGATCTGGAGCGGGCTCGCGCCGGCCGTGCCCTTCGCGATCCTGGCCATCAGCTTCCTCAACACGGGCAATCTCAGCTTCGACCTGAAACACGGTCTGCTTTCCATCGCCTTCGGCCTCGTCTTCTTCGTCGCGGCGGAAGCCTTTTCCCGCGAACGGGGTGAGGAGGATGGCCTCTTCATTCCGCAATGGGCGCTGGCTGCCGGCGGCTTTGCCTTCCTTCTGCTGGCGCTGCACGCGCTGACGGACGGTCTTGCCACCACGCTCGGTATCGTCGCGCTCGGCACGGCGGCCGTGTTCGCGACGCGCCTGCGCCCCTGGCCGGTGCTGCCCTGGCTGATGGCGGGCGCCGCCGCGGTCGTTGCCGGCCGCATCGCCTGGGAACCGACCATCGTCGGGGCGGCGAACCTTTCGAGGACGCCGGTCTTCAACCAGCTTCTTGCCGGCTACGGCATTCCCGCCGCGCTGCTGGCGCTTTCGGCCTTCGAACTGCGCCGCTGGCCGGGCCTTCGCATCCGCAACCTCATGCAGGCGCTCGCCAGCCTCTTCCTGCTGCTGACGGCCGCCATCCTCGTGCGCCATGGCATGAATGGCGGCGTGCTCGACAGTTCCGTGCCGACGCTCGGCGAGCAGGCGACCTACACGCTGCTGGTCATCGGCGCCTCGGCCATCATGATGTCGCTCGACCTGAAGTCGCCGAGCCCGGTCTTCCGCTACGGCTCGATGGTCGTCGGGGGCCTTTCCGTCCTGTCGGTCCTGCTTGCCCATTTCATCGGCCTCAATCCGTATTTCACCGGCGAACTGCTCGGACGGTGGCCGGTGCTCGACCTGCTGCTCGTCGGCTACCTGCTGCCCGGCATCGCCTATGGCGGCCTTGCCTTGTATGCGCGCGACCGGCGGCCGTTGCCCTATGTGATCATGCTGGCGCTGGCGGGCGTCGCGCTGGTCTTCGCCTGGTTCACGCTGTCCGTGCGCCGCTACTGGCACGGCGAGAACATCGCCGACTGGAAGGGCTTCCTCCAGCCGGAGACCTATACCTATTCGGTCGTCTGGCTGCTGCTCGGCGTGCTGATGCTGGTGATCGGCTCGAGGGTCGATTCCAAGAGCCTGCGCCTTTTCTCCGCCGGCCTCGTGCTGATCACGGTCATCAAGGTCTTCCTCATCGACATGGCCAATCTGGAAGGCATCCTGCGGGCGCTCTCCTTCATCGGCCTCGGCGCGGTGCTGATCGGCATCGGCCTGTTCTACCAGAAGATCCTCTCGGGCCAGAATATCCCCTCGGGAAAGTCCGGGACGGGTGAAAAGGCGGAATTGAACGCCGAGGCGTGACGGGGTAGGTCTCGGGTGGTTTCACCTTCGGATTTCCCATGACCTTCGCCTGCCTCGCCGCCGCCTTCTCGCCCCTCGGGGACCTTGCCGAACGCCTGCTGCCCCAGGCCTTTTCGGCCGATGACGGTTCGCACGACGCCGCCCATCTCATCCGCGTGTGGAAGAACGCCCGGCGCATCCAGGCGGAGGAGGGCGGCGACGTCAGGCTGCTCGCCGCCGCCGTGCTGCTGCACGACTGTGTGGCGGTGGAGAAGAATTCGCCGCTGCGCGCCGAGGCCTCGCGCCTTGCCGCCGAAAAGGCCTCCGGCCTGCTTGCTGCCGAGGGCTGGAGCGCCGAGGACATTTCGGCCGTCGCCCATGCCATCCTGACGCACAGCTTCTCCGCCAATCTTGCGCCCGGGACGCTGGAGGCGAAGATCCTGCAGGATGCCGACCGGCTCGACGCGATCGGCATGGTGGGCGCGGCGCGCTGCTTCTACATTGCCGGGCGCATGGGCAGCGGCCTTTACGATCCCATGGACCCGCTCGGCGAGAACCGCCCGCTCGACGACAAGGCCTTCGCCATCGACCATTTCGAGGTCAAGCTGTTCAAGCTGGCGGATGGCTTCCAGACCGCGGCGGGCGCGCGCATGGCCGGGGAGCGCACGCAGCGCCTTCGCACCATCCGCGATATGCTGCTGGATGAAATCTGAAGAAAAACATGCTTTTGTGCCGCCGGATTGAATCGCTCCGGCAGGGCGTTGAATCGAACTTTCAGGAAGGGTCGTCGCATGAAGATCGAGGGGCTGAACATTCATCCGCTGAAGAGCGGCCGGGCCATTCCCGTCGAAAGCGCCACCGTGCGTCTCGACGGCCTCGCCGGCGACCGGCGCTTCATGATCGTCGAGCCGGACGGCCGCTTCATCACCCAGCGCGAACTTCAGGCGCTCGCCCGCGTCGAGGCGACGGCGGTGGGCGACAGCCTGCATCTCGAAATGGAAGGGCGCCAGCTCTTCGCCAGCTTCGAGCCGGAGGATCGGCTTGAAGTCTCCATCTGGGACACGCCCGTCAATGCCGCCGTGGCCGATGAGGCGGTGAACGAGGTGCTGTCCGACTGGTTCGCCCGGCCGGTCAAGCTGGTGCACATGGATGCGCAGGCCGCCCGCGCCGAGGGTGAGGAATGGGCCGGCACGCCGGCCCCCGTGGGTTTTGCCGATGGTTTCCCGGTGCTCGTCACCACCACCGGCTCGCTTGCCGATCTCAACCGGACGCTCGCCGAAAAGGGCCAGGAGCCGGTCGGCATGGACCGCTTCCGCACCAATATCCTTCTTTCCTGCGACGAGCCCTGGGCCGAGGACCTCTGGGAGGCCATCGAGATCAACGGCATCGTCTTCGATTTCGTCAAACCCTGCGCCCGCTGCATCATGACCACGCAGGACCAGATGACGGGCGAACGCATCGGCGGCAACCCGATCCAGGGCCTCGCCGAAAAGCGCATGTCCGCCGACCGCCGGGTGCCCGGCGTGCTCTTCGGCTGGAACGCGGTGCCGCGCGCCGAGGGCGAAATCCGCCTTGGCGATATCGTGACCGTGGTCAAGACACGTGGCGAGCGCTGGCCGATGAAGGTGCGGGGATAAGCATTTCCAGCCGAAGCGGTCTCGCTTCGGCGTCGGACAATGCGGCAGGAACATGCTGATCCTTGCAGCTTTGGGCTCTCCATACTATGTATATCCCATCGGGATATCACGGAGGATGGAGCATGGCCAATTCGACCGTATTTACCACCAATCGCAGTCAGGCGGTTCGTCTTCCCAAGGCCGTCGCCTTTCCGGAGGACGTGCATGTGGTCGATATCATCAAGGTCGGCCGCAGCCGGATCATCGTTCCGCAGGGCCACCGGTGGGACGATCTCTTCCTGAACGGGCCGCGCGTCAGCGATGATTTCATGAACGAGCGGGAGCAGCCGGCAGCGGAAGAACGCGAGTCCTTCTGATGCTGACCTACATGCTCGACACCAATATCTGCATCTACGTGATGAAGACCTATCCGCCCGCCGTGCGCGAGAAGTTCAACGCGCTGGCGGAGCAGCTTTGCATATCGAGCATCACGCTCGGCGAGTTGCACTACGGTGCAGAGAAGTCGGCGCGCCGCGCCGAAAACCTGCTCGCGATAGACCATTTCGTGGCGCGCCTGGAGGTGCTGCCCTTCGGCGACAAGGCCGCGGCGCATTACGGACAGGTTCGCGCCGAACTGGAACGGGCGGGCACGCCCTGCGGTCCGCACGACATGCAGATCGGCGGCCATGCCCGCAGCGAAGGCCTGATCGTCGTGACCAACAATCTCAGGAAGTTTGTCCGCATGCCGGGGGTAAGGACCGAAAACTGGCTGTAGCCGGCCCCTACCGAAGGGGTGTCACACCCATCCCCGCCGCTTGAAATAGAGGAAGGGCATCAGCGCCGAGATGACCATCAGGCCGACGGCATAGGGATAGCCGAGATGCCATTGCAGCTCCGGCATCACCTCGAAATTCATACCATAGGCGGAAGCCACCAGCGTCGGCGGCAGGAAGACGACCGAGGCGACGGTGAAGATCTTGATGATCTGGTTCTGCTCCAGATTGATGAGGCCGAGCGTCGCGTCGAGCAGGAAGTTGATCTTGCCCGACAGGAAGGCCGCATGGTCGCCGAGCGAGGCGGCGTCGCGCTGCACGAGCTTGACCACTTGGCGGATTTCCTTCGACGGGCGCCGCTGCGGGTTTTCCACCGCGGCATGGTAGGCGACGAGACGCGCGATGCTGACGAGGCTTTCGCGCACGCCGCTGAGGAAATCGCCCTTGCGGCCGAGCTGGTCGATCAGCGCCTCGAGGTTGCGCGTCTTCTTGCCGGACGAGCCCTTCTTGCCGCGGAAGACCTCGCGCGAAATGCCGTCGATCTCGTTGCCGATCCGCTCCAGCACGTCGGCCATGCGGTCGATGACCGACTCGATGATGCCGAGCATGACGTCTTCGCCGCTCTCGTAGGAATGGCCGTTGCCGCGCAGCGCCCGGGTGCAGAAGGTGGCGAAGGGCTTTGCATCCGCATGGCGCACCGTCACTAGCGTCGGGCCGCGCAGGATGAAGGTCACCGGCGTCTTGGCCGGCTCGTCGCCGTCGAGATTGGTCAGCGCTGTCATGGTCATGAAGGACGCGCCGTCCTCCTGGTAGAGGCGGGCGGACAGCTCGATGTCCTCCATTTCCTCCCGGGTCGGGATGGAAAGGTGCAGCGCGTCCTCCACCACCTTCACCTCGTCGGTGGCGGGCGTCAGGAGGTCGTACCAGAGGGCAGGGGAGATCGCCTGCTCGATGGCCGGGTTGGAAATTTCGCGCAGGCAAAAGCGGTCAGCCTTGCGGGCATAGATCTGCAGCATGCTTCACTCCTTGGAGGGCGTTCTCGCCGTCCGGAGCAAGGCTTGACGCTGCTACCGGACAGGTCGCTCGAAGGCTCTCGATTGTCGACTGTCGGGGTCCATTGATCTTATCCGGTTGAGGGGCGGCACCGTGTGACGCCTGACGTGGACATGCGCCTAAAATCCTGCGCCGTCAAGCACATCCGCCGGCCGCTTGAATCGGTTTGTCCCATCAACGGCGCTGATCGCCCGGTCAATTAAATTCGCTTTTGTTAATCCATCGAGCGACGTAGGTTTCGCGCACTGACTTCGGGAGATGCTCATGTCCGCCCCATCCACGATTGCGGCCCCGGCCGCGAGCCGGCCGATGCCCTGGCTCATCATTCTCGCCGGCTCGCTGATCGCCGTGCTCACCTTCGGCCCGCGCTCGGCCATGGGCTTCTTCCAGTTGCCCATGCTGCAGGACACCGGCTGGGACCGCACGACCTTCGGCCTTGCCATGGCGTTGCAGAACCTTGCCTGGGGGCTCAGCCAGCCCTTCTTCGGCGCCATCGCCGACAAGTTCGGCACCTGGCGCGTGCTGCTGATCTCGGGCCTCGTCTATGCGCTCGGCCTCTTCCTCATGTCGCTCGGCACCTCGCCGCTCTGGCTACATGTCGGCGGCGGCGTGCTGGTGGGCCTCGGCGTCGGCTCGGGCTCCTTCGGCATCCTGCTGTCCGCCTTCGCGCGCAATGTCACGCCGGAGCAGCGCTCCATGGCCTTCGGCATCTGCACGGCGGCGGGCTCGGCCGGCATGTTCCTCTTCGCGCCGCTCTCGCAGGGGCTGATCAGCGCCTATGGCTGGTCGGACAGCCTCGTCTATCTCGGCGTGCTGATGCTGATCGTGCCGCTCGTCGCCATTCCGCTGCGCGGCAATTCCTCCTCCGGCATCACCGCGGCCAGCGAATACAAGCAGACGATCGGCGAGGCGCTGAAGGAAGCGCTCGGCCATCGCAGCTATCTCCTGCTCGTCGCCGGCTTCTTCGTCTGCGGCTACCAGGTCGCCTTCATCACCGCGCATTTCCCGGCCTATCTCGGCGATATCGGCATCGATGCGCGCTATGCCGTCATCGCGCTGGCGCTGATCGGCTTCTTCAACATCATCGGCTCGCTCGCCGCCGGCTTCATCGGCCAGCGCTACTCCAAGCCCTACTTCCTCGCCTATATCTACCTTGCCCGCTCGGTCGCGGTCTCGGCCTTCATCCTGCTGCCCAAGTCGCCGGCCTCGGTCATCGCCTTCGCCATCGTCATGGGCCTGCTGTGGCTGTCCACGGTGCCGCCCACCAACGGCCTCGTCGCCATCATGTTCGGCACGAAGCATCTCGGCCTGCTTGGCGGCATCGTCTTCCTCTCGCACCAGATCGGCTCGTTCCTCGGCGTGTGGATGGGCGGTTATCTCTACGACCATTTCGGCACCTACGATCCCGTGTGGTGGCTCGGCGTGGCGCTCGGCATCTTCGCCGCCGCCGTGCACTGGCCGATCCAGGAAAAGGGCGTTGCGCGCCCGGCCATGGCCTGAATTGACGTTGCGCGCCGCCCGAAGGAAATCGGGCGGCGCGCCTTGCAAAGCGTCACAAAAGTTTCTAAATCTTAGCCACCGGCCAATGCCGGTTTTGTTTTACGGCTATTATGCTCAAGATGAGCAAAATAGCGAAGCCGCCGGGGAGGCGGTGAAAGAGGAGGGTGTCATGACCGTTCTGGCCCAGCATGCGGCGGCTGGCGAGGCCGCGCGTCCGCGCAGCGCCGCCGAGCGCTTCGGCGTCGTCGAGAGACCGGACCTCACCTTCACGCCCGAGATCGCCCGCGAGACCGAGCACCTCTACGAGAAGGTCAAGCAGTTCATCCCCGCCTTCGAATGGCCGGTCTATGCGCCCTATGTCGCCGCCATCAACCGGCTGAAGAAGGAGCGCGGCGCGGTCATTCTCGCGCACAATTACCAGACGCCGGAGATCTTTCACTGCGTCGCCGACATCGTCGGCGATTCGCTGCAACTGGCGCGCGACGCCACCCGGGTGGACGCCGAGATCATCATCCAGTGCGGCGTGCACTTCATGGCCGAGACCTCGAAGCTGCTGAACCCGGAAAAGACCGTGCTGATCCCGGATGCGAAGGCCGGCTGCTCGCTGTCGGAATCGATCACCGGCGCGGATGTGCGCCTGCTCAAGCAGCGGTATCCGGGCGTGCCCGTCGTCACCTATGTCAACACCTCGGCCGATGTGAAGGCGGAGACGGACATCTGCTGCACCTCCTCCAACGTTCTTGCCGTCGTCGAGAGCCTGGAGAGCGACACGGTGCTGTGCATTCCCGACGAATATCTCGCGATGAACGTCGCCAGGCAGACCAAGAAGAAGATCCTGACCTGGAAGGGGCATTGCGAGGTGCACGAGCGCTTCACCGCGCAGGAGCTTCTCGCCTACAAGGAATCCCATCCCGGCATCGAGATCATCGGCCATCCGGAGTGCCACCCCGACGTCATCGCCGTCTGCGATTTCGCCGGCTCCACCTCGGGCATGATCAACTATGTGAAGGACAACCGTCCCGCGCGCGTGCTGCTCGTCACCGAATGCTCCATGGCCTCCAACATCCAGGCCGAGCTGCCGGACGTCGATTTCGTCAAGCCGTGCAATCTCTGTCCGCACATGAAGCGCATCACGCTGCCGAAGATCCTCGACAGCCTGGTGAACATGACGGAGGAGGTTCTGGTCGATCCGGCAATCGCCGACCGCGCCCGCCTCGCCGTCGAGCGGATGGTGAACCTGAAGCAGTAGTCGGTGTGGCCCGTGGCCACGCCTGAAGGAGAAGGCAGCGCGACGACCGGACCGACCGGTCCTGCCGAGAGCCTGCCTCACCCGCCGGAGCCGCTTGCCGGCGACGGTGGTGAGGATGCAGGCTGGCAGGGGAGGAAGGATCGGGGCGCCGGCGCGCCGGAGGAGAGACAGATGCCCATCGACAGTTTCCGCCCGCAATCCTGGAACGGCATCGACGATATCGTCATCGTCGGCGGCGGCCTTGCCGGCCTGTTCTGCGCGCTCAAGCTCGCGCCGCGCCCCGTCACCATTCTCGCCGCCGCGCCCATCGGGCAGGGGGCGTCCTCCGCCTGGGCGCAGGGCGGCATCGCGGCGGCGATGAGCCCCGGCGACACCTTCGACAAGCATGTCGCCGACACGCTGGAGGCCGGCGCGGGCATCGTCGACGAGAAGATGGCGCGCTTCATGGTCTCGGAGGGGCCGGCCCGCATCCACGATCTTCTCGAATATGGCGTGCCCTTCGACCGCGATCTCGAAGGCAAGCTGCTGCTTTCCCGCGAGGCCGCCCATTCCGAGCGCCGCATCGTGCGCGTCAAGGGCGACATGGCCGGCAAGGCCATCATGGAGGCGCTGATCGCCGCCGTGCGCAAGACGCCGTCGATCCGCGTGCTGGAAGGCTATGTCGTCGAGGAACTGGTGCGCGAGGGCCGCTTCATCTCGGGCGTCGTGGCGCGGCCGGATGCCGGGCAGGCGAAGAACCGCGTGCATTTCCCGGCCCGCGCCGTGGTGCTCTGCTCGGGCGGCGTCGGCCATCTCTTCGCCGTCACCACCAATCCGGTGGAGGCCTGCGGCCAGGGTGTCGGCATGGCCGCGCGCGCCGGCGCGATCATCGCCGATCCCGAATTCGTGCAGTTCCACCCGACCGCCATCAATATCGGCCGCGATCCCGCCCCGCTCGCCACCGAGGCGCTGCGCGGCGATGGCGCGCATCTCGTCAATTCCGCCGGCCACCGCTTCATGCTCGACATCCATGCCGACGGCGAGCTTGCTCCGCGCGACATCGTCTCGCGCGGCGTCTTTGCCGAGGTGCAGGCCGGCCGCGGCGCCTTCCTCGATTGCACCAAGGCGGTTGGCGCGCATTTCCCAGAGATGTTCCCGACGGTCTACGCCTCCTGCAAGGCCGCCGGCATTGATCCGGTCACGCAGCCGATCCCCGTCGTGCCCGCCGTGCACTACCATATGGGCGGCGTTCTGACGGATGCGGAGGGCCGCACCTCCATCGACGGCCTGTGGGCGGCCGGTGAGGTCACCTCCACGGGCGTGCACGGCGCAAACCGCCTTGCCTCGAATTCGCTGCTCGAAGCGGTGGTTTTCGCCGCCCGCATCGCGGAGAACATCAAGGGCATGCTGCCCGAACCGAAGATCAACGACTGGGGCAAGAATGCCGGTGAGAGCGACGACCTCGTGACGCTCGAGGACAGCCCGGCGCTGACGCGCCTGCGCCGCATCATGAGCGATCATGTCGGCGTCATCAGGACCCGCGAGGGCCTGAAGGCCGCGATCCGCGAGATCGCCGTGCTGGAGCGCGAGAACAGCCGCATGCGTTTCCACAACATCGTCACCACGGCAAAGCTCATCGCCGCCGGCGCCTATCTGCGCGAGGAAAGCCGCGGCGGTCACTTCCGCTCGGATTTCCCGGAGCAGAAGGCGGCCTGGAAACACCGCACCTTCCTCACCCTCGCCGATGCCGACAGGGTGGTGGCGGAGCTTGCGGAAACGGCGGCGGCGTGAGCGATTGGCAAAAATTGACAATCGGCCGCCCGGGAGTAGACTCGGGCAAAAGGACATGGCCATGCCCACACTGAATGTCAGTCTCACACCGGAATTCGCCGACTTCATCGAGGATGCCGTCGCCAGCGGTTCCTATGTCTCGGCAAGTGAAGTCGTGCGCGATGCATTGCGGTTGATGCGTCAGGAACAGGAGAGCGAGGCGGCAAAACTCGCGATCCTGCGCAAGGCGGTCGACACGGGCCTGACGCAGTCGCAGCGGGGCGAGTTTTCCGACCGTTCCGTCAGCGACATCTTTGCTGCGGCCGTCCGCGAGGCATGATCGTCCGGCTGACGCGCGCGGCCGAGCAGGATCTCGCCGAAATCGCCCGTCATACGGTGGCGACGTTCGGTGCCGATCAGGCCATGCGCTATGCCGCGCTGATCGAGCATGCGCTCGGGCTGCTTGCAGACAATCCCTATCGCCCGGCATCGCGCGGGCGGGATGAACTGCAGCCCGGCGTGCGCTCCATGCATCTGTCGCGCGCCGCCGCCCGGCGTCACGCGGCGTCGCATGTTCTCTATTACCACCTTGCGAGCGGGGCGGGCGGCGAGCGGCACGTCGTCATCCTCCGCGTCCTGCACGAACGCATGGAGCCGCTGAAGTGGCTCGCCGATGCCAACAGCCCCGAAAAGGATTGAACCCATGACCACCCCCTATCTCCCCGTCCTTTCGCCGCTGATGGTGGAGGAGCAGGTGCGCGCGGCGCTGTCCGAGGATCTGGGGCGGGCGGGCGACATTACCAGCCAGGCGACGATCGCGCCCGAGATGACCGCGACGGCCGAGCTGAACGCGCGCGAGGATGGCGTGGTCGCGGGGCTCGACCTGGCGCGCGCCGCCTTCCGCCTGATGGATCCGGCGATCCGCTTCGAGGCCTTCGTGAAGGACGGCGACAGGCTGGCGCCCGGCACCGTCATCGCCAAGGTCTCCGGCCCGGCGCGGGCGGTGCTTTCGGCCGAGCGCGTGGCGCTGAACTTCCTCATGCATCTGTGCGGTGTCGCCACCCATACGGCGCGTTTTTCCGGGGAGATCGCCCATACGCCGGCCAGGGTCTGCTGCACGCGCAAGACCATTCCGGGCCTGCGCGCGCTGGAAAAATACGCCGTGCGCATGGGCGGCGGCTCCTCGCATCGCTACGGGCTCGACGATGCGATCCTCATCAAGGACAATCATATCGCCGTTGCCGGCGGCGTCGCGGGCGCCATCCGCGCCGCACGCGCCTTTGCCGGACACCTCGTCAAGGTCGAGGTGGAGGTGACGACGCTGGAGGAGCTGGAGGAAGCGCTGGAGGCGCAGCCCGATGTCATCCTGCTCGACAATATGGGGCCGGAACTCCTGCGCCGCGCCGTCGAGATCAACCGCGACTGCGCGGGCCTTGCCGATGACGCCTACGCCGCCGATCCCCGCCGCGTGAAGCTCGAAGCCTCGGGCAATGTCAACCTCAAGACGATCCGCGCCATCGCCGAGACGGGGGTCGACTATATCTCGACCTCCAAGATCACCATGGCCGCGCCGACGCTCGATATCGGCCTCGACGTCGTGCTGCGCTGACGGAACACCCGCAAGGGCGATGCGTTCCGGCTTATGGCCAATCCCATGGCCAAGGATACGGAAGGATGCATCATGTCGAAGATCAAAGCGCTCGCCGTCACGGCGGGCCTTCTTGCCGCGCTTGGCGCGCCGGCTCTCGCCCAGCAGTCGAAGAACACCGCCGAGGCCAATTTCGTCGACCGGTCCGGCACGGAAACCGGCCGCGCCCATCTGACGGCCGCCGATGGCGGCGTGCTCTTCGAGGTGGAAGTCTCGGGCCTGACGCCGCGCAAATGGGTGGCGCTGCACATCCACGAAACCGGCACCTGCGATCACGCGGGCGGCCATGAATCGGCCGGCGGCCATTTCAATCCGGACAAGAAGGAGCACGGTTTCGTCGCCGCCAACGGCCCGCATGCCGGCGACCTGCCCAACCAGTATGTCGCCGACGACGGCGTGCTGCGCGCGCAGATCTATTCCACCATGGTGCGCCTCGACGACCAGGAGCGCGGCATTCGCGGCCGCGCGCTGATCGTGCATGCGGGTTCGGACGACTACCGCACGAACCCGGCGGGCGGAGCCGGCGAACGGCTCGCCTGCGCCGTGATCGAATAGGGCCTATTCGGCCGGGGCCGCATCCGGCTCCGGCCTTGAAGCAAGGTTCTGGGCCGCAAGGTTTTGGCCGAAGGCGATGCGCACCCGGCGGTTCATCTCCCGCGTGGTCTTGAACCAGCTTGGCGTCGCCACCCAGTAGCGCAGGTTCAGCACGGCGGCGCTGTCTTCCAGGCTGTCGACATAGACCTGCGGGGCGGGCACGCTCTCGATCATCGGGTCCTCGCGGGCGATGGACAGCAGCCGGTCGATCTCGTCGTCGATATCCCGGTCGCTCGGCACGGTGACCTTGAGGTCATGCTTGCGGGTGCGCTCGCGGCTGAAATTGGTGACCGGCGTGTTCCAGAGCGTGGAGTTCGGCGCAAGGCGATAGAGCCCGTCGCTGGTGCGCAGCTCGGTGGCGAAGAGGCCGACCTCGGTGATGGTGCCGGTGACGTCCTTCGTCTCGATATATTCGCCGACCCGGAAAGGGCGCAGCACCAGCAGCATGATGCCGGCGGCGATGTTCTGCAGCGTGCCCTGCAAGGCAAGGCCGATGGCAAGGCCGGCGGCGCCGAGCGCCGCGATGATGGAGGCGGTCTGCACGCCGAACTGGCCGAGCACCGTGACGAAGACGAGCACCAGCATCGCATAGCGAAGGATATTGGCGAAGAAGTGCGCCAGCGTCATGTCGATGCCGCGCACATGCGACAGGCCCGTCAGCGCCCAGCGGTGCAGCAGGCGCGACAGCAGCCAGCCGAGCACGAGCAGCACCAAGGCGCCGAGAATGGAGAAGGAATATTGGACGGCGAGCGCGCTCGCTTGCGTCAGCGCGGCGCGTGTCGCCACGATCAGTTCATTGGCTTGTTGTTCCATCGGCCCTTTTCCGGATTGTCATCCTGGGGCAAATGCCGGCCATCCGGATAGGTTCCGGAATTGCTCCGGTCGCAGTGTCCGGCGGAGAAGCAACGCTTCTGCTGGAAATGTTTTGGTTTGTCGCATTCTCCAACGCAGAAGCAACGCTTCTGCTGGAAATGCTTAGCGCATGCCGACCTTGAGGCCGGGGGCGGGGCGCTCTTCCAGGATGCGGCGGCGGAAGCGGAAGAGGGCGGCGGGGCGCCCGCCGGTGGCGGCGGTGGACCCGCCGGTCGGTTCGACCAGTTCCGCGCCCTCGACGAGACGGCGGAAATTCTGCTTGTGCAGATGGCGGCCGGAAATGGCTTCGACGGTCGCCTGCAGCTCGGTCAGGGTGAATTCCGGCGCCATCAGCTCGAAGATGACGGGGCGGTATTTGATCTTGCCGCGCAGCCGCGCCATGGCGGTGGCGAGGATGCGGCGATGGTCGTGCCGCATGGCGATGCCGGGAGAGGCGTGACCGGAGGGCGCGCGGCCGTCCGTGACGGCCTCCTCGGCAAGGCCGGCCTCGTAGAGCAGCTCGTAGCGCTCCAGCACGCGTTCCTCGTCCCAGGGAAAATCATCGAGGCCAAAGGCAAGGCGCAGGCGCGTGCGCGGCGGCGGCATGGCGCTCGCCCGCTCCTCGTGCACCGTCTCGCGCGCCCAGGTCTTGAGCGCCGGCAGGATGATCTGGTCGAGCACGGGCGGGCGGCCCTGACGCCAGTCCTCCCAGGGCAGATAGGCATACCAGTCGCGCCAGGCCGCGCCCGCCTCGGCAAGGCGCGCGCTCGCCTCCGCATCGGTGCGGGTCAGCGCGAGATAGCCGACGGACACCATATGCGTGCCGGCCTCGTCCGGCAGCTTCTGCCGGCCACGGTCACCGAAGGTGTAGAGCTGCTCGATATAGCCGAGCTTCAGCGCGGTCTGCGCCTCCACGCTGGCGCGCAGGCTCGTCTCGAAGGTGCGGTGCTGCTGCGGGTCGAAGGGGCCGAAGGGCAGGACGTCGCGCCCGTCGCCGGCCGTCGCGAGGATCGAGGGGCTACGGCCGGAAATCGCGACGACCGCCGCGTTGAGGCCGATTTCGACGGGCGGGCGGGCGTGGTTCTCGCTCATGTCCCGGCCCTTTCCGGCACGGCCGAAAAGGCGAAGGGGCTGTCGCCGACATAGTCGGCGCCCCGGCCAATGGCCTTGACGGCGGCGACGAGCCGGCCTTGACGAGAGAGCACATGGTCGCCGATCTCGATCAGCCTTGCATTGGGCGTCGCCTGCACGGAGGCCTGGCGCAGGCGCTGCACCAGCACATGGTCGTCCTGGTCCGGCGCGACGGCAAGGGCGGCGATGAGGGCTGCGGCGGGCGAGCGGGAAACGCCCATCATGCAATGCACGAGCAGCGGGGCCTGCCGGTCCCAGCTCCGGGCGAAATCGACGATCGCCGAGACATGCTGGTCGCTCGGGGCGACGAGGTTGCCGGTGCCGGCAAAGGCGATGTCGTTGACGCCGAGCACGAGGTGACGCGCCGCGTCGATGACGGCCGGGCGGTGAAAGCCCTGTTTCGGCGCGACGAGGCTGAGCATTTCGCGGCAGCGGTGGCGCACGGCGAGTTCGGCGATCTTTCCCAGCGGTGCGACGACGATCGTGCCCATGGTCACACCGCCCCTGTCGCCGGCACCGTGACGGATCCGCGCTCGCGCTCCAGCGTCTCGAAGCGTTCGGCGAAGCGGCGCTGCGCCTCGACGGCGGGAAGCGGCGTGATCTCGATCATGTCGAGCGTGATGCCGCGCGGCGCGCCGAAGAATTTCGTCGCCTCGGCATGGGAGAAGCCGGCAAGCTCCGTCGCCTCGAAGAAGGCGGCGACCTGGTCGGCCTTCTTGATCTTTGCCTTCAGCGGCGCGGGCATGGCCGGCGGCAGGCCGAAGCGCAGATGCACCGCCGCCTCCAGCCGCTTCTCCACCGTCTTGTAGCCGCCGCCGACCACCGCCTTGAAGGGCGAGATCATGTCGCCGATCACATATTCCGGCGCATCGTGCAGCAGGGCCAGCAGGCATTCGCCGGCATCGCACCGGTTCTGCCGCCGGAAGATCGTCTCCACGACAAGCGAATGCTGCGCCACCGAAAAGGCATGGTCGCCATTCGTCTGGCCGTTCCAGCGGGCGACGCGGGCAAGGCCATGGGCGATGTCGGAAAGCTCGATGTCGAGCGGCGAGGGGTTGAGCAGGTCGAGCCTGCGGCCGGACAGCATGCGCTGCCAGGCGCGCGGCTCGGTCTTCGGACGGGCGGCGGCGCTCATTGCAGGACGCGACCGCGATGCGCGATCCCTCCGGTTTCGGCGGTGCCTGCGGCACCCCCCTCTGTCCTGCCGGACATCTCCCCCGCAAGGGGGGAGATCGGCAAGAGGCGAAACCCTTGCATGATCTGTGAAGCCGAAGACAGGCGAGACAGTGCCCCATCCGATCTCCCCCCTTGAGGGGGAGATGCCCGGCAGGGCAGAGGGGGGTATTGCCGTCCGCAACTCATTGCGCCGGCACCTCGGCGCTGTCGTCGGGGAAGGCAAGGCCGGTCCAGGCGGGCAGTTCGACATGCACGGGCGCGCCGTCGGCGGTGATGGGCGTGCCGCTGTTGATGGCGTCGGCCGCGCGGTCGATACGCACGATGGCAAGGCCGAGCGCGCCGCTGACGCTGCCGAGCGCGCCGATCGGCTTGCCGCCGGCAAGAAGGTCGGTGCCGGGCGCGGCAAGCGCGCCGTCACCCTTGACGATGACGGGGCGGCGGCGGGCGGTGCCGCGGTGCTGCATGCGCGAGACGACCTCCTGGCCGACATAGCAGCCCTTGCGGAAGGAGAGGCCGCTGCTGAGATCGAAGAGCGCGTCGTGCGGGAAGGCGTCGGAAAGCGCGTAGTCGCGCCCGGCTTCGGGAATGCCGGCGGAAATGCGCAGGGTATCGTAGAGCGCGGCGTCGCCATCGCCGCTATCGCCGCCATCGCCCGGGCGGCGGGAGACGTCGAGGCCGGCCCTGGCGAAGCGGGCGTCGCGCGGCGCATCGGCAGACGCGGCGTCCCAGGTGATCGTCACCGCGTCGCCCGCGACGACGGCAAGATCGACCGCGGCGCGCAGCTTGTACATGGTCAGCCGCTTGAGGAGCGCATCGCGCTGGTCTTCGCTCGTCTCGATGAGGAAGGCTTCCGCGCCGTCGCGGCGGATCAGGAAGTCGAACAGGATCTTGCCCTGCGGCGTCAGCAGCGCGCCGGGGCGAATCTCGCCGTCCGGAAGGTCGGGCAGGTTGGTGGTGATCAGCGATTGCAGGAAGGTCTCGGCGTCCTTGCCGGAAAGGCGGAGAAAGGCGCGGCCGGAAAGCGTGACGGAGGGCATGATTCGATCCAGGGTCTTCGCGCGCCGGCCGAAGCCGGGGCAGGGCGATACATCGAAACAGAGGTAGAACGCCCGGCCGGGTTTCGCAAGGTCGCGGCGATGGCGCTTCGGCTCGGGAGGCCCGACTATCGGCACGGGACGACGCGGATTTCGCGTCGCCGGAGGCGTTGGCGGCCTATTCGCCCGTCACGAAGAACTTCCACTGGCCGTCCGGCGTGATGCCGACGCGGTAGAAGTTGTAGCTGCCGAATTCCTGCATGTCGGCGAAGTCGCCGGCGGTGACGATGCGCAGCAGATCCACCTTTTCCGGCGGCGTCAGCGTCGCCAGCGGCTTTTCCGCGAAATAGGGCCAGACATACATTTCGTCCGACGTGCCCTTGCCGACATGGGCAAAGCCGGTGGCGAGCACGTCGAGCAGGATGGCGAGGACCTCGATGCCGTCGGGGTCGCCCGACTGGCCCTTCAGCGTCTCGACCGGCCCTTCCTCGCTTTCGACCATCGAGACCTGCGTCTCGGTGACGCCCTTGCCGAGCAGGGGTCGAAGGCGCTCGATATCGCCGGAGGCGGCAGCCTCCACGATGAGCTGGCGCATGCGGCGCACCGGTTCGGGCGCCTTGGCGATGTCGCTTAGGATTTCCGCCGGCACCTCCGGCGCGTCGGCCGCGTTGTCGTCGCCGTTATCGTCGGTCGCGGGGGTGCCGTCCGCCGGCTCGGTTACGGCCTGGTTCCTGCGAATCAGCGGATCGGGCATCGGCAGTTCGAGCGGGCCGGTCTCTTCCTCGACCTTCGGCTTTTCCTCGACAGGCTGCTGCGCCTTGTCGCCTTTCGCCGGCTTTTCTTCCGGCTGGGCAGGCTCCTGCTTCAACTCGCTGAGCGCGAAGGCGGGGGCGACGGGCGCGGTGAGCGCCGTCGTGCCGAACAGCACCGACAATACGATAAGGCTGCTGCGAAACAGCGTTTTGCCGTCAACGGATAGGGGCATGACCTGTCTTTCCAGCCTATTGCAGGATGCGGCCGGGAGAAAATTCTCCAGCCAGCAGGCGCTCGCGTAGCGAATCGAGCAGCGCTTCGGCGCCGCGTTCGCCCTGGACGCGAATCGTTTCGCGCAGCGCAAGCGCGATTGCGGCATCGGCGATGATCTCGGGCTCGATGCCATCCGCCATGCCGTCGGCCCAGGCCTCGTTCTGGTATTCCAGAGCGGCCTGCATCTTCTCGTGCACGATCATCTCGTCGATATCGTTGAGAGTAGGTTCCATCAATCGGTCCATGCGCGGCATTCAGTTCTTACTGCACTGTTAACGAGCTTAGCAGCCTTTTCCCAAAACGGCACTGGCTGCTGCGAAAACAGGTTAATTAAACGCTAATTTCCAAATCTCGCGGTAATTTCCGTGGCGAGTGTTGCACCTTCGTTACGGTATCTCTCTTCTGCGACAACCGCCGAGTCGGTGCAAGCCGTATAGATCGCCGCAAAGGAGCGGTATCCACGGTTGAACGCGGCCGTCAGCTTTTCCTGCCGCTTCGGCTCGTTCGCCGCCTCGAGTTCGATCAGCCGCTGCATGGAGGCGCGCCAGTTGTCCTCCGGCTTGCCGGTGCACAGATTGCGCAGGTAATGCACCGCGCCGAGGATTTCCGAGAGCCGTTCCAGCCGCTCGTCATAGGGGGCGGGCTTGGCCTCGACGGTCGGCGTGGCGGCCTCTTCCTTTGCCTTGTCGCCCTTGGCCTTGTCACCCTTCGCCTCCTGGGCAAGGGCCGGACCGGAAAGGGCAGGGCCAAGAAGCGCGGGGGCCGAAAGGGCAAGGCCGCAGAGAAGGGCGAGACGGGCAAGCCTCATGCGCTGCGCCCGAGACGTTCGGTTTCCAGCCGCACGATGCATTCGCGCACGCTGTCGGGCGCCGGCAGCTTTTCGATTTCCGCCGCGGTGAACCAGCCGAGGCCCGCCGCGTCGTCGGCGGCGACCGCGACGGCCGTCGCGTCGGCCTTCACCTTGAAGACGGAAAGAAGAAAGGAGGGGCTGCCGGGGCCGTCCTCGCGGCCGGACAGGTGATAGGTGGCAAAGAGCAGCGGCTTTTCCCCGCGAATGCCGGTTTCCTCCTCCAGTTCGCGCAGCGCCGTCTGCGCCGGCGTCTCGCCCTCTTCGCCGCGCCCGCCGGGGAAGGCATACATCGCATCCGACGGCGGCTTGCTGCGCAGCACGAGCAGGTAGCGCCCGTCGCGCTCGAGAATGGCGGAGGAGGCGGGCTGGGGCGTCTTCGATTTCTTCATCGCGGTCCGGTTCGGTTGCGCTTCATTGACCCCTTATAGGCAAAGTGCGATGACGACGCCATGTGTGGACGCTTCGCATTGCTGGCCAAGGCCGATCTCCTCAGCGAGTTCCTCGATGTCGTGAACATGGAGGATCCGCCGGCGCGCTACAATATCGCCCCGACGCAGCCCATCCTCATCGTCGTCGCCGGCGAGAAGCAGGCGCCGGGCAGCAACCTGCCGGAGCGCAGGGCCATGCTGGTGCGCTGGGGTTTCATGCCGGGCTGGGTGAAGGATCCGCGCGATTTTCCGCTGCTCATCAATGCGCGCGCCGAAACGGCGATCGAGAAGGCCTCCTTCCGCGCCGCCATGCGCCACCGGCGCATCCTCGTGCCGGCCTCCGGCTTCTTCGAATGGCGGCGGACGGAGGAAAAGGGCGCAAAGGCGCAGGCCTATTTCATTCGCCCGAAGAAGGGCGAGATCGTCGCCTTTGCCGGGCTGATGGAGACCTGGTCCTCGGCGGACGGGTCCGAGGTCGATACCGGCGCCATCCTGACCACGGCCGCCAACAACGACATCGCGCGCATCCACGACCGCATGCCGGTCGTCATCCGCCAGCAGGATTTTTCGCGCTGGCTCGATTGCAAGACGCAGGAGCCGCGCGACGTGACGGACCTGATGAGGCCCATCGACGACGGCTTCTTCGAGGCGATCCCCGTTTCCGACAGGGTCAACAAGGTTGCCAATATGGGGCCGGAGATCCTGGAGGCGGTGGAAGAACGCGCCGAGGAGGCGCCGCCGAAAAAGAACAAGGGCGCTGACGCGCCCCCTTCTTCCGATCAGCTGTCGCTCTTCTAGCCTATTCGTAGAGAGACTGAAGCACGGCCGGGATGTCGCGCTTGCGGCGCGTGTCGGCGGCCTTGATCTCGGGCTTGCACTGGGTCGCGGCGACGACGGCGCGCAGGCCGAGCGGCTTGTAGCGGGCCTGAAGGTTTTCGTTGGCGGCGGCAGGCTGCTGCTGCGGCTGTTTCTTTGCGGTGGGCATTGTCACTCTCCTGAAGTGTCTTTCATTGAGCGGCCCCGTCTGATTCCCCCGGTTGCCACCCCCAATGAGCTATGCGTTTACAGACGCCTTTCGGCCAAATTCTGCTCAAATTTTGATCGCTCTGCGGCGAAGGGTCGAATTGCGGGATTTGACGATCACCAATTGTGACCGGTGCACATCTTGCTTGCCGTCATCCGCCGCTCCTTCTTGCACGGCGTGGATGCGGCGCCTGTTTCCGGGGTAACAGTTCACACCGTCACGATTTTCGCGCGCGCAGGCGCCCGCCCGCTTGACCACGGCCCCGCGCGGCGCGATAAAGCAGGCCATGAAAACGGTACTCTGCATTCGCCGGAGCATTATTCGCTAGCGCACGCGCTGGCCCGGCCGTTTTCGTCCCCCAAAATCCCCGGATGACAACGACCCGGCCAGCCGGGTGCACGCATTTTGGGAGATTCCTATGGCCGAAAAACCGGTCCTGACGCTGTACAACACGCTCACGCGCTCGAAGGAGGCCTTTGCCCCCATCGATCCCGACAATGTGCGCATGTATGTCTGCGGCCCGACGGTCTACGACTTCGCGCATATCGGCAATGCGCGGCCGGTCATCGTCTTCGACGTGCTGTTCCGCCTGCTGCGCGACCTCTACGGCGCGGGCCACGTCACCTATGCCCGCAACATCACCGACGTCGACGACAAGATCAACGCCCGGGCGCTGCGCGACTTCGGCGGCGAGATTGCGGACGGTTCCCTGTCGCTCAACGAGGCGATCCGCCGCGTGACGGAGAAGACGGCGAACCAGTTCCATGCCGACATCGTCGCGCTGGGCGCCATGCCGCCGACCTACGAGCCGCGCGCCACCGAATTCGTGCAGCCGCGCGGCGACGGCAAGGTCGACATGATCACGCTGATCCTGCGCCTCATCGAGCGCGGCCATGCCTATCAGGCCGGCGGCGAGGTGCTGTTCGACACCCAGTCGATGGCCGACTACGGCGATCTGTCCAAGCGCAACCTCGACGAACAGCAGGCCGGCGCCCGCGTCGCCGTCGACGTGCACAAGAAGAACCCCGGCGATTTCGTGCTGTGGAAGCTCTCCTCGCCGGAAGAGCCCGGCTGGGACAGCCCCTGGGGCCGTGGCCGTCCGGGCTGGCATATCGAGTGCTCGGCCATGTCGGCCGCCTATCTCGGCGAGGTCTTCGACATCCATGGCGGCGGGCTCGATCTCATCTTCCCGCATCATGAGAACGAGATCGCCCAGTCGCGGTGCGCCCATGGCACCAAGGTCATGGCGAATGTCTGGATGCACAACGGCTTCCTGCAGGTCGAGGGCCGCAAGATGTCGAAGTCGGAGGGCAACTTCTTCACCATCGCCGAGCTGCTGCACGAGGAAAAGTTCGGCGGCCGCAAATGGCCGGGCGAGGTGCTGCGTCTTGCCATGCTGATGACCCACTACCGCGAGCCGATCGACTTCTCCATCAAGCGGCTGGAGGAGGCCGAGCGCCTGCTCGCCAAGTGGCCGGCCGGCGGCAATCCGGCCGAGGGGCGGGTGGATGCCAGCGTCCTGACGCCGCTTCTCGACGACCTCAACACCGTGGGCGCGGTGCAGGCGCTGCATGCGCTCGCCCAATGCGCCAATGCCGACCCGCTGATGCTGCCGGTCTTTGCCGCCAGCGCCGAGCTTCTCGGCGTGCTGCCGAAGAAGGCCGAGGTGTCCAGGGCGCTGGAGGAGAGCATCGACGCGCTCATCCAGCTTCGTCTGGAAATGCTGAAGGCGAAGAACTTCGCCGAGGCCGACCGTCTGCGCGACGAACTGTCGGGCAAGGGCATCCAGCTCAAGGACGGCAAGGACCCCGCGACGGGCGAGCGCATCACGACCTGGGAGGTGAAGCGGTAACGTTGTCCCCGGTCAAGGGATGGCCTATGCTTCGGCATAGGCCATCGTGGATGGAGGTTTCCCATGAATGCGAGAGCGAAGGAAATGCCCGAGGCGGCGCAGGAGCGGGAGGTGAAACTCTTCCGCAACGGCCGCAACCAGGCCGTCCGCATTCCCGTGGAGTTCGAACTCCCGGGAAACGAAGCCGTCATGCGCAAGGAGGGCGACCGCCTCATCATCGAGCCGAAGCACCGGAAGATGGGGCTCGCCGCCCTGCTGGCGACGTTCGAGCCCTGGGAAGGTGACTTTCCGGATCTGGACGAGCGGCAGCCGCCGCCGGAGGATGTCGACCTGTGACCGCGTTCCGCTACATGCTCGATACCAATGTCATCTCGGACATGGTCCGTAATCCCGATGGTTTGGCCGCCCGCCGGGTCTCCTCGCTCGACGACGATGCGCTGTGCACCAGCGCCATCGTGGCGTCCGAGCTTCGTTATGGCTTGCGCAAGAGCGGAGCCGTCGCGCTCGCGCGCCGCGTGGAGGCGGTGCTGGGGGAGATGGAAATACTCTCCTACGATGCGCCCGTGTCCTTCGCCTATGCGCAGGCGCGCAGCACGCTGGAGAAGAAGGGGCAGCCGATCGGCGCCACCGATCTTTTCATCGCCGCCCATGCCCTTTCGCTCGACCTGACGCTCGTCACCGCCAATATGCGGGAATTCTCCCGTGTCGAGGGCCTGAAGGTCGAGAACTGGCTGGAGGATGCGCCATGACCACGCCCTTCTATACCGGTGGCTGCCAGTGCGGCGCTGTGCGCTTCCATGTCGAGGGCGCGCTCGGCGACGCCTCGGTCTGCCATTGCCGCATGTGCCAGAAGGCGAGCGGCAATTTCTACCTGCCGCTCGTCTCCGTCGGCGCGGCGAAGCTCACCTGGACGCGCGGCGCGCCGAAGCGCTTCCGCTCCTCGAACCACGGCTATCGCGGCTTCTGCGGCGATTGCGGCACGCCGCTGACCTATGAGGCGCCCGATGGCGTGGCGCTGACCATCGCCGCCTTCGACGACCCGGCCGAGATCGCGCCCCGCATCCAGTGGGGCATCGAGGCGAAGCTGCCCTATGTCGATGCGATCCCCGGCCTGCCGGGCGAGGATACCATGGCCGACCAGGAGGCCGCGTCCTTCCTCGCCGATCTCGTCTCCTACCAGCATCCCGACCACGACACGGACACATGGCCCCCGGAGCGCACGCCATGAGCATCTCGCGTATCTATACCGGCGGCTGCCAGTGCGGCGCGGTGCGCTACCGCGTGGAAGGCACGCTCAGCGATCCGCATCTGTGCCATTGCCGCATGTGCCAGAAGGCGGCCGGCAACTATTTCCTGCCGCTCGCCAATGCGCCGCGCGCCCGCTTTTCCATCACCCGCGGCACGCCGGGCTGGTTCCAGTCCTCCGAGATCGTGCGCCGCGGCTTCTGCGCCGCCTGCGGCACGCCGCTGTTCTACGATGCGCTTGCCGCCGACCATATCAATGTGACGCTCGGCTCGCTCGACGACCCCGACGATATCAGGCCCATCGCCCAGACGGGCGTGGAGGCGCGGGTCGTCTGGTTCCCGCAACTGCCGAAGCTGCCCGAGCACGAGAGCAACGAGGGCGAGGGCGGAGAAGCGCGTCATGTGACGATCCGCGACTCGAACCGCCAGCACCCCGATTACGACACCGACCACTGGCCACCGGAGGACGCGCCATGAGCGAACCCCGGCCGGACCTCGGCTTTCCCCGCAAGTGGCTCTATCTCATCGCCGGCAAGCTGGTCCTCATCACCGCCGTGGTGATCGCCGTCGTCGTCTATTCCTCGTATCGCTGAAGGAGCATGTCATGACAGAGCAGGATAAGGTCAGAACCGGCGGCTGCCAGTGCGGCGCCGTGCGTTTCCGCATCAAGGGCGGCCTCGGCCGTCCGTCGATCTGCCATTGCCGCATGTGCCAGAAGCAGTTCGGCGGCTTCTTCGGCCCGCTCGTCACCGCCAAGGGCGAGACGGAATGGACGCGCGACGAGCCGACCTATTTCCAGTCCTCGATCAACATCGCCCGCGGCTTCTGCAAGCAGTGCGGCACGCCGCTGACCTACAAGCATCCGGGCGGGCTGGAGATCGCCATCGGCGCCTTCGACGACCGCAGCGATCTCGCCCCGCAGATCCAGGTCAATTACGACGCGCGCCTGCCCTGGGTCGAGACGATCTTCGCCGCTCCCGTCCATGACGACCCGGACTATTACAGCCAGCAGGAAAAGATCATTTCCTTCCAGCATCCCGACCACGAAACCGAAAACTGGCCTGCCCACGGATTGAAATTATGAGTGAAGCCCTGCGCACCCTCTATCCCGAGATCGAACCCTATGCGTCCGGCCATCTCGATGTCGGCGACGGGCATTCCATCTATTGGGAGCGCGCCGGCACGCCGGACGCAAAGCCGGCGGTGTTCCTGCATGGCGGGCCGGGCGGCACGATTTCGCCGAGCCATCGCCGGTTGTTCGATCCGAAACTCTACGACGTGACGCTGTTCGACCAGCGCGGCTGCGGCAAGTCCACGCCGCATGCCGGGCTGGAGGCCAACACGACCTGGCACCTCGTCGCCGATATCGAGCGGCTGCGCGAGATGGCCGGCGCGGAAAAGTGGCTGGTCTTCGGCGGCTCCTGGGGCTCGACGCTGGCGCTCGCCTATGCGCAGAAACACCCCGAGCGCGTGTCCGAACTGGTGCTGCGCGGCATCTACATGCTCACCAAAGCCGAGCTCGACTGGTACTACCAGTTCGGCGTCTCGGAAATGTTCCCGGACAAGTGGGAGCGTTTCGTCGCGCCCATCCCGCCGGAGGAGCGCCATGAGATGATGCAGGCCTATTACCGGCGCCTGACGGGCGCCGACAAGGCGACGCGCATCGCCGCCGCCAAGGCCTGGAGCCTGTGGGAAGGCGAGACGATCACGCTGCTGCCGGAACCGGCAACGAGCGACCGCTTCGGCCAGGATGACTTCGCCGATGCCTTCGCGCGCCTGGAAACGCACTACTTCGTCAATGCCGGCTGGCTGGACGAAGGGCAGTTGCTGCGCGACGCCTATAAGCTGAAGGGCATACCCGGCGTCATCGCCCATGGCCGCTACGACATGCCATGCCCGGCGAAGAACGCTTGGGCCCTGCACAAGGCCTGGCCCGACGCGGAATTCTTCCTCGTCGAGGGCGCGGGGCATGCCTATTCCGAACCCGGCATTCTCGACCGGCTGATCTATGCGACGGACCGGTTCGCCGGGAAAGTCTGAAGGAGCGCCCCTCATCCTTTCCCCGCAGGCGGGGAGAGGCGGCGACAGCCGGACGAGGGGCGATTGGAAGCATCAGGACCGTTCCCAGGGAGGGAACAGATGACGAAAGACCGTATCTACCTTTTCGACACCACGCTGCGCGACGGCCAGCAGACCCCCGGCATCGACTTTTCCGTCGAGGACAAGATCGCCATTGCCGGCATGCTGGACGACTTCGGCATGGACTATGTCGAGGGCGGCTATCCCGGCGCCAATCCGACGGATACGGCCTTCTTCTCGAAGAAACGCACCGGCCGCGCCAGGTTCACCGCCTTCGGCATGACGAAGCGCGCCGGCGTTTCCGCCTCCAACGATCCCGGCCTTGCCGCGCTGCTCGATTCCAGGAGCGATGCGATCTGTCTCGTCGCCAAGAGCTGGGACTATCACGTACGCGTCGCGCTCGGCTGTTCCAACGAGGAGAACCTCGAAAGCATCGCCGAATCCGTCAAGGCGGTCGTCGCCTCCGGCCGCGAGGCGATGGTCGACTGCGAGCATTTCTTCGACGGCTACAAGGCCAATCCGGATTATGCGCTGGCCTGCGCCACCACGGCCCATGCCGCCGGCGCGCGCTGGGTGGTGCTATGCGACACCAATGGCGGCACGCAGCCCCTGGAAGTGCAGGCGATCGTGCGGGCGGTGATCGCGGCCGGCGTGCCGGGCGACCATCTCGGCATCCATGCCCATAACGACACCGGCCAGGCCGTCGCCAATTCGCTGGCCGCCGTCGAGGCGGGCGTGCGCCAGATCCAGGGCACGCTGAACGGCATCGGCGAACGCTGCGGCAACGCCAATCTCGTCACGCTCATCCCGACGCTGGCGCTGAAGGAAGCCTATAGTGCCCGCTTCGAGATCGGCATCGACGCCGACCGGCTGACCGGCCTCACCAAGCTCGCGCATACGTTCGACGAACTCCTGAACCGTTCGCCCGACCATCAGGCGCCCTATGTCGGCGCCTCCGCCTTCGCCACCAAGGCCGGCATCCACGCCTCGGCCCTCCTCAAGGACCCGCGCACCTACGAGCATGTCACGCCGGAAAGCGTCGGCAACCTGCGCAAGGTCATGGTGTCGGACCAGGGCGGCAAGGCGAATTTCATCAATGCGCTGAAGCTGCGCGGCATCACCGTCGCCAAGGACGATCCGAAGCTCGACCGGCTGATCCAGATCGTCAAGGAGCGCGAGGCGACGGGCTATGCCTATGAGGGCGCGGATGCGAGCTTCGCGCTGCTGGCCTACCGCACGCTCGGCACGGTGCCGGACTTCTTCCATGTCGACAGTTTCCGCGTGATGGTCGAGCGCCGCTACGACGTCAACGGCCAGCTCAAGACGGTGTCGGAAGCCGTGGTGAAGGTGGTGGTCGACGGCGAGACGATGATGTCGGTGGCCGAGGGCCACGGCCCGGTCAACGCGCTCGACCTTGCGCTGCGCAAGGACCTCGGCAAGTACCAGGCCGAGATCGCCGACCTGGAGCTGGCGGACTATAAGGTGCGTATCCTCAATGGCGGCACCGAGGCCATCACCCGCGTGCTCATCGAATCCACCGATGCCTCGGGCGCCCGCTGGTGGACGGTCGGCGTGTCCGACAACATCATCGACGCCTCCTTCCAGGCGCTGATGGATTCGATCGTCTACAAGCTCCTGAAGAACCGTGGCGAGGCCGGGCGGGTGGCGGCGGAATAGGGCGGCAAGGTGCAGGCCGCTATAAGGCGGCAAGGTTCAACCCCGCTCATTCATCCCTTCACCGGAATGAATTGGTGCATTCACGGCCGTTGGAGTATTTCGTCGGAAAATCCGAGACATCGACGGGAAATGACACCATGGCCGACGCAAATTCCTCCAGCGGCCCCCAGTCCGGCGATTCGCCGCGCGGTTTCGCCTTCGCCCTGACGGCCTATGTGCTGTGGGGCTTCCTGCCGTTCTTCATGAAGGCGGTGGCGCATATTCCCGCGCCCGAAGTGGTGGCGCACCGCATCGTCTGGTCGGTGCCGCTCGCCGGCCTCGTGCTGATCTGGCTCGGCCGCACCGCCGAGGTGAAGGTCGCGCTGCGCTCGCCGCGCATGATCGCCATGGCGATCCTGACGGCCACCCTGATCACCATCAACTGGGGCATCTATGTCTGGGCCATCGGCGCCGGCCGGGCCATCGAGACGGCGCTCGGCTACTACATCAACCCGCTCTTCTCGATCTTCCTCGGCGCCGTGCTGCTGAAGGAAAAGCTCGACCGCGCGCAGATGGTGGCGATCGGCCTTGCCGTCATCGCGGTCGGCATTCTCGCCTACGATGCCGGCGGCCTTCCCTGGGTTTCGCTGAGCCTGTGCATGTCCTGGGGCTTCTACGCCTTCTGCCGCAAGGCGCTGCCCATCGGGCCCAACCAGGGCTTCTTCCTGGAAGTGCTGCTGCTCAGCGTGCCGGCGCTCGGCTATATCGTCTGGCTGGAATCCTCGGGGCAGGGCCATTTCGGCGATACGGGCATGGCCGACGTCTTGTGGCTGCTCGCCTGCGGCGTCGTCACCGCCATTCCGCTGATGATCTATGCCAATGGCGCGAAACTCCTCAGGCTCTCCACCATCGGCATCATGCAATATATCGCGCCGACCATGATCTTCCTCATCGCCGTCTTCGCCTTCGGCGAACCCTTCGGCACGACGAAGCTCATCGCCTTCGCCTTCATCTGGGCGGCGCTGGTCATCTATTCCGGCGCGATGCTGCGCACGGCGCGCGCCCGGCGCGTCGCGGCGAGCGAGCTGAAGCCGGCCGAATGACGCGGAAAGCGGCAGCCCACTAACGAAAAAAGCCGGAGGCGGGCCTCCGGCTTTTCTTTTCCCGAACAGGTCCGGCTCACAGCCGGGCGATGATCTCGGCTTCGCCCTCGCGGTCGATCTGGCCGGCCCAGTGCTCCACCAGCGCGGCGACGATCTCCTCCGGATCGTCGATGACCAGCGGCTGGACGAGATGGGCGGTGTGGATGAAGCCCTCGTCGGCCATGTGGCGGATGAGCTTGAGCATCGGGTCCCAGAAGCCGCCGATATTGGCGAAGACCATCGGCTTGCGGTGGCGGCCGAGCTGCGCCCAGGTCATCACCTCGACGATTTCCTCCAGCGTGCCGATGCCGCCCGGCAGCGCCACGAAGGCGTCGGCGCGGTCGAACATCTTGTGTTTGCGCTCGTGCATGTCGGGCGTGATGATCAGCTCGCTGAGCTGGCCCAGCGAATGACGGGTGGCCTCCATATCCACGAGGAATTGCGGTATGATGCCGGTCACGCGGCCGCCATGCGAGAGCACGCCGCTGGCGACGGCGCCCATGATGCCCTTCGTGCCGCCGCCATAGACGAGGCGGAGGTGATTTTCCGCCATGGCCTTGCCGAGACGGCGACCGGCATTGATGTAGGCGGAATCGCGTCCGGGCTGGGAGCCGCAGTAGACGCAGACGGATCGAATCGGCAGGGTTTGTTCGCTCATGGCGGGATTCAGCCACCCGGCCGGGAGCCCGTCAAGGATGATGACGGAAAAAGGCGGGCGGCAGGGGCCTGAACGCCGCCGGATGCTTGTGCAAGGCACCGGGAAAAGATAGCAGTTTCCCAGGGATTTCCCGGGAAACCGGGGCAAAGAGAGATTCGATGATGAAGAACAAGACCGGCCTTGTGGCTCTGATCGTGCTGGCGGTGGCGACGCTGCTCATGGTTTTCTTCGTGTTGCCCGGCATGAACAAGGACAAGCCGGAGCAAACGCCGGCGACGGCGCTGCTCGACAAGCCGGCCGAAGGCGGTGGCGAGACCACGACGGCCGACGGCAAGCAGGCCCGCGCGACGCCCGGCGAAGCGACGCCCGGCGAGGCGACCGCTGAGGGCGAAAAGCCCGCCGCCGAAGGCGAGGCCGCCGCCACGCAGCAGGCGTCCGCCGATGCCGCGCAGCAGACCGCCGGGGAAACGGCGAAGGCCGCGACCGATCCGGCCGCCGGCTGGGTGACGCCCGCCTTCGATCTTCTCCGCGTCGAGCCGGACGGTTCCACGGTCATTGCCGGCCGCGGCCAGCCGAACACCAAGCTTGAGATCAAGAACGGCGAGACGGTCGTCGCGACCGCCGATATCGGCCCGGAAGGCGATTTCGCCGCCGTGTTCGACCAGCCGCTGGCGGCCGGCGACTATCAGCTGACGCTTGCGACGAGGGACGACAAGGGCGCCTCGAAGACCTCCGAAGAGGTCGCGACCGTCTCCGTGCCGAAGGATGGCACCGGCGAACTGCTCGCCATGGTGTCCAAGCCGGGCGAGGCGAGCCGCCTGATCACCGTTCCGGAAACGGCCGCGAAGGCGGCGGGCGCCGCGGTTGAAACCGCGCAGAAATCCGTCGACCAGCCGGCCGGCGAAACGGCCTCCGCGACCACCGAGACGGCCTCCGCCACGACCGAGACGAAGACTGCCGAAACGGCGGACGCCGCCGCCAGGACGACCACCGAGGCGGCTGCCGTTGCGGGCGACGCCGGCACGGCGCAGGTCCGCGTGTCCGCCGTCGAACTCGAAGGCAAGCGCATGTTCATCGCCGGCACGGCCAAGCCCGGCGCGCTGGTGCGCATCTATGCCGACGACACGCTGGTGGGCGAGGCGAAGGCGGACGACCAGGGCCGCTACGTCGCCGACGGCACCATCGACCTCTCCGTCGGCCGCCATACGGTGCGCGCCGACGTCATGAGCCCTGACGGCAGCAAGGTCGATCTGCGCGCTTCGGTGCCCTTCGACCGGCCGGAAGGCGAGCAGGTCGCCGTGGTGGCGCAGGACAATGCCACGGCCGATACCGGCCCGGCGCTCGGCCTCATCGGCGGCGGCACCTTCGACAAGCTGCGCGGCGAGGCCGACAAGGCGATCGCGCTGCTGAAGGGCCTCTATGCGAACGGCCGCCTGCCGAGCGTCGAGGAACTGGCCGCGGCCCGGTCCGCGACGGAAATCGCGCTGAAATCGCTGGCCGAGTTCAAGCCCGGCGAAGAAGAGGGCGAGGCGGCCCGCGCCATGGCGGCCAAGGCTTCGGCCGCTGCCGCCTCGGCGCTTGCCCGCCTGCACGCGCTGCCGGCCGATGCCGGCGCCGTGGGCGAAGCGCTCGGCTCCATCGAGACCGCCGTCGCCGACGCGCTCGCGCCGGCCATCGAGAAGGCGGAAGCCGTTGCCAGCAACGTCACCGCCGCCGCCGACACCTCCATCGAGGGGCTGGCCGCGCAGGCGACCGCGCTCCAGCAGCAGTTCGTCGGCCTGTTCTCCGACGGCCGCAACGCGACGACGGCGGAAATCCAGACCGCGCGCACCGCGCTCGAAGGCGTGCTGAAGGGCATTGCCGGCTTTGCCGCCCCGGCCGATACGGCCGCGGATGTCTCCGCCGCCATCGAGAAGCTGAAGGGCTGGGCGTCCACCGCGCTCGCGCGCCTTGCCGCCGTGCCCGCGGGCGCCGGCAAGGAAGCCTACCAGCAGGCGCTCGTCGCGCTCGAGGGCATGCCCTCGCTGAGCGCGGCGGCCAGTGCCGTGGCGACCGCCGGTTCGGCGACAAGCGAAAACACGGCAAACGAAGGCACGACGACGCAGAACGCCGCGAGCGAAGGCAACGGGCAGGCCGCGACGACGGGCGAGGGCGGCACCGCCGCTTCCGGTTCCGCCGCGACATCAGGCGAGGCCGTGGCCGAGGAGCCGGAAACGGTCGAGCAGGCGCCGCTCCAGGCGAGCAAGACCTCGGTCATCATCCGCCGCGGCGACACGCTGTGGCAGATCTCCCGCCGCATCTACGGCAAGGGCGTGCGCTACACGACGATCTACCTCGCCAACGAGGACCAGATCAACGATCCGGACCGCATCATTCCTGGCCAGGTCTTCGGCGTGCCGGACAAGACCTCGGAGAGCGATGCCGAGGCGGAACAGATGCACCGCAAGCATGTGCGTGGAAATTGACGGCTGTTATTTCCTGCCGGCCGTTGCGAAACGGCCGGCAAAATCCTATCTCCGCGAAGCGGCGCCCCACCGGGCGCCGTATTTTCATTCAGGCGATCCGGTGACGCGCGAGCGCGCATGAACCAGACATGAGGCCGGGCGCTCGCCCGGCGGAGACCATCGTGGCAACGACGACGAAGAAGACGGTTTCGGCCGACAGCGGCAAACTCCTCCATACGCTGGTCAATCTCTGGCCCTATATGTGGCCCTCCGACCGGCCGGACCTGAAGATGCGCGTCGTCTGGGCCTCGCTCTTCCTGCTGGCCTCGAAGATCGTGCTGCTGCTGGTGCCCTATTTCTTCAAATGGGCGACCGATGCGCTGAACGACAAGCCCGATGCCGTCGGCCTGCTGCCGACCTTCCTGCTCGGCGCCGTCATGCTGGTGCTGGCCTATAACGGCGCGCGCATCCTGCAGGCCGGCCTCAACCAGCTGCGCGACGCGCTCTTTGCCAGCGTCGGCCAATATGCCGTGCGCCAGCTCGCCTACCGCACCTTCGTGCACCTGCACCGCCTGTCGCTGCGCTTCCATCTGGAGCGGCGCACCGGCGGCCTGTCGCGCGTCATCGAGCGCGGCACCAAGGGCATCGAGACCATCGTGCGCTTCACGATCCTCAACTCCGTGCCGACCTTCATCGAATTCCTCTTGACCGCCGCCGTCTTCTGGCAGGGCTACGGGCTGCAATATCTGCTCGTCACCGCCGCCACCGTCTGGCTCTACATCTGGTTCACGGTCCGGGCGAGCGACTGGCGCATTTCCATCCGCCGCTCGATGAACGACAGCGACACGGAGGCCAACACCAAGGCCATCGACTCGCTGCTCAACTTCGAGACCGTCAAGTATTTCGGCAACGAGGAGATGGAGGCAAGGCGCTTCGACCAGTCCATGGAGCGTTACGAAAAGGCCGCCACCCAGGTCTGGACCTCGCTCGGCTGGCTGAACTTCGGCCAGGCGCTGATCTTCGGCGTCGGCATGGCGATCATGATGGCGATGTCGGCGCTGGCCGTGCAGCGCGGCGAGCAGACGGTCGGCGACTTCGTCTTCATCAATGCGATGCTGATCCAGCTCGCCATCCCGCTCAACTTCATCGGTTTCGTCTACCGCGAAATCCGCCAGGGCCTGACGGATATCGAGCAGATGTTCGACCTGCTCGAAGTGGAGCAGGAAGTGCAGGACAAGCCCGGCGCCAGGGACCTCGTGGTCGCCGACGGCGCGATCTCCTTCAAGGACGTGCATTTCGCCTATGACCCGGCGCGGCCGATCCTCAAGGGCATTTCCTTCGATGTGCCGGCCGGCAAGACCGTCGCCGTCGTCGGCCCCTCGGGGGCGGGCAAGTCGACGCTCTCGCGCCTGCTCTACCGGTTCTACGACGTGCAGGAGGGCGCGATCACCGTCGACGGGCAGGACGTGCGCGACGTCACGCAGAAGAGCCTGCGCCAGGTGATCGGCATGGTGCCGCAGGACACCGTGCTCTTCAACGACACCATCGCCTACAACATCCGCTACGGCCGGCCCGGCGCGAGCGACGCGGAGGTTTCCGCCGCCGCCGAGGCCGCGCAGATCGGCCCCTTCATCCACCAGTTGCCGGAAGGCTTCAAGGCGATGGTGGGCGAACGCGGCCTGAAGCTGTCGGGCGGCGAGAAGCAGCGCGTCGCCATCGCCCGCACCATCCTGAAGAGCCCGCCGATCCTCATCCTCGACGAGGCGACCTCGGCGCTCGACACCCGCACGGAGCAGGAAATCCAGGCCGCGCTCGACGTGGTCTCGAAGAACCGCACCACGCTCGTCATCGCCCATCGCCTCTCCACCGTCATTTCCGCCGACGAGATCATCGTGCTGAAGGACGGCGGGATCGCCGAACGCGGCACGCATGGCGAACTCATGCAGCGCGACGACGGTCTCTACGCCTCCATGTGGAACCGCCAGCGCGAGGCCGTGCAGGCCGAGGAACGGCTGAAGCAGGTGCGCGAGAGCGACGATCTCGGCATCGTCACGCGCGGCGCGCCGGCGGCGGAGTGATCATTCGGCCGGGGCGGCGAAGAGGATCAGGTTGCCGTCCGGGTCGCGGAGGATGAAGTTCCGCGCGCCCCAGGGCTGGGTCTTCAGCGGCAGGTGGAAGGAAACGCCGGCCGCCTGATAATCGAGGAAGAGCTGCTTGATGGCGGCCGCGCTCTCAAGGGGGATCGCGGCCGAAAGCAGTTCCGCGCGCGCCCTGACATCGCCGACGAAGACGGGCTCGTTCACCAGCCTGAGGCAGAGCCGGGCGCTGTCGCGTGCAACGACGCCATAGTAGGGCGGTTCGCCATAGGTGAAATCCACCGCAAAGCCGAGGCTTTGCGTGAAGAAGGCAAGGGACGCGGCAAAGTCGGTGACGTAGAGCACCGGCTCCGCGCCGCCGAGCACGGGGCCGGTCGTCGTTCTTTCGGGGGAAGGGGTCATGCCTGCTGCTCCTGAGACGAGCGCCTGCCAATCGGAAAAGCCGTTCTGCCGGGCGACGAGCGTCTGCGCATCGCCGAGCGTGAACGGGGCATCGAGGATCGCGCGGTCCGTCTGATCCTTGAAACGGGGCAGGGCCGCGCGCAGGACCGCCGCCACCGGATGGTGCCGTTCGCGGTGCCAGCGCAGATATTGCTTGGCCTGCTTCCTGAGGTTTTCGAGATTCGGCATGGGCGCTATGAGGGTTTCGGTCGTAGGTGGGCATTGCCCCTTCGGCCCGTGCCGATGCGCCCTACAGCAACGGTGAAAGTCTGCGCGCGGCGGTGGGCGGTGTCAAGACGATGCCCTGCCGGCACCCAGCGGCGGAACCCCGCGGAGCCCTGCCTCATTGCTATCCACGACGCCGCCGCCACGATACCGCCCCTCTGCGGTCCTGGGGGCTAATCGCCGCGCCGCATTGCCCCGGCGGGCATTTCACGCTAGGTCCATGGCGTGAAATCATCAGGAGATGTCGGAAGATGAGTTTGGTCGATACGGTACGCAGCACCCTGGTGCCGATCCATCGGGAAGGCTGGAAGTTCGTGGCGATCTTTTTCGTCGTCTCGCTGCTCCTCGGCCTCCTGTGGACGCCGCTGATGTGGATCGGCTTCGTGCTGACCGCCTGGTGCGCCTATTTCTTCCGCGATCCCGAGCGCCTGACGCCGCAGGACGACGATCTCGTCATCAGCCCGGCGGACGGCCGCGTTTCGGCCATCGCCCTGGTGACGCCGCCGGCCGAACTCGAGCTCGGCGACCAGCCGATGCTGCGCATCTCGGTCTTCATGAACGTCTTCAACTGCCATGTGAACCGCGCGCCGATGCGCGGCCGCGTCTCGCGCGTCGCCTATCGCGCCGGCAAGTTCCTCAATGCCGATCTCGACAAGGCGAGCCAGGAGAACGAGCGCAACGGCCTCGTCATCGACAGCGCCCATGGCCGGATCGGCGTCGTGCAGATCGCCGGCCTCGTCGCGCGCCGCATCCTGTGCTGGACCGCCCTGAACGACAGCCTGGAAGCCGGCGAGCGCTTCGGCCTCATCCGCTTCGGCTCGCGCCTCGACGTGTTCCTGCCGGAAGGCGCCCAGCCGCGCGTCAGCCTCGGCCAGACGGCCATTGCCGGCGAAACGGTGCTGGCGGAGTTCGGCTCGGCCAAGGGACCGGTCGTCAGCCGCCGCGGTTGATCGCCCCGGCGATTGACCATTCGCAGCGGCGGCATATCTAACATGGGACCGCCGCCGCAGACGAAAGAGAACGAAGCGAAAAGAGATGGACACGCCGTTTTCAAACGAAGAGCCGAATGGCTCGAACGACGACGAGGCTCGCGGCCCGCGCCTGCGCGAAATACCGCTGCGCATCATGATCCCGAATATCATCACGGTCCTCGCCATCTGCGCGGGCCTGACGGGCATCCGCCTTGCCTTCGAGAACCGCTATGAGCTGGCCGTCGGCATGGTGCTGCTCGCCGCCTTCCTCGACGGCATCGACGGGCGCATCGCCCGCCTGCTCAAGGCGACGTCGAAGTTCGGCGGCCAGATGGATTCCCTGGCCGACATCGTCAATTTCGGCGTCGCGCCGGCGCTTGTGCTCTATGTCTTCATCCTCGACCAGGCGCGCTCCTTCGGCTGGATCGCCGCGCTGATCTACGCCATCGCCGCGGGCCTGCGCCTTGCGCGCTTCAACGTCATGGCCGAGCGCGAGACCAAGGCAAAGTGGCAGTCGGAATATTTCGTCGGCGTGCCGGCGCCGGCCGGCGCCATGCTGGTGCTGCTGCCGGTCTATCTCGGCTTCCTCGGCATCGCGCCGAGCCCGCTCTTCGCGTATCTGGCCGCCGGCTATACGATGGTGATCGGCTTCCTGCTCGTCAGCCGCCTGCCGGTCTGGTCCGGCAAGTCGGAGGGCAGCCGCATCCGCCGCGACCTCGTGCTGCCGTTCATCCTGCTCGTCGTCATCTATGTCGCGACGCTGATGAGCTTCACCTGGGAAACCATGGTGGTGACGGTCGTTGCCTATCTCGCGACCCTGCCGTTCGGCGCGCGCTCCTGGCAGCGCAAATATGGCGGCTGGACCGCGCCGGCGACGCACGGCGCGAGCGAGTTTCCCGAGGAAACCGACGGTCACTAGAGTTTGTCAGGGAAAAGTGGGAACCGGTTTTCCCGAAAAGACAAACGAAAACAAAAGAATTTGGAGCATGTCTGGTTCGATCCGAACCTGACATGCTCCAGGTCGATCGCCATCACATCCGCGTGAGCTTTCCAAAAGCCCCGTTCACGACCGTGGACGGGGCTTGATTTTTTGTTGCAGGTCGACTAACTAGCGAGCAAATAGATAGTAAGCTAATTATACCCGGGCTAGCAACATGACCATGACCGATCCGCGCGAGCGTATTCTCGACGACCTCTCCCGTGTCCAGCGCAAGATGCGCGCCCTGTTCGATGCCCGCGTGAAGGAGAGGGGGCTGACGCTGCCGCGCGCCCGCGCCCTGCTGATCCTCGGCCGCGGGGCGCAGCTCAACCAGCGGGAACTCGCCGACGAACTCGACATCGAGACGCCGACGCTGGTGCGCCTGCTCGACGGCATGGAGAAGCAGGGCTTCATCGAGCGCCAGTCCGTGGAAGGCGACCGCCGCGCCAAGCAGATCGTCATGACCGCCTATGGCGCGAAGGTCGCCGAGGAAGTGCTGGATCTGGCCCGGTCGCTGCGCGCCGATGTGCTGAAGAGCATTTCCGCCGGCGACATGGCGACCACCGTCAAGGTCTTCGGCGCCATGGCCGACAATATCGCCCAGAGCTGTCGGGAAAGCGTCGACGCATGAGCACGGTCCCCGCCACCGGCTCCCGCGCGGCGGAGGACGAGCCGGCAGAGCTGCCGGCGGAACAGCCGGCCGCGCCATCGCCGGCCGCCCCGCCGCCTCCGCCGCCCGTCGCACCTTCCCGCGCCGCCGCCTGTATCGCCGCCTCCACTTTGCTCGCCCTGACGCAGGGCTTCGGCATGAACCTCGTCGCAGCCAATATTCCCCAGCTCCAGGGGCCGTTCGGCGCCACCAGCGCCGAAGCCGTCTGGCTGATGGCCGCCTATATGGCGCCCAATGCCTCGCTGTCGCTGGCGCTGATCAAGATCCGCAACCAGTATGGTCTGCGCCATTTCGCCGAGCTCGGCATCGCCGTCTTCCTCGTCGTCTCCGTGGCGCATATCTTCATCACCGACCTGCATTCGGCCATCGTGCTGCGCTTCTTCGCCGGCATCGCCGCCGCGCCGCTCTCCTCGCTCGGCTTCCTCTACATGCTGGAGGCCTTCTCGCCCGCCCGCAAGCTGACGGTCGGCATCTCGCTGGCGCTGACCAATATCGGCCTTGCCGCGCCGCTGACGCGGCTCATCTCGCCCGCCCTCATCAATCTCGGCGGCGTGCGCGCGCTGCTGCATCTGGAAGTCGCGCTCGCCATGCTGTCCTTCGCGGCGATCTATCTTCTGCCGCTGACGCCCATTCCGCGCGCCAAGGTCATCGAGAAGCTGGATATCGTCAGCTATCTCTTCATCGCCATCGGTTTCGGTTCGGGCGCGGTCATCCTCGTCACCGGGCGGACCTACTGGTGGATGGAGGCGCAGTGGATCGGCGAATTGCTGGTCGTGATGATCGGCGCGCTGACCGTTGCCGCCGTGCTGGAACTGAACCGCGAAAAGCCGCTGATCGACCTGCGCTGGCTCGTCAGCCGCGAGGTCCTGCATTTTGCCGCCGTGCTCGTGCTCTTCCGCCTGATGCTGGCCGAGCAGACCGCCGTCGCCGGCAATTTCTTCCAGGTGACGGGGCTGCAGAACGACCAGCTCACCGGCCTTTACGGCGTGGTGACGCTGGCGACCGCCGTGGGCGGCCTCTTCTGCGCCGCCATCATGAAGCCGGGCCGGGAGCCGGGCATCCACATGGTCGCGCTGATGCTGATCGCCGCCGGCGCCTTTCTCGACAGCCGGGCGACGAACCTCACGCGCCCGCACGACATGTATCTCAGCCAGGCGATGATCGCCGCCGGCGGCAGCCTGTTCATGCCGCCGGCCATCGCCTCGGGCTTCACCATGGCGCTGCGCAAGGGGCCGCAATATATCCTCAGCTTCATCGTCGTCTTCCTGGTGACGCAGAGCCTCGGGGGTCTTGCCGGCTCGGCGCTGTTCGGCTCGTTCATCACGCTGCGGGAAAAGTTCCATTCGAACATTCTCGCCGAGGCGATGACGCTGGCCGATCCGCTGGTTGCCACCCGCATCGCGCAACTGTCCGCCGCCTATGGCCGCACGATCACCGACCCCGCCGTGCTGAAGGCGGAGGGCGTCGCACTGCTCGGCCAGCAGGTGACACGCGAGGCCAATGTGCTCGCCCATAACGACGCGTTTCTCGTCATCGCGCTGCTGGCGGTGGCCGCCGCCGCGGCGCTCGCCATCCACCTGCTTTACGTTCGTATCAGAGAGGCCGGCGCCAAGGCGCAGCCGGCCGTTGAAGGTTGACCGACATGAAGAACTACATCCGCAACACCGCCACCGCGCTTGCCGTCGTGCTCGGCCTCGCCGGCATCGGCGTCGTCGCCTATGCCTGGCAGCTTCCGCCCTTCGCCAGCGACGTGCAGACGACCGACAATGCCTATGTGCGCGGCTACGTGACGCTGATCAGCCCGCAGCTCGCCGGTTATGTCACCGACGTCGCGGTGAAGGACTACGAGACCGTCAAGGCCGGCCAGGTGCTCGCCCGTCTCGACGACCGCATCTTCCGCCAGAAGGTCGAGCAGGCCAAGGCCACGCTCGCCAGCCAGACGGCGGCGCTCGCCAATTCCGAGCAGCAGGAAAACGCCGCCAAGGCGCGCATCGGCGCGAGCGACGCGGCGCTTGCCAGCGCGAAGGCCGCGCAGCGGCGGGCGCAGGAAAGCTGGAACCGCATCGAGGAACTCTCCGACAAGGGCATCGCGACCCAGAGCGACCGCGAGCAGAGCCGCACGACGCTCGACCAGGCCGAAGCCTCCGTCTCGCAGGCCGAAGCCAATCTCGAAGTTTCCCGCCAGGACCTCCAGACCATCATCGTCGGCCGCGATTCCCTGCGCGCCGCCGTCGCCGGGGCGGAGGCGTCGGTGGAGCTCGCCAAGATCGATCTTGCCAACACCGCCATCACGGCCCCGCGTGACGGCATCGTCGGCGAGGTCGGCGTCAAGCTCGGCCAGTATGTCGCAGCCGGCACGCAGCTCATGGCCGTCGTGCCGCACGACACCTGGGTCATCGCCAATTTCAAGGAAACGCAGCTTGCCTATATCAAGCCGGGCCAGCAGGTCGAGGTGACGGTCGACGCCTTCAAACACGCCACGCTGAAGGGCCATGTCGAGCGCTTCTCCCCCGCCGCCGGCTCCGAGTTCAGCGTCATCCGCCCCGACAACGCCACCGGCAACTTCACCAAGATCGCCCAACGCATTCCGGTGCGCATCGCCATCGACGAGGGACAGGACCTCGCCAAGTACCTGGCGCCGGGGCTTTCGGTGGTCGTGACGACGGTGGTGGAATAGGCGCACGCAAGCGGATGGGAGTCCTCTCGCCGCGCGGACGCGCGGTGGCTGGATGCCGGATCAAGTCCGGCATGACGGAGGAGAGGGAGCGGCGAGGGAGGTGTGGGCTGAACCTGCTGCAAGCCTTTCGAGAGCACAGCAGGACGTAGCAGACATCCATCTCTTCTAAGGGCTGAACGCGTCAGACATCCAGCAGCGCAGCCGGCACATCATCCGGCCCTCGCACAAACCTCTCCTCCGTCACCCCGGACTTGATCCGGGGTCCATCGCGCTCGCGTCTGCGAGCGCAGGAGACGCGTTTCAGCGGATGCGAGGCGTCCTCTCACCGCGCGGACGCGCGGTGGCTGGATGCCGGATCAGGTCCGGCATGACGGAGGAGAGGGCCGTGCCCAAAGAAAAAGGCGCGGTCGCCCGCGCCCTTTGAAGCTGGCAAAAGCCGTTGTGCTCACTCCGGCAGGCGGTAGTCCAGCAGGCGGCCCTGACGCATGTCGAAGAGCTTGCCGGTCTCGGCGAAATCGGGCGCCAGCAGCGGCAGGATGGCTTTCGCCACCTCCGAGGGGTGCTGCACGGTCGAGGGGTCTTCGCCGGGCACGGCCTGCGCGCGCATGGCGGTACGGGTGGCGCCGGGATCGAACGAGGTGATGCGCAGCGCCGTGCGCTGGGTCTCGCCCGCCCAGGTGCGGGCGAGCGCTTCCACGGCCGCCTTGGAGGCGGAGTAGGGGCCCCAGAAGGGCTTGCACTTGTGCGCGGCGCTGGACGACAGGATGACGGCGCGGCCGGCATCCGAGCGCAGCAGCAGCGGCTCGACCGAGCGGATGAGACGCCAGGTCGCCGTGACGTTGATGGTCATGACCTTTTCGAAGACCTTCGCCTCGACATGGCCGATCGGCGAGATCGTGCCGAGCACGCCGGCATTGGCGACGAGGATGTCGAGCTTGCCCCAGCGTTCGAAGATCGAGCCGCCGAGCTTGTCGATGGCCGCCATGTCGGTGAGGTCGAAGGGAACCAGCGTCGCGCTGCCGCCGAGGCCCTTGATGGCATCGTCCAGTTCCTCCAGACCCCCGACGGTGCGGGCGCAGGCGACGACATGCGCGCCGGCCTTCGCCAGTTCAAGGGCGGTGAAATAGCCGATACCGCGCGACGCGCCGGTGACCAGCGCGAGGCGGCCTTTCAGGTCGATGCTCATGGTGCCTTCAATTATCCGTTGCTTGCCATTACCGAAATCTTCCGTCCCATCGTCTCGCCTTCCTTGTCAAGGAGGCGCGTCGGATAGTCGCCGGTGAAGTAATGGTCGGTAAATTGCGGGCGGGCATTGTTGCGGTCCTCGCCGCCGACGGCGCGGTAGAGGCCGTCGATGGACAGGAACTCCAGCGAATCCGCGCCGATATATTTCGCCATCGCCTTGACGTCGTTGTACTGGTTGGCCAGCAGCTTGTCGCGGTCGGGCGTGTCGATGCCGTAGAAGTCCGGATAGAAGATCATCGGGCTTGCGACGCGGATATGCACTTCCTTGGCGCCGGCATCGCGGATCATCTGCACGATCTTCAGCGACGTCGTGCCGCGCACGATCGAATCGTCGACGAGGATGACGCGCTTGCCGTCGATCATCGCGCGGTTGGCCGAATGCTTCAGCTTGACGCCGAAGGCGCGGATCTGCTGCGTCGGCTCGATGAAGGTGCGGCCGACATAGTGGTTGCGGATGATGCCGTATTCGAACGGGATGCCGATCTCCTGGGCGTAGCCGAGCGCGGCCGGCGTGCCGCCGTCCGGCACCGGCACGACGACGTCGCCCTCGACCGGATGCTCCTTGGCAAGGTTCATGCCCATGTTCTTGCGCGCCACATAGACGCTGCGGCCGCCGACGACGGAATCGGGACGGGCGAAATAGACATATTCGAAGAGGCAGAGGCGTTCCGGCTGGGCATTGCCCGACTTCTTGGCCTCGATGCTGATCGAGCCGTCCGGCTGTATCTCGCAGACGATGATCTCGCCGTTCTCCACGTCGCGGATATATTTCGCGCCGATGATGTCGAGCGCGCAGGTTTCCGAGCAGAAGATCGGCTTGCCGTCGAGTTCGCCCATGACGAGCGGACGGATGCCGGTGGGATCGCGCGCGGCGATCAGCTTGGTGCGGGTGATGCCGAGCATCGAATAGCCGCCTTCCATCTGGCGGATGGCGTCGATGAAGCGGTCCGTCGTGGAGGTGTAGCGCGAGCGGGCGATGAGGTGCAGGACGACTTCCGTGTCGGAGGTCGACTGACAGATCGCCCCGCCGGCGATGAGCTGGCGGCGCAGCGTCAGGCCGTTGGTGAAGTTGCCGTTATGGGCGACGGCGATGCCGCCGACTTCCAGTTCGGCAAAGAGCGGCTGCACGTTGCGCAGCGCCACTTCCCCGGTCGTGGAATAGCGCGTGTGGCCGACCGCAATGTCGCCCGGCAGCTTGGCCAGCGTCACCGGGTTCGTATAGTGGTCGCCGACGAGGCCCATGTGCTTTTCCGTATGGAACTGCTTGCCGTCGAAGGAGACGATGCCGGCCGCTTCCTGGCCGCGATGCTGGAGCGCGTGCAGGCCCAGCGCCGTCAGCGTTGCGGCATCCGGATGGCCGAGAATGCCGAAGACGCCGCACTCTTCGTGAAGCGTATCGCCATCGAGATCGTCGTCGTGGCGGCCGGGAAACAGGAAATCGCTCATTGCTGCAGGCCTTTGCTCGGGCACGGGGTTCAGGGTCTTCGTCGCCTCCGGCCACGCCCATATGGGTATCGCCGAAAGCATTTGCCACCGAGGCCCGGAAGCGTCAGTGGCTGATATCGTATCCTACCAAAAAATCGGGGAGCCTGCCTTCGTCAATTCTCGCGAGCGGCGGCTCCCCTGATCACTTATCCGTTCGTGGCGGGCGTCTCTTCGGCGGGCGTCTGGTTGGTGCCGCCTGCCGTGCCGTCCGGGTCCTCCGCCGCGCCGCCTTCACCCTCGGTGGGCTTGCCGCGCAGGCGGTCGAGGATCGTCGCATCGGCGTCTTCCGGCAGCAGCGCCACGAGGCGCGAGCCGAGATTGTCGAGCAGCGGCTTGGACTTGGCGGTGGTCACCCAGGTCGGCTGCTGCTGCGGGGCGACGAGCCAGTTGAAGAACAGCATGGCGACGACGACGAGCAGGATGCCGCGGGCGGCGCCGAACAGGAAGCCGAGCGTGCGGTCAAGCGCGCCGATGCGGCTATCGATGATGAAGTCGGCGATGCGCATGGTGATGAAGGAGATCACGATGAGCGCGACGAGGAAGACGGCGCCGGCCGAGCCGACCATGGCGACCGTGTCGCTCGTCGTATAGTCCTTCGCATAGGGAAGGAGCACCGGATAGAGGAAATAGGCGGCTGCCGCGGCACCCACCCAGCTTGCGACGGACAGCACTTCGCGCGAGAAGCCGCGCACCATCGCCAGTACGGCGGAGAACAGTGCGACGCCGATGACGATACCGTCGAGAATTGTGATGGGCATGTTCGTTCTACTCCAAACCCGAAATGTCGCCGGGCCCCACATCCCCGTGCGGAGCGCACATTAGCGAAAGGTCTCTTCGCCGTCTCAATTCGGTACGGGTTTCCCACAGGGCATTACCGCGTGCCGGAGGGCGTCAGACGTCCTCGTCCTCCCGCTTCAGGGCGCGCTTCGATCCGGCAATGCGCGCCACCAGATCCGGCAGGCTGTCGATCTCGCTCCAGCGGCTGCCGGTGCCCTTGGGCAGGTCGGCGGAACCGGCGGGCAGCACGGCCTGCGAAAATCCCAGTTTTTCCGCCTCCTTGAGGCGCTGGGCGGTGTGCGCCACCGGGCGAATGGCGCCCGACAGGCTGACTTCGCCGAAATAGACGCAATCGGCCGGAAGGGCAAGACCGGCAAGCGAGGAAACGAGCGCGGAGGCGACGGCAAGGTCGGCGGCCGGTTCCGAGATACGATAGCCGCCCGCGACATTGAGATAGACGTCGTGCTGGCCGAGCCGGACGCCGCAATGGGCTTCCAGCACCGCCAGGATCATCGACAGGCGCGCCGAATCCCAGCCGATCACCGCCCGGCGCGGCGTGCCGAGCGAGGTGGGGGCGACGAGCGCCTGCACCTCGACCAGCACCGGCCGCGTGCCTTCCATGCCGGCGAAGACGGCGGCGCCCGGCGCCTTGGCATTGCGCTCGCCGAGGAAGAGTTCGGACGGGTTGGAGACTTCGCGCAGGCCCCGGTCGGACATTTCGAAGACGCCGATCTCGTCCGTCGGGCCGAAGCGGTTCTTGACGGTGCGCAGGATGCGGTAATGGTGGCCGCGGTCGCCCTCGAAATAGAGCACGGCGTCGACCATGTGCTCGACGACGCGCGGGCCGGCGATCTGGCCTTCCTTGGTGACGTGGCCGACGAGCACCATGGCCGCGCCGGTCTGCTTGGCGAAGCGGATCATCGCCTGGACGCCGGTGCGCACCTGCGTCACCGTGCCGGGCGCGGCGTCCGCCGTGTCGCTCCACAGCGTCTGGATCGAATCGATGATGACGAGGTCCGGCCGCCGGCCTTCGCCGATGGTGGCGAGAATGTCCTCGACATTGGTCTCGGCGGCCAGCAGCACGTCCGTCTCGTGCGCATGCAGGCGCTGGGCGCGCAGGCGCACCTGCGCCACCGCCTCTTCGCCCGAGACATAGATGATGCGGTGGCCCTGGCGGGCAAGGGCCGCGGCGGACTGCATCAGGAGCGTCGACTTGCCGATGCCGGGATCGCCGCCGATCAGCACCGCCGAACCGCGCACGAAGCCGCCGCCGGTGGCGCGGTCGAGTTCGGCAATGCCGGTGTGGATGCGCGGGGCTTCCTCCGTCTCGCCCGACAGCGTGGTGAGCGCGACGGGGCGGCCCTTCTTCGGCACCTTGCCGGGGCCGGCGCCGATGCCGCCCATCGGGTCTTCTTCCACGATGGTGTTCCACTCGCCGCAGCCGTCGCATTTTCCGACCCAGCGGGAATGCACGGTGCCGCAGTTCTGGCAGACGAATTGGGTGCGGGCTTTCGCCATGATGTCTCGCTTTCCGGAATCATTCGGAAAGCCATTAGCACAAAAGGAGAACGTGTCCTATTTTTTCACCAGCTCGTAGCGCCGTTCGTAGCGGCGGCCGAGACCGGTCAAAAGCTCGTAGTCGATGGTGCCGCCGGCGCGCGCGACATCCTCGATCGGCATGGTGCGGCCGAAGAGCTCGATGAAGTCGCCGGCCCTGACGCTGCCGGGCGAAAGGTCGGTGACATCGAAATGCGTGAGGTCCATGGTGACGCGGCCGACGAGCGGCACGGCGCGGCCGTGCAGCACGCCGCTCGCGCCTTCGATGCCCGCCTTGCGCAGCGGCACGCCGGCGCCCGACAGGCTGCGCATGTAGCCATCCGCATAGCCGATGGCGGCGACGGCGATGCGGCTGTCGCGGGCAAGGGGCGAGGCGCCGTAGCTGACGGTCTCGCCGGCCTTCGCCTCGCGCACCTGCAGGATGCGCGCTTCGGCGGTGACGACCGGCTTCATCGGGTTCGGCACGTCGTTGACCGCCGCCCCGCCATAGAGCGCGATGCCGGGGCGAGTGAGGGTGAAGTGATAGTCCTCGCCGAGGAAGATGCCGGCGGAATTGGCGAGCGTCGCGTCGATATCGTCGAAGGCGGCGACGACGCTGCGGAAACGCTGGAGCTGCTGGCGGTTGAGCGCATGGCCGGGATCGTCGGCGCAGGCGAGATGGCTCAGCAGCATGATCGGCGAAAAGCTCGCCGGGCGGGCGGCGTCGCTGGCGAGCGCCAGCGCATCCTCGACCCGAAGGCCGAGCCGGTTCATGCCGGTATCGACATGCAGCACGCAGGGCAGGTCGCCGCTCTCGGCGATGGCCGCCATGAAGACGACGAGCTGCTCTTCCGACACGATGACCGGCACGAGGTCGAATTCGAAGAACAGCCGTTCCGAGCCGGCCCACATGCCCGAGAGAACATAGATGCGCACGTCGGGCAGCGCGGCCCGGAGCGCCGCGCCTTCCGCCGGGGTGGCGACGAAGAAGTCGCGCGCGCCGGCGTGGTGGAAGGTGCGGGCGGCCGGTTCCAGCCCGATACCGTAGGCGTCGGCTTTCAGTACGGCGGCCGTGCGGGCGGCGCCCGAGCGGCGGGCCATGGCGCGCCAGTTGTCGGCCAGCGCCGACAGATCGATCGTCAGGCGGGCGTGATCCTCGCCGGCGACGGGCAGGGTGGGGCGGTTGTGCAGATGGTGCGGGCTCATGTCCCTGAATACAGCCTGTGGACCATGGCAGCAATATGCCGCCCCCGCGCATTGCCGCCGGCAGGGGCCGCCTCTATGGTGCGCCCCAAAAAAGGGAAGCAGAATGGCGCGCAGAATGGAAACGGCCCTCGGGGCGGTGGCGATAGCCCTTGCGTGTCTTGCGCCGGCGGCGGCCGAACATGCGCCGAGCGATGGCGAGATGCGCGAGGCCCATGCCGTGCTGCTGGGGCTTGCGCAGGACGGCGCGGAGCCGGAGCGCCAGGCCGGGGCCGATGTCTACTATTCCATCGTCGACAATCCCAATGCCCCGCGGCTCGTGACGCGGCTGGAGGTCTCCGGCGCGCCCTGCCGCGCCCGCACCATCTCCGCCCTGCAGTTTCCCGAAAAATGGGCGGTGCTGACGCTCGGCCTCGTCGATCTCAGCCGCATCACCACCGTCGCCGCCTATGCCTCCGTCGACGACATGATCGCCGAGATCAATCCCGTTCCGGTCGATGCGCCGTCGGCGCAGCAGGTCGTGATGACGGGCAAGGGCCTCTTCTGTTCCAGCCGCCTGTCGCTGTCGGGCGAAAGCGCCGCGTCCGACGAGATGTGCTCGGACCGGCTGGACCTGCCGATGATGGATGCCGAACAAAAGGCCCGCGGCCGCCACGCCCTCGCCATCGCCGCGCATTTCTGCAAGGCCCCCGCTTTCGACGGGAAGTGAGGGGCAGCGGGTTCGCTCGGTCGGACTGGCCGGCATTTAGCCTGCCGCTTCTCGCCTGTGGCACATCTTCGCGACCGCCATGCTCGGGATAAGCGTGACCATTCACCAAAACCGGCATTCTCGGTGATGCTGTGTCGGCCTTTGACTTGTCGTCTGGTTTCCACTGCGGTCGATGACTTCTCGGATCACGTCGGCAGCTTCGAGCGCGTCGTCGGGACGGGGCAGCGCCTCGCTTAGCCGCCACGCTATTACATACGATGCTTAGTCGATGTCAGATCTAAAGCAACGAAAGGGGGCGGCAGTTGTTCAGGGGGTGATAGAAACGCATATTTTGTTCCAGGGAAAGTTTGAATAGAGGATTCTCATGCCGGTCGATGAAACAGCCATTCGTCAATGGGCAGATCGTCACGAATGCAGAAGGAATTTGCCGCTCCTTATCCGTCGACTGATACGCGAGACCACCCCCTCTCTGTTGTCGCTGCGTTTCCCAGGCAACGAAGCCATCGATTTACCCGGTCTTGATGGTCAGTGCGAAGCTGGGCATGCGACAGCTTGGGTCCCGCAGGGACGAAGCGTTTGGGAGATGGGTTGCAACCAAGACCCGCGGAGTAAAGCAGATAGTGACTATGAGAAACGAGCTGCCGAAACACCTCTGGATGAGCGAGCGGATAGCAGCTTTGTTTTCGTTACCCCGAGACGCTGGAGCACGAAAGATGAATGGCTAGAGACGCGCCGTCGAGAAGGCTCGTGGTCGGCAGTGTATGCCTACGATGCTATCGATCTTGAAACTTGGCTTGAAGAAGCGCCTGTAGCATCTCGCTGGCTGGGCGAGCTTCTTGGGATAGCCAGCCCTGGTTTTTTAACGCCTCATGAGTGGTGGCGAAAGTGGTCAACGGCCTCCGTACCACCGATATCCGTGCGCCTAGTCGCCACCCGGAGACACAACGAAGTCAACACGCTCCTACAGAAACTCAGAGACGGCGACCATGTCGTACCAATACAAGCCGATGATCGAAGTGAAGCGGTCGCATTTGTTGTCGCAGCTCTAATCGAAGCGGATGCGCTTGATCTGCTCGACCGAACATTGGTCGTGACCTCCGGCGGAATAAAAGTCCCGACAGCCGGTGCTTCTCGTTTGATCGCAATAGCAGATCTACCGGATGGCCAGGAAACCGATTTCGGGGACCGACGCAATGTCACAATTGTTAGGGCATATTCTAGAGGTCGCGTGGACGTTCAGGACTCTGTGCAACTTTCTCATGTGCCATCACAAACCTTTTGCTCCGAGCTTGTGGCTATGGGGTTGGCCGAAGATGAGGCAGAGATTCTTGCCCGGAAGACAGGCCATTCCGTTCCTGTGCTGAGGCGCCAACTCTCGCCTGATCCTGAAGTGCGGCGCCCTGTGTGGGCCCGCGATAGGGTGTCAGCCAAACAGCTTCTCCCTTTCGCTCTGGCAGGTTCTTGGGTTGAACGGGAGCGCTTGCATGACGACACCGTCCTCCAGCTTTTCGGTGAGTTTGCCGATGGCGAAACAGAACATGTTCGAGATAACTTGCTAACGCTCGACGACGCGCCGATAGCGAAATATGGGAACGTCAATATTGTTGTTTCTCAGCTTGATGCACTCTTCGCGATAGGCCCTTATATCGAACGCTCCGATTTGGAGCGCTTCTTTCAGCTCGTGCCCGAATTGCTCGGCGAACGGGATCCAGCCTTGGATCTACCCCAAGACCAATGGTGGATGGCAAATGTTCTGGGTAAAGCAGGTAGCTATTCCGGGGCGCTTCTATCCGGGCTGGGCGACACTCTCTGTATTTTGGCGATTCATGGAGCGGAAATTTGCGGGGATAGGCTACAGATAGACCTAGCGTACCGCGCCAGTCAGGTCGTGCGTGTCCTTATGCAGAATGCCAGTGAGGAGCGCTGGCTTTCAATTCGTGGCCATTTGCGAGCGCTTGCGGAAGCTTCGCCAAATGCGTTTCTCGATTGCTTGGAAGAAGAACTTCGGCGACCTGAACCGGCTATCCACGCAATCATGGGGACGACGAGAGGACCGAGCAATGGGGAGTGCCTTCGCACTAATCTGCTTTGGGCTCTTGAACTGCTAGCTTGGCACCCAATGTATTTTTCGCGCGCTGCTGGAATTATATTTGATCTTCAGCGGTTTGAGATAAAGGATAATTGGTCGAATTCGCCTATATCCACTGCAAACTCACTGTTCCGCGTCTGGCTCCCTGCAACTTCACTAAGCGTTCCGGATCGAATGCGTGTATTGCGGAACTTAGCTAAGCAGTTTCGAAGCGCGACAATTAATGTGTGTATTTCGTTGCTTCCGGGTAGGGGGCAAGGCTTTGCAATAAAGCCCGCAAGACCACAGTGGCGCGCGTTGGAGCAGGAGGTGCCTGCCCCGACGAATATTGACGTACGGGATGCTGCAATTGAAGCCAGTCGTCTGTTGCTAGATTTGACTCCCTTCAACAAGGCCGAGTTGGAAAAACTGCTCAAAATCGCGCCACGCTTGCATTCGAACGACTTGAGTCGCTTAACTGGAGAGATTGAGCGGTGGGCAATAGATGCTGCGGAGGAAGAGAAGGCAGAACTTCGCGACGACCTTCGACGCTGTGAGACAGTGCATGCTTCCCACAAAGGCGAAGATGGAGACGACTTGGCCATTTCCCTTCGTCGGATAGAAACTGCACTGGAGCCGGTAACTGCGACTGCCCGCAATCGCTGGCTTTTCGAAAGCCAATACGTCGAATGGCAGTCCCTTGTCGAAGACGAGGGAGAAGGCCGTCTATCGTGGCAGGAGCGGGACGCTCTCGTGCGCCAGAAGCGCAAAAAGGCCATCACGGAAATTCGAGAGGAGTTGGGAGAGGATCAGGTCTTCGAATTTGGCCTTAGCGTTAAGCAACCCGATCTCGTCGCCCAAGTGTTGGTGCCTCCAGACGCTTCTCCTGAGATTGCAGCCAAATGGATTGCTCGTTCTCTTGAACATCAACCAAGCGAGGCGGCCAATACTTTTCTTCGACAGGTACTTTGGACCGTGGGATGGGAAGACCTCCGGGCCGTCCTTTCTATTCTTAACAAGAGCGGCACTTTGAAGAGTGCCGCCGTTCAGCATCGGCTCGCGAAGCACCTTCCTGGCCGCGCCCCAGGTTGGTTAGCTGCGGAAGAGCTCGGGAGCGATGTCGCTGCCACCTATTGGAGCACGGTGTCGATCAGAATATGGGACGACACGCCATCGGAAGAAATAGAATATGCTATTGGAAAGCTTCTTAGTGTGCGGCGCCCACGTTCAGCGTTTGCTGCCGCCGAGCTGTGGCCCGATAGGCTATCTCCGGAGCAATGGGAGCGGATTCTCCAAGCCATTTCATACGGGCAGGAGCCGGATGGGGTGTTGCCATCTGAGTATCATCTAGACGAAGTTTTTAAGCGTCTAGATGAAGCTGACAACATTTCCGATGAGCGAATTGCAACGCTAGAGCTTCCTTTTGTTCCGCTTCTTTGCCGCTATGGACACCGCCACCATGAAAGAACTCTCGCGGTGCATAGGGAACTGGCCCGGGACCCGTCTCTGTTTGTCCAAATGCTCTCTTGGCGCTACCGTCGTGGAGACGGAAGAGATGATCCCGGGCAGCAGGAGGTGACGCCAGAGCACCAGAAATTCCTAGCCGAACTCACATATCATGCGCTTGAAAGGTGGAATAAACTGCCTGGGTTGAACAAAGATGGAAACATTGTCGAGAAGGATTTCATCGCGTGGGCTGAGGAGTCCATGCGACGAGCAACTGAAATCGATCGCAAAGAAGTGGCCGAAACACATTTCGGCGCGCTGTTAGCGCGCTTTGCGCGTCATCGTCCTTGGGAGGATTGGCTGCCTGTGACGATACTGGATTTCTTGGATCGAGCTGAGAACGGCGGGCTTCGCGAGATGTTTGACTTAGGCGTCCAGAATGCGCGCGGCGCTACGACACGTGGGCCATATGATGGTGGTGAACAGGAGCGTAAATTAGCAGGGCGCTATCGCGAACTTGCTGCGCGATATGGAAACTCTCATCCGCGTGTTTCAGCACTGCTCGTCTCGATTGCCAACGGCTACGAGCGGGACGCTCGCCGCGAGGACGAGCAGGCAGCCGTGGGAGAGCGTTGGCATCCATGATAGGGCTTCAAACTTCCACCTCCATAAATGTCTATTCAGTCAAAACCTGCTTAAGAATGACGGAGAAGAGGGCAGAGGAAGACAGAGGAGGGGCGACTACGGCGGAGGAGAGGCCTGCGCATGCCGACCAGGAGGCAAGGGCGTCGGGCTCGAGGATCGAGCCCGAAGCGTGGCCTCAGTGTTCGTACTGGCTGAACGAGGGGTCGGCGAGGTCGGTGAAGCGGGTGTATTCCGACTGGAAGGCGAGCTTCACGGTGCCGGTGGGTCCGTGACGCTGCTTGGCGATGATGACGTCCGCCGTGCCCTTCACCTTTTCGAACTGCATCTTCCATTCTTCGTATTTCGGGTCGAACTCGTCGCGCGGCTCGAGGTTCTTCACGTAATATTCCTCGCGGAACACGAAGAGCACCACGTCGGCGTCCTGCTCGATGGAGCCCGATTCGCGAAGGTCGGAGAGCTGCGGGCGCTTGTCCTCGCGGCTTTCCACCTGACGGGAGAGCTGGGACAGCGCGATGATCGGCACGTTCAGTTCCTTGCCGAGCGCCTTGAGGCCGGTGGTGATCTGGGTGATTTCCTGCACGCGGTTGTCGCTCGACTTGCCCGAGCCGGTCATGAGCTGGATATAGTCCACCACCAGGCAATCGAGGCCGCGCTGGCGCTTGAGGCGGCGGGCGCGGGCGGAAAGCTGGGCGATGGAGATACCACCCGTCTGGTCGATATAGAGCGGCACCTTCTGCATCATCTGCGAGCAGGCGACGAGCTTTTCGAAGTCGGCCTCGGAAATGTCGCCGCGGCGGATCTTCGAGGAGGAGACTTCCGTCTGCTCGGAGATGATACGCGTTGCGAGCTGTTCGGAGGACATTTCGAGCGAGTAGAAGCCGACGACGCCGCCGTTCCTGGCCTTGAAGGACCCGTCCGCCTGCACTTCCGGCTCGTAGGCGGCGGCGATGTTGTAGGCGATGTTGGTGGCAAGCGAGGTCTTGCCCATGCCGGGGCGTCCGGCGAGCACGATCAAGTCCGAGCGCTGCAGGCCGCCCATGCGCCCGTCGAGCGAATGGATGCCGGTGGAAATGCCCGACAGCGAACCGTCGCGCTCGAAGGCCTGGCCCGCCATGTCGATGGCCTGGGCGACCGCGTCGTTGAACGACTGGAAGCCGCCGTCGTAGCGGCCGGTTTCGGCCAGTTCGAACAGCCGGCGCTCGGCATCCTCGATCTGGTTCTGCGGCGGCATGTCGAGCGGCGCGTCATAGGCGATGTTGACCATGTCCTCGCCGATGGTGATCAGCGAGCGGCGGAGCGCGAGGTCGTAGATGGCGCGGCCGTAGTCTTCCGCGTTGATGATGGTCACCGCGCCGGCGGCGAGCGTCGCCAGATACTGCGAGACCGTCTGCTCGCCGACCTTCACGTCGGTCGGCAGGTGCGTCTTCAGCGTGATCGTGGTGGCGATCTTGCCCATGCGGATCGTATCGCCGGCAAGCTCGTAGATCTTGCGGTGCAGCGGCTCGAAGAAATGGATCGGCTTGAGGAAGTCCGAGACCCGGTAATAGGCGTCGTTGTTGATCAGGATGGCACCCAGCAGCGCCTGCTCCGCCTCGACGTTGTTCGGCGCCTCGCGGTGATGCAGCTCGGTCGCGTCGCGGCCCGGCTGGTTCAGCTTGCGCACGGCATCGTTCATCGTCCCGAATCTCCCGTCCCTGTTTCTTGAAGCCCGGTGGTTTGGGTTCTTTGCGGCTGGGGGTCAAGCAGTTCCGACCCCATCCGACCTTTAGGCCCGATGTTAGACTTTTCCACAGGCGCGGCAAACACGGCAAGCCCGGATTTCGCCGGGCCTGCCGCCGCGCGATTGACTCGCGCCGCGAATCTCAGAGCGAGGCCTCCTTCGGATATTGCCGCGCGCCGCGCCGGTCGCCCTTCGCATCGCCCTCGTGCGCCCGCAGGCAATCCTCGCCGCGGCCGATATAGTCGCGGGTCAGCGGCGCGGCCGCCTGGTCGTGCGCCAGTTGCAGCTGGAAGACCACGAGGTTCTGCCAGCGGAAGGCGCTTTCGGACGCCGCCAGATAGAACTCCCAGATGCGGCAGAACTTCTCGTCATAGAGCGCCTTCGCCTCCGCGCGCCGCGCCATGAAGCGCTCGCGCCAGTGGCGCAGCGTCTCGGCATAGTGCAGGCGCAGGATCTCCACGTCCGTCACCGCCAGCCCGCTCTTTTCCACAGCCTGCATCACCTCCGACAGGGCCGGGATATAGCCACCGGGGAAGATGTATTTCTCGATGAACGGGTTGTTCGCCGAGGGGCGGTCGGTGCGGCCGATCGTGTGCAGCAGCATCACGCCGTCCCGCTTGAGGAGCGATGCGCTCTTCCTGAAGAAGGTGAGGTAGTTCGGCCGTCCCACATGCTCGAACATGCCGACGGAGACGATGCGGTCGAAAGGCCCGTCCGTGTTGCGGTAGTCCTGCAGGAGGAACTGCACCTCTCCCGAAAGCCCGGCATCGCTCGCCCGCTTCACGGCCAGCGCATGCTGCTCGTCGGAGAGCGTGACGCCCGTCACCTTCGCGCCGACCTGGCGGGCGAGGTAGAGCGCCATGCCGCCCCAGCCGCAGCCGATGTCGAGCACGCTCTGGCCCGGCCGGATGATGTTGAGCTTGGCGGCGATATGGCGCTTCTTGGAAAGCTGCGCCTCGTCCAGCGTCTGGTCCGGCCGCTCGAAATAGGCGCAGGAATATTGCCGGTCCTCGTCGAGGAACAGATCGTAGAGGTCGCCCGTCAGGTCGTAGTGATGCTGCACGTTGCGGCGTGCGCGCACCACGCTGTTCTTCTCGCGCACCCAGCGGAAGAGGTAGCGCACGCGGTCGAGCAGGCGGTTCCAGCCCGTGTCGTAATACTTGAAGTCGGGATTGCCGGTGAAGATGGTCTTGAGAAGGCCGTACATGTCGCCTTCGACGATATCGATATCCCCGGTGCCGTAATGGTGGCCGAGATAGTAGGCGGGGTCGATGGCGAGGCCAAAGAGGGCCTTGCGGCTGTTGATGCGCATGTGCACGGCATTGCCGGTGCCATCGCCGAAGGCCTGGCTAGTGCCGTCAGGATAGGCGATCGTCAGATTTCCGGTCTCGACGAGGCGGGAAACGAGAGCCTGTACAATGAATTTCATTCGCTAAACTCCGTCGCGCTTAAAAAATCTGGCGGAACGGGTCTGGGTCTGGTCGGAAACCGGCCTGGCAAGCGGCCCGACCGCCAATCCAGTCTAACGACATATAAATATTGATGCGAAAATCGGGATTTCAACCCGTGCTTTTTGGCCTCCCGTGAAGACGGACGAAAAGCGAACGGCCAAAAGCAAACGGGCCGGCAGAGCCGGCCCGTTCAAGAGGTCTTAGGCGTCTTCGCCGTCTTCGAGGTCGGCTTCCGGATCGAAGAAGTCGGCGGCCGTCAGCGCGTCTTCGTCAACGCCGTAGATGGCGTCGGCGGAGGTCAGGCTTTCGCCCTTGGACTGACGCTCGGCTTCGTCGGCGGAGCGGGCAACGTTGACTTCGATGGCGATCTCGACTTCGGCATGCAGGTGCAGCACGACCTTGTGCAGGCCGATGGCCTTGATCGGCGTGTTGAGTTCGACCTGGTTGCGGCCGACGTTGAAGCCTTCGGAAGCGAGGACTTCGATGATGTCGCGGGCGGCGACCGAACCGTAGAGCTGGCCGGTTTCGCCAGCCGAGCGGACGATGACGAAGGACTTGCCGTCGAGCTTTTCGGCAACCGTCTGGGCTTCCGACTTGCGCTCGAGGTTCCGGGCTTCGAGCGTCGCACGCTCGGATTCGAAGCGCTTCTTGTTGGCTTCGTTGGCGCGCAGCGCCTTGCCGAGCGGCAGCAGGTAGTTACGGGCGAAGCCGTCGCGAACCTTTACGGTTTCGCCCATCTGGCCGAGCTTGGCGATGCGTTCGAGAAGAATGACGTCCATTTTAGAGTTCCTTTCTAGAGTTCAGGTGTTCGGGTTTTTCTGCTCTGCCGGGCCGGAGGGCGTCAGCGCGATGGTGCGCCGCGTGTCCAGGAGACCCAGAATGAGGATGGCGAAGACCGGTATCGTGAAGAGCAATACCGAGAGATAGGCGAACCACAGGGCGAAGAGCCGCCACGGCTTGCCGCGCGTCCTGAAATGCAGGCTCGCGAAGCCGGCGAGCACGAAGCCGGCCCCGAAGGTGCCGCAGACGAGCGCGCCGATGATCGCCGGCACGCCGCCGAGGAAGGCGAGAACGAGACCGGCGAGGAAGAAGAAGATCGCATTGCGGTGCATGCGCAGCGTCGAGGGCATGTCCTCGCGCGGGCGCAGGCCCTTGCCCGAGACACGCACGACGAAGGTCGCGATGTAATAGGCCGTAAACAGCAGGAACACCCAGAGCGCGCCCTGCACCAGCGGCAGCGCCAGCGCGAAGATGGACTTGAGCTGCGCCACGGCATTGGCGTCGGGATTGTAGAGCGGTTCCTGCGCCTTCAGCGTCTCGAGCACGATGTCGACCAGACGGCCGGCCATGTCGCTGTTGTAGCCGACGATGGCGCCGACGGCGATCATGCCGAGCGTCACCATGACGGCGAGATGGGCGAGGATGTTGGACAGCGGATACCAGGCGAGCGCATTGTCCGGGCCGCCGAGTTCGGAGGCGGGGCGCGCGAGGTTGGCGAGATTGCTCAGCCAGCCGGCCGGGATCAGCGTGATGAGAACGATCAGCGCGGCGAAATGCGAGGAGACCAGCGCGGAAGCCGTGATGCCGCCGGCGACGACGGCGATGAAGGCGCTGGCATTGCCCCAGCCGAGGCCGGCGATCAGGATGGGAAGGGCGGACGCGGCGTAAAGCACGATCGCAAGCGACGACTGCGCATTCGCGCTCAGCGACAGCAGAGCGGCGGTCACACCGGCAACGAGGCCGGTCGCAATCGAGGTTGGCGTCAGGGTCTTCACGGGTTCGCTGTCCTGTCCGGTCAGACAGTTAGAGGAGGTTCCTGACAGATAGATTCAGGAGACATCCCCAACATGGGTTTTGGCTCCAAAGGAGCCGGTGGATTTGGCTCCGAAGAGCCATGGTTCCGATCCGCGCCCAACGCGGAAGGGAGAAGGGGAAGGCGGAAGACCGTCTTCCCCCGGAGTCATGTGCCTCGGCCCGACGTCGAGTCAGGCCGTAGAGTCACGTCCTTACGCTACGACGTAGGGCAGCAGGCCGAGGAAGCGGGCGCGCTTGATCGCCTTGGCGAGTTCGCGCTGCTTCTTCTGGGAAACGGCCGTGATGCGGGACGGAACGATCTTGCCGCGCTCGGAGATGTAACGCGACAGAAGACGGACGTCCTTGTAGTCGATCTTCGGAGCGTTTGCGCCCGAGAAGGGGCAGGTCTTGCGGCGGCGGTGGAACGGACGGCGTGCCGGAGCGGAGGAAGTATCAGCCATTGTCTTAGTCTCCTTCTGCTTCGATTACGCGCGGTCTTCGCGGGCCGGACGGTCGCCACGCGGCGGGCGGTCGCCGAAGTCGCGGCGCGGACGGTCGCCGAAGTCGCGGCGCGGGCCGCGGTCGTCGCCATCACGGCGCGGACGGTCGTCGCGGTCGCGCTTCTGCATCATGGCAGACGGGCCTTCTTCGTGGGCTTCGACGGCGATGGTCATGTAACGAAGAACGTCTTCGTTGATGCGCATCTGGCGTTCCATCTCGTGGATGGCGGCGGCCGGAGCGTCGATGTCCATCAGCGCGTAATGCGCCTTGCGGTTCTTCTTGATGCGGTAGGTCAGGGACTTGAGGCCCCAGTTTTCGACCCGGCCGACCTTGCCGCCGTGTGCTTCGATCACACCCTTGTACTGTTCGACGAGAGCGTCGACCTGCTGGGCGGACACGTCCTGGCGGGCCAGGAATACATGTTCGTAAAGAGCCATGTGGCTTTGCCTTTCTTGCGTTAAACTACACCCGAAACCGGCGCCAAGCCTCAACGACAGTTCTCAGGGGCAGATGCCCGAAGCAAGAAAAGCGTATCATCCAGACGGTCGAGAGCGGAGACACGGGAGGCCGGAGCCCTTGGCCCCAAACGGCAGATCTTGCGATATGCCGGCCCTCCGTTCAGCCACCAGCCGGTGACCCGGGTGTTTTGAACAGCGCGCTTATACGGATTTTTCGCGGGAAAGCAAGGCCCGTGCCGACAAACGAGGTGCCCCGTTTCGAAACGGGGCGGGAACCAAATCGCAGATGCCGCGTTTCCCCGTCGATCCAACCAGATGGAGTGACCGACATGCAAGACCCCAACCTTGTCAATCGTCCCCCGGAAGATCGCATGACGCGTCCGGTGGATGACCGTGGCCCGACCGTCGTCAACCAGAGCAGCGGCGGCAGCGGCACCGGCGGCTGGGCCGTGGCCGTGATTCTCGCCGTGCTGGTCGCGGTAGGCATCTTCTATTTCGTCGGCAGCGGAACGCCGGGTGATGGCGTCGACCCGAATGCCAACACGTCCGCCATCGGCACGCAGGACAGCGCGCCGGCAGGCGGCACGGCCACCGACGGCCAGTCGGGCGGCGCAACGGGCGGTGCGACCGGCGGCGCGACGGGCGGCACCCAGCCGCTCGAAAGCCAGCCGGCCGAAGGTGGCGGTGCGACCACCACCACGCCGTAACATCACCCGCATGGGGCATGAGGAAACCCGCCGGAAACGGCGGGTTTCTTTTTGTTCGCAGAGGTGGGCGGGCACGGGCGCGACCCTTTCGATGCGTGAAACTCTTTCACGATTTGGGGGGAATGTGTTGCCGGCAAACTCGGCTAGCTTCTCCTGCCCGAAGTGGAGGCTTCGGACCCCCTTGGGCAAAACCCCATCACGCCGGGAGGAGAAGCCATGGCGACCCACAACGAACGTGCCTCGGCACGGTGCGGCTCACACGCATGCAATTCAATCGAAAACCGAGCCATCATGTGCCGGATGGAGGGCCGCGCATGAACGCCCATACCCATCCGGAGGTGTCGCCGGGAGCGGCGGCCGCCGATGAACTGGTCTTCGCGCTCGAGGACCGGCCGAAGCCGCTGATCGCGCTGCTCGCCGCCATCCAGCATCTGCTCGCCATCATCGTGCCGATCGTCACGCCGGGCCTGCTGATCTGTCAGGCGCTCGGCGTTTCGGCCCGCGACACCAACATGATCGTCTCGATGTCGCTGGTCATTTCCGGCATCGCCACCTTCGTGCAGTGCCGCCGCTTCGGTCCGCTCGGGGCGGGCCTGCTCATCGTGCAGGGCACGAGCTTCAACTTCGTCGGCCCGCTGATCGCCGGCGGCGTGCTGATGGTCAAGCAGGGCACGCCCGTGGAGGCCGTCATGGCCTGCATCTTCGGCGTCGTCATCGCGGGGTCCTTCATCGAGATGGGGCTTTCCCGCATCCTGCCCTTCGTGAAGAAATTCATCACCCCGCTCGTCACCGGCATCGTCGTGCTGATGATCGGCCTCACGCTCATCAAGGTCGGCCTCATCAGCATGGGCGGCGGCTTCGGCGCCATGCAGTCGGGCACCTTCGCCAATGGCGAGAACCTGCTGCTCTCGGGCACGGTGCTGGGCCTCATCATCGTGCTCAACCGCATCCCGGTCGTCTGGGTGCGCAGCGCCGCCATCATCATCGCGCTCGGCGCCGGCTATGCGCTCGCCGCCTCGCTCGGCCGTCTCGATTTCACCGGCGTGCACCAGGCCGCCTGGTTCGAGGTGCCGATGCCGCTGCATTTCGGGCTGGATTTCTCCTGGACGCTGTTCGCGCCCATGGTCGTGATCTATCTGGTGACTTCGCTCGAAGCCATCGGCGACATCACCGCCACCAGCAAGATCTCCCGCGAGCCCGTCGAAGGCCCGGTCTGGATGGAGCGGGTCAAGGGCGGCGTGCTGGTCAACGGCGCGAATTCGCTGCTGGCAGGCCTCTTCAACACCTTCCCAAGCTCGGTCTTCGCGCAGAATAACGGCATCATCCAGCTCACCGGCGTCGCCAGCCGCCATGTCGGCGTCTATATCGCCGGCGTGCTCGTGCTGCTCGGCCTCTTCCCGACGATCGCCGGCATCATCCAGGCCGTGCCGGAGCCGGTGCTGGGCGGCGCCGTCATCGTCATGTTCGGCGCGGTCGCCGCCTCCGGCATCAACATCCTCGCCGGCCTCCAGCTCGACCGCCGCGCGCTGCTGATCATCGCGATCTCGCTGGCGCTCGGTCTCGGCGTCTCGCAGGTGCCGGAATTCGTCTCGCACATGCCGCGCTTCCTGAAGGACGTGCTGGAATCGGGCGTTGCGACCGGCGGCCTCTGCGCCGTGCTGCTCAACTGGCTGCTGCCGGAAACAAACGAACCCAAGCCTGTCCACTGACGGCGGACCGGGCGGCTCTACAGCCGCCCGGTTTTCTTTTTACATCGGCGCCGGATAGAGCCGGTGGATGCGGCGGATGCCGTTCACGACATCGGCCGAAAGCGTCAGGTCCTTGGCGGCGACATCCGTCTTCAACTGCTCCATCGAGGTCGCGCCGATGATGACCGAGGCCATGAAGGGCCGGGTCAGGCAGAAGGCGAGGGCCATCTGGGCCGGGTCGATGCCGTTTTCCCGCGCAAGCTCCACATAGGCCCGGACGGCCGGCTCCTGATGCGGCTGGTAGCGGCCGCCGAGATCGCCGTTCTTGGTGACGCGCGAGCCCTCGGGCCGGGCGCCGTCGAGATACTTGCCGGTGAGAAGGCCGGCGGCGAGCGGCGAATAGGCGAGCAGCCCCACTTCCTCGTGATGCGACAGTTCCGCAAGGTCGAGATCGTAGGCCCGGTAGAGCAGGTTATACTCGTTCTGGATCGAGGCGACGCGCGGCAGGCCCTTTTCTTCGGCATGGCGCAGCATCTGCATCGTGCCCCAGGCCGTCTCGTTGGAAAGACCGAGCGCGCGCACCTTCCCGGCCTTGACGAGGTCGCCGACGGTTTCGAGCGCTTCCAGGAGTTCGGCCGCCACCTTCTCGCGGTCCTGCTTCGACGGGTCGTAGCTCCAGGCATTGCGGAAGTGGTAGTGGCCGCGGTTCGGCCAGTGCAGCTGGTAAAGATCGACGTAATCGGTCTGAAGGCGCTGGAGGCTGGCGTCGATGGCTTCCAGGATGCTGGCGCGGCTGAGCGGCGCGCCGCCGCGGATATAGGGGCGGCCGGGACCGGCAACCTTGGTGGCAAGAACCACCTTGCCGCGGTTGCCGCGCGCCTTTATCCATGTGCCGATGAAGCGTTCGGTATCGCCATAGGTCTCGGGCGAGAGCGGCGTGGTGGGGTAGAGTTCGGCCGTGTCGACGAAGTTGACGCCCTGCGAAAAGGCGTAGTCGAGCTGGTCGTGCGCGTCCTGCTCGCTGTTCTGCGAACCCCAGGTCATCGTGCCGAGGCAGATTTCCGACACGCTGATGCCGGTCCTGCCGAGCGGATTGTATTTCATGGGAGGGAATATCCTGTTGTGGGAACGGCGCGAATGTAGGCGCGTCGCCGCGAAGTGCAAGCCGGCGGGGGCGATTCCCTGTGCAAGGCCTTGGAAAGCGCGGCCCTCAAAGGGGCGGGAAGGCCGCAATGCCTTGACTTGCGCGGCCGGAATGTGAATGGAAAGGAAAACAAGAGACGGGAGAAACCCCTATGAGCGTAGCATTCACCTTCCCCGGTCAGGGCAGCCAGGCCGTCGGCATGGGCAAGGAACTCGCAGACGCCTTCCCCGAAGCGCGCGCCGTTTTCGCGGAAGTCGACGACGCCCTCGGCCAGAAGCTTTCCGCCATCATGTTCGACGGTCCCGAAGAAACGCTGACGCTGACGGCCAATGCCCAGCCGGCGCTGATGGCCGTGTCCATCGCCGTCATGCGGGTGCTGGAAGCGCGCGGTCTGTCGCTGAAGGATCGGGTTTCCTACGTCGCCGGCCACTCGCTGGGCGAATATTCGGCGCTCTGCGCCGCCGGCACCTTCTCGCTGGCCGACACCGCGCGCCTGCTGCGCATCCGCGGCAACGCCATGCAGTCGGCCGTTCCGGTGGGCGAGGGCGCCATGGCCGCCATCATCGGCCTCGAACAGGCCGATGTCGAAGCCATCTGCGCGGAAGCGTCCGCCGGCGGCGCCTGCCAGATCGCCAACGACAATGGCGGCGGCCAGCTCGTCATCTCCGGCGCCAAGCCGGCCGTCGAGGTCGCCGCCCGGCTCGCGACCGACAAGGGCGCCAAGCGCGCGCTGATGCTGTCGGTCTCCGCCCCCTTCCATTCCGCCCTGATGGCGCCCGCCGCCGACGCGATGCGCGAAGCGCTTGCCGCCGTCGAGGCCAAGGCCCCCGTCGTGCCGGTCATCGCCAATGTGCGCGCCGCGCCGGTCAGCGACCCGCAGGAGATCGTGCGCCTGCTCGTCGAGCAGGTCACGGGCCAGGTCCGCTGGCGCGAGACGGTGGAATGGTTCGGCAAGAACGATGTCACGACGCTCTACGAGGTTGGCTCCGGCAAGGTCCTGACCGGCCTTGCGCGCCGCATCGACAAGTCCGTCACCGGCATCGCCGTCAACACGCCCGCCGACATCGACAGCGCGCTTGCAGCGCTCATCGGCTGATCCCTCTATAAAGGAACGGAACCATGTTTGATCTTTCCGGCCGCAAGGCTCTCGTTACCGGCGCATCCGGCGGCATCGGCGAAGAGATCGCCCGCATGCTTCACGCCCAGGGCGCCGTTGTCGGCCTGCACGGCACCCGCGTCGAAAAGCTGGAAACGCTTGCCGGCGAACTCGGCGAACGCGTGCACATCTTCCCGGCCAACCTTTCCGACCGCGCCGAAGTGAAGGCGCTGGGCGAAAAGGCCGAGGCCGAGCTTGGCGGCGTCGACATCCTCGTCAACAATGCCGGCATCACCAAGGACGGCCTCTTCGTGCGCATGAGCGACGAGGACTGGGACGCGGTTCTGGAAGTGAACCTGACGGCGGTCTTCCGCCTGACGCGCGAACTGACCCATCCGATGATGCGCCGCCGCTATGGCCGCATCATCAACATCACCTCCGTGGTCGGCGTCACCGGCAATCCGGGCCAGGCGAACTACTGCGCCTCCAAGGCCGGCATGATCGGCTTCACCAAGTCGCTGGCCCAGGAAATCGCGACCCGCAACGTCACGGTCAACTGCGTCGCCCCGGGCTTCATCGAAAGCGCGATGACCGGCAAGCTGAACGACAAGCAGAAGGAAGCGATCATGGGAGCGATCCCGATGAAGCGCATGGGCACCGGCGCGGAAGTCGCCTCGGCCGTCGCTTACCTCGCTTCCTCGGAAGCCGCCTACATGACGGGCCAGACGCTGCACGTCAACGGCGGCATGGCGATGATCTGAACCTGGCCCCAAGCGCCCGGCGAAGCAGCATAAATTGCATGTTGACCGCTGGCGCACCGGCCATTTTCAGGCTTTGCGGCAGGCATAAACCGTGTTAATCGGGCCATGACTGCCAGCAGTCGACCGGCAAAAGCCTGAGCGATCGGGCGATACGCAACAGGATCGTCGATCCCGCATTGCCGGTTGAAGGGATTGCCGGATGTGTTCTTGAGGCACATCGGGCGTGTTGAGTGTCCGGTGCCGTGACAGGCACCGATCAAAAACAAAGGTCGAGGAATCCGACATGAGCGATATCGCAGAACGCGTAAAGAAAATTGTCATTGATCATCTGGGCGTTGACGCCGAAAAGGTCAGCGAAGGCGCAAGCTTCATCGATGATCTTGGCGCGGACTCGCTCGACACCGTCGAACTGGTCATGGCGTTTGAAGAAGAGTTCGGCGTCGAGATCCCGGACGACGCTGCCGACTCGATCCTGACGGTCGGCGACGCCGTCAAGTTCATCGAGAAGGCCCAGGCCTGATTTGATTGCCGACGGGCCGCCTTCGGCGGCCCGTCCCGGTCTCCTGCGGGAGGCCCACCTCGTCACGAGGCAACGGATACGAGAATACAAAGGGTGGATCACGGACGATGAGGCGTGTCGTTATCACGGGTACCGGCATGGTATCACCGCTTGGCTGTGGCACCGAAGTGACCTGGAGCCGGCTTCTGGAAGGCCGCAGCGGCGCCGCCAAAGTCACGACCTTCGAGGTCGAGGATCTCCCCGCAAAGATCGCCTGCTCCATTCCGCTCGGCGACGGCACCGACGGCACCTACAATGCCGACCAGTGGATGGAGCCCAAGGAACAGCGTAAGGTCGACCCGTTCATCATCTATGCGGTGGCGGCGGCCGACATGGCGCTTGCCGATGCCGGCTGGCATCCCAAGACCAACGAGGACCAGATCGCGACCGGCGTGCTGATCGGCTCGGGCATCGGCGGCCTCGAAGGCATCGTCGAGGCCGGCTATACGCTGCGCGACAAGGGCCCCCGCCGCATCTCGCCCTTCTTCATTCCCGGCCGCCTGATCAACCTCGCCTCGGGCCAGGTGTCGATCAAGCACAAGCTGCGCGGCCCCAACCATTCCGTCGTCACGGCCTGCTCGACCGGCGCGCATGCGATCGGCGACGCGAGCCGCCTGATCGCGCTCGGCGACGCCGACGTCATGGTGGCGGGCGGCGCCGAATCGCCGATCTGCCGCATCTCGCTGGCCGGCTTTGCCGCCTGCAAGGCGCTGTCGACCGCCCGCAACGACGACCCGACCGCCGCATCCCGTCCCTATGACCGCGACCGCGACGGCTTCGTCATGGGCGAGGGCGCCGGCATCGTCGTTCTGGAAGAGCTGGAACACGCGAAAGCCCGCGGCGCCAAGATCTATGCCGAAGTGATCGGCTATGGCCTGTCCGGCGACGCCTTCCACATCACCGCGCCCTCCGAGGATGGCGACGGCGCGTTCCGCTGCATGACCATGGCGCTGAAGCGCGCCGGCATTCCGGCGAGCGAACTCGACTACATCAACGCGCATGGCACCTCCACCATGGCCGACACGATCGAGCTTGGCGCCGTCGAGCGCCTTGTCGGCGATGCGGCGTCCCGCATCTCCATGTCGTCCACCAAGTCGGCCATCGGCCATCTTCTGGGGGCGGCCGGTGCCGTCGAGGCAATCTTCACCGCGCTGGCGATCCGTGACAATATCGCCCCGCCGACGCTGAACCTCGACAATCCAGACGTCGAGACGGCGATCGACCTGGTGCCCCACAAGGCCCGCAAGCGCGAGATCAACGTGGCGCTGTCCAACTCGTTCGGCTTCGGCGGAACGAACGCATCGCTGGTTCTCAAGCGCTACGACGCCTGACCTGGACCGGGCCTTGCCCCGGCGCGCCGCACACCCTGCTTTTGCCGTATTGCTCTGTTGAACACAGCGGGCAATACCCGAACCCATGAGGACAGTCCGTGAGCGACACGAACGAATCCGGCGAGACGCAGTTTGGCCGTGGCGAGGCTTCCGGCCAGCCGCGCATCATCCCCAAATCCGCCAAAGAAGCCCTCAGGCCCGAACAGGTGCCGGAGCCGCCGAGCCGTCGCCGCTCGCGCAAGGCCCGCAGCCAGGTCGTCATCTTCCTGAATTTCGTCATGACCGTGGTCGTCTTCGCCACGATCATCGGCGTCGGCATCTTCTACTACGGCGTCAAGAGCTATGACGAGCAGGGGCCGCTGACGGCCAACACGAACTTCATCGTGCGCGGCGGGGCCGGCACGAACGAGATCGCCGCCAATCTCGAGCGCAACAACATCATCAGCGACAGCCGCGTCTTCCGCGTGCTCTCGCGCGTCTATCTCGACGGCGAGACGCTGAAGGCCGGCGAATACGAGATCAAGGCCGGCGCCTCGATGCGCGAGATCGTCGAATTGCTGAAGTCCGGCAAGTCGATCCTCTACAGCGTCTCCGTGCCGGAGGGCCTGACGGTCAAGCAGGTGTTCAAGCGCCTGACCGAGGACCCGGTGCTGGAAGGCGAACTGCCGCAGGACCTGCCGGTCGAGGGCTCGCTGATGCCCGACACCTACAAGTTCTCACGTGGCACCAAGCGCGCCGATATCCTGCACCAGATGCTCGACGCGCAGAAGGCGCTGATCGACCAGATCTGGGAGCGGCGCGACGACGACCTGCCGATCGCCACGCGCGAGGAATTCGTCACGCTCGCCTCCATCGTCGAGAAGGAAACGGGCCGCGCCGACGAGCGCTCGCGCGTCGCCTCGGTGTTCCTCAACCGTCTCGAAAAGGGCATGCGCCTGCAGTCCGACCCGACGATCATCTACGGCATCTTCGGCGGCGAGGGCAAACCGGCCGACCGGCCGATCTTCCAGTCGGACCTCGAAAAGCAGACGCCGTTCAACACCTATATCATCAAGGGTCTGCCGCCGACGCCGATCGCCAATCCGGGCCGCGCCGCGCTGGAGGCCGTCGCCAACCCGTCGCGCACCTCCGACCTCTACTTCGTCGCCGACGGCACGGGCGGCCACGTCTTCGCCGAGACGCTGGACGAGCACAACCAGAATGTCCGCCGCTGGCGCAAGCTGGAAGCGGAAAAGGCGGCGGAAGCCGCCAAGGAAACCGAGGCCACAACGTCCCAGTAAACGGGACGGACGGCACGAGACCATGGCCCCGGCGTCCGCGTCCGGGGCCGTTTTGTTTTCCGGCCTCACCTTTGATGTGGATCGCGGGCGGTTCGGCGGTCCCGCAGGTTTCCAACGCCGTGAAACTGCTTCACTTTGGCAGCCACGATGGCGCGCCTGCCGCGCGCATCCGGCTGCCCGTTCCCGGCCCCGCCGCGGCAAGGCGCCATTGGAGGCTGACATGACATTACAATCGATGACCGGCTTTGCGCGGGTCGAGGGAACCAGCGGACGCACGCGCTGGGCCTGGGAGCTGCGCTCGGTCAACGGCAAGGGCCTCGACCTGCGCCTGCGCCTGCCGCCCGGCTTCGAGGCGCTGGAGGCCGATGTGCGGCGGCTGGCGGGCGAGGCCTTCTCGCGCGGCAATATCCAGATCGGTCTTGCCGCGGGCGTCAGCGAGGCGCAGATCGAGGCTGTCGTCAACCAGCGGGCGCTCGCCGCCGTGCTGGCGCTGCGCGACCAGCTCGCCGGCATCGTCGATCCCGCCCCGGTCAAGCTCGACACGCTGCTGACCATGCGCGGCGTCGTGGATTTCCGCGAGGCGGAGGAGAGCGAGGCGGAGCGCACGGCGCGCGACGGCGACATCCGGGCGGGCTTTGCCGAGGCGGTTACCCGCCTTGCCGAGATGCGGCGCAAGGAAGGCGCGGCGCTTGCCGGCGTGCTGCTCGGCCAGGTCGCCCGCATCGAGGCACTGACGGCGACGGTGGAGGCCGATCCTTCGCGCGGCGTTGCGGCCATTGCCGAGCGGCTGGCCGGGCAGGTCGCGCTTTTGATGCAGGGGGCGAGCGCGCTCGACCGCGACCGGCTGCACCAGGAGGCGGCGCTGCTCGCCACCAAGGCGGACCTGCGCGAGGAGATCGACCGGCTGAAGGCGCATGTCGCGGCCGCGCGCGAACTCATCGCCGAGGGCGGGCCGATCGGCCGCAAGCTCGATTTTCTCGCACAGGAATTTAACCGGGAATCGAATACGATCTGTTCCAAGTCGAACGCCGCTGCTGTAACGGCTGCAGGCATCGAACTGAAGGTCGTCATCGACCAGTTCCGCGAACAGGTCCAGAATTTGGAGTAGGCCATGGCCGAACCGTCGAAGCAGATCCATATCGAGCGCCGCGGGCTGATGCTCGTCATCTCCTCGCCGTCGGGCGCCGGCAAGTCGACCATCGCCCGCAACCTGCTGGAGGCCGATCCGGGCCTCAGCCTGTCGGTGAGCGTGACGACGCGCCAGCGCCGGGCCAGCGAGATCGCCGGCCGGCACTACCACTTCATCAACCACAAGGAATTCGAGCGGCTGCGCGACAGCGACGCGCTGCTGGAATGGGCCGAGGTGCACGGCAATTTCTACGGCACGCCGCGCGAGCCGGTGGAAGAGGCGATGGGCAAGGGCCGCGACATGCTGTTCGACATCGACTGGCAGGGCGCCCAGCAGCTGCAGGAAAAGATGCCGGCCGACGTCGTCTCCATCTTCATCCTGCCGCCCTCGATGACCGAGCTGCAATCGCGCCTGCACCGCCGCGCCGAGGACACGGAAGAGGTCATCCAGACCCGTCTCGCCAATTCCCGCGCGGAAATCGAGCACTGGCGGGAATACGACTACGTCATCCTCAACGACGACCTGTCGGTCGCCTTCGACGCCGTGCAGAGCATCGTCAAGGCCGAACGCCTGCGCCGCGACCGCCGCCACGGCCTGTTCGACTTCGTGACCCAACTGGTGACGGAAAAGCCGGTGCTCTGAAGGGGGGGGCGGCCAAGCGGCCGCCGCCTGCGCCCGCCCACGCGGCCGCCTCTGCGCGGCCACGCCGCCGCCTTTGCCTTGCTCGCCGATGCGGCCGCTGCCTTTGCGTGCCATACCCGCACGGATGCGGCGAAACAGCCGCATCGTCATTCCCTGCGCATCAACCTTTCCTCCGTCATCCCGGCCTTGCACCGGGATCCAGCCGCCACGTGTCCGCGCGGCGAGAGGACGCCTCGCATCTGGTGACGGGAGTCTTTCGCGCTCGCAGACGCGAGCGCGCTGGACCCCGGATCAAGTCCGGGGTGACGGAGGAGAGGGAAGCGGATCGCTCCGGAGGCTTCGGGGCGGCGCGGCCCCTGGCGCGTTAGCCAGCCGTGCAGCGGGGCTGAGGCGAGTCGGTCGAGTAACCGCGGCCTTGGCCGCCGTGCTTCGCGCTTGCGGTTCATTCTCCGCACAGGGCTTCATACCCTGCGCACGAACCTCTCCTCCGTCATCCCGGCCTTGAGCCGGGATCCAGCCGCCGCGCGTCCGCGCGGCGAGAGGACGCCTCGCATCTGGTGACGGGAGTCTTTCGCGCTCGCGGACGCGAGCGTGCTGGACCCCGGCTCAAGGCCGGGGTGACGGAGGAGAGGGGTGAGGGAATTCAGGAAGGGAGGCGGCGCCTCTTAGAGCGCGTTGGCCAGCCGGACGAATTCTTCGACGCTCAGCGTCTCGGCGCGGCGCTGCGGGTCGATGTCGGCTTTGGCCAGCAGGGTCTCGCCACCGAGGGATTTGACGCTCTGGCGCAGCATCTTGCGGCGCTGGCCGAAGGCGGCGTGGGTGACGCGTTCGAGGGCGGAGACATCGCAGGCGAGCGGATTGGGCACAGGTTCCAGATGCACGACCGAGGACGTGACCTTCGGCGGCGGCGTGAAGGCCTGCGGCGGCACGTCGAAGGCCATGCGCGCATCCGTGCGCCAGCCGCAGAGCACGCCGAGGCGGCCATAGTGGTCGTCGTTCTCTTCGGCGACGATGCGCAGGCCCACCTCGCGCTGGAACATCAGCGTCAGCGAGTCCCAGAAGGGTGGCCAAGTCTTGGGCAGCAGCCAGTTGACGAGAAGCTGCGTGCCGACATTGTAGGGCAGGTTGGCGATGATGCGCACCGGCTCGCCGGGCGCCAGCGCCTCGAAATCGGTCTTCAGGGCATCGCCCTCGATGACCGTCAGGCGGCCCGGATAGTGGTCGGAAATCTCCGCCAGCGCCGGCAGGCAGCGGGCGTCCCGCTCGATGGCGATGACGCGCTTTGCGCCGAGCGCGAGGATGGCGCGCGTCAGGCCGCCCGGGCCGGGGCCGACCTCGATCACCGTATGGTTCTCTATGGGGCCGGCCGTGCGGGCGATCTTCTGCGTGAGGTTGAGATCGAGCAGGAAGTTCTGGCCGAGCGCCTTCTTGGCATCCAGCCCATGGCGCTGGATGACGTCGCGCAGCGGCGGAAGTCCGTCGAGGGCAGCCATTACGCCGTCTCCTTCGTGTTGCGTTCATGCGCGGCAAGCACGGCCGCAAGGCTGAGCGCCGCCAGCAGGCTGTCGGGCCTGGCGACGCCCTTGCCGGCGAGCGCGAAGGCCGTGCCGTGGTCCGGCGAGGTGCGGATGAAGGGCAGGCCGAGCGTCGCATTGACGGAATCGTCGAAGCCGAGCGCCTTGGCCGGGATCAGCGCCTGGTCGTGATACATGCAGAGCGCCACGTCATAGCTCGCGCGGGCGGCGTCGTGGAACATCGTGTCGGCCGGAAGCGGGCCGACGGCCGAAATGCCGGCGGCCTTCAGGCGTTCGACCGCCGGGCGCACGATAGCATCGTCCTCCAGCCCCAGCGCGCCGCCTTCGCCGGCATGCGGGTTGAGGCCGGCAATCGCAAGGCGCGGCCGGGTTATGCCGAAGCGCTGGCGAAGGTCCCGTTCGGTGATGACGGCGGTCTCGACGATGAGGTCTTCCGTCAGCGCCTCCGGCACGTCCTTCAGCGGGATGTGGATGGTGACGGGCACGGCGCGCAGCTTCGGTCCGGCCAGCAGCATGACGGGCAGGAGGGCTTCTTCGCCCGTCGCCTTTGCCGCGAGATCGGCGAGGAATTCCGTATGGCCGGGAAAGCCGAAGCCGGCGTCGTAGAGCACGGCCTTGGCGATGGGATTGGTGACGACCGCGGCCGTGCGGCCCGCCATGGTGAGGGCGACGGCCGTCTCGATGGCGCCGGTAATGGCGGCGGCATTGCGGGAATCGGGTTCGCCGGCGACGACGGGCGCGGCGCAATCGGCGGCGAGGACCGGAAGGGCATCGGAAAAGACGCTCGCCGCCGTCTCGGGCGTCGCCGCAGCGAGCGCGACGTCGAGGCCGAGCAGGGCGGCCCGTTCGGCAAGGGCCGCGGCGTCGCCGATGAAGAGGAAGGGGGGAAGCGAAAGCGTCTTGCGGTCCGACCAGAGGGCAAGGGTGATATCCAGCCCGATCCCCGCCGGGTCGCCCATGGTGAGCGCCAGCGGCGGTGTGTGCGTCGTCGTCATGAGGCCCTGCCGGAAGGGCAGTCCCGGGGGCGGCATGCGCCGCGATCCGGACCTGCTTGGAAACGGAAGCCGGGGCTTTCGAGACCGCCGGCGGGGTGGGTCAGCGCCCCGCGGCCGGGGCGCCTGTCGTCAGCGTTCGGTGATCGTCGCCTTCTTGCGCAGTTCGGCGAGGTACTTCTTGCTGTTCTCGTCGTTCTCGTTGCCCTTGCTGTTGGCAAGGTCCTCGGCGCGGAAGACCATTTCGGCGGCGACGTCGTCGTTCACTTCGCGCTGCTTGCAGATCGCGAGATATTCGACGCCGCGCTCGGTGACGCGCGTGCCGGTCGTCTGGCCCTTGGCCTTTTCGATCAGCGGCTTCCAGTCCGCCGGCATTTCGGGCGCGAGCACGCGGCCGAGGTCGCGGATCGACACGTCATGCATGGTCGCGGCAAAGGCCTTGGCGCCCTCGCAGCCCGGGAACTTCGAGCGGGAGGCTTCCGCCTCCGCCTTGCGCTTGCCGAGAATGGCGTTGCGGCGCTTTTCCGGCACGACGAAGATCACCTGCTTGAGGAAGTATTCCGTCGTCACCGGCTTCTTGCCGCCGTTTTCCTGCATGCGCTCGACGAGCGACTTGCCGTTGGTCGTCCGGCCGTATTTGGCATTGACGATGCGCGGCCAGCTCATCTGCAGGGCGATGAACTGCTTGAAGTGTTCGGCGCCGACGCCGGCCTGGCTGAGGATCTTGCCGAGCTGGTCGGGCGTCATCTTGTTGGAGGAGGCAAAGCGCGCGAAGGCCGCGTCGACCTCGGTCGTGGTGACGGAGGCGCGGGCACGGGTGATTTCCTCGCGCTTCAGCGCATCCTCGATCAGCTGTTCCCGGGCGAGGCTGCGCAGGTTCCCCTTGGCGCGCTGCAGCTTCAGGAAGTTGACGCGGCGTTCGACATCCCCGCTGGTGATCGCCGTGTTGTTGACGACCGCGACAACCGAGCTTGCAGCCTGAGCGGTGCCCACGGGGGCGGAGAACGTCACCGCTGCGGTGAGCGCGAGGCCCATCATCACGGAACGCACCAGAGATTGTCTGCCCATCATGCCAGTCCCTTTTTCAAACCCATTTCGCACGCTCCCGCCCGCTCAAGCGCGGGGACCGGGAGGAAAACTCTCCCGGATGTGCATAATACATGCGGCCAAACGATGACAAGAGCAGCCCGCGGCAGGCTCGTCAGAAGCCGGTGAGCGTCGTGTCGCCGACCTGGATGTCGCCGATGGTGCGGAACATCAGGCGGGCGCCGATCGACCAGTCGTTCGCCACGCTGCTCGATTTGTCGCGCGTCTGCTCGTAGACGATCGAGAAGACGGTGTCGCGGTCGTCATAGGACAGGCCGACGCCATTGCGCGAGACGACGTGGTTGCCGATGTCGTAGGTGATGGAACCGAAGACGGACCAGTAGTCGTGGAACTTGAACGCGGCCGCGCCCTGAACCTCGCTGGCGGAATCGATCAGGCCGTAGAGCGGCTGCGAGGCGATGCGCGTATAGGTCAGCTCCGTCTCGAAGCGCGCGCCGTCGAAGCGCAGCGACGTGTCGGAGCGGCGCAGCGACAGGTTGTCCTTGTCGAGGCGTGCGCGGGTGGAGAACGAAATGCCGTTCGGCAGGTCGACGCCCGCCATGCCGACATAGTCGGAAACGTCCGTCTCGAGGCCCGAATTGGCGCCGGCATTGACGAGATCGTCCGTCGCGAAGGAGTTCACGCCGCCCAGATGGAAGGACTGGCCGATGATGCTGCGCAGCTGCACGCCATTGTCGAAGGTGCCGGTATAGCGGATGCCGAGATTGGCGCGCGTGCCGCCCTCGATGCGGTCGAAGCCCGAGAACTTGTCGCGTTCGAAGAGGTTGGTGGCGTCGAAGACGAAGCTCTGCGCGTCCTCGTTCGGCAGGCCGCCGGCAAGGTCCTCGCTCGGACGCGCATAGATCTGCGCGATCGGCTCGAAGAGATGCGTGCTGGTGTCGGTGGTCGCCAGGATCGGGTAGCGCGCCTCGAGACCGGCCGTCAGCATGGCGCGGGTCGCCGAATCGTCCATCTCGTAGGTGCCGGCATAACCGGCGCCCGGCGGACGCATGTCGAGGCGGTGGATGTCGCCGCGGGCGGCGAGAAGGGGGGTGAGCACGAGGCCGCCCGGCACGACGAACTGGCGTTTCCATTCCAGTTCGCTGGTCAGGCGCGTGGTGCCGCCTTCAAGGCCGCGGAAGCGGTCCTTGCCGCCCACCGTGTAGGTGTCGGCGAGATCGCGCTCGATATTGGTCAGGTTCGTCGTGACGCTAAGCTCGCCGCCGAACACCGGCTGCGGCACGATATATTCGTGGTCGAGCGTCTGGACGATGGCCTGCTTGCTTTCGGCCTTGTCCAGCGGATCGGCGTCCTGCACGTCGAAATAGAAGGCGCGCAGGTCGAAGCTGTTGCGGCGGCCGAGGCCCGACAGATAGCCTTCGTTGACGAAGGTATCGTCCTTGAAGCCGTCGATATCGTAGGTGCGCGAGAAGTTGTTGTCGGTCTGCGTCATGACGTTCCAGCCGAACGTCCAGCGCGGATTGATCTGGAACTTGCCGGTCGAGCCGACCATGCCGCGGAAGCCGTCTTCTTCCCAGTCGCTGGTGTTCTTGGTGAACGAATCGGCGCTGAGCTGGCGGATGCCGGCGGCGTGCAGCGTGATCTGACCGTTATGGAAGCGCTTGCGGAATTCGGCTTCCATGAGGAAGCCCTGCTTGGTGAAGACCGTGGGCGACAGCGTCGCGTCCATGTCGGGCGCGATGGCGATGTAATAGGGCGCCGTTATGCCGAGGCCGAGCTTTTGCGCGTAGCGGAAACGCGGGAACAGGAAGCCGGTCTTGCGCTTGACGGTGTGGTCGGGCAGCTCAAGCACCGGAATATAGGCGATCGGCTTGCCGAACATCTCGAAGCGCGCGCGCTCGAGGCGGATGGTGCGGGTGCGGCCGTTCTGCACGACGCGCTCGGCCTTGACTTCCCACAGGCCGCGATGGGTCGGGTTGGTGGCGCAGGGCGTGCAGGCGGTATAGACGGCGTGGTTGAGGATCATCTCCTCGCCGTTGACGCGCTCGCCGCTGGTCGCCGCCAGCTTGGTGAGGTCGGTGGTCTCGATGCGCAGCGCGTTGACGAAGCCGTTGGCGAAATCGTCCGACAGGTCCATCTCTTCGCCGTAGACCCGGTTGCCGGTCGGTTCGACGAGTTCGATATTGCCGCGCGCCCTCAGCCGGCCCGTCTTCTGGTCGTATTCGACCTCGCGGGCGACGAGCTTGTAGCCGCCGTAATTGATCTGCACGGCGCCGCGCGCGACGACCGTCTGATTGTCATTGTTATAGACGAGCTCGTTGGATGCGAGCAGCAGCTTGCTACCTTCCGGGATGTTCGGTTCCATCGTGGAGATGTCCGTCATCTGCGCGGAAGCGGGCAGGGAGAATGCGGGCATGAGGGCGCACATGGCCGCACCTGCAAGCAGGGCGGCTTTCAACCACCGATTCGTTTTGCGGGCGCCTACCGCCACTAGCCGTCCTCCTGATGGAGAAGAATCGTCGCGCCCAAGGACATTGCGACGACCACTGGGAGCCAGGCCGCAACGAACGGAGGAACAACACCGCTGCTTCCGAATGCCTTCACAAGCACGGTGACGACATAAAGCATGAAGCCTGACAGGATTCCACCCAGAATCACCGCACGCGATTGATTAAACCGACTAAATTTTAACGATACACAGGCTGCGATCAGCGTCATCGCAACCAGGAGCAGCGGCAGCGAGAGCATGGAATGGAACTGCGTTTCCATCGCATTCGTCGGGAAGCCGAAGGACTTTGCCGCCGCGATCTTCCGGCCGAGTTCGAAAAAGGCAATGCTTTCAGGCTTTTCCAGACTCTCCTGAACGAACTCCCGTTTCAGGTTGGTACGAAGCTGTACCTCTGCGAGACGAACCGGCAGTTCACCGCTGCGCGTTTCGTTCACATTCTTAAGAAGCCAGTAACCATCTTCCAAAGTGGCCGAGTCGGCGTCCTGCCTGAGCACGATGCGGCTGTCGGAATCAAAGTGGATAACCGAGACGTTGAGAAGGCGCGTGCCGTTGTCGAGAACGGCCTTGGCGCCGATGATCGCCTCGTCCTTGTCATAGATCTGGCGCAGCCACGGAATGGAGGTTTCCGAGCGCGCCGCATTGGTCGCGCCCCAGGATGCTTCGAACTCCAGAGCCTTCCGGCTTCCCCAGGCGGCGAGCGGATTGAGCGTCAGGACCGCGAGCAGGCCGAAGAGGAAGGCGCCGACGACGAAGGGGCGCAGGAACTGCCAGACGGAAATGCCGGCCGCGCGCGTCACCACCAGTTCGTAGCGCCGGTTGAGCGAGATCAGCGCGGCCATGCCGGAAAAGAGCGCGACGAAGGGCACGGTCTGCATCAGGATCGTCGGGATGCGCAGCGCCGTGACGAGAAGGCCGGTGCTCAGCGTATAGCCCGGCAATGCGCCGACGCGGTTCGACATTTCGGAAAAGTCGATGATGAAGACCAGCGAGAAGATGCCGAGCAGGAACCAGAGCGTGGTGACGATGTAGCGGCGGAAGAAATAGAAGCCGAGCGTGCCGATCATGGCGTGCCGCTCCCGCCGGTGGGGGCGGCGCCCGGCCGCAGGCGCGCCAGAATCCGGTCGCGCAGTTCCGTGAGGCGCTCGCCGAGCGTGGCGGGGATTTCAAGGCTCTTGTTGCGCGCGAGATAGCGGATGGCAAGGCCGGCCGTGACGATCGGGATCAGATACATGACGGGGATGAAATAGACCGATTCTTCCGCATTGTTCGAGGCGTAGAAGCTGGCCCAGCGCACGAAGAGCGCGGTGAGCAGCGCCGTGATCATCGGATGCATGCGCGCCTCGCGGTGCGAGCGGGCGTCGGCGCTGACGACGAGGGCGATCAGGCCGAAGACCGCCGGGAACAGCCATTCGCTGAAGCGGCGGTGCAGCTCGGCGGTGAAGGCGCCCGGGTTTTTCTTGTATTGCGGATCTTCGGGGTCGGGATGGATGAGATAGGGCAGGTCCCGGTCCTTGGCGCGCACGTTCGAGGTGCCGGTGCTCTGCGTGAGGTCGGCCAGGTCGAAGGCGTAGGATTCGAACTTGATGATGGAGACGTTGCCGTCCGGCAGCTTGCGGTGCACCTCGCCGTCCTTCATCACGAGGGCGGAGGAGTTTTCGTCCACCGCGCCTTCGCGGGCATAATAGACCATCTCGAAGCGCGGATCGCGCGTGTCGGCGACGAAGAGCCCGTGCAGCACGCCGCCGTTGCGGCGCTCGGCCACCTGCACATAGAGCCCGTCGGTGACCTTGCGGAAGGTGTTTTCCTGCACGACGGAGGAGAGCATGTCGGCATGGGCGGTCGCGATCATCTTGCGCACGGCCATGCGGGAATAGGGCTCGACGAAATTGTCGACCGCGAAGGAGACGAGGCTCATCGCCACGGCGAGGATCATGATCGGCCGGATGATGGTGGTGCGCGAGCTGCCGGCCGAATTGAGGACGGTCAGCTCCGAATCGGCGTTCATGACGGTCAGCGTCTGCGACACGCCGATGACCAGCGCGAAGGGCAGGATGATCGGGATGACCGAGGGCAGGATGAGGGTGGCGAGCTTCACGAAGGCGAAGATCGACTGGCCGCTGTCGGTGACGAGGTTGATGCTGCTGAGGGCCTGCGTCACCCACACGATGCCGAGCAGGGGCAGGAGCGTGGCGACGAACATGAGCGACGCCCGCCGCAGGATATAGCGCTCGATCAGTTTCATCTTTCAGTCCGCACGTCCGACAAGCGGTTCTCGTCCCGCGTCCACGACGCCCATCAACGGAACTGCAATGGGCATATAAGCTTTCTTGAGGCTGACGCCATAGCGCAGAGTCTGCGCGCGGATGGAAAATTTATGGCGAACAAGCATGCCTAACGATCTCTAAACAAGCGGGCGCATCTTGCCAAGCGTCGCAAAAGCGACAAGGAATTGGTGGCAATAGCGGCCTTTGCGGCCGAACGAAAGGCCGTACGGCCCCCTGCGGAGTGAATCATGCCTTCCAAATTCGACATCGGTTTTGCCAAGAGCGCGCGCGCATCCGGCGGCCTCGCCGTCCTTCTCCAGATCTCCGGCGGGCAGGCGGCGGGCATCGGCGAGGTGGATCCGCAGGGCGTCGTCGCCCGCGCGGCCGATGTGGCGAAATTCACCGGCAAGGCCTTGAAGAGCCTCGATGTTCTCGCCCCGCACGGCGCATCCGCCGACCGCATTCTCGTGCTCGGCCTCGGCGAGGCGGACAAGCTGACGGCCCATGACTGGCTGAAGGCGGGCGGCGCTGCCGCGGCACGGATCGGCCGCGCCGAGAAGGCGACGGTCTATCTCGACGCGCCCGGCGTTTCCGTTACCGACAGGAACGCGGCGGACTTCGCGCTCGGCATGCAGCTCGGCGTCTACAGCTTCGATATCTACAAGACGAAAAAGGGCGAGGACGACGAGGCGAAGAACGCCAAGAGCGTCAAGGTGACGCTCGTCACCGCCGTCGCGAGCGCCGCCAAGAAGGCCAACGAGGTGTCCGACGCGGTGGCCGAGGGCGTGATTCTCGCGCGCAACCTCGTCAACGAGCCGGCCAACGTGCTCGGCCCGGTCGAGTTCGCCGACAAGGCCAAGGCGCTCGAAAAGCTCGGCGTCGAGGTGGATATCCTCACCGAGCGCGAGATGAAGAAGCTCGGCATGGCCGCGTTGCTCGGCGTCGCGCAGGGCTCCGTGCGTCCGCCGCGTCTTGCGATCATGCAGTGGAAGGGCGGCAAGGAGAAGGACCGTCCCATCGCCTTCATCGGCAAGGGCGTGGTCTTCGACACGGGCGGCATCTCGATCAAGCCGGCCGCCGGCATGGAAGACATGAAGGGCGACATGGGCGGCGCGGCCGCCGTCATCGGCCTCATGCACACGCTGGCCGCCCGCAAGGCGAAGGCCAATGTCGTCGGCATTCTCGGCCTTGTGGAAAACATGCCCGACGGCAATGCCCAGCGCCCCGGCGACATCGTCAAGTCGATGTCCGGCCAGACCATCGAGGTCATCAACACCGATGCGGAAGGCCGCCTCGTCCTGTGCGACGCGCTCTGGTACTGCAACGAGACCTTCAAGCCGCAGTTCATGATCAACCTCGCGACGCTGACCGGCGCGATCATGGTGGCGCTCGGCAGCCACCATGCGGGCCTGTTCTCCAACGACGACACGCTGTCCGCGCGCCTGACGGCCGCCGGCCTTGCCACCAACGAGCGCCTGTGGCGCATGCCGCTCGGCCGCGAATACGACCGGATGATCGACAGCAAGTTCGCCGACATGAAGAACACCGGCGGACGTTATGCCGGCTCGATCACCGCCGCGCAGTTCCTGCACCGCTTCGTCAAGGACACGCCCTGGGCGCATCTCGATATCGCCGGCACCGCCATGGGCTCGCCGACCGACGAGATCAACCAGTCCTGGGGCTCCGGCTTCGGCGTGCGCCTGCTCGACGAACTGGTGCGCGCGAATTACGAGGGGTGAGGGAGAGGTGAGCGAGGTCCTCTTCTATCACCTGACGGAATCCAAGCTCGAAGACGCGCTGCCGCCTCTGCTCGACAAGAGCCTGGAGCGCGGCTGGCGCGTCGTCGTGCAGGCGGGCGATGCCGAGCGCCGCGACGCGCTCGACACGCATCTGTGGACCTTCCGCGAGGACAGTTTCCTGCCGCACGGCACGGACGAGCAGGCCTTTCCGGCCGACCAGCCCGTGCTGCTGACGGCTTCGCCCGACAATCCGAACGCCGCCACCGTGCGCTTCCTCGTCGCCGGCGCCGAGCCGCCGCCGCTCGATGCCTATGAGCGCGTCATCTTCATGTTCGACGGCTACGACCAGGACGAGGTGGAGACGGCGCGCGCGCACTGGAAGCGCCTGAAGGGCGAGGGCCACACGCTCACCTACTGGCAGCAGAACAGCGACGGGCGCTGGGCGAAGAAGGCCTGATCCATCGCATTCTCCGACACGATCGGGCGTGGACCGCCGCCGGGAGAGGGCGGCGGTCGCGCGCACCCTCTTGCGCGCGGGGCATTCATGGGTATATACCCGCGACATGACCAAGGACCTCTGCCACTGCATCGTCTTGCGCAAGGCCTCGCGCCGCGTCTCGTCCTACTATGACGAGGCGCTGCAGCCGCTTGGCGTGAACATTGCGCAATTCAGCCTGCTGCGGAACATCAACCGCATGGCGCCGGTGTCGCTGACCGATCTTGGCCAGCGCGTCGAACTCGACCGCTCGACGGTGGGGCGCAATGCCAAGGTGCTGGAGCGCATGGGGCTGGTGGATATTCGCCCCGGCAAGGACCAGCGCGAGGCCACGCTGACGGTGAGCGAGGCGGGGCAGGCGGTGCTGACGGAAGGCGCACCGCTGTGGGATGGCGTCCAGGCGGGCATCGAATCGCGCCTCGGGCCCGACGGCGCCGAACAGTTGCGGCGGCTTCTCGCCGCGCTCTGAGTTTTTTTGACAGGAAAGGGGTATCTGCCCGTATCTGCGGGCAGATACCCGGAAAACCCGCCGAACCGGCGGCATCACGAAAAGCCAGCCGCATCGGCGGCACTATGAAAGGAACGTCGACCATGGTCTCCGCAAGCCTCGCCCGATGGATGGCGCGCCGAAATCTCCACTATGGCTGGGTGGTCGCCGCGACCACCTTCCTCACCATGCTGGCGACGGCCGGCGCCATGGGCTCGGCGGGCGTCATGATTCAGCCGCTGCACGAGGAATTCGGCTGGGACATCGCCGACATTTCCTCCGCCATGGCGGTGCGGCTGGTTTTGTTCGGCCTGCTCGGCCCCTTCGCCGCCGCCTTCATGAACCATTTCGGCATCCGCCAGGTGGTGGCCAGCGCGCTCGCCCTCATCATGGGCGGCATCGTCGCCTCCTTCTTCATGGCCGAGGTCTGGCAGCTCCTGCTGCTGTGGGGCGTGGTGATCGGCGTCGGCACCGGCATGACGGCGCTGGTGCTGGGCGCTACGGTCGCGACGCGCTGGTTTTCCAAGCGCCGCGGTCTCGTCGTCGGCCTGATGACGGCCAGCAACGCCACCGGCCAGCTCGTCTTCCTGCCGCTGCTCGCCGCGCTGACGGAGGCCTATGGCTGGCGCGCGGCGCTGACGCTCTCCGTCGCCGTCATCGCCGCCGCCATGCTGCTCGTGCTTCTCCTGATGCGCGATCACCCGGCCGATGTCGGCCTGCCGGCCTATGGCGAGACGGCCGTCGCCGTGCCGCCCCGGCAGGACCATTCCCTCGGCGCCACGCTGCTCGCCCCGCTCGTCACCCTGCGCAGCGTCTCCGGCAACCCGGTCTTCTGGGTGCTGTTCGGCACGTTCTTCGTCTGCGGCCTGTCGACCAACGGCCTCATCCAGACCCACTGGATCTCGATCTGCGGCGATTTCGGCATGGCGGCGGTCACGGCGGCGGGCACGCTCGCGGTCATCGGCATCTTCGATTTCATCGGCACCGTCTTCGCCGGCTGGCTGTCCGACCGCTACGACAACCGCTTCCTGCTCTTCTGGTTCTACGGTCTTCGGGGCCTGTCGCTGCTCTACCTGTCGGTCTCCGGTTTCAGCATGCTGGAACTCTCGGTCTTCGCCGTCTTCTACGGCCTCGACTGGGTCGCGACGGTGCCGCCGACCGTCAAGCTGGCGGCGGAGAATTTCGGCCGCGAGAAGGCCGGGCTGGTCTTCGGTTGGGTCTTCGCCGGCCACCAGCTGGGCGCCGCCACCGCCGCCTTCGGCGCCGGCACTCTCAAGAGCGACTACGACACCTATATGCCCGCCCTGCAGATCGCCGGCCTGATGTGCGTGCTGGCCGCGCTCTCGGTGCTGCTGCTCCGGCGGCCGGGGTCGCGCCCGGTCGCCGCCGCGGCCTGATCGATGCAAAGGGATCGGGACAAATGAAAAGGCCCTCCGTGCGGAGGGCCTTTTTCTTAATCGTGGAAGGCGTCGACGAACTTGCGCCGCCCGAGCATGAAGGCGTCGGCGACGTGGCGGAGGGGGGCGAGGTCGACATCCGACGTCCCGGCCTTCACGATCTCGGCAAAGCGCCTGTAGAGCATCGGATATTCCTGCTCCGGTTCGTCATGCACCAGCTTTCCGTCGACGGAGAGTTTCGCGCCGCCCTCGGAGAGCACCATGCGGCCGGCATCGGTTTCCGCCACGATGTCCCAGCTCTGCTTGCCCGTCTGGCGCCAGTCGAACTCGGCCGCAAGGTCGAGGCCTTTCGCGTCGGAGAAGGTCATGGACGCGGCGATGGGCGCGTCGCGGTTTTCCGGGAATTCCAGCGTCGCGGCGGTGATGAAGACCGGGCGCGGCAGGATATGGGTGACGATGGACAGCGCATTGATGCCGGGGTCGAACACGCCGAGACCGCCGGCCTGCCAGATCCAGTCCTGGTTGGGATGCCAGTGGCGCACGTCTTCCTTCCAGATTACCCGCATGGAGCGGATCGTCGTGCCGGCGAGGAGGGCCTTCGCCGCCTCGACGGCCGGCGCATAACGCGAATGCCAGCTTGCAAAGAGCGACACGCCCCTGGCGGCGGCAAGCGCCTCGAGGTCGGCGACCTCGGAGAGCGTCGCGCCCGGCGGCTTTTCCAGGAAGACATGTTTTCCCGCCGAAAGCGCCTTTTCGGCCGCCTCGTAGCGATATTGCGGCGGCATGCACAGTGAGACGGCGTCGATGGCAGGGACCGCCGCCAGCATGGCGTCGATCGACTTGAAATTGTCGATGCCGTCGACCGTGCCGTGCCGGCTCGCCGCGGCGATCAGCCGGTAGTCGCCATTGCCGGCAACGGCCGGAAGATGCTGGTCGCGCACGATCTTGCCGACGCCGACGATTGCGAGATTGATCGGTGACATGTCTCCGCCCTCATTTGTATGACAAATCGGCCGTTGTTTTAGCAGAACCTTCGGCGGGGGCAAGAGCGCCCTTGCGCCGTCTTCTGCCTACCGTTTGTGCATCTGCCCAAATGCCGTCTTCGCCTTTCGTCTAATGCCGCCGCTAAGACCGGGAAAACAGGGCCGTGGACTTGAAACGAGGCCTGAAATCGGCACTCTGACGGTGCCTGGCACCAAAGCAATAACACGCCGGGCGGGGAGGAGTTCTCATGAAAACGCTGCTGGTTTTCAGCCGGCTCATCGACGCTATCACGGAAAATATCGGAAAGGCCGTTGGCTGGCTGATCCTCGTCGCCGTGCTTGTCAGCGCCGGAAACGCCATCGTCCGAAAGGTTTTCAACATATCGTCCAATGCCTGGCTCGAGGCGCAATGGTACCTGTTCGGCGGGGCCTTCATGCTGGCCGCCGCCTATACGCTGGCGCAGAACGAGCATATCCGCATCGACGTCGTCTACGGCAAGTTTTCCCGCCGGGTGCAGCACTGGATCGACCTGCTCGGCCATCTCCTGTTCCTGATGCCCTTCGTGCTGCTGATGGTCTATTTCCTCGTGCCCTATGTGCTGATGTCCTATCGCTCGGGCGAGGGCTCCTCCAGCGCCGGCGGCCTCATCGTCTGGCCGGCCAAGGCCATCCTGCTCGCCGGCTTCGTGCTGCTCGCCTTCCAGGGCGTGTCGGAAATCATCAAGAAGCTCGCCATCATGCGCGGCGACCTGGAGGACCCGACCCCCTACGTGCCCACCCACGCACCGCTTGACGTTGCAGCCGAGGAGAAGGGCGCATGATCGAGTTCATTGCGGAAAATCTCGCGCCGATCATGTTCGTGTCGCTGATCGTGTTCCTGCTGCTGGGCTATCCGGTGGCGTTCTCGCTCGCGGCGAACGGTCTGCTCTTCTTCGTCATCGGCGTGGAACTCGCGCCGCTGTCCGATTCGATCAATCTCTCCTGGCCGCTGCTCAACGCGATGCCGGAACGGCTATGGGGGGTGATGTCGAACGACACGTTGCTGGCCATCCCCTTCTTCACCTTCATGGGCATCGTGCTCGAACGCTCCGGGATGGCCGAGGACCTGCTCGACACGATCGGCCAGCTCTTCGGCCCCATCCGCGGCGGTCTTGCCTATGCGGTCATCTTCGTCGGCGCGCTGCTGGCGGCCACCACCGGCGTCGTCGCCGCCTCGGTCATCGCCATGGGCCTGATCTCGCTGCCGATCATGCTGCGCTACGGTTATGACCGGTCGATCGCCTCGGGCGTCATCGCCGCTTCCGGCACGCTCGCCCAGATCATCCCGCCCTCGCTCGTGCTGATCGTGCTTGCCGACCAGCTTGGCCGCTCGGTCGGCGACATGTATGCCGGCGCGCTCATTCCGGGCCTCGTCCTGACCGGCCTCTACATGGGCTACGTGCTGATCATGTCGATCATCCGGCCGAACTCCATGCCGGCCTTGCCGCTGGAGGCGCGTTCGCTCGGCTCGGGCGTCACGTCGCTGTTCATCGCGCTCGCCGTCGCCGCCGGCATCGCCTATGCCGCCCATGTCTATCTCTCGCCGACCCATGGCGAGAATGCCGACATTCTCGGCGCGACCGTCGGCGTCATCTTCATCTATGTCGTGGCGCTGGCGGACAAGACGATGAACATCAACATGATGTCGCGGCTTGCCCAGCAGGTCATCATCGTGCTGATCCCGCCGCTGGCGCTGATTTTCCTCGTGCTCGGCACGATCTTCCTCGGCATCGCGACGCCGACGGAAGGCGGCGCCATGGGCGCGGTCGGCGCGCTGTTCATGGCCGCGGCCAAGGGCCGGCTCACCCTGGACGTGGTGCGCTCGGCACTGACGGCCACCACGCGCCTGTCGGCCTTCGTGCTCTTCATCCTCATCGGCGCCCGCGTCTTCTCGCTCACCTTCTACGGCGTGAACGGGCATCTGTGGGTCGAGCACCTGCTGGTCTCGCTGCCGGGCGGCGAGACGGGCTTCCTGATCGCGGTGAACCTGCTGGTCTTCTTCCTGGCGTTCTTCCTCGATTTCTTCGAACTCGCCTTCATCATCGTGCCGCTGCTCGCGCCGGCCGCCGACAAGCTCGGCATCGACCTTATCTGGTTCGGCGTGCTGCTCGGCATCAACATGCAGACGAGCTTCATGCATCCGCCCTTCGGTTTCGCGCTCTTCTACCTGCGCTCGGTCGCCGCCAAGGTGCCCTATCTCGACAAGGTGACGGGCAAGGTGACCCAGCCGGTGACGACCGGGCAGATCTACTGGGGGGCCGTGCCCTTCGTCTGCATCCAGATCGTCATGGTCGGCCTCACGATCCTCTTCCCGAGCATGGTCATGCACTACAAGGGCGAGGGCAGCGGCGTCGATCCGGCGACCATCAAGATCGAGGTTCCCGGCTTCGGCACCGGCATGACCCTGCCCGATGGCGGCGGCGGCCTCGGCCTGCCGGGCGGCCTGCAGCTTCCCGCCGGCAACCCGCTCGATAGCGGCGGCGAAAAGCCGGCCGAGGGCGGCCAGCAGGGCACGGAGCAGAAGCCCGCCACCGACCTTTCGAGCCCGCCGTCCTTCAACTGACGGCAGGCGCGACTGCCAGTCCCGACGAACCGCCCGCAACCCCGTTGCGGGCGGTTTTTTGCTGGGCCGATCATGGGGGGCGATCATGGGGGGGGCGACCATGGGAGACGGCACGGTCGGGGCGGCCCGCGCACTGTTCAGCACGCTGTCAGCTTGCCTTCGTAGGTCACGCCGGTGATCAACCGAGGAATCGAAATGACATTCATCCGCAGCATGCTTGCAGCCATGGTCGTGGTTACGGCGGCGACGCCCGTCTTTGCGGCAACCACGGTCAGCGTCATCGAGGGCGGCGAAGGCGGCGGGCCGATGACGCTGACGCTCAGCCAGTCGACGGTCAAGGCCGGTGAGACGATCTTCAAGGTGCACAACGATGCTATTTCGGAAGTGCATGAAATGGTGCTGGTCAGGCTGAAATCGCCGGTGCAGAAGGTCGATGTGCTCCCCGGAAAACACCGCGTCGACGAAAAGCAGTTGAAGTCCTTGGGCGAGGTCGCCGACCTCAAGCCCGGCGGGGATGGACAGCTCAAGGCGAAGCTTCAGCCCGGATCCTATCTTCTCCTGTGCAACATCAAGGGTCACTTCGAGGCCGGCATGCACGCGACGCTGACGGTCACCAAATAGGCGATCCCGCCCTGCGGCAGGGCCGGTGGAGCGCGGCGCACGGACGCGCTCCAGTAACGTTACCCTGTCTCGGCCATAACGGTGGCAATGCCGCCTGCACGGCCATCGCCGGCATGTCGGGCCTATGATACATCCCGTCTGACCGCAGGCATGACGGAGCGGGACGAGGGGAGAGACAGCAATGATCAGGCTTGCCCGGCCGGACGACGAGGCTGAAATCCGCGACTGCGCCGAAAAGGCCTATGCGCGCTACGTCGCCGCCATCGGCCGCAAGCCCGCGCCGATGCTTGCCGATTTCGCCGCGGAGATTGCGGCCGGCACGGTGCATGTCGCGGTGGAGGGCGGTACCTTCCTGGGCTTCATCATCTTCCTGCCCGACGGCGACCACATGCTGCTGGAAAGCGTCGCCGTGCTGCCGGAGGCGGCCGGGCGCGGCGTCGGCAAGGCGCTGATCGCCTTCTGCGAGGCGGAGACGCTGCGGCGCGGCCTTTCCGCCGTCCATCTCTACACGAACGAGAAGATGGCGGAAAATCTCGCGATCTATCCAAGGCTCGGCTATGTCGAGGTGGCGCGCCGCGCGGAGGACGGCTTCAAGCGCGTGTTCTTCGAGAAGAGGCTTTCCGGCCCTTCCGCCTGACCGCGACCGGCGCAAAGAAAAACCCCGGGGAAGCCCCGGGGTTCGTTTCCACTTCGATGCCGATCCGCTTACAGCTTGTTGCTGCGCTGCTGGATCATCATGAAGGTGTCGTAGTTGTATTCGGCGATCTGGGCATTGAGGTAGTACTCGCCGCGGAAGGCCTTGATCGAGTCCCAGATCTTCTTGAAGGTCGGGTTCGAGGCTTCCATCTCGGCATAGACCTCGTTGGACGCGTCGAAGCAGGCCGACAGGATTTCCTGGCTGAACGGGCTCAGCTTCGCGCCGGCGGCGACGAGGCGCTTGATGGCCGCGGGGTTCAGGTAGTCGTATTTCTGCAGCATGTTGGCGTCGGTCGCCTGGCACGCCGTGCGCAGCAGCGACTGATAGGCCTTCGGCAGGCCGTCGAAGGCCGCCTTGTTGAACATGGCATGCACCGTCGGGCCGCCTTCCCACCAGCCGGGATAGTAGTAGTAGGGCGCGACCTTGTAGAAGCCGAGCTTCTCGTCGTCATAGGGGCCGACCCATTCGGCGGCGTCGATGGTGCCTTTTTCGAGCGAGGGATAGATGTCGCCGCCGGCGATCTGCTGCGGCACGACGCCGAGCTTTTCGACGACCTTGCCGGCGAAGCCGCCGATGCGCATCTTCAGGCCCTGCATGTCGGCGACGGTCTTGATTTCCTTGCGGAACCAGCCGCCCATCTGCACGCCGGTATTGCCGCCGGGGAAGCCGACGAGGCCCTGCGTGGCGAGGAATTCGTTGAAGAGATCGATGCCGCCGCCATGGTACTGCCAGGCGTTCATGCCGCGCGCATTGAGCGCGAAGGGCACGGCCGCGCCGAGCGCCCAGACGGGGTCCTTGCCCCAGTAGTAGTAGGAAACGGTATGGGCCGCTTCCACGGTGCCGGCGGCGGCGGCGTCAGCGGCCTGCAGGCCGGGCACGATTTCGCCGGCGGCGAAAACCTGGATCTGGAAATTGCCGTCCGTCGCCTCGGACACGTATTTCGACAGCACTTCCGCGCCGCCATAGATCGTGTCGAGCGACTTGGGGAAGGACGAGGCGAGACGCCAGTTGATCTTCGGGTTGCTCTGCGCGAGCGCGGGGGCGGCAAGCACCGTGGCGGCCGCACCGCCGACGCCAGCCAAACCGGCTTTCTTGATGAATGAACGACGATCCATAGTTTCCTCCCAATGGCGAACGGGTGTTTTCACCCGCCCTCGTGTCATCACGCGGGAGCTAACCATGTCGGGAGGGGTGTTTCAAGCCGCGGAACGAAGAAGCCGGAAAGCCTCGTCTACGACTTTCGTCGTAGGGGTGTGCAGCCGGCTATCTGCCTGTTTTTCAGGCATTTCTTGTAGGCGAGGCCGGGATCAGCCGGCCATCGCCTCCTCGTATTCGGAGGAAAGCTCCAGCCATTGCTCCTCGGCGTCGTTGAGCTTGTCGACGGCCATGGAGCGGAGCTTGGCCTTCTCGGCGGCCTTGGCCGGATTTTTCTCGTAGAGCGCGGGGTCCGCAAGTTCCGCATCAAGAAGCTGAATCTGCTTCTGCAGTTTTCCCGTCAGGGATTCGATTTCGTTGATCTTTTTCTTCAGCGGGGCGAGCTGGGCGCGGCGGTCGGCATTGGCCTTGCGCAGCTCCGCCTTGTTGGCTTCGCCCCCGGCGGCGGCGGGCTTGTCCTTCTCGTCCCGCTTGCCGGACTGGACGATGAGGCCGCGATATTCCTCCATGTCGCCGTCGAAGGATTTGACGGTGCCGTTGTTGACCAGCCAGAGCCGGTCGACGGTCGCCTCGATCAGGTGCCGGTCGTGCGAGATGAGGATGACGGCGCCGTCATAGTCGTTCAGCGCCTCGATCAGCGCGCGGCGGCTGTCGATGTCGAGATGGTTGGTCGGCTCGTCGAGGATGAGAAGGTTCGGCGCATCGAAGGCGGCAAGGCCCATCAGCAGGCGGGCCTTCTCGCCGCCCGACAGATCCTTGGCGGCGGTCGACATCTTCTCGGTGGCAAGGCCCATCTGCGCGACGCGGGCGCGCACCTTGGCCTCGGGCGCCTCCGGCATCAGCCGGCGCACATGTTCCACCGGCGACTGTTCGGGCATGAGGTCGTCGAGCTGGTGCTGGGCGAAGAAGCCGATCTTGAGGCCCGGCGCGCGCTTGACCGCGCCCGATTCGGCTTCCAGCCGCCCGGAGATGAACTTGGCGAAGGTCGACTTGCCGTTGCCGTTCGAGCCGAGCAGGGCGATGCGGTCGTCATTGTCGATGCGAAGGTTGATCTGCTTGAGGATCGGCTTGCCCGGCACATAGCCGACCGCGCCGCCCTCGATGGCGACGATGGGCGAGGCGGGCTGCTTTTCCGGCTCGGGGAAGGTGATCGGCTGGACGTGGGTTTCCACGACCGCCGCGACCGTGCCCATGCGCTCCAGCGCCTTCACGCGGCTCTGCGCCTGCTTGGCCTTGGTGGCCTTGGCCTTGAAGCGGTCGATGAAGCTCTGCAGGTGCTTGCGCGCGGCCTCGTTCTTGGCCTTCGCCTTCATCTGCAATTCGTCGGCTTCCGCCTTCTGGCGCTCGAACTGGTCGTAGGAGCCGCGATAGAAGGTCAGCTTCTGCTGGTCGAGATGCACAATGGCGTTGACGGCGGTATTGAGGAGGTCCCGGTCGTGGCTGATGATGATGACGGTGTGCGGATAGCGCCGCACATAGTCTTCCAGCCAGAGCGTGCCTTCGAGGTCGAGATAGTTGGTCGGTTCGTCCAGCAGCAGGAGGTCGGGCTCGGAGAACAGCACCGAGGCGAGCGCGACGCGCATGCGCCAGCCGCCGGAAAAGCTCTTGGCCGGGCGCTGCTGCGCCTCATGGTCGAAGCCGAGGCCGGCAAGAATGCTCGCCGCGCGCGCTTCGGCCGAATGGGCGCCGATATCGGCAAGCCGCGTCTGGATCTCCGCGATGCGGTGCGGGTCGCTCGCCGTCTCGGCCTCCTTGAGAAGGCTGGCGCGCTCCGTATCGGCGGCCAGCACGATCTCGATGAGGGAGTCGTCCGTGCCCGGCGCTTCCTGCGCCACCTGGCCGATGCGCGCGTTCTTCGGCAGCGAAATGCTGCCGGCTTCGGCGGCAAGCTGGCCGGTGATGACGCGGAACAGCGTGGACTTGCCGGTGCCGTTGCGGCCGACGAGACCCACTTTCACGCCGCTCGGCAGCGAAAGGGTGGCGTTATCGATGAGGAGACGCCCGGCAACGCGGGCGGTGAGGCCGGAAATCGTGATCATGCCGGGTCTATAGAGCAATTTCCGCAAAAGTGCGAAGCGGTTTTGCGTTCACATTTCGCCGAAAGACGCGGCCATCGGGCCGCGCTATTGGCCCTTGTAGGTACGGCCCGTGCGTTCGGCGACTTCCGCCGAATAGATGCGCAGCGCGATGCCGATTTCGGCCGCATAGGCGAGCGCCTGGTCGGCCTGATCGTAGAAGGCGGCGGGGGTCTGCGCCGAATCGCTCATCGCCACGCCCGCCGTCAGCGTCAGGAAGCCGGCCGGCAGTTCGCGGTCCATGAAGGGGAAGGGCTTTTCCGCGACCCGCGCGGCGACGCGGCGCGCGATGGTGACGGCGATCTCCCGGTCGACATTGCGCAGCAGCAGGCAGAAGGCGTCGGGCGCGGTGCGGGCGACGAAGTCCTCCTTCTTCACCGAGCGGCGGAAGATAGCGGCGAGCCGCTTCAGCGTCTTTTCCGCCGCGCCCGCCGGATGGCTTTCGGCGAAGTCCTTGAGCTGTTCGACCCGGAAGAGCAGCAGCGCGGCCGTGCCTTCCGCCGCCTCGTCCTTGAAGAAGCCCCGGAGGCGGCCGAGCAGCGCGGCATGATTGGCAAGGCCGGTCACCGGATCATGCGTCAGCGCCTCGCGGCTGACGGCAAGGCCGGAGCGCAGGCCGTCGAGATGGGCCTGGAGGTCGCCCATGCGCAGGGCGGCGAGCCGGTCGGTGCCGAGAATGTCGCGCACCAGCGAGAGCAGGCGCACCGTGTCGCTGGCGAAATCGGAAATGCCGAGCACCGGGTCGCGGTTCATGCGCGCGGCGATCTCTTCCAGCTCCTGCACGGCGGCGGCGCGCTGGCGGTGGCTTTCGTCTGCGGTGCGGGCGATCTCCGACAGCAGTTGCACGGCTTCGCCGGCGGCCTGCCCGGCGGCAAGGACATTGTGGGTGGGCAGCGAATGGCGCAGCGCGACGGCATCGAGTGCGCCCTGTTCGGGCGCCTTGCCGAGCGCGGCGATCTCGCGCGCCACGCCGGCATTGCCGTTCAGCGCCTCGAACAGCAGTTCGTAATTGCGCGGCAGGGCGGCGATGCCGAGATTGGCCATGACATGGGCGATGCGCGCCATGATCGGCGGAACGGCCGGCTGGGTGTCCCTGGAGACTGGGGTGGCTTTGCTACTCATGAAACGCCGTCGGATGGGGCGCGGCAAAAGCCGGCGCCGGGGGAAAGTCAGTCGGCGTAACTATCGGATTGCGCGGTTAATTTTGCGTGTGCTGAACTAACAAAGCGACCGGACTTGACGATGCGCAACTTCGCGCAACCGGCAGCGCCGCAAAGACGCGGCGCCGCGGGAGAGGGGATCGCTCAGGCGAAGCGGCGGCCGAGCGGGAAGACCCGCATGACCTGGCCGATCACCGTCAGGCGCGGCGCGCCGGCGCTGCGGGCCGGGCGGTTCTGCTGCATGTCGCGCATGGCGGCGGCATAGCCCTCCGCGCGCGCTTCCTTCATCGCCACCTCGAAGGTCTTTTCGATGACGGGGTAGCAATCTTCGGGCAGGTAGGCGTCGGGGGCGTCCGTGCCATAGACGCGCGCCATCTTGCAAAGCGTACTGCCGAGCAGGCCGGCCCACTCTTCGGTCGTTCTTGCCATTGTTTTTCCTCTCTCCGGGCGAGGCGCGCGCCATTCGGCGTCGGCCCCAATGGCTGCGACTATTTCATCCCCGAACGCCCCTGCCTGTCACCTGGGTGACAGCGCGGAGCCGCCCCCGCAAATCGGGAATGAGCGCTTCCATACGCTGCTACTGTATCACTACTGTTGCAGGAACTGGAAGATGCCACTCGCCTTTAAATCCAGACCTGTTGACAAGGCGGGGCGGCCGAATCCCGTCCGTCTCGACACAAGGGGATGGCGATGGGGTCTAGAGGAATTCCACCCCCTCCGTCCGCGCGAAATAGATGAGGTCCAGCGAAAGGCTCGGGCCTTCGACCATGGTCAGCATGGCGTGGCACTGGCCGCGATGGTGGGCCTGGTGGTTGAGGTAACGCAAAATACCCAACTAGCGGCCGTTTTGTGTGTATTAGGATCGTGAAAAATACGTAAAGAGGCGGGAGAATGGGCAATGTGCCGCAGTTTGCGTGCTAGTTGCGTACGAGCTTTCCCTCCATTCCTCGGGGTTGAGGAATTGCCCCCTATTGATGTTTTGGGGGGCCTCATACTAGCTTTGTTGTGGCTCAATCGGGAACACTAAGCCATCAAATGGAGCGATAGATGTCCAAGTCACCCGTGAAGCGCGGCAAGTACCTCATTGACGTCGGTTTGGACGACCAAGCCACGGTAAGGTTCATTGAGGAGTTGGTCTCGCCCGTCGAAAAACGGTTGGTGTCTGGTGATGGTAAGATTCTACTAGAAGACAAAAACGCAGCCCTTCTGGCGGAGTTAGCGCGAGACCCTAAAAAAGTTTATCCTAATTAGAAAACATGCTGCATTCATATGCCATAATAGCGGTGCAGCGTAGGTCAGCATTCACGGCTGCCAAAGTTGCATTCATGCGTGCCAGTTCTCCCGCGCATCCGAGCACGGGGTCGGCCGCCCCATGCTCAACGGTGAAGAGGGCGAAGAAGTCGAGAGACTTGCCCAACTCGACGCGGAGGGCGGTGGCGCCAGAGACAGTACCGGAGTTGTCGAGCAGCTTCGTCCAACGCGCTTTGCCAGCGCGGACGGCATTAGTGGTGTCGTCGGTGTAATGCACGGCGCTCCCAGCAGGGGCGTTTTCGAGGGGGGTAGGCGACAGTGCCTTCAACGGCCACGTGGCGCTGGTATCCGGCGAAGGTGTAGTAGTGCAGGGTCTTCATGCGCCCGCTCAGGCGGATGGGGGGGCAAGGGCCACGGGCGCAAAATAACTCCCTTGCGGGGGCTAATCGTTTTCAGTGGTGGGAATACATAGACGGTCAAGTGGTAGCCGCTGACCATGTCCCTGATGGCCTCGCGCTGATTGGCGTTGGGTATTCCACATCCGGCTCCAAAACCATCTGGAGCAGGCTGGTGGGGTCGTTTGGCGGCGGCGGAAACATCGTGAAGATGGTGCCCTCAACGTCCGCATAGAAGTCATATAGCGCCGGAATCTCGGTGCCGTTCACGTAGATCTCCAAGTCCATGGGAAGCTCCATAAAAAAGCCTCCGGCACATTCGCGTGCCAGAGGCGGTAGGCCGTTCAAGGCGGGGAGGTGGGCGCCGAGCAGCCATCTAGTCGGCTACCTTTTATGAGCGGCCGGACTCTCGGCAGGTTTAGGCGCCTTTCCTGCTGCCTAGATCGGATCACCTCCTTTCGTCGAATGCTCGCCAGTTGATGCAGGGGCACGAGGCCATCTGACACTCCTCGCACGGGCGCCGGCGTCCTTGGCGCGATTGGCCGTCATGGGAGGGGCAGCTCGGGCTGCTCAAAGGTCAAAGGGTATCGCTGCGGGCGCGGACGCGCCCACGTTTCTGGGGAAAGTTTCATGGTGGATGTCTCCTGTGATGTTGCTCGCAGGACTGATGATGCGGCCTAGAATGGTATACCGCAGCGTGTATAACGTGGTGTTAGAGGCTTGCTTGAGCGCGGGAGGAAGATTTGGCTAAAGCTGGCAAGAAGACATGTTTCGTAGTGAGTCCAATCGGGGCTGATGACAGCGACGCTCGCGTCAACGCTGATTGGTTGCTCGACGGCATTATTAAGCCGGTTATGACTGAGCACTATGCCGATTTCGACGTGGTGCGGGCTGACACTATAGCTAGCCCCGGCTTGATCGACTCCCAGATTATCCGGCCTCTTTTGGAGGCCGAGCTGGTCATTGCGGACCTCACTGGCCTCAACCCGAACGTCTTCTACGAAATAGGTATTAGACACGTTGTGCGATTGCCAATCGTCCACATGCATCGGGAAGGCGAACCGATCCCTTTTGACATCACCACCTTCCGGTCCGTTCACTACGCCAGAAACACATTCCAGCAGGTCGAGCAGTCGAAAGTGAGGCTGAGGAAGACGCTGGAAGCGGTATTCGAGGGCAGTCACGAGGTGGAAAACCCCGTGACCCGTACACAGGACAAGATAGTGTTTCGTTTACATGCTAGCCCATCCGACAAGGTTATTCTCGATGAATTAGAGGAAATCCGCTCACGCCTTAGATTCTTGGAGAAGGAGAATTCCGATGCAGAGGTTATAAATTGGCTTAACAGCCGGAAAATGAGAAAATCATCCCTTATTGGCTCGGCACGTACACCTGAAATCAATTTAGAAATTGGGATATTTGATGACGAAGATATCGGAGTTCTCACGGAATTTCTTGAAAGATCTGGCGATTCCCTAGAAGATGCCAGATTAGTTGAATCCAATGGAAAAAACTTCGTTTATTCAATTCGAGATTCTGACAAAAACAGGAGAATTCTCGATATACTAACCAAATTGTCCAGAGATGAAGGTAGCCGCGTATATGTCAAGGCATGGATACAGTGACGCAATGTAGCTGAAGACTTCGACCTATTCGAAGAATGTGGAGTAGTCGTACAGGAGATCCAAAAAGCCCTTCTGGCAGGTATGAACGACCACTTCCGCGCCGGGATGCAACTCATTTCGCAGGCGGTTTGCAATGTTGGCTTGGTTGGGCTCACTGATGCCGTATACACCTGCGATGACGTTCTTTCTCGGACCAGGAGTGGCGTTCTGGAGAAATTCCCAGTTTGAGCTGCCATAGGAAAAACCGGAGAAAACAACCAGCTCGGCGTCTGCGAGCTCTGTCTCGATACGCTGCTGGGTGTCGTCTTGGTCGAGCCGTTCGGTAAAGGTCCTGATTTGTTGGCTCACCGTCAGGAGTTGTTCGTTCGCAAGGCGCATCCCGTATGCCACCTCCGGAGCTGGGCCTTTCTGCCAGGGAAGCTTCCCCACCTTGCCGTAGACATGGATGATATTGATGGCATCCACGATTTCGCGAGCTTCCTCTACGCGCATGCCGAGATAGTCCTTAATGTGGTCCACGAGGTACATTTCGATGCAGCGGTCGTAATTGAAGGTTACGATGGTGACGTTGTCGAACGCATGCCGCGCCTCGCTGCGCAAGATGCCAGTGAGGGCCATCGTACAAAACCGCGTGAGCCAGCTGTCGGAAACCGTACGGAGATAGCTGAAGGGGTCGTTGTTGCGTTTGTCGTACGGCATGAAAGAGCTGCCGCGCTCGGCCTCCAGAATGCACAACGCAATTGCCGTCTTGCCGATAGTGACGAGGTTATGGTTCTCCGAGTGCGTGTGTAGGAAGTTGTCGATGGATTCGGCGCGGCCCATGTTCGAAGCAATGAACTTTTTCAGCTCGTGATATTTCATCGCCTCGTTTTGATTGGCGAGGGCGAGCGGCGCGGCCAGTGAATGCCACAGAGGATCTTCATTTGCCGTAAGCTTACTCTCAATACTGGACTTGAGCTCCTTGCCCATCGGCATGTGATACTCGACACCCGCGCCTGCACCCACGACGAAAACGGTCTTCTTGCCGAACATGCTCGCTCCTTATGAAAGGTGACTTCCATTCTATCAGACCGCTACCTTGCGGGAATATCCGGGAGGGTTGGGAATAACTTTTAGTTGCGGCAATCCAGCCATATTTCGCTCGTCGAAGCGGGGTGTGATTTCCTCGGCGCCATTCATCCAGATGCTCCTCGCCATTGAAGCGCCTATCATGAGACGTCCTCTGAGCCGTGAAGAGGCGAGGGCGCTCTATCAGGGAGCGACGCAGGACCATGTGCGTGTGTTCATCCTCACTGGCCTCGCCACCGGAGCGCGGCCGGAAGCCATCACCGACCGGACGTGGGACCGAATCAGTTTCACCGGCGGCATCATCCGGCTTAACCCCGACGGGCGGGTGCAGACAAAAAAGTACCGGCCACAGGTGATTGCGGAATTGCAGAAGGCTTATGCGAAGCGTCAGGGCGAACACGTGATCATGTTTCGTGGCAAGCACGTCCACCGCCTCGACATGGGCCGGGAAAAGGCACGCAAGGGCCTGCCAGGCGCGTCACGGGGTTAATCTCTATACCTCCGGCCACTGTAGCCCGTTACCTGCGCCTACACGGGGTGTACACGTTGGAAACCGTCAACCTGCTCGGCCACCGCAAGCGCGGCTTCGATACGACCATGCGGTACGCCCCGCATGACCCGAACTACCTCAAGAAGCCGGTGGATGTACTGGACGAGTTGGTTTCTTTTTGTGCGTCCGTCTGGCTACTTGAGAAACTGCTGTCCCTCCGTCCGCGCGAAATAGATCAAGTCCAGCGAAAGGCTCGGCCCTCCGACCATGGTCAGCATGGCGTGGCACTGGCCGCGGTGGTGGGTCTGGTGGTTGAAGGCGTGGGTGAGGGCCGGGGCGAGCGGGTGGGTGATGATCGTGGGACTGGTGATGGGGCTGTAGGTGAAATCGGCGGCGATCTTCTCCTCGCTCAGCGAATCGACGAAGGCGATGAGGCGGGCGTCCTCGGCCTGCCGCGCGGCCCACAGACCCGCGAAATCCTCGAAGAGGATCGCATCGAGGCTTGTCGGGGCCTCGCCCGTGCCGGTGAAGCGCTTCAGCCAGATGCGGTCTGCGGTCAGGAGGTGGTTCAGCGTGCGGTGCAGGGAGCCGAAGAAGGCGCCGAGGTCGCGGCGGTAGGCTTCGTCGTCCAGCTTGCCGACGGCATCATAGAGCGTGCGGTTGGCCCAGGCATTGTAGGCGGCGAACAGGCGGTAGTGGTCGCGCATCGCGGTCTTTGTCTCCCTAGATCGTTTCCGGCCGAAGCGGCGCGGCTTCGGTCGTCGAGGCTGGAGCCGTTGCGGGGAATCGCATGTCACCGCCATGGCTCCGGTTTGCCGGACTATAGACGAGGCGCGGATCGCCGGCATGAATGGCACCCATGAAATTATCTGATTTGCGCTCGCTGCCGTCCTGCGCTCCTATGCGCGAAACCCTGATCACGAGGCTTTCATGACCCGACTGCTCTATGCGCTTGCCGGCGCCGACAAGGCCCGCCAGTTTTCGCCCCATGTCTGGAAGACGGTGATGTCGCTCGCCCACAAGGGCCTCGACTACGAGACGGTGCCGGTGGGCTTCACCGAGATCCGCGCCATCGAGGACGGCGCGACGGCGACGGTGCCGCTGCTGCGCGACGGCGACCGGCTGGTGCGCGACAGTTTCGAGATCGCGCTCTATCTCGACGAGGCCTATCCCGACCGCCCGTCGCTGTTCGGCGGGGAGGGCGGCAAGGCGATGGCCCGCTTCATCGAGAGCTGGTCGCAATCGATCCTGCACATGGCCATCACCCGCATCGCCGTTCTCGACATCCACAACCTCCTCGGCCCGGCCGACCGGGACTATTTCCGCCAGAGCCGCGAGCAGCGGCTGGGCGCCTCGCTGGAGGATGTCGCGGCGGCCGGCAAGGCGGAGATCGAGGCCTTCGCCGCGAAGCTCCAGCCGCTGCGGGCCATGCTGAAGGTGCAGCCCTTCATCGGCGGCGAGGGACCGCTCTTCCCTGACTATATCGTCTTCGGCGCGCTGCAATGGCTGCGCACGACGGCGGGCACCCAGGTGCTGGAGGCGGACGACCCGGTCGCGCTCTGGTTCGCCCGCTGCCTCGACCTGCACGGCGGCGCCGGCCATCGTGTGACGGCGGCATGAAACTTTGCCGCTGAGATCGCCAAACGCGGCGCCCCTCTTGTTTTGCCGGGCGTTGGCGGCTATGGAACCGCCACTTTCACCGGAAAACCAAGGGAAACGAGAAAATGGCGATTGAACGCACCTTTTCGATGATCAAGCCGGACGCGACGAAGCGCAACCTCACCGGCGCCATCACCAAGATGCTCGAAGACGCAGGCCTGCGCGTCGTTGCTTCCAAGCGCGTCTGGATGAGCCGCCGCGAAGCCGAAGGCTTCTACGCCGTTCACAAGGAACGCCCCTTCTTCGGCGAACTCGTTGACGGCATGACCTCCGGCCCGACGATCGTTCAGGTTCTGGAAGGCGAGAACGCCATCCTGAAAAACCGCGAAGTCATGGGCGCCACCAACCCGGCCAACGCCGACGAAGGCACGATCCGCAAGACCCACGCTCTCTCCATCGGCGAGAACTCGGTTCACGGTTCGGACGCTCCGGAAACCGCTGCCCAGGAAATCAAGTACTGGTTCTCCGACACCGAAATCGTCGGCTGAATCGGTTTGTCCGGCCAAGGCCGGAAGCCTTTGAAATGATAATTGAACCGGGGCCGAAAGGCCCCGGTTTTTTATTGCGGTCCAACTTATTGTACGGGGTCGAAGCGGTAGATCGGCTGGCCGGACAGCATCATCGCCTCGCCCGGGTGATACATCGCGCTGCCGCAGCCCCGGTCGAGCCGCATGGCGAAATCCGTCGCCATGGCGAGCTGCGCTTCCGGGGGCTCGACCGCCAGCACGAAATCGGCAAGCCGCGCCGTATCGCCGGCGGCAAACAGAAGCTCGGCGACGATGGACGCCTTCTCGCCGTCCTTGGCGAGCGGCGTCAGCGGCGCGGTTTTCAGCGCCCCCGCCATCTCGCTCCAGACGGGCCAGGCCGGCTGGAAGGCGGCGCTCAGGTCCGCCGGCATCGCCGGCAGGGCGGTTTGCTTTCCCGTGAGATAGGGCGTCAGCGCCTCGATGGCGACGAGGCGGTCGATGACGTCGCGCACCGTGCGCTCGCCGTTCGCCGTCAGGTAATGCCGGCCATAGAAGGGAATGGTGGCGAGCGTGCCGTCCATGGCGGCCGGGTCGGCCGAGGCCGCCCGCAGGGCGCGATAGGCCGTCAGCCAGGCCGGGTCGAGCAGGCCGTCCTGGCGAATCTCGCCGGTATCCACGGCCGCCAGCAGCACCTGGGCCGCCTTTTCCGTGGCCGGGATATCGCCCGTCTGGTTCAGGTAGGTCATCAGGAAATCCCGCTCGGGCTCGCGCGCGGCGGTGATCGTGATGGTATGGATGGCGCGGCGCGCGGCCTCCATGTCGGCCGCCTTCAGTGGATAACGCGGCAGAACGGGATGGCCGACGAGGGCCGGCGCCCAGCTCCAAGCCTGCACGAAATCCATGAGTTTCGTCGGGTCGCGGAAACTGGCGGCGAAATCGGCCCAGCCATCGGGGTCGCGCAGCGTGGCGGCAAGGCCGGCTTCCAGGTAGGCAAGGTCATGTTTGCGGGCGATGGCCGAAAGCGCGATCTTCTTCTCGTCCGGCCAGTCCACCACCGCCGGCACGATGCGCTGGAGCGTGGAGATGCGCTTTTCCGGCGGCAGCGCGGCGAGGGCGGCCAGCAGGGCTTCCGCATCGCCATGCTGGAGGATCGCCCGCAGGGTGGAGATCTGGCCGCCGAGTTCGGCAGGGGTCACGGTCACGGCGGCAAAGCCGCCGCGCCAGGCATCGACCGCGCCGGCAAGGTCGAGCGCCTCGCGCACGCCGGCATCGCGAAGGCCGTGGGCGAGCGTGGCGGCTTCGTCGGGCGAAAGCCCGCCATAGCGGATCTTGAGATAGCCGGCTTCGGCCCCGATGCCGCGCGCCTTCAGCTTCGGCAGCTTTTCCCGGCCGGCGAGCACCGCATCGGCAAGGGTGAGAATGGCGGTGGCGCAGGCCTTCGGCGTTTCGGCCCGGGCGGACGTGACCAGCAAGGCAAGGCTGGCGGCAAGAACTGGCAGGAACCTCATGCGTCTCCTCCCGCGGCGAACCGTTTCAGGCGGTACGGATCAGCGGTTCGGAATATTCACTCGGACGGGCACGTCGCCATTTCGAAATGCGCGGGCGCCTTGCCGTCCTTGAAGACCTCCGGGTTCGGGTCGTAGCCGGGGCCGACGACGAGCGCTTTCGCCGGCAGCACGCTCTGGTCGACATTCGACGTTACCTCGGTTTCCAGCGCCTGCAATTGCGCGCCGTCGGGACCGACGACCGAGACCGTGACCTTGTAGGGCTGGTTCTTCTTCACGCAGGTAATGTCCGGGCTTTCCAGCACCACGCGCGGCAGGTTGGGGAAGATCTTGCGCTCCAGCGTCAGCGGCGTGCCGCCGGCGGGGTTCTCGAACGCGGCCTTGACGACCGAGCCTTCCGGCAGCGGCTGGGTCTGTTCCAGCGTGACGATATAGGTGGCATAGGCGAGGCGGTAGTTGAAGACGAACATCTTGCCGGTCAGCTTCAGCGGATCGGGTCCCGTCTCGCGCTGGCAGGCGGCGAGCGGCAGGGTGAGCGCCAGCAGGATCGGCAGCAATCTCTTCATGGCCGGGGCTCCTCGCGGTTGCGGCGATAGTGGCGGCTGGCCTTCGCCCGGTTGCCGCAGACGGCCATGTCGCACCAGGCGCGCGAGCGGTTGCGGCTGCGGTCGAGAAAGAGCCAGTGGCAGTTGGGGCAGATCTTCAGCCGGTCCGGCTCCGGCCGGGTCAGCAGCAGCAGGGCGGAGCGGGCGGTGGCGGTGTCGAGCGCCTGCGGCCGGTCGCCGGAGCGGCGCAGCACCGTTGCTATGGCCTCCAGCAGATCGGCGAGCAGCGCCGGCGTTCCGGCTCCCTGCACCTCGGCGCGGAAATGCCGGTCGACGGCCTCGCGCAGCGCGACCAGCCCGGCGCGCGCCGATGCGTCCACCGGCTCGAGCGGCCCGAAAAGGGTACGTTCGGCGCCATGCCGGTTCGCGCCGGCGGGAAAGGCATCCATCGTCGCCGGCTCGGCGAACCGGTCGATGCGCCGCGCCGGATCGCTGCGCAGCACGACGGAGTTCGCGACGTCGAGCGCAAGCGCGCCACCGGAGAAACGATGCGGGGTCCAGGAAAAGGTCATGCGATATTCTAACTGGTAAAAGCAATTTTGCCAGTTATAATTTGCGGAGCAAACGCAAGCGTCCCCAACACCGAAACTGCCCCATGGCCTATTTCCTGCAGCAGATCGCCAATGCCGTGCCCGTGGCCGCGCTCTACGCCGCGCTCGCCTTCGGCTATTCCATCGCCTTCGCGGTGACGCGAAGGGCCGATATCGGCTATGGCGCGCTCTTCGCCTTCGCCGCGCAGATGTTCGTGCTGTTTGCCGGTTTCGGCTGGGGCCGGCTCTGGCTGGTGCTGCCGGCCGCGCTCGCCTTCGGCGCGGTGGCGGGGCTCCTCTATGGCGTCGGCGCGGGGCTCGTCATCGGGCGGCATGTCATGCGCCCGCTCGCCTTCTCCTCCGACAATACGGTGGTGGTCGCCGCGCTCGGCGTGGTGCTGGTGCTGATGGAGACGGCGCGGCTTGCCTCCGACACGCGCAGCCTCTGGCTGCCGCCGCTGCTCGGCACGCCGGTGGTCTTCTGGAACGATCCGGCCTTTCCGGTCGCACTGACGGTGCTGCAACTGATCAACACCGCCGCCATGGCGGCCATCGTCGCCTTCGGCTATCTCTTCCTCGCCCGTTCCGCCTGGGGCCGGCGCTGGCGCGCGGTGTCGGAGGACCGGCAGGCGGCGGAACTGTGCGGCGTCGATGCGGCGGGCGTCTATCTCTCCGCCTATGCCGGCGCAGCGCTGATCGCCAGCCTCACGGGCATCCTCGCCGTCTCCTACTATGGCAACATGGATTTCGGTTCAGGCCTCGTCTTCGGCGTGAAGGTGCTGTTCATCGCCGCCATCGGTGGGGCGGGGGCGCCGCTGCGCTCGGCGCTCGGCGGTGCGGCCATGGGGCTCGCCGAAACGCTGTGGAGCGCCTATGGCGATTTTCTCTGGCGGGATCTGGTGATCTTTTCCGCGCTGGTGCTGCTCCTCGTGATCTTTCGCCGCGAGCAGCCGGTTCCGTAAGACGCGCCCTAGGACCACTTGTCCCGCGCGCGGTCGTCGCTCTCCTTGGCATCCACCCAGCCGCCGGTGCGGCCATCAGCGAAGTGCTCCTTCTTCCAGAAGGGGGCGGAGGTCTTCAGGTAATCCATGACGAAGGACGCGCCGTCGAAGGCGGCGTGGCGATGGGGCGCGGCGGCGATGACCAGCACGATGTTTTCGCCCGGCGCGATCTTGCCGACGCGGTGGATGGCGGTGAGGCCGAGCAGGGAGAAGCGGTCCATCGCTTCCCGGCAGATGCGGGAGATCTCCGCTTCCGCCATGCCGGGATAGTGTTCCAGTTCCAGCGCGGAGAGCCTGCCGCCCTCGTCGCGGCAAAGGCCGGTGAAGGCGACGATGGCGCCGGCGGCGGCAGGGCCTGCCGTCAGGCGCGCGGTTTCGGCCGCGACGTCGAAATCCGCGTGCTGGACGCGGACGACGACCGGTGCCGCGGCGCCGCCGGCCATGGCCTCAGCCCCCCGTCATCGGCGGGAAGAGGGCGATCTCGCGGGCGCCGGCGATGGGCTCGTCATGCTCGACATGTTCCTGGTTGATCGCGATGCGGATGACCTTCTCGTGCTCCAGCGCATGGGCGTAGTCGTCGCCCAGCGTCTTGAGGTGGCGCAGAAGGTCGCCGCCGGTCTTGACGGAGGCGGGGAGGTCCAGGTCCTCCTCGCCCTTGCCGATCCGCTCGCGCACCCAGGCGAAGTAGACGAGCTTCGTCATGCTATTCGTCCACGATGTGCTTCAGGCCGGCGCGGAAATAGTCGTAGCCCGTATACATGGTGATGAGCGCGGCGGCCCAGAGCAGCGCGATGCCGATCTCGGTCGTGTAGGGCAGCACCGCCTCGCCGGCTGGGCCGGCCAGAAGGAAGCCGATGGCCAGCATCTGGATCGTCGTCTTCCACTTGGCGATGCGCGTCACCGGCACCGAGACCTTGAGGACGGCGAGATATTCGCGCAGGCCCGAGACGAGGATCTCGCGGCACAGGATGATGATGGCGGCCCAGATGGTCCAGCCGGCGATGGTGCCGTCGGCGGCGACCAGCAGCAGCACCGAGGCGACCAGCAGCTTGTCGGCGATCGGGTCCAGCATGCGGCCGATATTCGACGTCTGGTTCCAGATGCGCGCGAGATAGCCGTCGAGGTAATCGGTGATCGAGGCGGCGGCGAAGAGGCCGACGGCCGTCCAGCGCGCGAAGTCCGACGATTGCAGCCGCCCTTCGACGAAGAAGCAGAGCACGATCAGCGGAACGGCCACGATGCGGGCGTAGGTGAGGAGGTTCGGAATACTATATGCGCGGGAGGCCATGGAATCTTCAGTCTCGACTGTCTTGCGGCTAGATGAGGTGTTTGTGACTGTGCCGTCAACCTTTGTTTCCGGCAATTCTTGGCGAATTTACGGAGGGGCCGCACAATAAGTCTGCCGCGGGCTGTTTCCGGTCAAGAAAGCCGGTTTTGACAGGGACTTTCACAGGGAAAACACGCCCGCCGCGACGCCGTATCCGCCATCCCTATCCGCCATCGCTATCCGGCCGCGTCGTCGTGGAAATGATTGTAGACGAGGCGGGCGACGCTTTCGGAAATGCCGTCGGCGGCCATCAGGTCGGCAATGGCGGCGCGCGAGACGGCCTTCGCCGTGCCGAAGTGCTGCAGCAGCGCGCGCTTGCGCGTCGGTCCGATGCCGGCGATCTCGTCCAGCGGGTTCTTGACCAGCTCCTTCTTGCGCCGCGCCCGGTGCGAGCCGATGGCGAAGCGGTGCGCCTCGTCGCGCAGGCGCTGCACGAAATAGAGCACGGGATCGCGCGGCGGCAGCGAGAAGTCGGCGATGCCCTTCATGAAGAAGCGCTCGCGCCCGGCCTCGCGGTCCGCGCCCTTGGCGACGCCGATGGCGACGACCTGGTCGGTGATGCCGAGATCTTCCAGGATGGCGCGCACCGCCGTCATCTGGCCCTGGCCGCCGTCGATGAGGATGACGTCGGGCCAGGCGGGGAAGGGCAGGTCTGCCGCCTCGGCGCTCTGGTCGGCGCTGCGGTCCGGCAGGCCCTCTTCCTTGATGAGGCGGGAGAAGCGCCGGGTCATCACTTCCTTCATCATGCCGAAGTCGTCGCCGGGCGTGATGTCGGTCGATTTGATGTTGAACTTGCGGTACTGGCTCTTCACGAAGCCTTCCGGCCCCGCCACCACCATGCCGCCGACGGCATTGGTGCCCATGATGTGCGAGTTGTCGTAGATCTCGATGCGGCGCGGCGTGGCGGGCAGCTTGAAGGTCGCGGCGAAGCCCTCGAGCAGGCGCGACTGCGAGGCCGTCTCGGCCAGCTTGCGGCCATGCGCCTCGCGGGCATTGGCCACCACATGGTCGACGAGGTCCTTCTTCTCGCCGCGCTGCGGCACCGAGATCGTCACCTTGTAGTTGGACCGCTCGGAAAGCGCCTGCGACAGCAGGTCGATCTCCTCGACCGGCTCGGAAAGCAGGATCTGCCGCGGACAGGGCTTGTCGTCGTAGAACTGGGCGAGGAAGGCGTTGAGCACCTCCGCGCCGGTCAGCTGCGGGTCGGCCTTGGGGAAATAGGCGCGGTTGCCCCAGTTCTGCCCCGTACGGAAGAAGAAGACCTGGATGCAGGAGACGCCGCCCTCGTGGTGGATGGCGAAGACGTCGGCCTCTTCCACCCCGGCCGGGTTGATGCCCTGATGGCTCTGGACATGGGAGAGCGCGGCCAGCCGGTCGCGATAGACGGCGGCGCGCTCGAAATCGAGGTCCTCGGCGGCGGCGTTCATGGCCTCGGCCATATGCGCCTTCACCTTCTGGCTCTTGCCCGAAAGGAAGTCCTTCGCCTCCTGCACCAGCTCGGCATAATCCGCGTCGCGGATCTCGTGGGTGCAGGGACCGGAGCAGCGCTTGATCTGGTAGAGCAGGCACGGCCGGGTGCGCGTCTCGAAGACGCTGTCGGTGCAGGTGCGCAGCAGGAAGGCGCGCTGCAGCGAATTGATGGTGCGCCCGACCGCGCCGGCCGAGGCGAAGGGGCCGAAATAGTCGCCCTTGCGGCTGCGCGCGCCGCGATGCTTGAAGATCGCCGGGGCGCGGGTGTCGCCGGTGACGAGAATATAGGGAAAGGACTTGTCGTCGCGCAGCAGCACGTTGAAGCGCGGGCGCAGGCGCTTGATGAGGTTGGCTTCCAGCAGCAGCGCCTCGGTCTCCGTGCGCGTCGTCACGAATTCCATGTTCGCCGTCTGGCGAATCATCTGGGTGATGCGGTTGGAATGGCCGCGCCCCTGGGCATAGTTCGTCACGCGCTTCTTGAGGCTGCGCGCCTTGCCGACATAGAGCACGTCGCCGTCGGCGTTGAACATGCGGTAGACGCCGGGACTGTTGGGCAGGCGCTTGACGAAGACCTGGATCAGCTCCGCGCCGATCAGGCCCTCGGGAACGTCGCCGCCCTCGTTCCAGTCCATGTCGGCCGTAATGGGGCTTGCGGCCGGGCTTTCGACAAGCTCGTCCTCTTCGTCCGCCTCGTTCTCGTCATAGAGGATGCCGCCATCCTCCACCTTCCGGCCGTTCATTCCGCGATCTCCGCGACATCGGGGGTTTCCCAGGCGAGATGCTGCCCGCCGTCGAGCGCTATCATTTGCCCCGTTATGGACGGCGTGTCGAACAAAAAGCGAACTGTGCGGCCGAATTCGGCAAGATCGGGGCCACGGCGCAGGATCAGCCCCGCCACCTGCGCCGCGAAGGCGGCATCGTCCTGCCGCTCGTTGGGCAGGGACGGGCCGGGGCCGATGGCGTTGACGCGCACGCGCGGCGCAAAGCTCTGCGCCATGGTGCGCGTCGCCATCCACAGCGCCGATTTGGAGAGCGTGTAGGAATAGTAGCGCGGCGTCGGGTTCCAGACGCGCTGGTCGATGATGTTGACGATGGAGCCGGCGACGCCCTCCGGCAATTGCCGCACGAAATCGCGCGCGAGAATGGAGGGCGCCTTCACATGCACCGCGAAATGGCGGTCCCACAGGTCATCGTCGAAGGCCTCGACCGTATCGGGCTTGAAGAGCGAGGCATTGTTGACGAGCAGGTCGAGCGGGCCGATGGCGGCCGTGGCCCTGGCGATCAGCCGCCCCGTCGCCGCCCCGTCGGAGAGGTCGCAGGCGACGGCCGCCGCTTTCAGGCCCCGTTCGGCAAGGGCGCGGGCGAGGGCTTCAGCCTCCTCGAGGGACTCGTTCGCATGGATGGCGACGGCGAAACCGCCCGCCGCAAGGTCTTCCACGATGGCCCTGCCGATGCGCTTCGCGCCGCCCGTCACGAGGGCCGTTTTCAAAGGCTGCTTCAAGAAAGTCCGTCCTGCCGATTCTTTTGATTAACCGGCCAAAGATATAGACATCTCTGCGCAGGCTTAAACTCCCCCTGAAAATTGGTTGCGGAAAAATTAACCGCAGGAGCATCTTCAAAGTAATTTGAAGTATATTTTACCAGTTTTGATGGTTTCTAAAATCATGGTTAATGAAATGCCTGTTGTTCAAAAGTCACATCCCATTTGTGCCGCTGGTCTGCCGCAAAGATTTCACATTTTGGCTCTTTCAATTCCTCAATCTTTATTCAATTTCCGCTCAACCGGGCGGGACTGAATTGGAATGACGATGCCCGACAATCCTCCCAGAGAGGGCGTCGTTTAGTAAAGGAGAATATCATGCGTACACTCATCGCCACCCTCATCGCTTCGACCGTTTCCATGGTCGCCTTCCAGGCCGCTCACGCAGCCGATGCCATCGACGAAGTTCCGCAGGCTCCGGCCGCTGAATATTCCGAGCCGGTTGCCAGCGGCAACTGGGCCGGCGCTTATGTCGGCGGTACCGCCAGCTACCAGCGTTCCGACATGGGCGGCGCCAAGGGCAACGGCTTCGGCGGCGGCCTCTACGGCGGTTACAACATGCAGAACGGCCAGATGGTCTACGGTGCTGAAACCGACCTGAACTACTCGGGCGTCGACACGCACAACTCGGCAGCCGGCGTCAGCACCAAGCAGGGCGTCAACGGCTCCATCCGTGGCCGCGTCGGTATCGACCTGAACCCCGTTCTTCTCTACGGCACGGCCGGTCTTGCTGCCGCCAATGTCGAAATGAAGGACACGGCCGGCAACAAGGACGACAAGAACGCTCTCGGCTGGACCGCTGGCGTCGGTGCAGAAGCCTTCGTGACGAACAACATCACGGCGCGCGTCGAATACCGCTACAGCGACTACCAGAAGAAGAACTACGACCTCGGCGGCACCACGGTTCGTGGCGCTTCGGCAGACCACAGCGTCCGCGTCGGTATGGGCGTGAAGTTCTAAGCCTCACGGCTTCGGGAATGCGGAAAGGCCGGGCGAAAGCCCGGCCTTTTTCGTTTCTTCAGTTCTTGAACTGGGCGTAGTCGGGGAAGACGGCCTCGAAGCGGGCGAGGTAGCGCTTCAGCTTCGGCCGGCCGCGCTGCCACTTGCCGGCAAAACGCAGCTCGATGTAGCGCAGCATGGCGGCCAGCGCGAAGTGGCCGGCATTCGGCTTCTTGCCGAGGCGCGGCATGTTGGCTTCCAGATGATCGAGCGCCCGCTCCACCTTCTGCCACTGACGGTCGATCCAGGGCTGGTGGATCTTTTCCTCCGGCCGCAGGCGGCGCTCGTAGACGATGGCGAGCAGGCTGTCGCAGATGCCGTCGGCGGTGGCTTCGAGAATGTCCGTTTCCGTGCGCTTGGCGGCGTTGCGCGGATAGAGCGCGCCGCGCGTCTGGCGGTCGATATAGGTCATGATCGCGCGGCTGTCGAAGACGGCAAGGCCATCGTCCGTCACGAGCGTCGGGATCTTGCCGAGCGGGTTGGCGGCGAGGAGTTCCGCCGGATCGGCATTGGTGTCGACCGCGACCGCCTCGGCGGCAAGGCCGGCATAATGCGCGGCCATGCGCACCTTGGTGGAATAGGGCGAGGCGTCGGAATAGAAGATCTTCATGGCAATGGTCCTGTTCAGCGGATGGGCAATTGTTCGATGGACTTGATGCGGCAGGCGGCGCGGTCGACCGCCGGGCAGGCGCGGAAGCTGAGGTCGGCGGTCAGGCAGACGCGCACCTCCTCCAGCCGCCCGTCCTCGCAGGTGACGGCCATGCCGTCACGGCGAAGGCCGGGATTGGCGGCGATGAAGGCCTGTTCCACCGCATCGGGCGTGAGGCGCGCGGCGCCGCGCTGCGCCTCGAGCGCCGCGGGGATCGCGATGCGCTCGAAGGCGGCGCGCACCACGGTGAAATAGTCCTTCTGGCCAAGGCCCGAGCAACTGCCGTGTTTGCGCCACTGGTGGCCGATCAGGCCCATGGAGGGGATGATGTCGAGGATCGTGCGGCCGAGGCCGTCAGGCACGCGGTCCGGCTCGCGTGTCGCGCAATATTCCGGATAGCCGCGCTCGTTCTGCGGCCACAGGCCATGCACGATGAAGCCGTTGTTCTCGCCGCGCCGGCATTGCTGCGTCTTGCCGCCGGTATCGTTCGCGGCGCACCAGGTCGGCGACCAGGAGAGCGACAGAACATAGAAATCGAAGCCCTTGCCGCGTGGAACGGTGCCGCGCGGAACGGCGACGCGCGTTTCCGGCGCGGTTCGGCCCTTCTCGGTCTTCTGCCCGCTCTTCTGCTCGGTTTTCGTCTGCGGCTTTTCGGCGGGTTTGTCCTCGCCGCAGCCGGCAAGCGTCACGAGGCCTGCCAGAAGCAGCCAGCCGGCGCGGGCGAGGGGTGGGGCGGGCCGGCGGATCATCGTCCGGCCGCAGGAAAAGACGTCATGAAGGGCTCCCGGTTCGGCGCGCGATTGTTGCCGCCAAACCGCAAAGGTCAAGAGGTCTTCGTTTCTCCGGCAAGCCAGAAGGCGCGCGCCGAGGCGAAGCGGTCCTGCGCCAGCTTCGTCTTGAGGAAGGGCAGCAGCACGTCGAGCTCGCCCTTCAGCGTATAGGGCGGGTTGACGACGATGAGGCCGGTGCCGGTCAGTCCCGTCGTCTCGCGGTCGCTCTTCACCGTGAGTTCCGCGCAGAGCATCTTGGGAATGCCCGTCTCCTTCAGCGCCTTGTGGAAGGCGGGGATGGGGGCGTTCTTCTTCAGCGGATACCACAGGCAATAGACCCCGCCGGCAAAGCGGCGCACGGCCTTTTCCAGCCCGTCGACCAGCCGTTCGTATTCGCCCTCGATCTCGAAGGGCGGATCGACCAGCACGATGCCGCGCTTCTCCTTCGGCGGCAGATGCGCGCCGAGCGACAGCCAGCCGTCGAGCCTGGTGATGCGGCTCTGGAAGTCGCCGTCGAAGAGACGGTGCAGCGTCTCGTAGTCGTCCGGATGCAGCTCCATGGCCGAGAGCCGGTCCTGCGGGCGGAAGAGCATGCGGGCGAGTTTCGGCGAGCCGGGATAATGGGTTACGCCGCCTTGCGGATTCAATTCGCGAAGAACCGAAAGATAGGGCGCGAGGATCTCGGCGATGTCGGCCGGCAGGTCGCCGTCGAGCAGGCGGCCGATGCCGTCGCGCCATTCGCCGGTCTTCTGTGCCTCCTCGCTGGAGAGGTCGTAGAGGCCGATGCCGGCATGGGTGTCGAGCACGCGGAAGGCCTTGTCCTTGGCCTGCATGTAGAGCACGAGGCGCGCGAGCACGGCATGTTTCAGCACATCGGCGAAATTGCCGGCATGATAGATGTGGCGATAGTTCATGTGAGCCCCGCGGCGGCGTCTCAAATCATCCGCAATGATGCGACGATGAATTGTTGCAATGGTAGAATGATTTGCCTTTTGGCCGTTTCCGCTCTGTCCTATAGAAAAGCCATGAACGTTGCGACCCCCCATCTCGGAAAACCGCGGATCGGCCACTCGGCCTGCCCGCACGACTGTCCCTCCACCTGCGCGCTCGATGTCGAGATCAGCGTCGAGGGCCGCATCGGCCGCGTCAAGGGCAGCCCCGACAACAGCTATACGGCCGGCGTCATCTGCGCCAAGGTCGCGCGCTACGCCGAGCGGCTCTACCATCCCGGCCGGCTGATGAAGCCGATGGTGCGCAAAGGCGCCAAGGGGGACGGCGACTGGGGCGACATTTCCTGGGAGGCGGCGCTCGACGCCATCGCGGAGAACTTCGTCAAGGCCGAGCAGGCCCATGGCAGCGAGGCCGTCTGGCCCTATTACTACGCCGGCACGATGGGCCTCGTGCAGCGCGATTCCATCGATCGCCTGCGCCATGCCCGGCGCTATTCCGGCTTCTTCGGCTCGATCTGCACCAATCCGGCCTGGACCGGCTTCACCATGGGCGCCGGCACGCTGCGCGGCCCCGATCCGCGCGAGATGGCCAAATCCGATTGCGTGGTGATCTGGGGCACCAATGCCGTCTCCACGCAGGTCAACGTGATGACCCATGCCGTGAAGGCGCGCAAGGAACGGGGCGCGACGATCGTCGTCATCGACGTCTACGACAATCCGACGATGAAGCAGGCCGATATCGCGCTGAAGCTGCGGCCCGGCACCGACGCCGCGCTTGCCTGCGCCGTCATGCATGTCGCCTTCCGCGACGGCCATGCCGACCGCGCCTATATGGAAAAATATGCCGACGATCCGGCCGGGCTGGAGGCGCATCTTGCGACCCGCACGCCGCAATGGGCGGCCGACATCACCGGCCTGACGGTCGAGGAGATCGAGGCTTTCGCCGCGCTGGTCGGCCGCACGAAGAAGAGCTATTTCCGCCTCGGCTACGGTTTCACCCGCAGCCGCAACGGCGCGGTCTCGATGCATGCGGCGCTCTCCATCGCCACCGTGCTCGGCTCCTGGCAATATGAGGGCGGCGGGGCCTTCCACAGCAATTCCGACATCTTCCACCTGCGCAAGGCCGAGCTGACGCTCGCGAAGATGGTCGATCCCGATATCCGCATGCTCGACCAGTCGCAGATCGGCCGCGTGCTGACGGGCGACGCCGAGGCGCTGCGCGATCGCGGCCCCGTCACCGCCATGCTGATCCAGAACACCAATCCGGTGAATGTCGCGCCCGAGCAGCGCCTGGTGAAGGAGGGGTTCCTGCGCGACAATCTCTTCGTCGCGGTGCACGAGCATTTCATGACCGATACGGCGAAGCTTGCCGATATCGTGCTGCCCGCCACCATGTTCGTCGAGCATGACGACATCTATCGCGGCGGCGGCCACCAGCACATCCTGCTCGGCCCCAAGCTCGTCGAGCCGCCGGAAACCGTGCGCACCAATCTCTTCGTCATCGAGGAGCTGGCGAGGCGCCTCGGCGTTTCCCACCTGCCGGGCTTCGGCCTTTCCGAGCAGGAGCACATCACCCGTATGCTGCCCTATTACGAGATGGACTTCGACGGGCTGCGCGAGGAAAAGTGGATTGACTGCCAGCCGGATTTCGACGTCGCCCATTTCACCAAGGGTTTCAGCTTCCCGGACGGAAGGTTCCGCTTCCGCCCCAACTGGACGAACACGCCGGCCCCCAACAAGCCGCCGAAGTCGCTCGGCGCCTTCGGCCCGCACGAGGCGCTGCCGGTCTTCCCGGATTACCTCGCGGTCATTGAGACGGCGGATGCCGAGCATCCCTTCCGCCTTGCGACATCGCCGGCGCGCAGCTTCCTCAATTCCAGCTTCACCGAGACGAAGAGCTCGCATGAGCGCGAGGGGCGGCCGGAGGTGATGATCCATCCCGAGGATGCAGCAGCGAACGGCATTGCCGATGGCGAGATCGTGCGCCTCGGCAACGGGCGCGGCGACCTGCGCCTGCATGCCAGGGTGACGGACGGCGCCAAGCCCGGCGTGCTGATCGCCGAGGGCATCTGGCCGAACAGCGCCCATCTCGACGGCGAGGGTATCAATGTGTTGACGGGCGCCGATCCCGTCGCGCCCTATGGCGGCGCGGCCTTCCACGACAACCGCGTCTGGCTGCGCAAGGCCTGAGCCGAAGGGTTTTTCATGCAGGTAGACAAGACGTCGCCGATCCGCATCGTCGAGCAGACCACGGTCTGGAAGCGGTTCATCCATCTGCGCACCATCGTGCTGGAGCAGACCCGCTCCGACGGGCGGGTGGAATTCCTCAATCGCGAGGTGCACGACCATGGCGCGGCGGCGGCGATCCTGCTCGTCGATCCCGGCCGCCAGTCGGTGGTGCTCGTCCGGCAGTTCCGGCCGGGCGCCTTCTTCGGCGGCCATAGGGACGGTTTCCTGCTCGAGATCCCGGCCGGGCTTCTCGACGGCGACAGCCCGGAAGCGGCCGTCAGCCGCGAGGTGATGGAGGAGACGGGCTATGCGATCAGCGATGCGCGCTATCTCTTCGACAGCTATTCGAGCCCCGGCACGCTGACGGAGCGCGTTTCGTGTTTCGCCGCCCGCGTCGACACGGCCAAGCGGGTCGGCCGTGGCGGCGGCGTCGACGGCGAGGGCGAGGATATCGAGATCGTCGAAATGCCGATCGACGATGCCTATGGCCTGATCGCCACCGGCGGCATCGTCGACGCCAAGACGATCATGCTGCTGCTATGGCTGATGCTGAACCGCGCCGCCTTCGCCTGACGTGATTCTTTCGCCGGCCGGGCGCGGCGGGCCGGAAAAGCACGCGGCCCGTTCCCCCGCCCCGACGGGCGGGAAGACGGTGGCCGGCAGGCCGGGCGAGGGGCGCATTCGCCGCGTCCCGGCCGGGCAAAGACCCGCCAAGCCTTGACAAACGGGCGCGGCCATGCGCTTTTCCGCGCGATTTTCTTGGGTAGCTGCGCCGGGACCCTCCCGCGCGGCCCGTCAGCATTTCAGGATACCACGATGCACCGTTACCGCAGCCACACCTGCGCCGCTCTCCGCAAGTCCGATGTCGGCGGCACCGTCCGTCTTTCCGGCTGGGTCCACCGCGTCCGCGACCATGGCGGCGTGCTCTTCATCGACCTGCGCGACCATTACGGCATCACCCAGGTCGTCGCCGACCCCGACTCGCCGGCCTTCAAGACCGCCGAGACCGTGCGCGGCGAATGGGTCGTGCGCATCGACGGCCTCGTCAAGGCGCGCACCGACGACACCGTGAACAAGGGCATGCCGACCGGCGAGATCGAGCTTTACGCGCAGGAGATCGAAGTGCTCTCCGCCGCCCGCGAACTGCCGCTGCCGGTCTTCGGCGAGCCCGACTATCCGGAAGACGTGCGCCTCAAGTACCGCTTCCTCGACCTGCGCCGCGACACGCTGCACCGCAACATCGTCAAGCGCACGCAGATCATCTCCTCCATGCGCCGCGGCATGGGCGAGGCCGGCTTTGCCGAATACACGACGCCGATCCTGACCGCCTCCTCGCCGGAAGGCGCGCGCGACTTCCTCGTGCCGAGCCGCATCCATGAGGGCAAGTTCTTCGCCCTGCCGCAGGCCCCGCAGCAGTACAAGCAGCTGCTGATGGTCGCCGGCTTCGACCGCTATTTCCAGATCGCGCCGTGCTTCCGCGACGAAGACCCGCGCGCCGACCGCCTGCCGGGCGAGTTCTACCAGCTCGACGTCGAGATGAGCTTCGTCACCCAGGAAGACGTCTGGGAAACGATGGAGCCGATGATGACGGCCGTCTTCGAGGAATTCGCCGAAGGCAAGCCGGTCACCAAGGAGTGGCCGCGCATTCCCTATGACGAGGCGATCCGCAAATACGGCTCCGACAAGCCGGACCTGCGCAACCCCATCGTCATGCAGGCCGTGACCGAGCATTTCGCCGGCTCCGGCTTCAAGGTCTTCGCGAACATGATCGCGTCAAACCCGAAGGTCCAGGTCTGGGCGATCCCGGCCAAGACCGGCGGCAGCCGCGCCTTCTGCGACCGCATGAACGCGTGGGCGCAGTCGACCGGCCAGCCGGGCCTCGGCTACATCTTCTGGCGCAAGGAAGCCGACAAGCTGGAAGGCGCGGGCCCGCTCGCCAAGAACATCGGCGAGGAGCGCACGGAGGCCATCCGCACGCAGCTCGGCCTCGATGACGGCGACGCCTGCTTCTTCGTCGCCGGCGACCCGGCCAAGTTCTACAAGTTCGCCGGTGAAGCGCGCACCCGCGCGGGCGAGGAACTGAATCTCGTCGACCGCGACCGCTACGAAATGTGCTGGATCGTCGACTTCCCGTTCTACGAATACAACGAAGACGAAAAGAAGATCGACTTCGCGCACAACCCCTTCTCCATGCCGCAGGGCGGCCTCGAAGCCTTCGACAGCAAGGATCCGCTGGAGCTGAAGGCCTACCAGTACGACGCGGTCTGCAACGGCTTCGAAATCGCCTCGGGCTCGATCCGTAACCAGTCGCCGGAACTGATGGTCAAGGCCTTCGAGAAGGTCGGCCTCAGCCAGCAGGACGTGGAAGAGCGCTTCGGCGGCCTCTACCGCGCCTTCCAGTACGGCGCCCCGCCGCACGGCGGCTGCGCCTTCGGCATCGACCGCGTGGTCATGCTGCTCGTCGGCGCCAAGAACCTGCGCGAAATCTCGCTGTTCCCCATGAACCAGCAGGCGCAGGACCTTCTGATGAATGCGCCGTCGCCGGCAACGCCGACGCAGCTTCGGGAACTGGCGCTGCGCGTCGTTCCGTCCAAGAAGGACTGACACACCGCAGGCGGGAAGGGCGATTGCCGTTCCCGCCGCCCGGAACCGCCGGGCCGCTTTTCCGTTCTCCTCCCGTGCAACACAGGAGAACGAACATGCGCAACAAGCTTATCCTTGCCACCGCGGCAGCGCTTCTGACGCTGTCCGCCTCGGCCCATGCCCAGAGCACCGTCATCGTGCAGGACCCGGTCACCACCCAGTCGACCGTCGTCATTCCGGGCGAAGTCCGCACCTATGTGATGGAACAGCAGGTCCCCTCGGTGGTCTTCGAGGGCGACGTGGTCGTCGGAAGCGTGCTTCCCGAAGCTGTCGAGATCCAGACCATCGACGGCCATGCCGACTATGCCTACACAGTCCTCAACGAACACCGCGTCATCGTGAACCCTCAGACCCGCACCGTCGTGCAGGTCATCGAATAACATGCGGCTCTCATGACCCATCATTGGGACCCGGCGCGCGCGCCGGGTCTGCTGCAATGCGAAGACGCCACAATGCCGCGAATTCGCCGCCGCTCGATCCCAATTCCGCGCACAATCGGTCGAAATGCACTCCTAGCGTGAACTCGCCTTAAACGGGCGATTCAAAGACTGGAGGGACTTTTCATGACCAGGACCGAAGGGGACGAGCCCGTCCCGTCATCCCATCAATTCCCGCATGCCGGACCCTATGGACCGGAAGGGCGCGGCCCGGAAACACGCGGTAACGTCGCGACGCTGCTGCGCTCGCCCGGCGTCAAGTTCATCATGATCGGCATCATCTCCGTCGCGCTGCTGGTGCCGCTCCTGCTCGTCTGGGGCCTCACCGAGGAGCGGGCGCAGCGGGCGACGGACGTCTCCCGCCGCATCGCCAACGGCTGGGGCGGCATGCAGTCGATCAACGGCCCCTATCTCGCCGTGCCCTTCGACGTGCAGCGCAGCCGCGAGGTCGATGGCCGCACCGTGGTCGAGCAGGCGACCGAATGGGTGCTCGTCATGCCCGAAACGCTCGACGTGACGGCGGACCTCAAGACCGAGGAGCGCCGCCTCTCGATCTATACGCTGCCCGTCTATAGCGGCGCGCTGGCGCTGAAGGGCCGGTTCGGCAGCAATATCCTGCAGGACCTTGCCCAATATGCCGGCACGCCGCAGCTCGACCGGGCGCTGCTGGTGCTCAACATCAACGACATCACCGGCATCCGCTCCGACGCGGGCGTCAAGATCGACAATGGCGCGGTGCGTCCGTTCGATCCGGGCATGCGGCAGATTTCCGCCATGGCCGAGACCGGGCCGGACGGCTATGCCACGCCGCAATCGAGCGCCGGCGTGCACCGGGCCATCGAGCGCCCGCTGATCGAGACGGGCTTTGCCTTCGAGATCGCGCTGACGCTCAACGGTTCGCGCAGCTTCGCCGTCGCGCCCGCCGGCCAGACGACGACCTTCGCCGCCAGGGCCAACTGGCCGCATCCGGGCTTCGAGGGCCTGTTCCTGCCGGAGGAAAAGACCGTGACCGCCACGGACTTCTCGGCCAAATGGACGATCCCCTATCTTGCCCGCGGCATCGACCGCGTCGCGGTGGGCACGACGCTGCCGCTGTCGGGCAGCATGATGAGCATCAACCTCGTGGAGCCCGTGCAGTTCTACCAGGTGGTCTCGCGCACGCTGAAATACTCGATCGGCTTCATCTCGCTCGTCTTCCTCGCCGTCTTCGTCGTGGAGCTGAAGGGCGGGCGCATGGTGCACTGGATCCAGTATGTGCTGACGGGGCTGGCGCTCATCGTCTTCTACGTGCTGCTGCTGGCGCTGGCCGAGCATACCGGCTTTACCGTGGCCTATGGGGTGGCGGCGCTTGCGACGACCGTGCTGATCGCCGCCTATCTCGGCAGCGCCACCGGCAGCCGCCGCAGCGGCGTGGCGCTCGGCACCGTGCTGCTGTCGGCCTATGGCGTGATGTATCTGGTGCTCAGGGAAGACGAATATGCGCTGCTCGCCGGCGCGCTGATCTCCTTCGTCGCCATCGCCGCCACCATGTATGCGACGCGGCGCGTCGAGTGGTCGGCGCCGGTGCCGACCCAACGCTAGGAACGGCGTTATGCAAAAGAAAAAGCCCGGAGCATCGCTCCGGGCTTTCCTGTTTCAGAAGAGGGGCGTTCAGAACGGACGCGCCGCCTGTTATTGGTTGGCCGTGACGGTGACGCCGAGGACCTGCGGAATGGTCTGCGGTGCGCCCATGGCGGCGCCCATGATCATCGGGAACGGCACCGGCTCCTTCGGCTCGGCGCTGATCTTGATGCTCTTGGGGTCGTCAAGATAGGTGTTCACGGCGGCCGAGATCTGGTTCTGCAGATCGGGCATGTTGAGCTGCGCGATCATGATCGGAACGAGGCCCTTCAGCGACTGCGCCATCTGGTCGCCCGTCACGCCCTGTTCGCCGCCGGCGTAGTCGAGCAGCTTCTTGGTGATCGAGGCGTCCTCGAACGAGATCGAGGCATTGTTGAAGGTCAGCTGCTGGACGAGGCCCATCATGGACATGCCCATGGCGGCGTTGGCCTCTTCCTTGTTCGGGTTGGCTTCGGCGGCCTTCAGGGCTTCCTGCATGCTCTTGAGGAAGTCGAGCGTGTAGCCGGAGAAGGCGAGGGTCAGGTTCAGGCGGCCGATATCCTTGAAGTCGAAGGCATATTCATCGACCGTCATCTTGCCGCTTGCCAGTTCCCAGCTGCCGGACATGCTGACTTCGCCGTCCAGCGAATGGATGCCGAGCTTGTCGAGCGTTTCCTTGGCCTTGGGGTCTTCGACGGTGGTCAGGTCCGCCTTCAGGTCGGAGAGCGTCGCGTCGAATTCGAGGCCCGCATCGGCGTCCATGCGCGTGATGTTGGCTTCCATGCCGGACATGGAGAAGACTTCCTTGCCCTTGGTGGTGACGCTGATCGGGCCGGCGGTGGCCGATTCGTACATCAGCAGCGATTCGAGCGTGCCGGGAACGACCTTGCCGGGAACGGAGACGCCGGTCAGCGCCAGGTCCTTGGCCGTAACGGTGGCTTCCGCTTCGGTGATGTTGACGTCTTCGAAGGACACGGTTTCGATCGTGTAGCCGCCGTCGCCGTCTTCTTCGACGCCTTCCATGGTGACGTTGCCGAGCTTGATCGGCGTTTCGCTACCGGTGGCCTTCAGTTCAGCGCTTTCCAGCGTGACGGTGGAGCCGTCGACGGCAACGTTCGAGGATGCGATGGACACGCCGCTCGTGGCATAGGTCGCGTTCAGCTTTGCCAGCAGGTCCGCGCCGTCGAGTGCGAAGGCGGGGCTTGCCAGGGCGGCGAGCGCGGCGCCAGCGAGGAGGGTGCGGAAATGGGAGGTGCGCATCATGGATAGGCTCTCTTTCTGAATTATTTGGACGGCTGCCTTGCCGTTACCGCTCCTAGACGGGCGGCGCGGCAAATATATTCATGCGGCGGGGAGTTTCCATGGATTTCTGACCTCAGGGGGCAGATTTCAAAGAAGCTTTACAAACTGCTATCCACAGCCGGATTCCCGGGATTCCTTGCCGCGAATCGGGCAAGCGGCTAGTCAAGTCCCATGGGACAAAGCACTTTGCCGCCCGATGGCGGAGACGAGAATATTCAACCGGTCGACCTCAAGGCGGCGCTGGAAGAGCGCTACCTTGCCTATGCGCTGTCGACCATCACCCAGCGCGCGCTGCCGGATGTGCGTGACGGCCTGAAACCCGTCCACCGCCGCATCATCCACGCCATGAGCGAAATGGGCCTCCGGTCCAATTCCTCCTTCAAGAAATGCGCGCGTATCGTCGGCGACGTCATCGGTAAGTTCCACCCGCACGGCGACCAGTCGGTCTATGACGCGCTGGTGCGCCTGGCGCAGGACTTCTCGCAGCGCTATCCCATCGTCGACGGCCAGGGCAATTTCGGCAATATCGACGGCGACAACGCCGCCGCCTACCGATACACCGAAGCGCGCATGACCGAGGTCGCGACGCTGCTGCTCGACGGCATCGACCAGGACGCCGTGGATTTCCGCCTGACCTACAACGAGGAGGACGAGGAACCCATCGTCCTGCCGGGCGCCTTCCCGAACCTTCTGGCGAACGGCTCCTCCGGCATCGCCGTCGGCATGGCGACCTCCATTCCCTCGCACAACGTGCATGAACTGTGCGACGCCGCGCTGCACCTCATCCGCAACCGCGACGCGGAGGTGGAGAAGCTGGTGGAATTCGTGCAGGGCCCGGACCTGCCGACCGGCGGCATCATCATCGACAGCCGCGAGAGCATCCTGGAGGCCTACAGGACCGGGCGCGGCGGTTTCCGCGTGCGCTCGAAATGGGAGACGGAAGATCTCGGCCGCGGCGGCTACCAGATCGTCGTCACCGAAATTCCCTACCAGGTGCAGAAGTCGCGGCTGATCGAGAAGATCGCCGAGCTGCTGATCGCCCGCAAGCTGCCGCTGCTGGAGGACATCAGGGACGAATCGGCCGAGGACGTGCGCATCGTGCTGGTGCCGAAGAGCCGCACCGTCGATCCGACGATCCTGATGGAATCGCTCTTCAAGCTCTCCGAGCTCGAAAGCCGCATCCCGCTCAACATGAACGTGCTGTCGATGGGGCGCGTGCCGAAGGTCATGGGCCTGAAGGACGTGCTGGTCGAATGGCTCGATCATCGCCGCGAAGTGCTGCAGCGCCGCTCGCGCCATCGCCTCGCCGCCATCGACCGCCGCCTCGAGATCCTCGGCGGCTATCTCGTCGCCTATCTCAACCTCGACGAGGTGATCCGCATCATCCGCGAGGAGGATGAGCCCAAGGTCTCGCTGATGGAGACCTTCTCGCTGACGGACGTGCAGGCCGAGGCGATCCTCAACATGCGCCTGCGCTCGCTGCGCAAGCTCGAGGAATTCGAGATCCGCACCGAATTCGACACGCTGTCGAAGGAGAAGGCGGAGATCGAGGCGCTGCTCGCCTCCGACGACAAGCAGTGGCAGACCGTCGCCTGGGAAATCGGCGAGGTCCGCAAGAAATTCGCCAAGGCGACCGAACTCGGCCGCCGCCGCACCCAGTTCGCCAGCGCCCCCGAGGCCGATGTCGAGGCCATCCAGCAGGCCATGATCGAGAAGGAGCCGGTCACGGTCGTCATCTCGGAAAAGGGCTGGATCCGCGCGCTGAAGGGCCACATCGCCGATACGTCCGGCCTCCAGTTCAAGGAGGGCGACGCGCTCAAGGTCGCTTTCCCGGCACAGACGACGGACAAGGTGCTGATCGTCACGACGGGCGGCAAGGTCTTCACGCTCGGCGCGGACAAGCTGCCGGGCGGGCGCGGCCATGGCGAGCCGCTGCGCATCATGGTCGACATGGAAAACGATCAGGACGTCCTGACCGCCTTCGTGCATGACGCGTCCCGCAAGGTCATCATCGCCTCGCAGGCCGGCAACGGCTTCGTCGTTTCGGAAACCGAGATGGTCGCCAATACCCGCAAGGGCAAGCAGGTGATGAATGTCGGCATGCCCGACGAGGCCAAGCTGGTCGTGCCGGTGCGCGGCGACCATGTCGCCGTCGTCGGCGAGAACCGCAAGATGCTGGTCTTCCCGCTGGCGCAGCTTCCCGAAATGACGCGCGGCAAGGGCGTGCGCCTGCAGCGCTACAAGGATGGCGGCGTCTCCGACATCCGCTGCTTCGCCATCGCCGACGGCCTGTCCTGGGACGACAGCGCCGGCCGCAACTTCGTGCGCTCGAAGGAAGAGCTCGCGGAATGGCTCGCCGACCGCGCCAGCACCGGCCGCACCGTGCCGAAGGGGTTCCCGCGCAGCGGCAAGTTCAGCGGCTGATCAACCGGAGAAGGGGACGCTGACGTCGCTGAGGAAGCGCGTCGCGCCCTCTTCGTCGATCTCGCCGGCCGCAACGGCGAGGACGAAGGTATAGAGCGTGGCGTCGTCGGTATCGATCTCGAAGCCGTTGTCCAGCAGGAACACGGCCGCCGCGACGATTGCGATCCGCTTGTTTTCGTCGACAAAAGCGGGTTTTTTTGCAAGCCCGTAGAGATAGGCGGCTGCAAGTTCGAACAGGTCCTCGCAGCCGTAGAAGGCCTTGTTGACGGGACGGGCCAGCGCCGACTCGAGCGCGTTCTCGTCGCGCAGGCCGGAGGCTCCGCCAAAGCGCTGAATCTGAAACGTATGAAGCCGTTCGACCAGCGGCCGGTCGAGAAAGAGGATGTTCATTCCGCGAGCTTCTTGAGCGCGACCTTGTAGCGATCCATGAATTTTTCGGCATGGCCGAGCTGCCGGTCGAAATCGCCGTCCGCGGCGGCAAGGATCAGCTTGCTGCCTTCCTGCGTCACCGTAATTTCGTCGCCCGCCTTGACGCCCATGCGGTCAAGCACGTCCTTCGGAATGATGATGCCTTCGGAATTGCCGATCTTGCGGATGGTGATGTTCATGGCAGCGATCCTTGGTTATAACCAGGTTATAACATTCGGCGCGGGCCGCCGCTAGACGCCGCTCAGCCCGTGAAGGGAAACTCCGCCGCCGCGTCGCCCTGTCTTGCCGCCCGGGCCTTCGAGCGCATCTGCCAGAGCGAGTGGGCGAGCAACGCGAGGATGAGGATCGAGCCGCCGACGAGGGTTTGCGTGGTCGGCGTTTCGGAAAAGACGATCCAGACCCAGATCGGCGCCAGCACCGTTTCCAGGAGGTAGAACATGCCGACTTCGGGGGCGGAGAGATAGCGCGGGCCGGTCGCCAGGCAGAAGAAGGCAAGCGGGAGCATGACGAGCCCGTTGAAGAGGATGAAGCCGGGATCGGCGATCTGGAAGCCCGTTTGCGGCAGCAGGATCAGCGCGGCAATGCCGGGGAAGATGGCCGCGACGAGCGGCACGAAGCCCATGTCCATGCGGCTGTGGCGGCTGAACGTGATGGCCATGGCCAGCAGGAGAGCCGTGCAGGCGGCCATGGCGTCGCCGAAGACATTGCCGCTTTCCAGCCCGTCATGCACGATCAGCGCGACGCCGCCGACCATGGCCGCCATGGTGACAAGCGTGGCGTTCGACGGGCGCTCGCCGAGGAAGATCCAGGACATGAGCGCCGCGAACATCGAGGTGAAGGCGATGATGAACACGACATTCGCCGTCGAGGTGTTGAACACCGCCAGCACGAAGGTCAGCGAATTGATGCCGTAGAGAAGGCCGATCAGGACGCCGAGCGGCCCGGGGACGAGCGCGATCCGCTTGCCGAGCACGAAGCGCAGCACCGACCAGGCGACGATCGCCGTGACGAAGGTGGCGAGGCTGCGCGTCGCCAGCACCGACCAGACTTCGCCTTGTGCCAGGCGGATCAGCGGAATGTCGAAGGACAGGGAAAGCCCGCCGATGGCGGTGATGAGGAGGCCCTTGCGGTGAAGGGCGGAGGTATCAGTCTGGGGCACGGAGGGAACCGATTCTGGGCAATTGCGGCCGAGGCGGCATCGTTTCGGCGTCGGACAAGGAGACAAAACAGGGGGCTGGAGCAGGGGCCGGTGAACCTGTCTTCACCGGATTGCCCTAGGGCTGGACTGCGGTCTGGTCTCCATCATAGCGCTCCCAGCCGCGCGCCATCAGGTGCTCCTGCGGCAGGAACTTCGTTTTGTAATCCATCTTGCGCGACCCCTTGACCCAATAGCCGAGATAGACGTGCGGCAGGCCGAGCGCCCTGGCGCGGCGGATATGGTCGAGGATCATGAAGGTGCCGAGCGAGCGGTGGTCGAGCTCGGGATTGTAGAAGGAATAGACCATCGACAGGCCGTCGCCCATCTTGTCGGTCAGCGCCACGGCGAGCAGTTCGCCCTGCGGGCGCTCCTTCAGGCCCGCGCCTTCCTCGCGCAGGCGGTATTCGATGATCTTGGTGTGGACATGGGTGTCCTCCACCATCATCGCATAGTCGAGCACCGACATGTCGGACATGCCGCCCTTCTGGTGGCGGGCGTCGAGATAGTGGCGGAAGAGCGAATATTGCTCGCTGGAGGGCTCGGCCGGATAGTCGCGCGAGACGATGTCGGCGTTCTGGGCCAGCACGCGGCGCATGGTGCGGCGCGGCTCGAATTCGTTGACGAGGATGCGGACGGAAATGCAGGCGCGGCAGGTTTCGCAGGCCGGGCGATAGGCGATGTTCTGCGAGCGGCGGAAGCCGCCCTGGGTCAGGAGATCGTTCAGCTCCGGTGCGCGCTCACCCACCAGATGGGTAAACACTTTCCTCTCCATCTCCTGCGGCAGGTAGGGGCAAGCCGCCGGCGCGGTGAGATAGAACTGGGGAGAGGAGGTTGCCTGCGTATTCATCTGCCGTGGGGCGACTCCGTCGCTATGTGACATTTCTATGCCAATAGATTGGCCGAGTTCCGCAAAAGGTCAACTGGAGGATTTCGCCCGCACGTTTTGACCCCTGAAGGTTTCGCCGCGCCGCGCGTTCCGACCGTGGTCAGTAGCGGTCGCGGCGCACCATTACCGTGCCGAGCAGCAGGTCGTGCAGCAGGCGGCCGCGATCGGTGAAGAGGCCGACCAGCACGATGAACGGGGTCAGCAGCGCATTGCCGATCCAGAACAGCACGAGATGCACGACGGCCGTCAGGAAATCGATCGGGCGTCCGTCGACGCGGGCGAGCTGCAGGCCCATGACGTTCATGCCGGCGCTCGCCTGGCTGGGTCCGCCCATCGTCAGGCCGAAATAGAGCATGGCGACGATGGCGAAGAGCGCGGGATAGAGGAAGAAGCCAAGGCCGAGCGTCAGGATGCCGAGGAAGAACACCACGACGGCGGCGGGAATCCAGAGCAGCGCGACGATCGCATAGTCGATCAGGAACGCGAAAATCCGGCGCGACAGCACGCCGCGATAGGCCTGCCAGTCCGTCGTCGGAACCCGCGTGTCGTTGAAATCAGCGCTCATCTGCCTGTCTCCTTGATGGCTCCCTGGTGGAGCCTCGCTCTCATATGGGGATTGTCGAAGGGAAAACAACGGGGGATGGGCAATGGGGCAGGGACGCGCGGTGCCGGGCACCTGCCTTTAGCGTTTTTCGCCGCACCCTTTTTCCGGATGCCGGATGGGATCCGGCGCTCAACCGCACCGCGTCAGCGAAGCGTGCAACGACGAGTCCTCTCGCCGCGCGGACGCGCGGCGGCTGGATTCCGGCTCAGGGCCGGAATGACGGAGGAGAGGTTGATGCGCGGAATGAAGCGGTATGCCGAGATTGGAAGACGTGCGCGAGGCATTGAGTTGAAGGCCATAGGAGGGCCATGCCTCCCCAAGGCGCCCGGCTCGACCGCCTCCCTCTCCGCCCTCACCCCGGACGTGCTCCGGGGTCCAGCGCGCTCGCGTCCGCGAGCGCGAAAGACTCAAGCCGTCTCACCCGGCAAGGCAAGCCGTCCGGCTTACCCCTTCTTCGCCAGATGCCGCGCCACGTCCATGGCGAAGTAGCTGAGGATGCCGTCGCAGCCGGCGCGCTTGAAGGCGAGCAGGGTTTCCAGCATCACGCGCTCGCCATCGATCCAGCCGTTCATCGCGGCGGCCTTGATCTGGCTGTATTCGCCGGAGACCTGATAGGCGAAGACCGGCAGGCCGAAGGCCTCCTTCATGCGCCAACAGATGTCGAGATAGGGCAGGCCCGGCTTGACCATCAGCATGTCGGCGCCTTCCTCGACGTCGAGCGCCGCGTCGCGCATAGCCTCGGTGCCGTTGGCGGGGTCGATGTAATAGGTCTTCTTGTCGCCCTTCAGCAGCCCGCCGGTGCCGATGGCGTCGCGATAGGGACCGTAGAAGGCGGAGGCGAACTTGGTGGCATAGGACATGATGCCGACATCCTGGTGCCCGGCCGCGTCGAGCGCCTGGCGGATGGCGCCGATGCGCCCGTCCATCATTTCCGAGGGCGCGATGATGTCGGAGCCGGCATCGGCCTGGATGACGGCGGCTTTCGCCACCAGGTCCACCGTCTCGTCGTTGACGATGACGTCGCCGCGCAGCACGCCGTCATGGCCATGGCTGGTGAAGGGATCGAGCGCCACGTCGGTGATGACGCCGATGCCGGGCACGGCCTTCTTGATGGCGCGCGTCGCCTCGTTGATGAGATTGTTGGCGGCAAGGCTGTTGGAGCCCGTCTCGTCGCGCAGGTGCATCTCGATATTGGGGAAGGTGGCGAGGGCGGGAATGCCGAGATCGGCCGCTTCCTTCGCCGCCTCGACCAGCCGGTCGACGCTCATGCGGTTGACGCCGGGCATGGCGGCGACGGGATCGACGACATTGCTGCCCGGAACGACGAAGACCGGCCAGATGAGATCGTCGACGGTCAGGCGGTTTTCCTGCACCAGCCGGCGTGTCCAGTCGGCCTTCCGGTTGCGCCGCATGCGGCGGTGGCCGGTGATCTCGTCGACGATGTTCATGATGCCTTGTCCTTCTGTATGCCCTTGCCGCCTCTTACCACGGCCGCCCCGCCAATCAAATCGGCCGCGGGGAGGGGGGCTGCGGCATATGGCCGTGCATGATGCGCTTTGTGGGCTTTATGCCCGCCGGCCTTGCCCTTACTGTCCGCGCCATGGTTGCTGATTCTGCCAAGGGCCCAAGACCGAGCCTCATCGAAACGCTGTTCATGCTGTTCCTGCGGCTGGTGGCGGTGGCCTCGCTGTGGTTCGCGCTGCAATACTGGGCGATGCTGACGGGCTTTTCGCTGGGCGGGCAGGGGCGGTTCGATCTTCTGCCGCCGGCCTGGAAGGCGGCCTCCACGGCGCTCGCCGTTCTCTTCCCCGTCGCCGCCGTCGGGCTCTGGCTTCTCGTCTCCTGGGGGCCGGTGATCTGGCTCATCGCGGCGGCCACGGAAATCGCCATGCACGAGGTCTATCCCTCGATCTTCGGCATCGACCGGATGCTGGTCATCATGCATCTCACGGTCGCCGTCGTCTTCGTTCTTTTCCGCGCCGCGCTGTTCCTCGAGCGCCGCCGCCAGGCCCGCACGGTAAGAACTGATTCACCCTGAGACAGCATCGCTTTTCGGTAAGGCGCTGTTAAGGCTGCGGTTTAAGTAGAATTTTAGATGCATTCGTTAGGTTCTCACTCAAGGCGGGAAAACAAACCACACCGCCAAACAAAACAGTGAGGCAGTAACAATGAACACCAAGATCAAGCCGCAGCAGGCCCCCGCCGTCGACCCGCAGGAAGACGCGATCCGCAACCTCTATCTCGAATCCCTCCACCTCGTCGAACGTCTGCACCGTCGTCTGCTCGACGTCATCAAGGACGAATTCGATCGCGCCGGCCGCTCCGACGTCAACGCCGTCCAGGCGCTGCTCCTCTTCAACATCGGCAACTCGGAACTGACCGCCGGCGAACTGCGCTCGCGCGGTTACTATCTCGGCTCCAACGTTTCCTACAACGTCAAGAAGCTGGTCGACCTCGGCTTCATCAACCACCAGCGCTCGCGCATCGACCGTCGCTCGGTCCGCATCTCGCTGACGGAAAGCGGCCAGGAAATCGCCGAGACCGTCGCCAAGCTCTATGAGCGCCACATCGGCTCCATCCAGAAGGTGGGCGGCATCGGCGAAGGCGAGTTCAACCAGATGAACAAGCTGCTCCAGCGCCTCGACCGCTTCTGGAACGACTCGATCCTGTATCGCCTGTAAGCCCAGGCGCGTTTCCGACCTCCTCCATAAAAGCCGGCCGCGTCCCCTGCGCGTCCGGCTTTTGCCGTGTTTTCTTTTCGGCTGCCTTCGGGGTGACGGAGGAGAGGGGGGCCCAAGCGCGAATGGAGTGCTGGCGGGACGGCTGCATGTTCGCGTCTTCGTTTGCACCCAAAAAACTTGCAGCAAGTTTGGCCGATTCCTCTCTCGCCTCTGTCTCTCGCCCGTCATGCCGGACTTGATCCGGCATCCAGCCGCCGCGCGTCCGCGCGGCGAGAGGGCGCCTGCCATCTGCTGAAACGCGTCTCCGGCGCTCGCGGACGCGAGCGCGATGGACCCCGGATCAAGTCCGGGGTGACGGAGGAGAGGTTTTCGGAATTGTCGAACGGCATGCCGGCGGCACGGCTGCATGTTCGCGTCTTCTTCTGCACCCGAAAACGTGCAGCAAGCGCCGCTGTCTCCTCTCTCGCCGCTCCCTCTCCTCCGTCATGCCGGACGTGATCCGGCATCCAGCCGCCGCGCGTCCGCGCGGCAAGAGGGCGCCTGCCATCCGCTGAAATGCGTCTCCTGCGCTCGCAGACGCGAGCGGGCCGGAGCCCGGATCAGGTCCGAGGTGACGGAGGAGACGGCGGTTTCCGATAGAGAGGGCGGCGGCCCTGCCTTGGTGACGAAGGTGATGGCCTTATGCGACGCCTTTAAATGACGAATCGCTCACGCCGTCGTGTCCTCTCCGCGCCGGCCAATGCTCCTCCGAGACACGAATTGGCCATATTGCTGTGACACCCGGACGCTGGGCTTAAGGTATGCGCGGGCGGCAGGGCCGGTTTGCGTTTGTTAACCCTGTTCGTGATAGCTGCATCGGGTATGGAACCCCTTGCGCGCCGTGCCGCGTGCACCTCGCCGCAGGAGCGGCGTCTCAGGAGATGGTAGGATAGATGTCTCGCAAAACCGGATTTGATGTGTTCTCGCGCCGCGCATTCCTGCGCTCTGCCGCAACCTTCGGCGCCGCCGCCGTGGCCGGCCCGACGCTCGCCCAGACGGCGCTCGACGACATTCTCAATGCTCCGCGCCGCGGCAACTGGGACGACCAGTTCGACGCCGAGGCTTCGCGTACCGCCGTCGCCGTCGTTTCCAACAACCCGATCTTCGGTTCGGGCAGCTCCGGCTACCTGCAGCAGGCCATCGTCGATTACCAGAACATCGTGTCGAGCGGCGGCTGGCCGACGGTCAACACGCAGCAGAAGCTGGAAATGGGCGTCGCCGATCCGGCCGTCCAGCAGCTTCGCCAGCGCCTGATCATCTCGGGCGACCTGCCGCGCTCGGCCGGCACCAACGGCGCGTTCGATTCCTACGTCGACGGCGCCGTCAAGCGCTTCCAGGCCCGCCATGGCCTTCCGGCCGACGGCGCGGTCGGCGAATACACGCTGAAGGCCCTGAACGTTCCGGCCGAAACCCGCCTCGGCCAGCTCCAGACGAACCTCGTTCGCCTGCAGTCCATGTCCGGCGACCTCGGCCGCCGCTATGTCATGGTCAACATTCCGGCCGCCTATATCGAGGCTGTCGAGAACGGCCGCGTCGCCTCGCGCCATACCGCCATCGTCGGCAAGATCGATCGCCAGTCGCCGGTGCTGAACTCCAAGATCTACGAAGTGATCCTCAATCCCTACTGGACCGCGCCGCGCTCGATCATCCAGAAGGACATCATGCCGCTGATGCGCAAGGATCCGACCTATCTGTCGCGCAACTCGATCCGCCTCTTCGACGGTTCGGGCGCCGAGGTCTCGCCCGAGACGGTCGACTGGAACGCCGAGAAGGCCCCGAACCTGATGTTCCGCCAGGACCCGGGCAAGATCAACGCCATGTCCTCGACGAAGATCAACTTCCACAACGAGCATCAGGTCTACATGCACGACACGCCCCAGCAGGGCCTGTTCAACAAGCTGATGCGCTTCGAATCGTCCGGCTGCGTGCGCGTGCAGAACGTGCGCGACCTCTCGGTCTGGCTGCTCAAGGAAACCCCCGGCTGGTCGCGCCAGCAGATGGAAGCGACCATCAAGGGCGGTGTCAACACGCCGATCACCCTGGCCGAGGAAGTCCCTGTTTTCTTCACCTACATCACCGCCTGGTCGGCCAAGGACCGCGTCGTGCAGTTCCGCGACGACATCTACCAGAAGGACGGCGCGACGGAACTCGCCCTCCAGACCGGCTACAACCAGGAAGGCGGCCAGGCCGTCGACAGCGACCTGCTGCCGCAATAAGGCAACGCCACCGCCTATTCGATGGGCCGCGTCTCTCCCCGGAGGGCGCGGCCTTTCGATTCCGGGGTACTTGAAGGTGTGTCCTCCATAGAATACATTTTTTCGATGTTCACGCTGATCGCGAGCAGCCGGTTCGAGAAATGGTTCGGGAGTCTCAAGGACTATCGCGCAAGCGCACGCATTCGCCAAAGGCTCGCCCGGCTGGAGCAGGGACATTTCGGCGACGCCAAGCCTGTCGGCGATGGCGTCAGCGAGATGCGCATCGACTACGGCCCCGGCTACCGCGTCTATTTCATGCGCAGCGGCGCGGTGGTCGTCGTTCTCCTCTGCGGCGGGCACAAGGGGAGCCAAAGCAGGGACATCGAAGAGGCCAAACGGATCGCCAAGGCGTGGAAGGAGTGACGATGCAGGAGAAGACAACGTTCAAGCCGTTCGACCTCGCGCAAAATCTGGGCAGCGAGGAGGAGATCGTCGAGTTCCTCGCCGCGGCCTTCGAGGACGGGGATCCCGCCCATATCGCCCATTGCCTCGGCATCGTCGCGCGGGCGCGCAACATGGCCCAGCTTGCCCGCGATGTCGGCATGAGCCGCCCGGCGCTCTACAAGGCCCTCAGCGGGGAGGGCAATCCCGAATTCGCGACCGTCGTGAAGATCATGCATGCGCTCGGCATCGGGCTTGCGCCGGTGTCGCGGAAAGACGACGCGGCTGCCTGAGCGCGCCCGGGGAATGAAAGCGCCCTGTCGTTTTTGTTTCATAAGGCGCATGGAAATGGCGCAAACCGTGGAGCGGATATTGCCCTTGCCATGCGAGGACGATAAACACCGTGCCACCCACCCTTAAGGAGCCTCGAGGATGAGCCAGTCTTCCGCCACCGACGTTTTCTTCACGCGTTCCCTTGCCGACACCGACCCGGAAATTTTTGGCTCCATCCAGAAGGAACTCGGTCGCCAGCGCCATGAGATCGAGCTGATCGCTTCGGAAAACATCGTTTCCCGCGCCGTGCTCGAAGCGCAGGGCTCGATCATGACGAACAAGTATGCCGAAGGCTATCCGGGCAAGCGCTACTATGGCGGCTGCCAGTTCGTCGACATCGCGGAAGAACTTGCCATCGAGCGCGCCAAGAAGCTGTTCGGCGTCAACTTCGCCAACGTGCAGCCGAATTCCGGCTCGCAGATGAACCAGGCCGTCTTCCTCGCGCTGCTGCAGCCGGGCGACACCTTCATGGGCCTCGACCTCAATTCGGGCGGCCACCTGACGCACGGTTCGCCGGTCAACATGTCCGGCAAGTGGTTCAACGTCGTGTCCTACGGCGTGCGTGAAGGCGACCACCTGCTCGACATGGACGATGTCGCCGAGAAGGCCCGCAAGAACAAGCCGAAGCTCATCATCGCCGGCGGCACCGCCTATTCCCGCATCTGGGACTGGAAGCGCTTCCGCGAGATCGCCGATGAAGTCGGCGCCTATCTCATGGTCGACATGGCCCACATCGCCGGCCTCGTCGCCGGTGGCCAGCACCCGTCGCCGTTCCCGCATTGCCACGTCGCCACCACCACCACGCACAAGTCGCTGCGCGGTCCGCGCGGCGGCGTCGTGCTGACGAACGACGAGGACATCGCCAAGAAGATCAACTCGGCCGTCTTCCCGGGCCTGCAGGGCGGCCCGCTGATGCACATCATCGCCGCCAAGGCCGTCGCCTTCGGCGAGGCGCTGCAGCCGGAATTCAAGGAATATGCCGCGCAGATCGTCAAGAACGCCAAGGCGCTCGCCGAGACGCTGAAGGCCGGCGGCCTCGACATCGTTTCGGGCGGCACCGACAACCACCTGATGCTGGTTGACCTGCGCAAGAAGAACGCGACCGGCAAGCGCGCCGAAGCCGCGCTCGGCCGCGCCTATGTCACCTGCAACAAGAACGGCATTCCGTTCGACCCTGAAAAGCCCTTCGTCACCTCGGGCGTCCGTCTCGGCACGCCGGCCGGCACGACGCGCGGCTTCAAGGAAGCCGAGTTCCAGGAAATCGGCAACCTCATCGTCGAGGTTCTCGACGGCCTGAAGGTCGCCAATTCCGACGAGGGCAATGCAGGCGTCGAAGCCGCCGTTCGGGAAAAGGTCGTCGCGCTGACGGACCGCTTCCCGATGTATCCCTACATGTAAGACGCTGTTGCGGGGAAAGGGTCGCGCGGGCTTCCGCGCGGCACCGCCCGCAAGCAAGGAGAGGTCATGCGCTGCCCCTATTGCGGTTCGGAAGATTCGCAGGTGAAGGACTCCCGTCCCGCAGAGGACGGGGCCGCCATTCGCCGCCGGCGCATCTGCCCGGATTGCGGTGGCCGCTTCACGACCTTCGAGCGCGTGCAGCTGCGCGAATTGATGGTCGTCAAGAAGACAGGCCGCAAGGCCCCCTTCGACCGCGACAAGCTGCTAAAATCCTTCGAGATCGCGCTTCGCAAGCGTCCCGTCGACCGGGACCGCATCGAGCGCGCGGTCTCGGGCATCGTCCGCCGGCTGGAAAGCTCCGGCGAGACGGAAATCGCCTCCGAGGAAATCGGCCTCCAGGTGCTTGAAGCGCTGAAGGCGCTCGATGACGTGGGCTTCGTGCGCTACGCCTCGGTCTATCGCGACTTCTCCCATGTCGACGATTTCGAGAAGATCCTCTCCGAAGTCGCCGCCAAGATCGCCCGGGACCCGGGCGTCGACGGCTAGATGTCCGGCGAGCGGGACGATGCGCGCTTCATGGCGGCGGCGATCCGCCTCTGCCGCCGCAATCTTGGCCTGACGTCCACCAATCCTTCCGTTGCCTGCCTGATCGTCCGCGATGGCACCATCGTCGGTTCGGCCGTGACCGCGCCGGGCGGACGGCCGCATGCGGAGACGCAGGCGCTGGCCGCCGCGGGCGCTGCGGCGCGCGGCGCCACGGCCTATGTCACGCTCGAACCCTGCTCGCATCACGGCAAGACGCCGCCCTGCGCCGATGCGCTGATCGCCGCCGGCATCGCCCGTGTCGTTGTCTGCGTGACCGACCCGGACGAGCGCGTGGCGGGCAGGGGATTCTCCATGCTGCGGGCCGCCGGCATCACGGTGGAGGCGGGCCTGCTGGAGACCGACGGCCGTGCGGCGCTCGCCGCCTATCTGACGCGCCAGACGAAAAAGCGGCCGCATGTGACTCTGAAACTTGCCGTTTCCGCCGATGGCATGCTCGGCCGGCTGGGCGCGGGGCAGGTGGCGATCACCGGTCCCGTCTCGCGCGGGCAGGTGCACGTGCTGCGCGCCGAGACGGACGCGATCCTCGTCGGCATCGGCACGGCGCTGGCCGACGATCCCGAACTCACCTGCCGCTTGCCGGGTCTCGAAAGCCGTTCGCCGGTGCGCATCGTGCTCGACCCCCGGCTGGAACTGTCGCCGGCCTCCAGGCTGGCGCAGACGGCGCGGCAGGTGCCGGTCATCGTGGTGGCGTCGCGGGACGAGGCGGGAGCACCCCCCTCTGGCCTGCCGGCCATCTCCCCCTCAAGGGGGGAGATCGACAAGAGGCACGATCCCAGTTCCACCGGCGAGGGCCTGTCAGCGGTGTCGGCACGAAGGGCGGAGGAAACCCCTGCCTCCCCGATCTCCCCCCCTGAGGGGGAGATGGCCGGCAGGCCAGAGGGGGGTGACGCCGTTCCCTCCGTCGCGGCGCGCGCCGCCGCGCTCGAAGCCGCCGGTGTGGAGATCCTGACCTGCGACCCGCGCCGGCTCGACGATCTGCTGATGGCGCTGGCGACGCGCGGCATTTCCTCGCTGCTGGTGGAAGGGGGCGCGCGTACGGCGCAATCCTTCCTCGATGCCGGGCTCGTCGACCGCATTCTCCTGTTCGGCGGGGCCGTGGCCCTTGGCAAGGACGGGGTGGCATCCCCATGTGTGCCCGGGCGGGCGCCGGACGGGTTTTCGCTTCGCCGCACGGCGCAGTACGGCGCCGATCATCTATACGATTACGAAAGAGGCGAGTGATGTTTACCGGCATTGTCACGGATATTGGAACGGTGGAGAAGGTCGAGCCCATGAACGAGGGCGTTCGCCTGCGCGTGCGCACGAACTACGACCCCGCCACCATCGACATGGGCGCCTCCATCGCCCATTCCGGCACCTGCCTCACCGTCACCGCACTGCCGGAAGAGGGCGCGAACGCCCGCTGGTTCGAGGTGGAAGCCTGGGAAGAGGCGCTGCGCCTGACGACGATCGGCAACTGGAAGGCCGGCACGCGCATCAATCTCGAACGCTCGCTGAAGATCGGCGACGAACTCGGCGGCCATATCGTTTCGGGCCATGTCGACGGCAAGGCGGAGATCCTCTCCGTCGAGGCCGAGGGCGACGCCACGCGCTTCCGCATCCGCGCGCCCGAGGGGCTGGAACGCTTCGTGGCGCCCAAGGGCTCCGTCGCGCTCGACGGCACCTCGCTCACCGTCAACGCGGTGGACGGCGCGGTCTTCGACGTGCTCCTCATCCGCCACACGCTGGAAGTGACCACCTGGGGCGAGCGCAAGGCCGGCGACTTCATCAATTTCGAGGTCGACACCATGGCGCGCTACGCCGCGCGCCTCGCCGAGTTCCCCGCGCCCAAGGCGTAAAGAGCCTGCGACGAAACCCTTCCCGCCGCCGGTGGGAAGGCCGGACCCGTCTTTTCGCTGGCACCCTTTGACAGGGCGACGGCCGCCTTTTCATCCGGATCGGAACAGGTGCGATTCCGGGCCTTCCCCACAATGCCATTCTCTCCAAAAGGGCACGGCGAAGGCCGTGCGGCCCGCACCGGCGTGACGCAGGCGTGACATCATGGGGCCGCGTTGCGGAACGGCACATGTATGATGTGGAAGACTGCCCCAAGGGTAACGATATCGATACTTCTCGCCTTCTAGGGTGCGTGCCTGGGACCTCGGAGACCGTTCACGCATGACGCCTGACTACAACACGCTCCTCCTGGCAATTGCCCTGTCCGGCTTCTGCCTGTCGGCGACGCTGTTTGCCTCCTGGCTGTCGGCGCGGGTCGAACGGTTCCTGCTGTCATGGTCGCTCGGCATCGGCTGCATCGTGCCGGCCGTCGCCGCCTACAGCGCCTATTTCGAGAACCCGGATTACCGCATCGGCTGCCTCGCCTTCATGCTGCAGTTCGTCGGCTTCGCCTTCATCTATGGCGCGGCCTATCGCTTCCGCACGCACCGCAGCGGCCGCCGGCGCATGATCCTGCACTTCGCAACCTGCTCGCTCGTCGCCCTGCCGTGGCTGATCGTCGGCCTCGACGGTATCGGCTTCATCGCGCTCAACCTTCTGATCGCCGCGTCGATGATCGCCACCGCCGCCGAATACTGGCGCGGCCGCGACGAGGCGCCGCTGCCGCTGACGGGCATCGTCATCCTCTATCTGCTGACCGCCGTCTCCTTCCTGCTCTGCGCGGCCGTGCTCATCCATGACGGCCAGTGGGTGCTCGGCCATGCCCCGAACAACTGGGCGGAAAACCTCAATCTCGTCATGGCGATCATCGGCATCACCGGCATCGGCGCCATGTCGCTGGCGCTCAACCAGTGGCGCGTCGCCGGAAGCCACCAGCGGGCGGCCAATACCGACGCGCTGACCGGTCTTCTCAACCGCCGCGCCCTGTTCGACCGCTTTGGCGACGAGCCTGTCGGTGCGCACCGGGCGGCGATCGCCTTCGACCTCGACAGCTTCAAGTCGGTCAACGACCGCTACGGCCATGCCGCGGGCGATGCCGTGCTGAAGGTCTTTGCCGACGTTCTGGGCGAAGTCTGCGGCGCGGCCGCCTGCATCGCCCGCCTCGGCGGCGAGGAGTTCATCGTCGTGCTGGACCGCACCCTGCCGGACCGCGCGCAAAACGTCGCCGAGCGCGTGCGCGCCGATTTCGCGGCAAAACTCATTCCCATCGGCCGGCGCACGATCTCCTGCACGGTCAGCGCCGGCATCGCCTTCGGCAATGCCGGCTGCGCGAGCTTCGATTCCCTGCTCAGCAATGCCGACAAGGCGCTCTACAGTTCCAAGCGCAACGGCCGCAACCGCGTCTCGCTCGCGGCCTGATCCCCCTGGCTTGGCGCCTTACGCGCCGGGCTCACCCTCCCAGTAATCCACCTCTTCGCCACCCCGGTTGATGGTGCGAAAATCGGTGCGCCCGCCCGTCGCGGTCCGCGTCTTGGCGAGGAACTTGCCGGAATCCGGATATTCGCAGATCTCCGTCGCCGCCATGGAAGAGATCGAGAGATATTTGAGCGGCACCGTGCCGGTGTTGATGATCTGGTGCGCCGTTTCCGGCCCGCCGGCCGGCGCGCCGAGCACGTCGCCCGGCCCGATGAGCTGGCGTTCGCCGCCATACCGATAGGTGCCGTGCCCTTCGAGAATGACGAACAGTTCGTCCTCGACATGGTGGCTGTGGAACGGACAGCTCGACTTGCCGGGCGGCACCTCGCTGTAGCCGATGCCGAGAGCCTTCAGGCCCAGAAGGGCGCCGAAGGACGTGTCGCGCGATTCATAAAGGGTGCCCTGCGTCCAGTAGTCGAGCGTCAGCTTCGCCAGATTGACGACGGGCGGGTTCTGCTTCTCCATGCGGATCTCCTCTGGGGTTGACATACCGTTCACTCTTCGTTCATGTCTGTCAATCCCGTTTGCCGTAACGAGGCCCATGCCGGGGGCCGAAATCGCCGGGCGGGGCGGAAATCGCTTGCCAAGCATCGTTGGGCGTGGTTTGACCGCCGCCTCTGCCCGCCTGCGCGCGGCCTGCCTCCAATTTTCAGGTGAATCATGGCTGACACCGATAATCCCCATCTCCTCATCGTCGAGGCCCGCTTCTACGACGACATGGCCGATGCGATGCTCGACGGCGCCAAGCATGCGCTCGACGCCGCCGGCGCCACCTACGACATCGTGACCGTCATGGGCGCGCTCGAAGTGCCCGCGGCCATCGCCATGGCGCTCGACGGCATGGAAAATGCCGGCACCTGGTATGACGGCTTCGTCGCCCTCGGCATGGTCATCCGCGGCGAGACCTATCATTTCGACATCGTGGCCAACGAATCCAGCCGCGCCCTGATGGACCTTGCCGTCAGCGAGAGCCTCGCCATCGGCAACGGCATCCTGACCGTCGAGAACGACGCCCAGGGCTGGGCGCGCGCCCGCCGTTCGGAAGGCGACAAGGGCGGCTTTGCCGCCCGTGCGGCCCTCACCATGATCGAGCTGAAGAAGAAACTGGGCGGCGAACAGTGACGACGGACAGGGACCAGCAGCCGGTGAAGCCGGCCAACCAGCGCGGCGCGGCGCGTCTTGCCGCCGTGCAGGCGCTTTACCAGATGGATATCGGCGGCGCCGGCGTGCTCGAGATCGTCGCCGAATACGAGGCGCACCGCCTCGGTCAGGAAGTCGACGGCGACACGTACCTCAAGGCGGACGCCTCCTGGTTCCGCTCGATCGTTTCGGGCGTCGTGCGCGACCAGCGCCAGCTCGACCCGATGATCGGCGCGGCGCTGCAGGACGACTGGGCGCTGTCGCGGCTCGATTCCACGGTGCGCGCCATCCTGCGTGCCGGCACCTTCGAGCTGAAGGAGCGCAAGGACGTGCCCGTCGCCGTGATCGTCACGGAATATGTCGAGATCGCCAAGGCGTTCTTCGAAGACGAGGAACCCAAGCTGGTGAATGCGGTGCTCGACCGGATCGCCAAGCAGGTCCGGACCGAAAATCGCAAATAAACGGTAGGCATAATGAGCACTGGCACGGTCGAAGGTCTTGAACGGGAACTGTCGGCCGCCCGCCGCAACGTGTTCCTGCTGATGTTTGCCCAGGCGCTGCTCGCCTCGGCCGGTCCCATCGCCTTTTCCATCGGCGGCCTTGCCGGCTACAATCTGCTCGGCACAGACAAGTCGCTCGCCACCGCGCCGCTGACGGCCTTCAATGTCGGCGTCGCGCTCGGCGCCATGCTGGTCGCGCTCGCCGCGCGCATGCTCGGCCGCGCCCAGGGCTTCGTCGTCGGCGCGCTGGTCGGGGCAGGGGGCGGCGTCATCGCCGCCATCGCGCTCTTCCGCGGCGATTTCTGGCTCTTCGCCTTCGGCTTCGTGCTGATCGGCATTTCCGGCGGCTTCGCGCAGAAGATCCGCTTTGCGGCGGCCGATGCCTCGCCGTCCTTCTACAAGCCCCGCGCGATCTCCTGGATCCTGGCCGGCGGCGTCATTTCCGCCATTCTCGGCCCGCAGGTGGTGATCTTCACCAAGGACCTCTTCGAGCCGGTGCTGTTTGCCGGCGCCTTCTTCGCGCTGCTGCCGCTCTGCCTTGCCGCGATCCCGCTGCTTCTGGCGCTGCGCCTGCCCGACCACAAGGCGGCAAGCGCCGCCTCGGGCGAACCCGTGCGGCCGCTGCGCGAGATCGTGCTGACGCAGCGCTTCATGACGGGCATGATCTGCGGCATCTCCTCCTATGCCCTGATGACCTTCATGATGACCGGCGCGCCGCTCGCCATGGTCATCGGCTGCGGCTTCTCGCCGGAAATGGCGACGCTCGGCATCCAGTGGCACGTGCTGGCCATGTTCGGGCCGAGCTTCTTCACCGGCATGCTGATCCAGCGCTTCGGCACGGAGAAGGTGGTGGCCGCGGGCCTCGTCATCCTCATGGCCTGCGCGCTCGTCGCCCATGCCGGCATCGAGCTATGGAATTTCTGGGGCGCGCTCATCCTGCTCGGCGTCGGCTGGAACTTCGGTTTCATCGGCGCGACCGCCATCGTCGCCTCCAGCTATCGCCCGCACGAGGCCGACAAGGTGCAGGGCTTCCACGACATCATCCTGTTCGGCGCGGTGGCGCTCGCCTCCTTCTCGTCGGGCAAGGTGTTCAACGCCTACGGCTGGCAGACGATCAACCTGATGTTCTGGCCGATCACCGGTCTCAGCCTCGTTCTCGTGCTGCTGCTGGTCCTGCGCACGCGCCGCGCCGCCGTCTAATCGGTTCGCATCGGCCCACGCCGAAAAATCCGTTTTCCATAAGTGCTTGCCGCAGTGCGGCGACTTGACGCAACCGATTCGCAAACGCACTCTGGCCGCGCACCACCCCTGGCTTGTGAGGAGGCAAGAAGGGGCGGGCGCATCTCGGCGGCGGGGAGAGGACCCCGCTGTCTCCAAGGAGGACAGAGCGAAATGACCATATTGTTTGGCGTTATCGCATGCGGGTTGCTTTCGGTGGTTTATGCCATCTGGGCGACGCAGTCGGTGCTTGCCGCCGACCAGGGCAATGCCCGCATGCAGGAAATTGCAGGTTATATCCGGGAAGGGGCGCAGGCCTATCTCACCCGGCAATACAAAACCATTGCTATCGTCGGGGTCGTTGTTTTCGTCGGCACCTGGCTGCTTCTTTCCGCAACGGCCGCCATCGGGTTTCTGATCGGCGCCGTCCTGTCGGGCGTTGCCGGTTTCATCGGCATGCATGTGTCCGTCCGCGCCAATGTGCGCACGGCCCAGGCCGCGTCTGTCAGCCTGTCCTCCGGCCTCGACATCGCCTTCAAGTCGGGTGCGATCACCGGCATGCTGGTGGCCGGTCTCGCGCTTCTCGGCGTGTCCATCTACTACTCGATCCTGACCGGCGTTCTCGGCCAGGAACCGGCCTCGCGCGAGGTCATCGACGCGCTTGTCGCGCTCGGCTTCGGCGCGTCGCTGATCTCGATCTTCGCCCGTCTCGGCGGCGGCATCTTCACCAAGGGCGCGGACGTCGGCGGCGACCTCGTCGGCAAGGTGGAAGCCGGCATTCCCGAGGACGACCCGCGCAACCCGGCCACCATCGCCGACAATGTCGGCGACAATGTCGGCGACTGCGCCGGCATGGCCGCCGACCTCTTCGAGACCTATGCGGTGACGGTCGTCGCCACCATGGTGCTGGCGGCGATCTTCTTTGCCGGCACGCCGGTTCTCGCCAGCGCGATGATCTATCCGCTCGCCATCTGCGGCGCCTGCATCATCACCTCGATCGTCGGCTCCTTCTTCGTCAAGCTCGGCTCCAACGGCTCGATCATGGGCGCGCTCTACAAGGGCCTCATCGTGACGGGCGTGCTGTCGATCCTCGGTCTCGGCGCGGCGACGTCGCTCACCATCGGCTGGGGCGCGATCGGCACGGTCGCCGGCAAGGAGATCACCGGCACGAACCTCTTCATCTGCGGCCTGCTCGGCCTCGTGGTGACGGCGCTCATCGTGGTGATCACCGAATATTATACCGGCACCAACAAGCGCCCGGTGAACTCCATCGCCCAGGCCTCGGTGACCGGCCACGGCACCAACGTCATCCAGGGCCTTGCCGTCTCGCTGGAATCGACGGCGCTGCCGGCGATCGTCATCGTCGGCGGCATCATCGCCACCTACCAGCTCGCCGGCCTCTTCGGCACCGGTATCGCCGTGACGGGCATGCTCGGCATTGCCGGCATGATCGTGGCGCTCGACGCCTTCGGCCCGGTCACGGACAATGCCGGCGGCATCGCCGAAATGTCCCACCTGCCGCCGGAAGTGCGCAAGTCCACCGACGCGCTCGACGCCGTCGGCAACACCACCAAGGCCGTCACCAAGGGCTATGCGATCGGTTCGGCGGGCCTCGGCGCGCTCGTGCTCTTCGCCGCCTATTCCAATGACCTCGCCTATTTCGCGGCGAACGGCGACAAATATCCGTACTTCGCGGATATCGGCACGATCTCCTTCGATCTCTCCAACCCCTATGTCGTCGCCGGTCTCATCTTCGGCGGCCTCATCCCGTATCTCTTCGGCGGCATCGCGATGACCGCCGTCGGCCGGGCGGGCGGCGCGGTGGTGGAGGAAGTGCGCCGGCAATTCCGCGAAAAGCCCGGCATCATGGAAGGCCGCGACAAGCCGGACTATGGCCGCGCGGTCGACATGCTGACCAAGGCCGCCATCCGCGAGATGATCATCCCCTCGCTGCTGCCGGTGCTGGCCCCGCTCGTCGTCTATTTCGGCGTGCTGGCGATTTCCGGCTCCAAGGCCTCGGCCTTCGCCGCGCTCGGCGCCTCGCTGCTCGGCGTCATCGTCAACGGCCTGTTCGTCGCCATTTCCATGACCTCGGGCGGCGGCGCATGGGACAATGCCAAGAAGAGCTTCGAGGACGGTTTCGTCGACAAGGACGGCACCCGCCACATGAAGGGTTCGGAAGCCCACAAGGCCTCCGTCACCGGCGACACCGTGGGCGACCCCTACAAGGACACGGCCGGCCCCGCCGTCAACCCGGCGATCAAGATCACCAATATCGTGGCCTTGCTGCTGCTCGCCGTTCTGGCTGGGTAAGCCAAGCATTTCCAGCCGAAGCGGCAACGCTTCGGCGTCGGAGAATGCGGCAACGAGAAATCGCCAGGGCAGTTTCGGTGAACCGCAATTGCCCTGGATGCCCAAACAAAAACCGCGGGGAGCGATCCCCGCGGTTTCTTTTTGAAATCCTGTGGTCTTCGATCAGTTGTTGCCGAAGATGTTCTTCATCACCGTGCCGGGGTTCGCACCGCCGCGCAGGAGCTGGCCGAGGAAGGTCGTCTCGGCGCCGCCCGTCGGGGTGACGCGGGCGATCATGTCGAAGACCTTGCCGTCCTGCAGCTGGTAATGGGCGAGGCGCTCGACATTGCCGTCCTTGTCGAAATAGACGGCGAGCACGCTCTGCTCGACGACCTTCGGCTTGAGGAAGGCGGCGGCGCGCTTCCGCTTCTGCGAGATGTAGTAGAAGACCTCGTTGTCGAAGGTCGCGGTCGAGGACGGCGTGCCGAGCGAGAGCAGCACCTGCTCGCGCGAGGAGCCGACCGGGGCCAGCGCCAGCGTTTCCTGATCCACGACATAGCCCTGGTAAAGGACTTCGCTCGGGCCCTGGCAGGCCGTCAGGACGGAGGCGGAGAGGGCGACGGCAATGGCGGCGTTACGCAACAGCTTCATATTCTGAGAATCTCTCTTCACAACATCCCCGGGACGATGATGGCCGCGCAGCCATTGCAATTCATGCCTGCTTCGGTAAACCAGCTTCGACCGTCATGCAACATGACTTGCGACGGCTCCATGGTTTGAATCGGGCAAAACTAGGCTTTATGATGATTTTCGGCCTGTTCGGCAAAAAAAACGGCAACCGGCGCATCGTCGAAAAGCAATACGCGACCCTGACAAAGGCCGCACGCCATCCCTATCTCTATGAAGCGCTTGATGTTCCCGACACGGTGATGGGCCGCTTCGAGATGCTCTCGGCGATGCTGATCCTTTACTTCCGGCGCACGCGCAAGAGCGCGACGTCCGGCCAGGAGATCGCCCAGGAGATCGTCGATGCCTTCTTCGAGGATGTCGATCATTCGATTCGCGAGCTCGGCGTCGGCGATGTCGGCGTGCCCAAGCGCATGAAGAAATTCGCCGGCATGTTCTACGGCCGGCTGGAATCCTATGCGACGGCGCTCGACGCCGGCGACCGCGCGGGCCTGGCGAGCGCGCTCCGGCGCAACATCCATCCCGAGGCGGGCGAAGGCGCGCCGGCGATGGGCGGGCTTGCCGCCTATCTCTTTACCGCGGAGGCGGCGATGGCGGATGTCGGCGAGGACGCGATCGCGCTCGGCGCGCTCGATGTGGCCGCACCCGGCCCGCAGGAACACACCGCCTGACGGCGGGGCCTTGAAGAAGACGCCGCCATGGGCGGCTGGCCCGAAAACACGCCGCCACAGGCGGGGGCTTGAAGAATACGCCGCCATGGGCGGCTGGAAGGCAGACGATGAAGAAAGACGACGAAACGCCCTTTTCCTATCCCGTCAAGGTCGGCCACATCTCGGCCAACCCGGTCGAGGTGACGATCAGCGCCGATGCCGAGGAGCGGGCGGGGCTTGCCGCGCTCTGGTCGATCCTCGAGGTGAAGGCGCTGACGGCGACCTTCGAGGTGCGCCGCTGGAAGCGTGACGGCGTGCGGCTGAAGGGCCGCGTCACGGCCGATATCGTGCAGGCCTGCGTGGTGACGCTCGATCCGGTCGAAAGCCATATCGACGAGCCGGTCGATGCGATCTTCGTGCCCGAGGGGTCCAAGCTGGCGCGCCTGCCGGTGGCCAGCGAGACGGGCGAAATGCTGCTCGATCCCGACGGTCCCGACGCGCCGGAGATCTTTACCGGCGACACGATCGATGCCGGGGAAGTGGCCGCCGAACATGTGGCGCTGGCGATCGATCCCTATCCGCGCCGGGCCGACGTCGCCTTCGGCGGGCATATCGAAAGCACCGACAAGGACGACCGCAAACCCTCGCCCTTCGCCGTCCTGAAGGACTGGAAAAAAGACTGAAACGGCCGTAAGGCCGCCGATAATTCAGTTGTGCCCCCGGCGAAAAGCGGTATTTTGGCCGAATTCCGCCGCGGTGGCCTTCTGCCGCTGGAAACAAGAGAACTAAGGCAAGACTCGCGTGGTCAGAATTTCCGTCGATGTCATGGGTGGCGATTTCGGTCCGAAGGTCGCCATCCCGGGCGCAGCCAAGGCCCTCGAGCGCCATCCCGAAATCCGCTTCGTGCTCTATGGCAATGCCGCCGAATGCGAGCCGCTTCTGGCGCAGCATCCCAAGCTGAAGGCTGCCAGCACCTTCCATCATTGCGACGTCGCCGTCGCCATGGACGAGAAGCCGAGCCAGGCGCTGCGCCGCGGCCGGGGCAAGTCCTCCATGTGGCAGTCGATCGCCGCGGTGGCCAAGGGCGAGGCCGATGTCGCCGTCTCCGCCGGCAATACCGGCGCGCTGATGGCCATGTCCAAATTCTGTCTGCGCATGATGGCCAATATCGAGCGCCCCGCCATTGCCGGCATCTGGCCGACGCTCAAGGGCGAGAGCATCGTGCTCGACATCGGCGCGACGATCGGCGCGGACGCCAACCAGCTGTTCGATTTCGCGCTGATGGGCGGCGCCATGGCGCGCGCGCTGTTCGAGATCGACAAGCCGACGCTCGGCCTGCTCAATGTCGGCGTCGAGGAGATCAAGGGCCAGGAAGAGGTGAAGGCCGCCGGCCAGCTCATCCGCGAGGCCAATTTCGACACGATCGAGTATTACGGTTTCGTCGAAGGTGACGATATCGGCCGCGGCACGGTGGATGTCGTGGTGACGGAAGGCTTTGCCGGCAACATCGCGCTGAAGGCGGCGGAAGGCACGGCGCGGCAGATCGCGGAATATCTGCGGGCCGCCATGTCGCGCACCTGGCTCGCCAAGCTCGGTTACATCCTGGCCAAGGGCGCCTTCGACCGGGTGCGCGAGAAGATGGATCCGCGCAAGGTCAATGGCGGCGTGTTCCTCGGCCTCAACGGCATCGTCATCAAGAGCCATGGCGGCACCGACGCCGAAGGCTTTGCCGCCGCGGTCGATGTCGGCTACGACATGGTCCGCAACGGCCTGAAAGACAAGATCGAAAAAGATTTGCAGAAGTATCACGCGGGCCGGCCTGTCGAAGGCGTCCAGGGCGTGGGCGACGAGGTATAGAATGATTCGTTCAGTGGTCCGCGGTTTCGGAGCAGCGCTTCCGAAGCGGGTGCTCACCAATGCCGAGCTCGAAAGCATGGTCGATACGACCGACGAGTGGATCGTGCAGCGCACCGGCATCCGCCAGCGCTACATCGCCGGTGACGGCGAAACGACCGCCTCGCTCGGCGAAGCGGCCGCGCGCGACGCGCTGGACAAGGCGGGCCTGACCGCCGCCGACATCGACCTCATCGTCGTCGCCACCTCGACGCCGGACAACACCTTCCCGGCGACCGCCGTCAACATCCAGAACCGTCTCGGCATGCATCACGGCTTTGCCTTCGACGTGCAGGCGGTCTGTTCCGGCTTCGTCTATGCCGTGACGACGGCCGACGCCTATATTCGCGGCGGGCTTGCCCGGCGCGTGCTGGTCATCGGCGCGGAAACCTTCTCGCGCATCCTCGACTGGACCGACCGCACGACCTGCGTGCTCTTCGGCGACGGCGCCGGCGCGATCATCCTGGAAGCCCAGGACGGGGCAGGGACCAATGCGGACCGCGGCGTGCTGGCGACGCAGCTTCGCTCCGACGGCGCGCATCGCGAAAAGCTCTATGTCGACGGCGGCCCCTCGACGACCGGCACGGTCGGCCACCTGCGCATGGAGGGCCGCGAGGTCTTCAAGCATGCGGTGGGCATGATCACCGACGTCATCGTCTCGGCCTTCGACGCCACCGGCTTCACCGCCGACGACATCGACTGGCTGGTGCCGCACCAGGCCAACAAGCGCATCATCGACGGTTCGGCCAAGAAGCTCGGCATTCCCCTGGAAAAGGTCGTCGTCACCGTCGACCTGCACGGCAACACCTCGGCCGCCTCCATTCCGCTGGCGCTGGCGACGGCCGCGAGCGACGGGCGCGTCAAGCAAGGCGATCTCGTGCTGCTGGAAGCCATGGGCGGCGGCTTCACCTGGGGCGCGGTGCTGCTGCGCTGGTAACGCCTTGTGGCGGGCGTATCGGTCTGCGGGCGCCGTTCTGCAGACCAATACGAGTCCTCTTGCCGGGGCCGCTTGACCCGAGGGGGCAAGGACAATACTCTTCCCTCCCTAACCATACGCTTTCAATGGGAAATCGGTGAGGAACGATGAGCGGCAAGACGGTGACACGCGCAGATTTGGCCGAATCGGTTTTCCGTAAGGTCGGCCTCTCCCGAACCGAATCGGCGGAGCTTGTCGAGACCGTGATCGACGAGATCTGCAATGCCATCGTGCGGGGCGAGAGCGTCAAGCTTTCCTCCTTCGCCACCTTCCAGGTGCGCGACAAGAACGAGCGCATCGGCCGCAACCCGAAGACCGGCGAGGAAGTGCCGATCTCGCCGCGCCGCGTGATGACCTTCAAGGCTTCCAACGTGCTGAAGCAGCGGGTGCTGAAATCGCATCTTTCGCGCAAGGCCAAGCAGAAGCCGGCATCCCCCGCATCCTGACACGGTTTCCGGACGACGCCTTCCGACGCGGTTCTGCCGGCCGGCATTGCGCGCGCCCGTAACGGGTCGGGCGGGGCGGCCCTGTTGCCGGCAGGGCAACCCCTTCGCGAAAGCCGGGTCCTCCGCTACCGCTTTTGGACGGGATTTGGCGCTTTTTCCGCCGAATGCGCGTACATGCACAATTTGAAACTTGAATATCGCCCGGCAAGCCGCTGAAATGAATACGATTCGGCGGCGCGCTTTTCTGCCGCCGGCGCGAGCTTTCATCGAGGACAGAATGGACAAGAGTCCGGACGCTTTCCGCACCATCAGCGAGGTCGCCGACGACCTCGACCTGCCGCAGCACGTGCTGCGCTTCTGGGAAACGCGCTTCACGCAGATCAAGCCGATGAAGCGCGGCGGGGGCCGGCGGTACTACCGCCCGGAGGATGTCGATCTCCTCAAGGGTATCCGCCACCTGCTCTACGACCATGGCTACACGATCAAGGGCGTGCAGAAGCTGCTCAAGGTCAACGGCAACAAGTTCGTCGCCGCCATTGCGAGCGGGGACCTTGCGACCGTGGAGGCGCTGGCCGCGGCGAGCCACGAGGAGCCGCCGCCGCCGAAGGCCGGCAGCGACGAGGACCAGATCGTCGGACGCCCCAAAGCGCCCGCCAGCCGCCGTTTCTTCTCCTTCGTGGGCGGCAGCGACGAAGCGCCGGAGATCTCGCTCGGCAAGACGAGCGTCGGCAAGGAAGACCGCGCGCTGCTGCAGGAAGCGCTCTACGACCTCCTGGAATGCAAGCGCCTGCTGGACCAGGTGCGCTGAGCCTTCGGCCATAGACCGGCGCGCTTCCCGTCAAGAAGCGCGCCCAACGCCATGCTTCAGCCCCCCGAAACAGGCCGGGCCTCTGGTGGCTCGATCATTCCCGCAAGGGGGCTGGCTCCCATCCCCGCGTAAAACCGCGCCCCATGGCCGCGCGCGTCAGTTCGAGCTGGCGCCGCAGATGGGCGCAATCGGCCAGCAGCGTCGCAATCGCCGCCTGCGCATCGCCATCATGCCAGGCGAGGGCGGCGCGCACGGCCTCGCCCACGTCGTCGATTTCGGCTTCGTACTCTTGAAGCGGGCACACGTCTGCACTCTCCTGTGAAGGCCACAGCAAGCTGGGGGAAGGTGGTGGAACGAAGGTCATTGCCTTTGTTCCTATTATGTTCCTGTTTTTGGCAGAGTCAAGAAAAAGCCCCGCACGAGGGCGGGGCAAAACAAGCGTCACGCTTGGCTTGGTGACGCGGGGGAGTGCCCGCAAAATGACAAGCGGGCGAAGGCACCCTACGACTTTCGTCTAATGCGCGGGAAGGTCTGATTCGGCGATTCCGGTACGCTCCGGCAAAAATGCCTCGTGCGTGCAGCCGATCGCGCAGGCAGGGACGCGGGACAACCGCGGCAAAGGGAGGCGGGTCGCGGCTTTTGCGGCAACAGCGTCGAGCTGACTACAGGAAGGGCCTGATGGCCATCTCCACACCGAGCAGGAACAGAAAGAGAAGAAATCCCCGTCGGAAGGTCGATGGGCTTATTCTGTCCCGGACGACCTGTCCTGCCCACATTCCCGCCAGAGCCGGGATGACGGCGATGACGGAAATTGCGAGCCGTTCGATCTGGAAAGCGCCCTGTGCGCCGATGCCGGCAGCCAGGGCGACCGTCGAGACCGTAAACGACAAGCCAAGCGCCTGGACAAGGTCATCCTTGGAGAGCCCGAGCGCCTGCAGATAGGGGACGGCGGGTATCACGAAAACACCGGTGCAGCCCGTGATGAGACCGGTCACCACGCCGACAAGGGGCGACATCCATCGTTCGGCAGCTCCGGGAACGCTGATTTGGCGCGCGAACAAGGTGTAGAGCGCGTAAGACGCAAGCGCTGCGCCAAGGGTGGCGGTTGTGAGGACGGTGTCGCCACCTGCGATAAAGGATGCTCCGAGCATCGTCCCGACGACGATGGCAAGCATCATGGGCCATAGTCGCCCGAGGATCGCGCGGAAATCGGCGCCCGCGAAAAGCTGCCACGCATTCGTGACAAAGGACGGGACGATCAGCAGGGTTGCCGCAGCGAGCGGCGACAGGAGGGCGCCGAGCACGCCCATCGCCACCGTCGGAAGCCCCATGCCGGTTATGCCCTTTACGAGCCCGGCGACAAAAAAGGTTGCCGTGATGGCGGTGATCACTGGGATGGAGAAGTCTGACATGACGCATCACTACCAGCTTCATCCCATCGTAAAATGCGGAACTTCCGCGGTCTGGCTTCGGCTGGACCGAAGGCTGATTTCCGGTTAGCGTCAGGCCATGCGCTTCGACCTCACGGACCTTCGCCTTTTTCTCGCTGTCGTGGATGCGGGAAACATCACCCACGGCGCAGCTCAGGTCGGGCTGTCTCTCCCGGCAGCGAGCGAACGGCTCCGCAACATGGAGATCGAGGGGGACGTCAAGCTACTTCAGCGCGGCAGACGCGGCGTGGTGCCAACGGAAGCCGGTGAGGCCCTGGCGCATCACGCCCGGACCATCGCGCACAGCCTGTCGCAAATGCGCGAGGAAATCGGACACTATGCGAAGGGGCTGCGCGCCAATGTGCGCGTTTTTGCCAATACGGCCGCGATTGCAGAAATCTTGCCCGCTCGACTGGCCCCCTGGCTGGCCGCGCATCCGCAGGTCGACGTCGACCTGCAGGAGCGCCAGAGTGTCGAGGTCGCCAGGAGCGTTGCCTCCGGCTTCGCGGAGATCGGTATCCTGTCGAGCGCCGTCGAGACGGGTGACCTTGTCTTGAAGCCATTCGCCATCGATCGCCTGGTCGTGGTTGCGGCGCGCCATCATCCTCTTCTGCGGACACCACGTGTCCGCTTTGCCGACATACTCGGCCATCACTTCGTCTGTTTGGCCGCAGGGGCCTTGCAGGCGCATATCGATGGCCAGGCCGCCAGGATCGGAACCAGGCTCAAGAAACGCGTGGCCTTGCGCAGCTTCGACGACATCTGCCGCATGGCTGCTGAAGGCGTCGGTATCGGGATCGTGCCGGAGACGGCGGCGCGGCGATTCCGGCGGGCAGGGCAAATCGACGTCCTTGCCCTTCAGGACGATTGGGCGACACGACGGCTCTCGGTCTGCGCTCGCGGCGAGGACGCGTTGACACCGCTGGCGCTCGACCTCTTCCGGCATCTGGCCGCGGAAACGTCGACGTGATCCGCCTCGCGACGGCGCATCGGCGGCTGGGAGGGATGCGGACGCCAGGCGTGTAGACGGGGGACAGGCAAACTTGTCCGCATACACCGGGTAGTATACGCTGGAGGAATGAGCGACAGGACGATTTCGACACGCGAACGGATAATCGAGGCTGCGGGAAAGCTCTTTCACGCGGAGGGCATACGGGCCGTGAGTGTCGATGCCGTTGCGGAAAAGGCCGGTCTCACCAAGCGCACCCTCTATTATCATTTCCGCAGCAAGGACGATTTGATCGCGGCCCACCTGGAGGCCCGCGATCAGCCCAATCTCGATGTGTTCAAGCGGTGGTTCCACGCCACCGAGGGCGATGTCGCCGACAAGATACAAGGGGTGTTCAACAGCCTCGCCGCGTCTGCCATGCACCCGAAGTGGAAAGGGTGCGGCTTCCTGCGAACATCGGTCGAGCTCATTCACATGCCCGGGCACCCGGCGATTATCGTCGGGCGAGCGCACAAGAAGCGGGTCGAAGACTGGCTGTGCAATGTCCTGGAGGGGGCGCGCACGCCGGAAGATGCGCGCCAGCTGGCGCGACAGATCGTTCTCCTGCTGGACGGAGCGTTTTCAGTCGTTCTTCTCCACCGCGATGCCAGCTACATGCGGAGCGCCGGGGAAGCCGCCGCGCTGTTGATCCGCAAGACGCAGCCGTAGCGCCGGGAACGCCGCGCTCTCTTTCAGCCGATAGCTCGCCCGGGCGCCGGGCCTCGCCCAGCCATCAAGCGTTTGCGCCGCCAAGGCAGCACGGCCCGGCATCGGCGTCGCGCCATGTATACCGACAAGTGAATATACATTGCTCCCTCCATCGGCATTATCTCCTCCAGAAACCTCTCGGGAAGGAAGCCCCATGTCGGACCTGGTTTTGTATGATGCCTGCGATCAGATCGCCACGTTGACCCTCAATCGACCCGAAAAGCTCAACGCGTTGAGTTACGAGCTGATCGATCGGCTGCTCGCTTTGCTCGACACGATCGAGACGGATGACGCCATCCGGGCCGTCATCCTGACGGGAGCGGGGGATCGTGCCTTTTCAGCCGGAGGCGATATTCATCAATTTTCGAAAAGCGTTGCGGCTGGCGTCGACACCGCCATGCGCGATTTCGTGTCGCGCGGTCAGCGCCTGACGGCAAGACTGGAAGCGTTTCGCAAGCCGATCATCGCCGCTGTAAACGGCCTCGCGTTCGGCGGAGGCTGCGAGATCACCGAGGCGGTGCCGCTCGCCATCGCCAGCGAACGGGCGCTCTTCGCCAAGCCGGAAATCAATCTCGGGATGCCGCCGACCTTTGGAGGGACCCAGCGACTGCCGCGCCTGGCGGGACGAAAACGCGCCCTCGAGCTCCTCCTCACCGGCGACAGTTTCACGCCCCAACGGGCATGGGAACTCGGTCTCGTCAACAAGGTCGTTCCCCACGAAGACTTGATCCCGGCGTCGCGCGACCTTGCCCGCCGTATCCTGCGCCATTCGCCGCTGGCCGCAGCGAGCATCCTCACGGCCGTCACGCGCGGGGTAAACCAGAGCATCGCCGAAGGCCTGCTTGTCGAGGGCGAACAATTTGCCCGCATCGTGCCGACCGATGACCTGCGCGAAGGACTGAACGCCTGGATCGAACGCCGGAGCCCGAATTATTCAGGACGCTGGCCGTGAGGCTGAGGGTCCTGCCCGTTACAGTTTGACCAGCTGCTTTCCGAAGTTTTCACCCTTCAGCATGCGGATGAATGCGCGCGGCACGGTCTCGATGCCTTCCTCGACATCTTCTCGCGTCTGGAGCAGGCCCTGCCTGTACCAGGACAGAAGTTCGGCGCGTGCCGTCTCATAGCCGTCCGCGTGATCGTCGAGCAGGAAGCCTTCGATCCGGGCGCGGGTGATCAGCGTTCGACGCAGATGACGCAAGCCGATATCGGGCTGTTCGAGCCGGTCGGCCAGCGCAATCGTCCCGACGATCACGACGCGGCCGAAGGTATTGAGGTTGAGCATGGCCGCATCGTGTATCGGCCCTGCGGTGTTGTCGATAAAGACATCCACGCCCTTCGGGCACGCGGCGGCAATATCGGCAAGAAGGTCCGCCGAGGTCCTGTGGTTTACACCTGTTCGGTATCCCAGCGTCTTGCACCATTCCAGCTTCTCGTCAGAGCCTGCGACGGCCACCGGGTCGAAGCCCTTGATGCGTGCGATCTGTCCTGCAATCTGCCCCACGGCGCCGGACGCCGCTGATATCAACACCGTCTCTCCCGCCTTCGGATGTGCAGTCTTCAACAGGGCGAAATAGGCGGTAAGGCCCGGCATGCCCAGATAACTGAGGGCCGATTGCACGGGCGCGTCCGTGCTCGAGACCGGTTTGGCCGACTGCGCGGGAACCACGCTGAAGGGTTGCCAGCCGAAACAATCGCTCGTCACGATGTCGCCGGGTCTGAAATCCGCGGAGCCGGAGCGGATCACCTCGCCGACGCCGCCGCCCCGCATGAGATCGCCAGGCTTGAAGCCCGCGGCATAGTTCCTGGCGGGGCTGATCCGGCCGCGCATATAGGGGTCGACGGAGAGCCAGAGCGTTTTCACGAGAAGCTCGCCCTCCGCTTGCTGCGGGAGAGGGCGCTCGTCCAGCACCCAGTTTTCCTCGGTCGGCATGCCGGAGGGGTGGCTTCGAAGGATCCAGCTGGGATTGGTGGCCATGGCGTTCTCCTGTTCGGTGGCGCGCCGATGGTGCATGAATTTGCGAGGGATGATAATCAGGCCATTCTGAAAAAGATTGCTTTGAATTCCGGAAGAATGACCGATGGACATGGTTGAGGCGATGAGGGTTGCCGTGGCGATCGCCCGGCACAAGAGTTTTTCGTCTGCAGGCCGCGACCTTGGACTGTCCGGCCCCTCGGTCAGCCGTATCGTCGCCGACCTGGAGGCCGATCTTGGCGCGCGGCTTTTCAACCGGACGACCAGACAGCTCAGTTTGACCGACGCGGGGTCGGAGTTCGTGCAGAAGAGCGCGGGCATCCTGGAAGAGCTTGACCAGATGAGGAGTTCTGTCCGCGACCGTCACGAGAGCCCGCGCGGTCGCTTGCGCATTTCCTGCGTGACGGCCTTTGGCAACGAATGCCTGGCACCGGCCATCCCGCAGTTCAGCCGGCGCTATCCGCAGCTTGCGGTTTCGGTCGACCTTGGCAACCGGTTGGTCGACCTGATCGGGGAGCATTTCGATCTTGCCATCCGTGTCGGGCCCTTGAAGGATTCGTCCCTGATCGCACAAAGGATATTCACGCAACGGATCGTCTTCGTTGCGGCGCCCGCGCTGTGCAAGGCCTACGGAATGCCCGACGCGCTGGAGGACATCCGCGCCTGGCCGTCCGTCACCCAGGTCAGCGGGGAATGGGGGCGCACGCAGCGGTTTTCCAGGGAGGGCAGGATCGTCGAATTTGACGTGCCGCAGCACGTGACGCTGAACTCGGCCCGGGCGGTGAGGAACATCTGCATCGCCGGTGGAGGCTATTCCCTGTTGCCCGACTTCATGGTCGCCAGGGATATCGCGGAGGGCCGTCTCGTGCGCCTGTTGCCGAACTACCGGCCTGCCGGGCAGCCGATCTTTGCGTATTATGCGCAGCGACGGCATACGCCTCAAAAGATCCGGGTCTTCACCGACTACCTGATGGACGTCTTCGGCTCGAAGGACGCGCCGGAGACGGAATGACGGTTTCTCCCGCCGCTTTTGCGGCCAAGGAGGCTGTCCGACGCGGCCTTTCGGACAACATCCGGGATAGAATTCACGAAACCATCATTCACCTTGAACGTGCGCTGGAAATATGCCCAACTTGGCTGGGTTCTCGGAAAACGTGTCGCGGAAACAAGCTGCCATGCAAGACAAGATCGTGGTGAACGGCCTCTCCTTTCAGGTCCTCACCGGCAAGAACAAGGCGTTCTGGGACGGCGTGAAGGCCGGGCAGTGGGAAAACGAGACCTTCGATTTCTTCCGGGACAACATCCGCCCCACGACCGTGGTTCTGGATGTCGGAGCCTGGATCGGCGCGACGGCGCTCTATGCGGCGCAGCTCGGTGCGAAATGCGTGGCCTTCGAGCCAGATCCGGTCGCCTTCGAGGAACTCAAGGCCAACACGCAGGAAAACAGCGGGGCCGCCTGGGCCGACCGGCTGTCGATCATCAATGCGGCGATCACCGTCGACGGTGCGCCGCTGGTGCTGGGCAGCAGCTCGAGCGGCGGCGACTCCATGTCGAGCGCCCTGCTGGCCGATGCGGATACGAGCTGGACGGTGGCCTCCCGCCGCCTCGAGGACGTGCTGCGGGAATTTTCGTCGCCCGGCGATCCGCTTTTCATCAAGATCGATATCGAGGGCGGGGAATATTCGCTGCTTCCGGCCGTGGCCAGCATTCTGGCGCGGGCAGGCGCGACCTTCCATATCTCGCTGCATCCGCGCTTCCTGCGCAAATCGCTGCGCCGGAAATTTGGCTCGCTGCCCTGGCCCCTGCGGTTTCTGAAGGTTCGCCGCGAATTCGTGCGGCAGCACCGGGCGGTGCTGGCCGCCTTGCCGGCGGGAAAGACCATCTCCATCGAAAGCGCCATTCCCGTCTGGGGCCTTCTGCCCATGGCCGCCCTGACCGGAAAATTCCCGAGCGAAATCCGCATCGTTCCCCGCTGAGGCGAGTATGGCCAATCCTCCAGATTGCGCCTCGTAGCTGCACGATGCCAGCGGTCTCGTGGTTCGATTCCTCACGATGCAGGCCAGGCGCAAGGAATTTCTGATCAGGCGGAGTTTTCAGCGCTCACTTGGTATCTCGCCGTCCCTGTCTGCTTACATCATTCTGCGGCTTGTTCATTGGACAGCTCGGCGCCTGCGTTGGCAGCGATAAGCGCTACCGTGTTCTCCCCGCTTACTCTTCGCATATCTCTAATCATTTCCACCACGGTTATGGTCGAAAGGCGAAAAAGCTGATCAGCGCTCGCCAAATCAAGCTCATCTCTCGGGTGCATCAACGGATTTCTATCAAGCGATTTCATTCGATCGAGCATAGCGGTCACCTTCTTTGAAGGCTTTGGCCCCGGCTTGTCGCTTGCCACCAATGCATCTGCGGCTTTGATGTATTCGTTCCAACTTACGAGATTTCTTTTAACACCAAAGGCCTTCAGATAATCATCCATAACAAGCTCAGTCCCGCGCAGAGCGTGAAAACCGCAGGCTGTTGGAAGATCGAATGCAAGGCAGCGGCCAGAGTCATCAAATTCCTTTAAAGCTTCCTTCGACATGCCATCCCGAAACTCATCTGGGATGGCATGCGAGGCGCTCGCAACAAGATCTCTCGTCTTATATATGGCTACCTGACCAACAGAATAGAAATCTACGTCGTGACACTCTGCTTCAAATACGCTGCGAAAGGTGTCAATTTTGGAAGAAAGGTAACGATACTCCCAGCTCTCGAATTCTTTATCAAATTTTTCTTTGGGAAAAGCAGAGCCATCTTGCCAAAGTTTCTCAGAAATCCAATTTTCTATGGAATTTTTTAGTTCGAGGGCGCAATGCTTGCATGTCGCATACCCGTTCTGCTCGCTAACGAATGAATCAAGTTTTGCAGGGAGCAAACTCAAGCCAAAGTATAGTATACCCCCGTTTGCGCGATCACTGGATAGCGTTCTTTTGGCGGACGCCAGGTGTTCGGCAAGCTCAAAGTATTCGAAGAGATTAACGCGTTTCACGTTGCTAACTCCATCAAGTTTCTCCCGATGGTAGCAGATTTCAAAGGTGTCAAAAACCGGCGTGTCGTGCTCAAGAGACATGCGATTTTCAGCATTGGTACGCCCAGTGCATAGTTGGCCTTGGAAGCGGTACAGAGCTTCTAGAAAAGGCGCGGTCATGCCGTGCTTCCTTCCTGCGCGGCCGCGCTTTCGGCGTGCCTGCGTTCCGCCTGTTCGCGGTAATCCTGCCCATCGCGGCGGCGCTGCGCGGCCTTCTCGCGGTAGAATTCGGCGCGGCGCATGGCGTCTTCGGCCATGCTGTCCCACAGCGCCGCGTCGGCATCGGCGACCCGGGCGTTTCGGACATAATCGTTGCAGGTCCACATCGGGTGCTCTCCTTCGATAGGGGCGAGACGCTCAGGCCGCGGCGGCGCTATCGGCGCGGTGGGCGGAGATGGCTTCGGCGAAGGTCTCCTGCGCGTCCCGGCTGGTTTCGATCTGCCGGGCGATGGCCTCGAAAAGCGCCTTGTTGACGGTGCTCGGAAAGCCCATGGCGCCGGTTCCGGCACGGTCGAGCCGCTTGCCGTCGATGAGGATGCGGTCGACATAGAAGTCGTCGTCATTGTCCTCGATCAGCACGGCCGTTCCCCAGGCCATCAGGCCGTCGCCGATGAGCCTGACTTCCTCGAAGGTGTAATCGATCTCGAAACGATCGGCCTCGGCCATGTCCCTGCTCCTCGTCCTGCCACCATGATGGGTGGGTGTGCAACAAAGATTGCCAAATTGGTAATTATGCGTCAATCCAATAATTGCCTGAATGGTAATGAAATTGGCTAAATCGCCGGTGCGCGCAGAATCACCCCGCGCAAACGGCCGGGGATGAGCCGGCCGCGCGGTGTCGGGCCGGGCGTCGGGGCGACGCCGCGACGGCGCGGATGCGCGGGCGGCAGGACGCCTGTTGAGCGAGCATGCGGCAACGCGCCACGTCCTGCGTGTGTGAAAATAATCCTATTTCGTTCTTGTTTAGTTCGCCTTTTCGGGGCATCCTAGGTGCGGGTTCGGCAGAAAGGGAGAGCGAACATGGCGATTAGGTACGCGACGCGGCCTGCGGTCCGTAACGCTGACACGGTCGCAAGGCTTCGCGATATGGCGGAAGGGGAGAAGCTGGAACCGGCGGTCGCCATCGACCGGGCCGCGGTCAGGATCGTGGACGAGATGATGCGGATCCACGGCGGGGCGTGGACGTATCGGGTCGATCATCAGCGGAAGATGATGATGGTCTGGGCGATTGACTGACCGAAAGATGGTTGGAAATCACCGTGAAGGCCAGCTCGACCCCGCGCTCGTCGAGCCCGCCGATGCGGCGCAGCAGCGCCAGGATCTCGTCATCGTCTGCAACCCGGCTCAGATCCCGTTCCGGCGGCAGGAAAAGCTCCGAGACATGCACGTTCAGCGCCGCGGCGAAGGCACGCAGCCAGTCGAGGTCGAGCCCGCGCTTGCCCGTCAGGAGGCGGGAGACGTTGACGTCGCTCGTCTCCATCTTCTCGGCGATCAGCTTGTTGTTCAGCCGCGCCTTCTCCATGCGCTCGATGATGAAGACGCCGTCTGGCTGCTTGTCGGTGGGGCGGGTTTTTACCATAGCGGAAACCTAATTCCGCATGCGGCACAGACGAATAGCCAAATTGGTAATATTTTGCATTGACGATAATTGCCAATATGGTAATTTCGTCGCATGGAGAAGATCAGGACATGGCGCCGGGGGCGCAAGATCAGCATTGAGGCGGCCGGCGGTCTCGTCGGCGTCAGCGGCGTGCAGTGGTCGCGTTACGAGACGGGCCGGCGGCGCATTCCCGCGGAAAGCCTGCACACCGTTTCGCGGGTGACGGGCATTCCGCCGGAGGAGCTTCGTCCGGACCTTGCAAGCCTTGTCGGCCTTGCCGGGAGCGCGGCATGACCTGCGCGACCCGCACCATCATCCCCAACGGCAATGTCCGCGCGGCCTTCCGCCTTGCGGCAACGCCGGAGGCTGCACCTTCGGCCGATGCCGGGCGTTGGGCGCGGAACGGCGCCTGTCTTGCGGGCCCGGCAGCGCTTCTTTGGTGCGCGGCCTGTGCCCGCAGGCGACGAGACATTGAAGATATCCCCGCTTCGGACGCCCGTTCTCCCGCCGTGGCTTCCGCGCTGGCGACGCGCGCGGCCGAAGACTGCGTCGCACCCCTTTCGCCGGAAACGGCGCTGCGCCGGCCGGATGGCTTCGCCGCCCCTTCAGATGGCCTCGGCCTCACCGCCTGCCGGCCGACGGCCGGCCCGGCGGCGGCGCGGAGCGACACCGCAATCCGGTCCCTGCGCTCCGGCGCGGGAGGCGCGCCTGCCGGGCGAGATCTGCCCGTCAACGCCTCCGCGCGTCGGCGCGTGGCGGACGTCAGGCGCCGGACGGTCCGGCAGACAGGAGGGGTGGATGGTGTAACGGCCGGCGGCATGCCCGGCGCAGGTCCCTGGGACCCGGCCTCGCAAAACGGGGAGGGCGCCGCCAAACCCGCTCTCCCCATCCGCCCGAAGGCGCGGCACCGGCCGGGCCGCCTTCATTTTCAACCCTCAGCCCGTGGAACGGCCGCGTCTTGCCGGCCGCGCCGCCGCGCGATGAAACACGAGGAGGACGCGGCATGACGCAGAAACTGTCCTGGTGGGCCTGCGCCTCGACGCAGCAGAAACTTGCCCAGATCGACGGCGGCATCGAGCTTGGTCTCAGCGGACGGCACATCGCCGCCAATGTCGGCGCGACGCGCGCCGCGGTGCTGGATTTCGGCCATCGCCATGGGCGGACCTTCGTTGCAAGGGGGCCTGCGCAGCACCGGCGGGCGGACCTTGCCACCGCTCTCGAGCGCGCACGCCGCCTCGGCAAGCTGGATTGCGATATCGCCGCGGCCTTTTCGATTTTCGGCGATGCCGGGCGCGAGACGCCCCTGCTCGACGAGGTGTCCGCATGAACCGGGCCCGCTCCATCATCACCACCGAGGACGGCACGACGATCATCGTCGATCCCGAGATCGGCGCGGTCTCCGGCCGCAATCGTGAGGCCGCCGAACGCGAGATTGCCCGGCGCAAGGCGCTGGAAAGGGGCGGGGCATGACCATGCTGACCCTTGTCCTGCTCGCCCTGTTTGCCGTGCTCGTCACCGGCGCCGTCGTCGTTCTGCTCACCCGGGCCTTGCTGAAGCAGCATGCCGAGGACGACGAGGCCCGCGACGACGAGGCCGGCGCGCCGGAAGGCCATTTTCCCTTCGGTCCATCGCAGCGATCCCCCTTCGCGCGATGACCGACGAGAGGCGCGGCTGCCTCCTCCCTCGGCCGCGCCTCTCCCAGCTTCAGGCACCTTTCGCCGGTGCCGCATCGCGCAGGCGCCGTCGCGCCCGCGCTCCTGTGTCGCGCCGGGCCGCGTTTCCGGTGCGCTTGCCCATGCGGACGCCGAACGAAACGGCGGCATCGCCGGTCCCGGCGTGCCCGCCGGAGAGGCGGCGCGTCCCAAGCCCATGCCGTTCCGGCTCCTGACATTTCGAGGCAGGCGCCGGCGGCCCATCGCAACCTTCAACGGGAAATCGCAACGATGCGCCCAGCAGATATCTTCAGGATCAGATCGACGGCCGCCGTCGGCTCGCCCCGCGCAGGGTGCGTCAAGCAGGCCGCCAGCACCCGCGCGCCGGCTGCGGCCGAGGACAGGCGAGACCGGCCCTGGCCGGCGCGGAGGCCCGGCCGATGACCGAGCCGCATCTGCTCGTCGTCTTTCTAGACGACGAAATCTGCAGCCTGCGCGCCCGCATCGGCGGGGCGGGAAACGCCACGCAGCGCGACCGGCTGGCGAAGCTGCAGGACCTGCGCGCCTATGTGGCGACGCGCGAGCGCCGCCCGGAAAACGGGAGGGCGGGCGCATGATGCCTCTATGGCGACGGCGCGAGAAGCGTCTCATAGGCTGCGGGATAGGCCGCGCGCGCCGCGGCAAGCGTCATGTCCTCGCAGCGCCAGCCGAGGAGCGGATGGTAGCGGTCGACGAGTGGGGCGCGGCTTTCATAGGCGCTGATGCTGCCATCGTCGGTCCATTCGGGATCGCACAGCACGATGGCGTCCAGCACCTCCTCCTGTTTCTGGAGGCGCGTTTCCTGCGCCGCGGCGGGGGGCATGTCCGCCCAGGCGGCCAGGTGTTGCAGCCTGTCCTTGTCGAGGTCGGAAATCCAGGGCGCGAGGGCGCCGCTGACATCCACGCCGTAAAGGGCGGGAGGCGTCCCGTCGAGATGCACCGAGGAGAGCGCGAAGGCGCTTCGCCGGATCTCCGCGCCGGCAAGATCGAGCTGCAGCCGCGAGCGGATGAACCTCGCATCGCGAATGACGGCGGCGGTGAACGTTCCCGTCAGCGTGAAATTGCGGATCGACGCGCCCTGAATCACGGCATGGGAAAAATCGACCCCGGTCGCGAGATTCGGCGCGTGCCGCTCGAAGGTCATCGGCGCGCGCAGGTCCGCGTGCATCTCCAGTCCGGCGAAGACCACGGGCTGGACGCAGGCACCCTCCGCCCAGCGGCCGATGGCGGCGCAGGAGAGATCCACGCCGTCGCGCGGCGCGCCTTCGCGCACCAGAAGCGATATGGCCTGGCCCTTGCCGGTATTGCCCACCGCCGGGCGCAGCAGGCGGTTCCAGGCCCGCTCGATGGCGTCCTCGCGGCGCTCGGCCCGTTCGTCGCGGCGGTCGTCGATATCGATCCAGATCTGGATCGCGGTGGCGAGCACCACGATGAAACCGACCGTGCCGCCGAGAATCTTCAGGGCATGGAAGACGGGATTGGCGTCGACGAAACGGATCAGCGCCGCCGCCCGGTCGTTCGAGACCCGTCCGGCTGCCGCCGCCATGCCGCCCATGCGCGCCCATCGCCCCATGAAGGTCACTCTGGCAAAAGCGGGAAGGGCTGCAACGGCTGGAACAGACGCCGCCGCCTCCGCACGGCTAGCGCGTGCCATCCCCCCGAAAGGCAGGTGCGCGCATGATCCGCGTTACCCTTCCATATCCGCCCGCGCGCCGGCCGCCTCCTGCCGGCGGCGACACGGATCTTCGCCTGTCGCCCGCCTATCGACGGTGGTGCGAACGGGCGGGAAGCCGCATCCAGCCGTCGGCAACGCCGATAGCCGGGCCCTTCCGCCTGTCGATCGCGCTGCGCCGCCGGAGCGTGCGGGACGATCTCGACCAGCGGGCGAAGGCCGTGCTCGCCTGCCTGGAGCACCATGGCGTGATCCGCGATGCGAACCTCTGCGCGCAGCTTTGCCTGCACTGGAATGCCGGCCTGCCGGCCGCCTGCATCGTTCTCCTCGAAGCCGGGGAGGGCGCGCCATGACGCGGTGGGTTCGTATCCAGGCATCCCTGCTCGATCATCCACTGTTCGCCGATGCCGAACGTTCGCCGAGCGATGCCTGGCTGTGGCTGATCGCCCATGCAGCCTGGGCGCCGACGCAGCATCGCATCGGATCGCAGGTCGTGACCGTTCCGGTCGGCGCGCTGTTCGTGACGCTGCGCGGCCTTGCCGCGGCGTGGAACTGGAAGTCGGACAAGCGCGTGCGGACCTTCCTGAAGCTGCTGGAGGACCACGGCATGGTGGTAACGCGCACGGACGCGGGAAAGACGCAGATAACCATCTGCAATTACACGAAATATCAGGAAAGCGGCCATCTGCGGGACGCAGCGGGGACGCAAGCCCGACGCACTAAAGGCACCAGCACACCAGAGACATCCTCACTGCGTTCGGATGACCCGCGCACGCCGCGCGAGGCGCTGTCCGCCGTGCTCGATGCCGACCGGGTCGAGGCGGTGCTGGACCATCGGCGGAGCCTGCGCAAGCCGCTCACCGCCCATGCCGCCCGGCTCCTTGCCCGCAAGTTCGCGGCCTGCCTGGATCCGGCCGCCGCCGCCGACGCGATGATCGCCAATGGCTGGCAGGGCTTCGAGCCGGAATGGCTGGACCGCCGGCAACGGCCGCAGAACCGGCCGCAGGCGCCGCCGCGCAAATCCGCTTTCCAGCAGCACCAGGACGACTGCCAACGCGAAATCGACAAAGTATTGGGACGCACCACCGATGACGACTTTACCGGAAACACGCTCGACCTTGCAGCGCGAGATCACCGCGCTGACAGATGATCTTTCCCCTGTAACAACCGAGGCCGTCGCCGCCTGCATCGATGCGATGAAGCGGGCCGGCATGGCAGTGCCCACGGGCATTCCGGCCGGCGAGCTCGTCGCGGCCTATGCGCTGGCGCTGCGCACGGTGCCGAAGGCGGGGCTGAGGGACGCCATGCGCCGCATTCGCCAAGGCGAATATGCCGACATGGACTATGCCTTCATGCCGCGCCCGGCCGAGCTTGCCCGCCGCGCGCGGGCGGAGGCGGGCAAGTACCGCGAGGATCTCGTTCGCAAGCGCGAGGCCCATGCGGCGCTCGCCGCTGCGCCGGCGGCGAAGGACCCGGCGACGGTGGCGCGGGTGCGCCGGCTCGTCGCGGGTTTCAGGCACGGGAGCGCAGCATGAGCACCGTGGCAAAGACCGGCGCCCCGACGGGGGAGAGGGGCCGTATCCGCAAGGCGGACCGGGCGATCGTCTGGACGCAGGAAACCATGGCGCAGGCCGCGCGCCTGTGGGCCGGGGGCGAGACCTCCACCCATATCGCAAGGCAGTTCGGCATTTCGCGCGGCAGCTTTTCCGGCATGGCCGCCCGCAACCGGCACCTCTTTCCGCCGAAGACGGCAAGCGCAATCCCGCTGCCGAAGGCGGGGCCGTGGACGGCCGAGGCCATCGCGACCTGCATTCGCCTGCGCCGCGGCGGCATGACGATGAAGGCCATTGCCGAGGTCATCGGCGTGAAGAAGGCGACCGTCGAGAACCTCGCCCGCAAGCGCCGCGATCTCTTCGAGGCGCCGGCCGTGCCGGTTGTCGCCGAGGCCGCCGCACCGGCACCCGCCCGCAAACGATCCTTCGTCGGCGACCGCTGGGTGGAGCGGGTGCCCTACGTGACGATTTCGGGCGCGGTCGTCAGCCTGCCCCGCATTTCCCTTCTCGAAAAACCCATTTCAAACGGCAAGGAGACCTGACCATGGCCAGCAAGGCAGAAAAGCGCAGTCGCAAGCGGGCGGGCCGCAAGCCGAGGACCGGAGTGGCGCGCACGGACAGCGGCGCGATCTCCCGCGCGAAAACGCCGGGCGAAGCGCCCGATGCGGTGGCGCGGGCCGCCAGAATGAAGATTTTCGGGCTTTGCGCGCGCGATGCCAGCACGGCCGAGGCCGCCAGCGTCATGGGACGGCTTTCCCTTCTCGGCCGGGAAGGCGGCGGCATCGCCTCCGACCAGTACGAGGCGCTGACGCGCTTTGCCGCCTGCCGCGAGCAATACATGCTGTCGATCAACGCGCCCGACAGCCTGCTGCGCCGGGGCGAGGGCGGAGCCTCGGGCACCGACGACGCGGAGGACAAGGCGCGCATCCGCCAGCGCTACCTTGCCGCCCGCGCCGCCATCCAGCGGGCGCAGGACGAGCACCCGGGCGCCAACCTCTGGGCCGTCGTGCAGCATATCGTCATCGAGGACCGGGACCTGCCCTATATGATCGGCGACCTGCGCATCGTCGGCAACGCCCTTGCACGCCACTACCGGGGCCTCGACCGCCGCCGCGCCGCGGCCTGATTGTCTGCGCAGTTCGCAACGTCCTGCCCTTGTCTTTGTGAAGAGAGCGTTTGACGCAGAGAAGGCGGCCCCGGGCCGCCTTTCTTGCCTGATCCGGGCGGCACCAGGGGCGGGCCGCGCCCCGGCGAACCGTTGACCGCCGCCGCGACGCGGCTTAATTTCCTGCGCAGATCGTAAAGTCCAACACGTGGCTTTATGGAGACGAGGCGGCCCCGCGGCCGCCTTTCCTGTTTGATGCGGAATGAGAAACAGGATCGCCCGCACAGAAGCGAACCCTTTGACCGCTGCCGCGAACCGGCTTAATTTCCTGCACAGATCGTAACGTCGAATACGTGGATCTACGAACATGCAGCGGCCTCGGGCCGCTTTTTTTGTTTTTGCCCTGCTTCGACGAGCGGAACGGCCGCAGGCCGGCGCGCCAATCCTTGCCAGACAATCGAATCCGTCGCGCTTTCGCGCCCTGATCTGGCGGCTGAAAGACCTTCGAAGGAAAGCTGATGGCCGTGCGTGACGGGAAGAAGCCTGCTGCCGGGCGCCGGCCGGCGGCGCTGAACAAGGCGACGGCGGTGTTGAAGGAAGCCATTCTGGAGGCGGCCGCCGAGATGGGCAGCGATGGTGAAGGCGAGGGCGGGCTTGTGGGATATTGCGTCTTTCTGGCCAAGGCCGAGCCGAAGGTGTTTGCCGGCCTCATCGCCAAGGTCCTGCCGATGCAGGTGACGGGCGAGGATGGCGGGCCCATCGAGGCGGTGACGCGTGTCGAGCTTGTGGCGCTGACCGACGATGACGGCAGCGCAGGTTAGCCTTCCGCCGAAGCTTCTTCCCGTCTTCAGCGGAGAAGCCGACATCAGGGGCGCCTATGGCGGACGCGGCTCCGGCAAGACGCGCTCCTTTGCCAAGATGACCGCCGTGCGCGCCTATATCTGGGCCGCCGCCGGCCGGCGCGGCCAGATCCTGTGCTGCCGCCAGCTCATGAAGACGCTGGCCGATTCTTCGCTGGAGGAGGTTCGCCAGGCCATCAAGGAAGAGCCCTGGCTGGCCGCGCATTTCGATATCGGCGAGACCTATATCCGCACCACCGGCTTGCCCGGCGCGGTCCACTACACCTTTCTCGGTCTCGACCGGAACGTCGACAGCGTGAAATCGCAGGCGCGCATTCTTCTCGCTTGGGTCGACGAGGCCGAGCCCGTGGCGGACGAAGCCTGGACGAAGCTGATCCCGACGCTGCGCGAGGAGGACAGCGAGCTGTGGGTGACCTGGAACCCGGAGCGCAAGACGAGCGCCACGAACCGGCGGTTCCGCGCCGGATCCGACGCCCGGTACAAGATCGTCGAACTGAACTTTCGCGACAATCCGCGCTTTCCGGCGATCCTGGAGCGCCAGCGCCAGCGCGACATGAAAGAGCGCCCCGAACAATATGCCCATATCTGGGAGGGCGCTTTCGTCTCGACGGTGGAGGGCGCCTATTTTGCCGCCGCGCTCACCCGGGCGAAGGAGGAAGGGCGCATCGGCCGGGTGCCGGCCGATCCCCTGATGACGCTGCGCGCCTTCGTCGATATCGGCGGCACGGGCGCGCGGGCCGACAGTTTCGTCATCTGGATCGCCCAGTTCATCGGCAAGGAAATTCGCGTTCTCGACCACTACGAGGCGCAGGGACAGCCCGCCGCCGCCCATCTCAACTGGCTGCGGGAAAAGGACTATTCGCCGGACCGCTGCCAGATCTGGCTGCCGCATGACGGCGAGACGCACGACCGGGTGCATGACGCCAGCTACGAGGGGTTCTTCCGGCAGGCCGGCTACACGGTCACCGTCGTTGCGAACCAGGGCAGGGGCGCGGCCAAGATGCGCGTCGAGGCCGCCCGCCGGCTGTTTCCGGCCGTCTGGTTCCATGCCGACACCACGGACGGCGGGCGCGATGCGCTCGGCTGGTACCACGAAAAGAAAGACGACGAGCGTGGCATAGGCCTCGGGCCGGACCACGACTGGTCGAGCCATTCGGCCGACGCCTTCGGCCTGATGTGCGTTGCCTATGAAGCGCCGAAGGCCAAGGGCCGCGAGCCGGCATTCGTGCCGCGAAAGGTAGTATGATGCCAGACCTGAACGAAACGGAACTTTGCGGCATCGTGGAATCCCTCGTGAAGGATGCCGAGCGCTATCGCGACAGCCGGTCGGCCGAGCGCATCAAGGCGATGACCTTCTTCGACGGCGATGCCAAGGAGATGCAGGCCTATATTCCCGCCGACGAGGGCCGCTCCAAGGTCGTCTCCCGCGATGTGCGGGCGGCCGTCAAGAAGGTGCTTCCCTCGATCTGCCGCACGATCCTCGGCAATGACGAGATCGTGGAATACCAGCCGGTGGGCGAGGGGGACGAGGACAAGGCCAACCAGGCCAGCGACTATATCAACCACGTGGTCCTGCCCGAATGCAAGGGACGGCAGGCCATCGAGGACGCCATCAACGATGCGCTGCGCCTGCGCAACGGCATCCTGAAATGGTGGCAGTGCGAAACGGTGGACGTGAAGGTGAGCCTGCATACCGGGCTCGACGAGATGTCCTTCGCCCAGCTCGTCGCCGCCGAGGATGTCGACGTGCTCGCCCATACGCAGCGGACCGAAACCATCGACACGCCGCAGGGGCCTGAGAGCGTCGGCGCGCATGACGTGAAGATCCGCCGCCGCATCACGACCGGGCGGCCGAGGCTTGCGGCCATCGCGCCGGAAAACTGGCTGATCCATCCCGACGCCATCAGCCTGGAGGACAGCCCGGTGCTCGGCGAGAACTGCCGGCTGCGCCGCAGCGAGCTTGTCAAGATGGGCTATGACCGCGACAGGATCTGGGCCATCGCGGCCGCGTCCTCGGGCCCCGGCGAACAGGAGGCCGAGGCCGATACGCGCCGCCGCGACAGCGAGCGCGACCGGGCGGCGCCGCAGCGCGCCCTCGAGGAGATCGATTATTACGACCTGCTGGTGCGCATCGACCAGGATGGCGACGGCATCGCCGAGCTTCGGCGCATGGTCTTTGCCGGCGGCATCAAGCCGGAATGCCTGCTCGAAAACACCGAATGGGACGAGATCAACTATGCCGACATCGTCTCGGAGCGGCGCCCGCACCAGTGGGAGGGCAATTCCGTTCCCGACGACGTGATGGAAATCCAGACCGTCAAGACGGTGCTGCTGCGCCAGACGCTGGACAATCTCTACTGGCAGAACAACCTGCAGCCGATCGGCCAGCGCGGCGCCATCGAAAACCCCGAAGCGGTGATGAACCCGTCCTTCGGCCTGCCGATCTGGACGAACCAGGGCGTCGACGTGCGCGCGGCGGTCGGCTACAGCGCGGTGCCGATGGTTGCCGACAAGTCCTTCGCGATGCTGGCCTATCTCGACGCGGAACTGACCGACCGCACCGGCATTTCCGATGCCGCGGGCGGCCTTGCGCCGGACGCGTTGCAGAACATGACGGCGCGGGCGACGGCGCTCGTCGAGCAGGCCGGCATCGGCCAGACGGAAATGATGGTCCGCACCATCGCCAACAGCCTGGCGCCGGTGTTCGGCGGCCTGCTGAAACTGATCATCCAGCACCAGGACAGGCCGCGCACGGTGCGCCTGCGCGACCGGTGGGTGACCTTCGACCCGCGCACGTGGAATGCGGACATGGATGTCGTCGTCAATGTCGGCCTTGGCGCCGGCACGCGCGAGCGCGACATGATGGCGATGCAGCAGGTCATCGGGCTGCAGGAGCGCATCCTCGCCTCGATGGGCCCGGCCGTCGGCATGAACTACGTGACGCCGCAAAACCTCTACAACGCCATGGCGCGGCTCATCGAGGCCTCCGGCCTTCGCAGCGTCAATCTCTATCTGTCGCAGCCCGATCCGCAGGCGATCCAGCAGGCCCTGCAGGGGCAACCCGAGCCACCCTCGCCGGACCAGGCGAAGATGCAGGCGGCGATGGCGCTGGAGGACAAGCGCGGCCAGATCAAGCTCCAGATCGAGCAGGCAAGGGCCGCGGCCAAGGCCATGGAATACGACAAGAAGATGCAGGCCGACGCGCTGCGCGAGCGCGAACAGCGGGACGCGGACCTTGAGACGAACCTTGCCGAAATGGAGCGCGAGGCCCTGACCGACCGGCAGAAAATCGACGCGGACCTCGCCGCCACGCGCCTGCGGCAGGAGACCGAACGCGAATGGATGGCGATCGAGGCGCGCCTTCTCGACAGAAAACTCGCCGCCGATAGCCGCCGCCAGGCCATGCACCTGGCCAGCCATGCCCTTCAGGGCGAGGATCAGGATCGGAGTGGACACAATGGCTGATCGAAACACACCGCAGACGGATATCGCCGCCTGGACGACAGACAAAAGCCCGGTGCGCCGGTCGGCCGGCTCACTCACCGCCTACCATCCGACTGTACGCGACCGGATCGCCCGCTGGTTGCTTGGCGACGACCCCTCGGATTTCCAGCGCGGGCTTGCCGTCGGCACCGTCGGCTCGGCCGGGCTTGGTAGCGAGCAATTCTCTCTTGCCGACATAACGCCCGTTAGCACGGCATTCGGCTCTGACAAGGCCGCGCACGCCCTCGAAGACGGCAACTATCGCAACGCTGGGACTGCGGCGCTGCCGGACACCCTGCAGGAGGCGGAAAGCCTTGCCATGCGCGCGGAGCATCCGTCGGCGAGGTCCCAGCGCCCGTTCGAGATGGACTATCCCAACGAAGTCGCGGCCGATCGGTTTCCCGACACGGCCGCCGACGATGCCGATTGGACCATTCCGGCAACTGCGGAGCTGAGAGATTACCTTGTGGATCGCGGTGAACTGGCGCTTGACGTGAAGGATCCCAACGGCGGCAGGCAGCGCCCGCTTTCCACGCGCGAACGCGTGGACTACATCCTGAACGACAGCTGGCCGGCACAGGCGGTCAAGAGCGCGTGGTCAGGGTTCACCATGCCAGGCGATGTGTGGGCCGGGCGCGCCGATCCCTATGATATCGGTAGGGTCATGGATACGGCCGGGTTGTTGTCTGGCGGCGTTTTCTCCACCGCCAAATCGCCGCAAGTCATTCAAAAACTTGCCAAAACCAGCGAGCGCATATACGACCCTCCCGTCAAGCCGACCCGCGCCTTCGCGGAAGATTATGGCACGGGCGGTGTTGCCGACGCGGCCGGAAACCTCCGCTTCGACATCGAGGGCCGGCCGCTCACCGCAAAACATGTCGTGGGAAGAGTGCAAGCCGGCGGAAGCGACGTGGCGCTACCCGTTGAAGCCATAGACGAAATTGCAAGGGCGGGAACGGGCAGTGGAATCCACGTGATGCCGAATGGTCTCAAGAGCGGGGATTCGGGCGCGATTTACAGGAACAAGTACACCGGCGTTCCCGAAAGGATCGAGGTGGACGGGCGGCTGACACCGGATAAGTTCGGAAGGGTTTCCCGCCACGAGATAGCACATATCGTGGACGACATGGCGAAGACTATCCCAGGTAAGGGCCTGGATGATGAACTTCGCCTTATCTACAACGATCTGAACAACCCTCAATCCCATGGCAAGAGGTTCGGCCCCGAGCAACACCCTTACAAGAAGGGGGAGGTGCCAGGCGAACTGATGGCCGAGGCGATCCGGGCCTATATGACGGACCCGAACTACATCAAGTCGGTGGCGCCGAAGACCGCGGCCCGCATCCGACACCACGTCAACAGCAACCCGAATCTGAACAAGATGATCCAGTTCAATGCCGGCGGCCTGCCCGTCGGTCTGATGGGGCATGACGCCCCCATGAGCGACGACGAGTTCATGGAAGCCTGGCGGCGGGGGGAAGGCGCGTGACCGACGAGGAGCGCAGACACGCCGCTCAGGCGGTGCTTGCCATTCCGTTTTTCTCCCGTCTCTGGGACGAACTTGAAGAGGCCGCGGTAAACGCGACCATCCATGCCAGATACGACGATCACGAGGGCCGGCAGGCGCATGCCGCCGAGGCCCGCGCGATCCGACGAATTCGCCAGCGTCTCGAATCCATCGCCAGCGATGGGCAAATCGGCGCTGCGCGGCGAGCGCCGGCATAAGGCCCGGCGACAACCTCCAGCGGAGTGAACATGAGCGAGAGCGATACCCTGCCCACCGGCGGGACCGATACCGCGCGACCCCTGTCCCTCGACGACGCGATGGCGTTCGACCTCCACGACCCTGAAGAGGAAACCGTGGATGCCGGCCGTCGAGCGCAGGCGGCAGACAGGACGGGTGAGACCGGCGACGGTCGAGAACCCGAAGAGATCGATGCCGGCGCCGGCGACGACGCGGCGGGACTTGAGGACAGCCAGGGAGAACCGGACGAGACGACGTCCGAACCCGGCCGCGAGCCTGCCGACGACGTTTCCATCACCGTAAACGGCCAGAAGGTGGCGCTTGGCGCGCTGAAGGCCGGATACATGCGCCAGGCCGATTATAGCCGCAAGACCCTTGCCGTCGCCCAGGCGCGCAAGGGGCTCGAAACCATGTCGGCCCGCGTCACCCGTTCGGTGCACGCCGTTGCCGATTTCCTGGCGGCCCAGATCCCGGCGGAGCCGGACACCTCCCTCGCCATGAGCGACCCCGGCGCATTCGTCCGGCAGAAGGCGATGCACGAGGCTGCCCTGCAGCAGCTCGGCGCCATCCTGTCCGAGGCCGGCGACGTCAGGGGCGTTGCGGGCCAGCTTTCGGCCGAGCAGCAGCGAGAACTCCTCGTGCAGGAGAACGCCATGCTGACCCGCCGTTTTCCCGCCACGGCGACGCATGAGGGGCGCAAGGCCTTCTTCGATACCGCCGCCGCCGCCGCCCGCGCGATCGGCTATTCCGATGCCGAGATCGACGAGGCCGCCGACCACCGCGTCTTCGCGCTCGCCCACTATGCCGCGCTCGGAATGCAGGCCGAACGGGCCCGCGAAACGGCACGGCAGAAGGTGCGCAACGCGCCGCCCGTCGCGCCGCAGAGGGCGCGCGGCCATGGCGCGCAGCACGGCGGGGCTCGCCGCAACCAGGAAGCGATGCAGAGGCTGGCTCGATCCGGATCGATCGACGACGCGATGGCGATCGACTTCGACTAGGCGATTCCGGTGAACGCAGGTTCCCCGGGATGCCCGTAAAATATTGTTTTTGCCGCATGATCCGGCGCTGAAGCGGGGACGCTCCGGCCGGTAGTGCTTCCAGCAACCGATCATCACAGGAGGGCCGGATGGCCGCTCTCGCCAATACCCAGCTTACCACGACCTCCGTCGGCAACCGCGAGGAGCTTTCGGACGTCATCAACATGATCACGCCCGAGGATACGCCGATCTATTCGGACATCGCCAAGGGCAAGTGCGTCTCGGTTCACCCGGAATGGGAGATCGACGAGCTTCTGCCGCCGGGCGAGAACATCCGCACGGAGGGCGACGAATATGCCTTCGAGGCCGGCGACACGCCGGACCGTGTGGGCAACTATACCCAGATCATGCGCAAGACCGGCATCATCTCCGAAACCCAGGAGACGGTCGAACAGGCCGGCAATGCCAACAAGGTCAAGCGCCAGAAGATGAAACGCGGCGTGGAGCTGCGCAAGGACGTCGAGCTTGCCATCGTCACCAACAATGCCTCCGTGGCCGGTGCGACGCGCGAATTCGGCGGCCTGCCGACCTGGATCGAGACCAATGTGTCGCGCGGGGCCACCGGCACCAATGGCGGCTTCGACACCGGCACCGGCCTGACGGTCGCCGCCGGCAACGGCACGCAGCGCGCCTTCACCAAGGACCAGATGGACGACGTGATGCAGCAGGGCTACAAGTCCGGCGCCAACTTCCGCAACGTCTATGTCTCGCCCTATGTGAAGTCGGTCTTCGTCTCCTTCATGTCGAACGCCAATGTCGCGCCCTTCCGCTATGCGGTGAAGGACGGCGACAGCAATGCGATCATCGCCAATGCCGACATCTACGAAGGCCCGTTCGGCAAGGTTTACATCAAGCCGAACCGCGTACAGGCGTCCTCGGCGGGCGTCGCGCGCAACGCCTTCTTCCTCGACACCTCGATGCTGTCCTTCCTGTGGCTGCGCAAGATCGCCGAGGACAAGGGCATCGCACGCACGGGCGACGCCAAGAAGTTCGTGCTTATCGGCGAAGGCACACTGAAGGTCCACAACGAGGCGGGCATCGGCGTCGTCGCCGACGTCTTCGGCCTGACCGCCGCAAGCTGATCGGCGCCCGCCCTTTTCCCAGCCGGCCCCGCCCATGTGCGGGGCCTTTTTTCAAGGAGAAAGCATCATGCCCGAAGACCTGAAGAAGCCGGCCGGCGAACGCGCCAGCAAGGCCGACGGCCGCCGTGGCGGCGAACGGTCCGGCGCGACGAACGACGTGGCGCCCGTCACTCTCGACACGCCCGCCGATGCGCCGGCCGGTGCGCCCATTGATACGTCCGCCGGCCTCGCCCCGCCGCCGCCGAGCCCGACCGTCGCCGTGACGATCAGGCGGGATCTCTGGGACGCCCTGGGCAATCGCCACCACAAGGGCACCGTCGTCGACATGCCAATCGAGGCGGCGATGGACGCCCTCGAGACCGGCAGCGTCAGCCGCCTGAAGGCCTGACCATGACGATCCGCGACGGCGACTGGACGCTGATCGACTGGGACGCCACGACCGGGCGAACGGTCTGGAGCCTTTTCGACGGGGAAAAGACGGTCATCCGCACCGACACGCCCGTTGCCCGATCGATCGAGGACAATCTTCTTGCGCGCAATGGCGCGGCGGCCGGCTGGAAAGGCGATTACCACCGCATCGCCAGCGTGCCGATGCAGCTGCTCTATGACGACAATCTCGGACTGAACAAGGCGATCCAGCAGGGCGACGACGCCTATCTCTCGCGCTGGCTGAACGACGGCGACAACCGCGCCTGGCGCACGAAGGAAGGACGGGTGTAATGGCGATCGACGACTATGCCTGCCTTCTGCTGGAAGCCGGCGACTATTCCGGCCGCGCCGACATCGCCCAGCATTTCGACCGTTTCCTGCGTCTTGCCGAGGCCAAGCTGAACCGCGCGCTGCGCGTCGGCGAGATGGAGGTCGAGGCCGACCTTTCGGTGATCGACGGCGCCGCGGCCCTGCCGGCGGATTTCCTGGAGGCGCGGGCGGTGCTCCATCCGTCGGGCCGGCCCTTGCGGGCGGTGTCGCTGCCGGTGCTGTCGGCGCGCCAGGACACGGCGGGCGGGATCCCCGACGCCTATGCCATCATCGGCAGCACGCTTTCGGTGCGGCCCCGGTGGAGCGGCGACCTCGCGCTCACCTATTACGGCGCCATCCCGCCGCTGACCCGGCAGAACCCGACCAACTGGCTGCTCGCCACGGCGCCGGACGTCTATCTCTATGCCCTTTGCGAGGAGATCGGCATTCGCGAGCGCGATCCGGCGAAGGTTGCCGGCGCGCAGGGGCTGCGCGTGCAGGCGATGGCCGGTCTTTCGCTTCTCGACGAGCGCCGGCGCTGGGGCAATGCGCGTCTTTCCACCGGAGGGCTGACCCCATGACCCTGCTGACCGCCATCAACGCGGTGTGCGACGTCGTTTCGCTCGACCGTTTCGACAGCGTCTATGGCGCCGACGACCCGAACGCGCTGACCATGCTGGCCATGGCGAAAGAGGCGGGCGAAGAGATTGCCCGCCGGGCCGACTGGCAGGCGCTGCTGAAGAGCGTTTCGCTGGTGGGCGCGCCGGCAAACCTGCCGGCCGATTACGAGCGGCTGGTGCCGGGCGGGGCGGTGCGCACCGCCGCGGGCGATTTCGTCCGCGCCGTCACGAATAGCGGTCAATGGGCGGTGATATCCGCCGCAAGCCCCGCGACGCCCTGTTTCTTCGTGCGCGCCGGCAGGATCGAGGTCGCGCCGCCCGCCGCGGCCGTGGGCGCTGCCGTCGACTATGTCTCGAAAAACTGGATCGTCACGGATCCCTATGCCGAGGTTGCCGACTGGACGGCCGACGACGACACCCCGCTGTTTGCCGAACGGCTGCTGGAAAAGGGCATTCTCTGGCGCTGGCGCCGGCAGAAGGGCCTGCCCTACGAGGACAACCTTGCCGAATTCGAAGCCGACCTCCAGCACGCGATCGACGCCGACAGGGGGGTATCATGATCCCCCTGCGCCCGGCCCGGATCGCAGGGCGCGGCGGGCGTGCCGGCGCCGGCGGTGCGGCAGCGTCCTCGCAGCCCGTGACCTTTCCCGCGCCAACGGGCGGCCTTGTCACCGCGACGGACATGGCCTCCTCGACGCCGGGGGCCGCGTCCATCCTGCGCAATTTCTTCCAGACGCTGACGGGCGCGCGCCTTCGCGGCGGCTCGCTCAAGAAGGGACTGGCCGCCGGCGGCGCGGATATCCGCAGCGCTTTCAAATACAAATACGGCACGATCGAAAAGCTGTTCATGGCGACGGCGACGGGCATTTTCGACATGACCTCGCCCGCCGCGCCGCCGGCAACCACGCCGGCCGCCGTCAGCGGCCTTGGCGGCGGCGACTGGTGCACCTTCCAGCACACCAATGCGGGCAATGCCTATCTCGTCTGCGTCAACGGGGCGAACGACCGGCGGCTGTTCAACGGCGCGACCTGGACGACCACGCCGGCCATCACCTTCACCGACGGAACGACCATGCCGCAGCTCAATTGCGGCTGGCTCTTCAAGAACCGCGAATTCTTCACGAAGAACGCGACCCTCGATGCCTATTACCTCGCCGTCAACGCCATCGGCGGCGCGGCGAGCGTCTTTCCGCTCGGCGGCGTGATGAAGAAGGGCGGCTCGCTGCTGACGGGCTTCTCCTGGTCGCTGGAAAGCGGCGACGGCCTTTCCGACATGTGCGTCTTCATCTCGACCGAAGGCGAGGTCGCGGTCTATGCCGGCGACGATCCCTCGAGCGCGTCGGGCTTTGCCTTGAAGGGCGTCTACCAGATCGGCAAGCCGCTCGGCAAGAATTGCTGGATCCGGGCGGGCGGCGACGTGCTCATCGCCACCGTTGACGGCCTGACGCCGATCTCGCAGGTCTTCACCCGCGACCGGCAGGCGCTGTCGCTGGTGTCGGTGTCCCGGCCCATCGAGGATCTCTGGCGCATGGCCGCCAATGCGGCCGGTTCGGGCTGGACGCTGAAGCAATGGCCGGAACAGAACCTCGTCTTCGTGTCCTTTCCGTCGAACCCGGTTCTGGCCGACACGACCTTCGTGCTCAACGTGCTGACGGGCAAATGGTCGACGGTCAGCAACTGGCGGGCGACCTGCTACGAGACGCTGCAGGGCAGCCTCTTCTTCGGCGCGGTCGCGGGCTTCTGCTGGCAGGGCGACGTGACGGGAACCGACGACGGGCTGCCATTCTCGGCGGTCTATCTCTCGCAGTTCCAGCCGGTGGCCGGCTTTGGACAGCGCCTTGTCGCCAGCCTTGCCAACATGTTCTTCCGCGGCACGGCGCGGCCCAAGGTGCGCCTTTTCGCGCGGGCGGACATGGATCTCACCGAGCCGACCTTTTCGGGCGTCTCGGTCGGCGATGCCGGATCGAGCGAATGGGATGCGGGCCTCTGGGACAAGGCCGTGTGGAACGGCCTTTCCAGCCGGCGTCGCTACAATTTCCGCCAGAACGTGCGGGCCGGCGGCGACACGCTGGCGCTCGGCTGCGTCATCGTTTCCGGCGGGGCCGTGCGCCTCGACCTGGAGGTCGATCTCGGCACGCTGCAGGTCAGCCAGGGGGAGGCGAGCGCATGAGCCTCGTGTGGGGCGGACCGCGCGCGCCCGAGATCAACACGGCGCTGGCGGGCTTCGTCGCGCAGCGCCTCGGCAAGGGTTTCGAGCGCGGGTTCGGGCCGTGCGCCACGCTCGGCGATGTCGAGCAGGACACGATCCGCGCCGCCGTGGTGTTTCACAACTGGCAACCCGAAGAAGGCGTCATCGAGATGTCGGCGGCATCCGACAGCAAGCGCTGGCTCACGCGCCCGATGCTCAAGGCCATGTTCGGCTTCTGCTTTGCCGAATGCGGCTGCCAGCTCGCCATTCTCCGCGTGTCGGAGCGCAATGAAACCATGTGCCGCATCGCCCGCCGTTTCGGTTTTGCGGAAACCCGCATTCCGCGCCTGCGCGGGCGGGACGAAGCCGAAATCATCTTCACGCTCAGCGATGACCAGTGGAACGCGCACCGCGCGAATGAAAGGAATGCCTGATGGGCAAGAAAGCTCCCAAGCCGCCGGATCCGAAGGAAACGGCCGCCGCGCAGACCGCGACCAATATCGGCACGGCCATTGCCAACTCCTATATGGGCAATATCAACCAGGTGACGCCCGATGGCAGCCTCACCTACAGCCAGAGCGGGACGCAGAAATGGACCGACCCGCTGGACGGCAAGGTCTACGATATCCCGACCTGGACGGCGACGCAGGCGCTTTCCCAGGCGCAGCAGGCGATCAAGAACCAGAACGACGCCGCCGAACTCAATCTCGCCAAGCTCGCCAACACCCAGTCCGGTCGGCTGAACAGCCTGCTGGCAAGCCCGGTGGACACCGCGAACCTGCCCGCCTGGGGCGATCCCTCGAAGATAAACCAGCCGGCCTACAAGACGTTTTCCAACGGGCCGGAGCTTCAGACGTCGTTCCAGAACGCCGGCAACATCCAGTCGTCCGTCGGCAATGTCGGCAACGTGCAGACCAACCTTGCGGGATCCGGCGACGTGACGGACCGCGTCGCCAATGCCGGCGCCATTCAGAAACAGGTGGGCGCGGTGGGCGATGTCACGCGCAGCTATGGCAGCGATTTTTCGGCGGACCGGCAGCGGGTCGAGGATGCGCTTTTCGCCCGCATGAACCCGCAGCTTGCGCAGGACCGCGCCGCGCTGGAACAGCGCCTTGCCAATCAGGGCCTCCAGCCTGGCTCGGAGGCCTATAACCGCGCTATCGACGAGGCCAACCGGTCGGCCTCCGACGCCCGCTACGGCGCCATCCTCAATGCCGGGCAGGAACAGTCCCGGCTTGCCGGGCTGGCGCGCGATGCGGCCACGTTCCAGAACACGGCCCAGCAGCAGGCCTATGACCAGGCGCTTGCCGCGGGCCAGTTCGCCAATGCCGCGCAGGCCCAGCACCATGCGCAGAACACCGGCGACGCGCAGTTTGCCAACCAGGCGCAGCAGCAGCGCTTCAACCAGACCCTTTCCGGTGCGCAATTCGCCAATTCGGCGCAGCAGCAGCAATTCGCGCAAGGGGTGACCGGCGCGGAACTGGCAAACGCCGCCCAGCAGCAGCGTTTCGCCCAGAACCTTTCGGGCGCCGAGTTCGCCAACAATGCCCGGCAGCAGATGCATGGCAACCAGACGAGCGCGACGGCGGCCAACAATGCGCTTCAGGACCAGGCCTACAATGCCGGAATGACGAAGGTGAACGCGCAGAACCAGCAGCGCCAGGCGCAGCTGCAGGAAGCCTTCGCCCAGCGCAACCAGCCGATCAACGAGATTTCGGCTCTCCTGTCCGGCTCGCAGGTGAGCAATCCGAACTTCATGAACCTGCAGGGCCAGACCATGCCGACCGTCGACTATGCCGGCCTGGTCAATGCCAATTATGCCCAGAGAATGCAGGCCTACCAGTCCAACCAGGCCAATATCGGCGGTCTGCTCGGCGGCCTTGCGACGCTGCTGACGAAGTCGGACGACCGGGCGAAGAAGGACAAGACCCGCCACGGCGACGTGAAGGGGAAGATGGGCCTCTGGTCCTACCGCTACAGGGAGGAGCCTTCCAGCGCGCCGAAGCGCTTCGGCCTCATGGCGAGCGAGGTCCAGCGGGAGGTGCCGGAGGCCGTCCACCGCCGCAACGGGCTGCGCTATGTCGACTACAACCGCGCCTTGAGGGATCTATGATGCAGCGCTTCCTTATTCCGAACCAGAAAATGCCGAACGGGCAATCGAGCGACGACGACATCAGCGGGGACCTCGCCCGCATGATCATCGGCCAGGGGCCGGCGCAAAATGTCGGGCAGGGCATCGGTCAGCTCATGGCGGGCCTGTCGCTGGGGATCGACCGGCGGAACGCCGCCTTTCCCCCGGCGCCCGGCGGGGCGCAACCTTCGTTCATGACGGGTCTGCGGAACTTCGTGACGGGTGGCCACAACGGGGGCCTTTTCTGATGGCGGATTTCCCTTTCGGCGAAACGCCGGAGACCTTGCACCGCCGACGCGCGCGCGAGGCGATAATCTTCGGACAGCGCATGCCGCAGAACAGGGGCGAGGCCGGATTGCCGTCATCCTTCCTGACCCTGACGGACAGGCGGGCCAGCGGCGACGACAGGCTCTCTGGCCACGCCGAGCGGGATGGTGCCGTGGCGCCGACGGACGCTGTGGCCGCCATTGCGGCAACGAACCCCGGTACTCCCTTCAATGCCGACACCGCCGCGCGCCGTGATTGCCCGTGGTGCGAACCGCGCGGCCGTCATTCAGTGGCCGCGCCAAACAACATCAACCCGGAGGGCCTGTAACCATGGCTGACATGTTCGACAATCTATCCCACGGCTACCCGCGGGGCAATGCGCAGTGGCAGGGGGGCGGGGCGTTCGACGGCCTTCTCCCGGAGCAGGGAGGCTGGCAGCCGACATATGAGGAAAGGCTTGCCATTATGGCAGAAGAAGAGCGCCAGAGACGTCTGCAGCAGGAGAGCGGCTATGGCCGGCAAATATTCTCCGGTTTGGTGGAAGGAGCGACGACCGCGCTCGGGGCTCCCGTCGATCTCATGAACAATTTCGTCGTCGCTCCAGCCCTAATGGGGATCAATGCCGTTTTCGGAACCGACCTCAAGCCGTCGGCCGAGCCGCTTGGCGGTTCGGCCGGTCTCAGGCGCGGATTGGCTATTTCGCCAGAAACCGATGAAGCCGGCCCGCGTATCGCTCGCCGCATAGCGCAATCGATTGGTGGAGCCGCCGTGCCGCTCTCTGCATCCGTACGCACGGTTGGGGAGCTGGCTGCGGGGCTCGGTACGGCAGCAGTAGGGGGGGCAGGTGGTGCGACAGCGCAGTATTATTATCCCGACAATATCGGGGTTGAACTGGCGGCCGAACTTGCCGCCAGCGGCTTGAGCGCCGCAGCCGTCAACAGTGTTTTGAAACAGAGTGCGCGACGGGCTGCGGCCGATGCAACCCCGACTGTCGCAGAGCTGCGCAAGATGGCGAGCGACAAGTATACAGCCGCACAAAACGCCGGTGCGTTCGCAAGTGCCGCTGATACGACCGGGCTTGCCGACCGGGTGGGTACCTTGGGGCTAGAGAAAGGGTGGATAACCCCGACGGGTCGTGTCGTCGCGACAAATCCGAGGGTGGCCGAAAGCGTCGGCCTCTTGAACGATTACGCGGGTCAATCCATGAAGCCGCTGCAAATGCGGAGCGTTCGCGAGACACTGGACAATGTGCGAAGTGCGACGGAAGGTTCGGACCGCGAGATTGCATCCGGGGTACTCGATAAGTTCGACGCTTTCACGGATCCACTCGGTCCGGAGCTTGTGGGTGCACGGGAGTTGGCGGAGCGTGTCTCGAAGGCAAACCAACTCGAAACGATGCGTAAAACCGCGGTGAGTAGTGTCGGGGGCAAAAGGTCCGGCCCTGACTTTGACGGAGCGCTCAAGGCGGAATATCAAAAGAAATTGGATGATATTGGACACGGTCAAGCACCCGAATGGGCACCTGAGCAGCTGGAAGCGATCCGACGAGCGGCGTACGGTACCAACATGTCAAGAGCGCTGGCGCATGTTGGTGAGCTCGGTCCAACAGGCCCCCTCAGCTTTGTGGCTTCGGTCGGTACGCCACTCGGCGTTGGGGCCTTGCTCGGGAGACAGGACCTCGGCGCCGCCGCTGGCTTCGGAGCGTCAATGCTTGGATACGGTTCAAGGGCCTTGGCCGCCAAAATGGGCCGCGACTACGCCAATCAAGCCGAACTGCTTGTGCGCAGAGGGGGCGTAACGCCGGCGCGTCCGGCGAGCCACGATGCCGTGAGGCAGCGTCTTATCGAAGCAATCGTCGGCGGGACTATCGGTGGCTTGAACTGACGAGGCGCCATGGCGAAAATCGTCGAACTTTTGGAGCGACGATCTCGATGACATGGGTATGTGCACCGGCCTAGCCGATCTCAGGCCGATGAGCACGTTTTGGACCTTGGGTCGGCCGTGCGGGCGCGCTGCGGCCTTTGGGCAAGTCGAAGGATATGGGAAGCACGGCCGCCCCGTTCTTTTTGGACGCGGCCGCTCGTTCGTCCCGTGGCGCTGAGCCACACGGTCGTGCTAAGACCCTTTCAGCAAGAGGGGGCGTGCATGGGAGGCAGGCAGGTTACGAACATTCTGCTCGCGGTGATCGCCGCGGTGCTGCTGTTTGGCAGCGCCGCGACACTCGGCGCTTTGAAATGGGTGTTTGCGATCCTGTTAGCGCTTGGCGCGATTTGGGCCATTTTTATCGCCTTCCTGTGGATCCTCGAAAGAGTTGCAGAAGCATTTCGCGAGGCGAAGCAGAAAGGCTACGCTGAGGTTGCGTTCGTCGCCGGTGCCCTCGTCTCGCTATGCTCTATCTTGGTGAGGGCGATCGCCGCTGGTGTTAGCGGGGGAGACGGCGTCGAAAGCCCGCTGGCCGCGACGATCGAAACGTGGTCTGGAAACATCGCGCTCGCGACAACGGCCTTGATATGCGTTTGCGTGCCGCTGGTGATCGTGTACCGGCGAAGGGCTGAGGTTCCGTCATTTCTGAGGCGCGTTGCGAGATCTTTATTGCTGGTCCCGTTTTCCATGTTTTTCTACACGCGTGACGGCTGGCGGACGTCCGCCCAGGCGGGCGAGGGGACCCTTTTAAGATTTGTTTCAGCCGCCACCGGATTTCTCATGGGCTTGGTCGCGACGACCCTGTTCTGCCTCGGAATTCTTGTCGGCTTTCTGGAGTTGCAGCGCGCTCTTTAGGAGAACGTGTTTGAGGAGCGGGCTTCCTCTCTTGCAAGCGTTTCTCATCCGCTTTGTCGCGCGTCTGGTGGGGCGAGGCCATCCAGACGGGTGGAAACAGCGACGACAGGCGGCTTGCCGGCTCGGCATGGACTGCCGCGTGATCGCCAAGCCGTTCCATGTCCGACCCGCCGCTCGATCCGGGCGATGCTCGACAAGGGCATGTGGCAAGGCCGATAGGCCGGGATTTGTCCTCGAAAGACGTCCAGTGCGGCGGCCATGCTGTCCAGCGACATGTTGAGGACCTCATAGTCCTGAAGCCGATGCCGCTAAACTCGACATCAAAGCGCACGTGACGCTTTCACCCATCGAGGGCCACAACTTCGTTGAGGCGGCGCAATGCCTTCATCATGGATGGAGACGGTTCCCTTCGTCATTGGCGCGATCCCTTTTGTCGGCGGCCCATTCAAGGGCTATCTGCAGCGTCCAGGAAAAAACCTCCTTGTCTCCCGGCATGGACTGGCGGGCGGTGCGGTACGCGATGGTCTGTTTGGCGACATAGCGCAGGCGCTTAGCGCATGAACGGCTCCCTTCACCGGGGGCCTTTTTCTTTGGGAAAGGATATTCAATGCCCCGCACCGGCGGAATCTACACGCCTCCCGCAGGCACGAAAGGCATTCCGTTGACGACGATCCTGTCGTCGACGTTCAATGCCTATGTCGACGACATCACGGCAGATGCCAATGCCGCCCGCCCGATCACGGCCGGCGGTACGGGTGCGACGAGCGCAAGCGGCGCCAGGACGGCGCTGGGGCTGGAAATCGGCAGCGACGTCCAGGCCCAGGACCCGGGCCTCGCCTCCATCGCCGGCCTGACGACGACCGCCAACCAGATGCTCTATACGACCGCGGCCGATGCCTACGCGACCACGGCACTAACGCCATTCGCGCGGACGATCCTCGACGATATCGACGCCGCCGCCGCCAGAACGACGCTCGGGCTTGTGCCCGGAACGAACGTCCAGGCCTATGATGCGGGGCTGCAATCGATCGCCGGCCTGACGACGGCAGCAAACCAGATGCTCTACGCGACTGCGCCAGATGTCTACGCAACGACGGCGCTGACGCCCTTTGCGCGGACCGTTCTCGACGATGCCGACGCCGCAACCGCGCGCGCAACGCTTGGTGCGAACGATGCCGGGAACGTCACCCTCGGCACCCTTGCCGACGCCCGCCTTCCGGGCGTCATGTCTGGTAAGACGTTCAACGGTCAGGTGTGGATCAATTACGCTCCGAATACCGTCGGCGGTGACAACCTTATTCTTCGTCCTACCGACTACGGCGTTGGTAAACCGGGGCTGTTTTTCTCACAAGTCGCTGGAACAGCCTTTTGGAATATCGGTCTTTGGGACACAGCAACGAGCGGCGGCGGCGTTCGGATCAACTCCACGACGCTCACCCACAACGGAGCGACTATTTGGACGAGCGCCAACGGCGGCCCAGGTTCCAACCTCAATGCCGATCTACTGGATGGCCAGCATGGGGCTTTTTATCAGAACGTTGGCAACGCAACCGGCACGCTGCCAACGGCGTCTCTACCGTTGGCCATGGGCTCCGGAAAGACTTTCGACACGCACATCTATCTCAACGGATCCGGTGCCGAAAAAGTCCTTTGGTATCAGCACAACGGAACGACCAGAGGGGCTGCGTTTTGGCGCACATCCGACGCGTCGCTTAATTGGAACCTTTACAACCCCTCTGGGGCTGGCGTGCGTAATATGTCGTGGAGAGAAGCTGACGGTCGCTTCTATTTGGAAGGATTTATCCAAACCACGGAAAGAATTGCAGTCGGAACTACTGGCTCTGTTATTTACACTGACGGCAACACCGCGTTTAGTGGCGGTATGGCAACGGTACACGGTGCTAGTTTGTACGATGCTCTTAACGCTCGCATCAAGAACGACGGCGGCACCTACGGCATCAATATCACCGGGAACGCCGCCACTGTCGGCGGCCTCGCCGCCTCAGCCTTCAAACGCGCCTCTTCCACGTCCAACAACGTGAACGAAACCAATTTTCCTATCGGCCACATCGTAATCGCCGAGGGCCTGATCAATCGCAATCAGGCGGCAAACGTCTACCTGCATGGCTCTCTTGCCTACGGCTATCAGGTTAGCCCGGTAGGTGCTGGCACGATCTGCGCGGGCACATGGCTTGCCCGGGGCGGCTCGTCTGTCGGCGCCGGATTTACCGAGCTTGAGCGCATCACATAGGAGCGAACACCATGACCATTTTGAACTCTGTGGCCTGCGTCACAGCTACGACTGAAGCCGAGGTTTACGTGATCGCTTGCAACGTCACGCTGCCAACGGATCGGGGTGACATCACTTATGACACGCTACACTGCCTGCGGCCGGACGACCAGTTTGGCCTCAGTCCCATCCTTCGTGACTGGATGGCCGAGCATGTCGGTGAATATGAGATTCTGCCATATGTCCCGCCTGCTGAGCCACAGCCGGTTGTCATCGTCTATCCAGTGGACCTTTGGTCACGGATGACGGACGCAGAGGCCGATGCGGTCGAAGCCGCCATGGCCGCGCAGACGATTCGCGTCCAAAACATCTTCAAGTCCGCATCCTCCTATCGCGGCGACCACGAGCTGTGGCCGTTGCTGACCAGCATGGCGGCCGAGCTTTTCGGCGCTCCCCGCGCGGCTGAAATCCTCGCCGCCTCCTAACCTCAAGGAATTCTCACATGCTTGGAAAAGGCAAAGCGGCGGCCGCGACGGACGCCGATCTCGCACGCCTTGCAGACAGCCTGCAGGTTCACCCCGCCGACCTTGAGGCAATCGCCCAGGTCGAGAGTGCCGGTTTCGGCTGGTTCCCAGATGGCCGCATCAAAATTCTCTTCGAGAAGCACTGGTTCTACAAGTTCCTTCCCGAAGCGATCCGCACCAACGCTATGAAAAGCGGCCTCGCTCGCAAGGGTTGGATCAGCCCGAAGAACGGCGGCTATAAGGACCAGGCCAAGGCCAGCGAGCGCTATAAGCTGCTGGAGCGCGCCATCAAGATCGACCGTGAGGCGGCGTTCAAGTCGGTCAGCGTCGGCACCTTCCAGATCATGGGTTTCAATCACGGCATCTGCGGGCACCAGTCGGCCGAGGGCATGTTCAGCGCCTTTTGTGAGGGCGAGCTGTACCAGCTTTCCGCGCTCGCCGGCTTCCTGACTGCAAACGGGCTGTTGCCGGCGATCCGTGCCCGCGACTTTATCAAGGTCGAGACCGTTTACAACGGCGGTGGTTTGGACGGCGCCTACGCCAAGAAGATGCGAGAAGCTTCCGATAAGCTCCGCGTCGGCAAGTGGAAGGACTACCGCCCGAGCGGTGCCGAAGCTGCTCCAGTGCCGGCAGAACCCGTCGCCAAGATCGAGCAAGGTCCGGTGCCGGGTGGTAACTGGCTCGAAAAGCTCTTGGCCGCATTGGCGCGCCTCATCGTGAAAGGATGGCGCCCATGACCGTCTGGATTCGCATCGCGCTCTATCTTCTGGCCGGATGGCTCTACGGCGCCGGCTATATCGGCGATGAGGTCAAGCACCTCCTCACCGACGATCCGGCCGTGGCGTCGTCCGTCGAGGCCGGTGTCTTCGCACTTCTGTCGTCCGTACCGGTCGCCTGGTGGCAATGGGCGCGGCGCAAGGGGCGCGCAACATGAAGGAGCAAGCCGACGCCGTGAGCGCAATGTCTGAACTCCCGAAGGAGACACGGGAGTTCCTTGCCCGCCTTCGCCCCGACGATCTCCAAACCCTTGAAGACGGCGTCAGGCTCGTCAACGCGGTGAGGACTGTTGGCACCTTCTTCAAATGGGTGATTGTCGGACTGCTCGGATTCGTCGTCGGGACTGTGATGTTCTACGAGAGCGTCATGAAGATTGTCGCTTGGTCCAGAGGGGCATGACGAACCCGGTGGCGCGAACACCGCTATCCAGCGCTAGAAATCCAATCTGGGTAATGATAAGGCTCTGACAATCCTTAGGTGCGGCCAAAAAAACGCTGAGTTGTCGATGTCCTTCAATCCATTTTCCCGCCGCCGCGCCTCGGACACCGGAGCAGTTCGCCCGATGCTCGTGCCGGATGTCTATGCCCCTGAGGTCGACATTTACGAGGTCTTCAGGAAAAATGTCCGAGAGAAGCAGCCATCGCATGTGCTGGAGGTCGGGACACGGAGAACTGTCCCAGAGCGCAGTACCCACAGCCGAGACTCGTTCCCATGGGTTGCTCATGAGGACTACGTCCGGCTGGATATCAGAGATGGTATCGACGTGGACATGCTTGGAGACATCCACGCCCTGCCAGCGGAATGGACGGACCGCTTCGGATGCTTCATCGCAGACGCCGTTTTTGAACATTTGGAGCGGCCATGGGTGGCTGCGAAAGAGGTCGCCAGGGTGCTGGAACCTGGAGCGCCATTCCTTGTCGCGACACACCAGTGCTACCCTCTCCACGGCCATCCGAACGATTTCTTCAGGTTCAGTAAAGAGGCCCTGCGCCTGATTTTTGAGGACGCGGGTTTGATCGTGGACGCCGCCGAGTATGCAGAGCGATGCATGATCGTCCCGCCGGAGCATATCCTACCCTACGGGTATCTTGAGCAATGGAATAGAGACCATCCCTCCTACGCGATGGTGCGGGTAACCGGCCGGCATCCCTAAAGGCGAGCGCGTCAGGCCGACAAGGACCCGACACTGCGGGCGGACGCGGGATTCTTGAACGGGTAGTGCTCCCAGCACCACCAGCGCACAGGCTCCCTCTTGGGTCGCAATCCCATAGCATACCCAGGGCGACCATCCCGCCTCACATGGCCGTTGATGAGTATGGCATTCCCTCAGACACGAGGCTCTCCTCTCGAAGGGCCGCATTTCTTCGTTCTCTATGTGTTCACGTTGCCTCGGTGGAGAAATGATCCGGGGAGGGGAAGAGTCAAGACGGAATCATTCCGGGACTTCGGTTTCGTTATGTTCTGCTTTGGAGAAATTTGCGAAGCGGGGAATTCGCGGCAACCGCCTGATTTACAGCGGTTCTAAATGGTCGGAATGGCGGGATTCGAACCCACGACCCCTTGACCCCCAGTCAAGTGCGCTACCGGGCTGCGCTACATTCCGGACCGCGCAAACCCCTATAGTCTCGGGCACCTGGATGCAAGGGAAAATTTCGGCAAATCACGAAATCGAGCGTGTCAGGCGGTGAGGCTGCGATAGATCGCTTCCGTTTCGCCGATCATGCGCTCCAGGCTGTAATCGCGGCTGCGAGCCTTGGCGGCGGCGGCGTGGCGGGCGAGGGTGGCGGGGTTGCTGAGGCGCAGCATGGCCTCGGCAAGGCGCGCCGGATCGTCGGTGTTTTCGACGAGAAGGCCGTTCTCGCCGTCCTTCAGCACCGTCGAGGCGCCGCCGACATCCGAGAGGATCAGCGGCTTGCCCGCGGCGGCGGCCTCCAGCATGGCATAGGACATCGCCTCGTAGCGGCTCGGCACGACCAGCGCGTCGATGGCGGCCATGGCCTGCGGGCCGGAAAAGTCGTTGGTGAGGCGGATGCGGGCGCCGTGGGTTGCGGCCGCGACCTGGCGGCGCACCGTCTCCTGCAATTCGCCGCTGCCGATCATCAGGAGATGCGCGCGCGGCACCTGTGCGGCCAGCCGGTCGAAGGCGGCGACGAGCCGTTCCGGCGCCTTCTGGTGGCTGAGGCGGCCGACGAAACCGAAGAGCAAAGCGTCCGGTGCAATGCCGAGCGCGGCGCGCACGGCGGCGCGCGAATCGGCCGGCGGCGTGTCGACGCCGTTGACGACGATGGTCAGCCGGTCGCGCGGCATGCCGAGCGCGCGGGCATGGGCATATTCATCCGCCGAAACGCAGATCAGCCGGTCGGTGAAGGACCGGGCGAGCAGCTTCTCGATCGAGCCGTAGACCCTGCGGCCGACGCTGCCGAGCCCGGGATCCATGGTGCGGAAGGCATGCGGCGTATAGACCCGCGGCACGTGCTTGCCGGGCAGGCGGATGCGGGCAAGCGCCCCCGCCTTGGAACTGTGGCCGTGGATGATGTCGAACGGGCCGGCCCGCCGGATCACCGAGACCAGCGACCACCAGGACGCCAGATCGGACGGGCCGGGCGCCCGCGCCATTTCGACGGCATGCATGCCGGCAAGGCCGAGTGAACGCAGTTCCTCCACGAAGCGCGCTTCCGCCCGCACCGGCGAATAGACGGCGTGCACCACATGACCGCGCGCCTGCATGCCCCGGCACAGATCGAGGAAATGCCGGCCCGAACCGCCGCCGCTCGGCTCCAGTACCTCCAAGAGCCGCATCGGACGCAGGTCGATATCGATGGTGGTGTGTATGGTCATGGCGTGCGCGTGCCCCCGGCCTGCTGGCGGTTGTGGCGCCGCTCCAGCGCGAGACACCCCCAGACGACCCCCAGCAGCAGGTAGAAATGCCGCCAGTGGTCCGTGTCGATGACGAAGCCGATGGCGCTGTGGCCGAGAAGGGTGATGAAGGCGATCATCAGGAAGGGTTGCCATGGCCGGTCGCGCAGCAGCCGCTTGAAGGCGGCCGAGAGCGTCCAGGCGATGAGGATGAGATAGCAGAGGAAGCCGAGCCAGCCATAGGTGGTGAGCGACTTCAGGTAGATGTTGTGCTCGTCCTCGGGAAACATCTTGCTGAACACCATGGGGCCGATGCCGAGCGGCCGTTCCATGGCCATCAGGAAACCGATGCGGTGGCGCTCGAAGCGGCCGAGATGCCCGCCGTCATAGTCCTGCACCAGCTGGGTGCGGCTGGAAAAGAGGTTGGCGACCTTGTCGAACTGCAGCGCGACGACGAGGGCGAGGATCAGCACGGCGGCGGCGGAAAGGCTGAGAATGAGGATCTTCAGCCGGAACGCGCCGGTGCGCTCCTTCAGCAGCATGACGAAGACCAGCGCCACGACGCAGAAGAGATAGAGCCCCCAGGCCGCGCGCGAGAAGGACAGGAACAGGCCGAGCGCCAGGATGAGAAGGCCGATGACCTTCAGCGGCGCGGCGACAAGGCGCCCGACGAGCAGGCCGTGCACCAGATAGAGCGAGGGCGCGACGAGGAAGGGGCCGAAGACGTTCGGGTCTTGGAAGGCGCCCTTGGCGCGGTCGTAGAGCGTGAAGGCCTCGGCGCCGGGAAAAGCGTGGAAATAGCCGAGAATGCCAAGCAGCGAGGTGATGAGTGCGCTTGCCACCCAGGCGCGGAAGATCAGCTCCAGCCGGGAATGCTTCGCCTCGATGATGGCGGCGAAGAAGACGCTGGAAAGCGCCAGGAACAGCGAGACGGCGACATACATCGGCCCGCCGGAGAGATCGTCCATCACCGTCAGCGACAGCGCGCCGCCGACATTGAACAGCACGACCAGCACGAGCAGCGGTGTGACGCCGCGCGAGATGCGCAGGCCCACGATCGCCCAAAGGCCGATGAGGCCCGCCATGAAGAGTTCGTAGGGCGCCGGTTCGCTGATGACGAAGCCCGACAGGAACACGCCCACGCTGACCAGCAGCGAGCCCGCAACGCCGATGGCCGCAAGCTGCGGCCGGAAGGGCGGGGCGTAGGGGAGGGCCGCGTCGCTCAATAGGCGTTTTCCGTGTTGAGCAGACGGATCGGCGTCAGGAACAGGATCTTCAGGTCCAGCCAGAGCGACCAGTTCTCGATATAGTAGAGGTCGAATTCCGTGCGGAAGCGGATCTTGTCGTCATGGTCGATCTCGCCGCGCCAGCCGTTGATCTGCGCCCAGCCGGTGACGCCCGGCTTGACGCGGTGGCGGGCGAAGTAGCCGTCGACCACATCGACATATTTGCGGTCATGCGACTGCGCCTCGATGGCGTGCGGGCGCGGGCCGACGAGGGAAAGCTCGCCCTTCAGCACGTTGAAGAGCTGCGGCAGTTCGTCGATGGAGGACTTGCGCAGGAAACGGCCGACCCGGGTGACGCGCGGGTCGCCCTTGGTGACGGCGGCGCGGGCCGTGGGGTCCGACAGATGCGTGTACATCGAGCGGAACTTGTAGACCTGGATGATCTCGTTGTTGAAGCCGTGGCGCCGCTGCTTGAAGAGGATCGGGCCGGGCGAGGAGAGCTTGACGGCGATGGCCGCGCCGATCAGCACCGGCCAGAGCAGGACAAGCGCGACGACGCTGAAGAAGATGTCGAAGATGCGCTTGGCGACATTGTCCCAGTCGGCGATCGGCTTGTCGAAGATGTCGAGCATCGGCAGGCTGCCGACCTGCGAATAGCTGCGCGGACGGAAGCGCAGGCCCTTGGCATGGGCGGCGAGGCGGATGTCGACGGGCAGGATCCACAGCTTCTTGAGCAGCGTCAGGATGCGCGTTTCGGCCGAAAGCGGCAGCGAGATGATCAGCATGTCGATGCGCGCGAGGCGCGCGAACTCGACCAGTTCGGCGACATTGCCGAGCTTGGGGTAGCCCGCGATGATGGAGGGCGAGCGGCGCTCGTCGCGGTCGTCGAAGATGCCGCAGATGCGGATGTCGTTTTCCGGCTGGTGCTCCAGCGTGCGGATGAGCTCCTTGGCGGGCTCGCCCCCGCCGACGATGACGGCGCGGCGCTCCATCGTGCCGTTGCGCGCCCAGCGGCGGATCGCATAGGCGATCACCTGGCGCTCGACGACGAGGTAGAAGGCGCCGGCGGCAAACCACGAGGCGAACCAGACGCGGGAATAGTGGTCGCCCGACTTGAAGAAGAACAGCACCAGCGCCATGGCCGCAAAGGCGATGGCCCACGCGGCGAGGATGCGCGGCGTCATGCGCAGCGGCGAGCGCAGCGCGGGGATCTGATAGGCGTCGGCAAGCTGCAGCAGCAGCACGCCGAGCACGGCCCCGCCGGTGAGCACGGCGGCATAGAGCGCCGTCATGCCGACGCCGACATAGAGCGCGTGGATCGCATAGCCGATGGCCACCAGCGCGGCGAATTCGCCGAGGCGCAGAAGCCCGATGATCATGGAGGGCGAATAGGTGTCGTCGCGGAACTGCAGCGCGATCTTCTGGGCGAGCGGATTGAGCTCCACCACCGGTTCGTCCGCGCCCTCGGCGGACGCGCTTGCCCGGCTCTCGGAGACTTTGCGCCTCAGGGCCTCGGGATCGAAGGACTCGGACTTGTCGACATGGTTCATGGCGCGCACCTGCGGGAGCTTTCCCTCGGGCATAGCATGAAGCCCCTAAGAAACGTTTACGGACGGGCGGTTTGCGAGGGTTCCCGGCGGCGTCAGAGCCGCTTTCCGGTCTGTTTTGCGAGGATGTCGCGGTAAAGGTCGAGCAGGGAGGCCGACATGACGGAGGCGGAGAAGGCGCCCTGGAAGGCGGCCGGCTCTGGCATGACCTTGCGCAGCCAGGCCGGATCGCTGACGGCCTGCGCCATCACGGCGGCGAGCGATTGCGGATTGCCGGGCTCGGTGAGCGCGATGCTGTCGGGGCCGAGCACTTCGGGAATGCCGCCGACGCGGCTGGCGATGACCGGCTTACGCGCGGCCAGCGCTTCCAGCACGATATAGGGCATCGCCTCGGCGCGGGAGGGCACGACGACGTTGCGGGCCAGCGCGAAGGCCTCGCGTGCCTTCATCGAGGGCAGGAGGCCGATGCGCCGGCCGAGGCCGAGCTGCAGCATCATCTGTTCGTATTTTTCCCGGTCCGGCCCGTCGCCCACCATCACCGCCGAAAGCGGCCGGCCGACGAGGCGCTCGGTGCGCGCGAAGGCGTCGATGAAGACATCCGGCCCCTTCAGGTCGCGCAGCATGCCGATATAGAGGAAGTCGACGGCGTCCTCGCGCGGATAGACCGTCTCGAAGTCGCGGTCGTGGATGCCGTTGTAGATGCGCTCGGCCCGCACGCGCGGCCGGCCGACGCGGGCGAAATAGGCGTCCCGCTCGTAGTCGCACACGAAGGTGAGGGCATCGCCCATCGGCTCGAGCAGCCGCTCGGCCGTCAGGATCGCCAGTCCCCCGGCGGTGCGCTTGGTGTAGTGCAGGCTGCCGCCATGCGGCGAATAGAGGCGGGCTACGCGATACCTGTTGACCCGCAGGGCTGAGCCGATGAGCCGGGCAATGGCGCCACCCTTGGCGCCGTGCCCGTGCAACACATCCGGCCGCAAACCTTTTATTTCACGATAACTGTCCCGGAAGGCGTTGACGTCGCGCGGGCTGATCGACCGGCTGATCGGCAGGCGCACGAGACCGAGGGGAAGATAGGGGCGGATTTCGTCGAAGAGCGAATCCTCGAACGAGCCGCCCGTGAGGCTGTCGCAGATGATGCCGACGTCATGGCCTGCCTTGACGTGGAATTCGGCGAGATCGCGCACATGGCGGAAGATGCCGCCGATGGGCGAACGGAAACAATGAATGATGCGCAGAGGCCCATCGTCCGCCATAGGCTAGAAGAGCCGTTCGCGGACATAGATGGTGTCGCCCGCCAGGATCGGGTCGGAGATCGACACGCGGCCGGTGACGACCTTGCCGTTGATCTTGCGGGTCACGTCGACGTCGCGCTGGTTGGCGCGCGGCGAGAAGCCGCCGGCGACGGCGATGGCGTTCTGGATGGTCATGCCGGCGACGTAGCTGTACTGCCCGCCCTGGCCGACTTCGCCCATGACATAGATGGAGCGGTAGCGGTCGACCTCGATGGAGACGTCGGGATCGCGCAGATACCCCTGGCGCAGCTTCGCCGCGATGATGCTTTCCAGTTCCTGCAGCGTCTGGCCGCGCGCCGGCACGCCGCCGATGAGCGGGAAGGCGACATAGCCGGCCTGGTCGATCGTATAGGTGTTGCTGAGGCCGGCCTGTTCGAAGACCGTGATGCGCAGGCGGTCGCCACTGTCGAGCCGGTAGGGCTGGATGGTCGCCTCGTGGAAGGCCTTGGGGGCCGGGCGATAGCCGCTGCAGCCCGAAACGGCCGGGGCGATGAACGCCAGCGCGAGCAACATGCCCTTATTGATCGATGCGAACGTCATTCGCGTTTCCAATCCCCAAATCAGAAGTCTGGCCGTCGTTATCGATCCGTTAGGGTTAACGGCTGGTAAAAAAGCGGAGCGCTTCCGACAAAATTCTCTCCATGAGGGTGATTGAAATATTTGCACACCCAATGGTGGTTAACTCTTGGGTTACCATGTTTGTTTACCTTGCGGGGAAATCGTCGGTTTGGAGTGGGAATATGTCGGGCGTTCACGAGAGCCAGCAGGATGTCGATATCGACCTTGGCGGTCTGTTCGGCGCGATCTGGCGCAACCGCATGCGCGTGCTGATGGCGACCGTCGCCTGCGCGGGGATCGCCTTTGTCGGCGCGAACCTCGTTTCGCCCCGCTACAAGAGCGAGACGCGCCTTCTGATCGAAACGCGCGAACCCGCCTTCACGACAGGGCAGGATAGGGCCCAGGGCGGCGAACGACCGGCCTTCGACGAGCTCGGCATCGCCAGCCAGGTCCAGCTCCTGAAATCGGCCGACCTCATCAAGCAGGTCGCGCGCAACATGAAGCTCTATGAGCTGGAGGAATTCGACACGACAGCGAAGCCTTCGGCGATTTCCGACGTGCTCGTGCTGCTGGGCCTGAAGAACAATCCGCTCGACCTGCCGCCGGAAGAGCGCGTGCTGAAGGAATTCAACGACAAGCTGGTCGTCTATCAGGTGGAGCGTTCGCGCGTCATCGGCATCGAGTTCACCTCGAAGGATCCGCGTCTTGCCGCCGAGATCCCCAACGAGATGGCCAAGGTCTATCTGGCGCTGCAGAGCGGCGCCAAGCTCGACACCAATTCGGAGGCGACGCGCTGGCTGGAGCCGGAGATCGCCAACCTGCGCGAGAAGGTGCGCGAGGCCGAGCAGAAGGTCGCCGAATACCGCTCGCAGTCCGATCTCCTGCCGACCGGCGATAACTCGACCTTCGCCATGCGCCAGCTCAACGATATCTCCACGGAAGTCGCCCGCGTGCGCGGCGAACGGGCGAGCGCCGAGGCGCGCGCCGAGAGCGTGCGCGCCGTGCTGAAGACCGGCGGCGCGCCGGACACGCTGTCCGAGGTTGTCGGCTCGCAGATGATCCAGCGCCTCAAGGAAAGCGAGGCGCAGATCCAGGGGCAGATTTCCGATCTCTCCACCTCGATGCTCGACGGCCATCCCCGGCTGAAGGGGCTGCGCTCGCAGCTCGCCGGCATCCGCACGCAGATCAAGGCGGAAACGCAGAAGATTCTCTCCAGCCTCGAAAACGAGGCGAAGACCGCGCGCCTGCGCGAAACGCAGCTCGTGCAGCAGCTCAACACGCTGAAGGCGGACACCGCCCGCGCCGGCGAGGACGAAGTCGGCCTCAAGGCGCTGGAGCGCGAGGCCGCCGCCCAGCGCCAGCTGCTCGAAACCTATCTGGCGCGGTACCGCGAGGCGACCTCGCGCACCGACAGCGGCTCGTCGCCGGCCGATGCCCGCGTTATCTCCGCCGCCGTCGAGCCGACGGAGGTCTCCTTCCCGAAGGTGATTCCGATCACCGTAGTCGGCGGCGTCGCCGGCTTCGCGCTCAGCGCCATCGCCATCCTGCTCGCCGAACTCTTCAGCGGCCGCGCCCTCAAGCCGGTCGGCGGCACCGTCGCGACGCGTCGCCGCCGCGAGGAGATCGAAGAGATCGAGGCGGACGACGAGGACCTGCTGGCGCCCGAACCCGAAACCGCCGCCGTGCTGCGTGAACCGGTCCAGCGCCGGGAGCCCGTGGCACGCCCGGACTATGGCGCGATCCGCGACATCAACGCCCCGGCGCGCTCGCTCTTGGCCGATATCGGCCCCGGCGAGGACGAGGCGGACGAAGAGGAGGCCGCGCCCGTCGAGGCCGCAGCCGAGGCGGACGACGATTATTCGGTGACGGCCGTCGCAAGGCACCTGATCGAGAACAATATTTCGGTCGCAATCTCGGTGTCGCCCTCCGGCGACCGCGGCTCCACCGCCACCGTCATGCTGGCGCGCCATATCGCCGAGCAGCATCGCAAGACCCTGATCATCGACCTGACGGGCTCGGCCTGCCCGACGCGGCTCATGGCCCAGTCCGTGCACCTGCCCGGCATCACCGATCTTCTCGTCGGCGATGCGGCCTTCGGCGAGATCATCCACGGCGACCGCCTGTCGGACGCCCATATCATTCCGCGCGGCAATGCCAACATCAAGCGCGCCATGCGCGGCATCGATCGGCTGGCCATGGTGATCGATTCGCTTTCCGACGCCTATGACGCGGTGATCGTGGAATGCGGCGCCGCCGAAGTGGAGGGGGTTCGCCGCCTGACGCGCGGCGAGGAGACGGATATCATCCTCTCCATTCCGGGCGCCGACGAGGACGAGATCGTCGACCTGATCGGCGCGTTCGGCGAAGCGGGCTACAACGAGATCGTGCTGATGACCGGCGAGGGGAGCGAGCCGCCCCACCATCGCCCGGGCCGCCGCGCCGCCTGAAACCGGGCCGAGCCGAAGCGGTATCGCTTCGGTCATGCGATGCGCTCAGTCGCTCTCGCCGGTGGCGGGGGCGTCCTTGCGGCCGAAGCGCAGGCGCTGCACCAGCGAATAGATCTGCGGGTTCTGCTTGATGAGCCGCTTGGCGGCGGTCTTGGCCCGGTGTGTCGCCGCCGCGGCGCGGCCGGCCATGGTCACGGGCAGCAGGATATCGTGGTGCGGCGTTTCGATCCGGCACCAGGAACGCTTGTAGGGCTGGTCGCCGATACCGAAATCGAAGAGCCGCGCCCCCTCGCTGCACACCCGCTGGATGGCGAGGTGAAACAGGAATTCGCCGGGGCTGGCATCGGCCGCCAGGTTGTCGTCGATCGAGCCGAACTGGCAGATGACGTGATCGCCCTTGCGCGACAGGCCGGTAATGGCGGCGATATGGCCGTCATGCGCGCCGCCGAGCCGGAGCGCCTGAAGCTGGAGGCAATAGCCGTCCTCGGTCGCCGGCATTGCGGCGAGCGTGCGGAAGAAGTTGCGCGTCTCCTCGTCGCGGAAGACGTCCGGCAGGCCCATCGCCTCGAAACGCGTGCTCTTCTGGCGGAAGAAGATTTCGAGCAGCGCCAGCGCCTCTTCGCCCGGCGCGGCCACGACATGTTCGAAGCCGCCCATCGCCATCAGCCGGCGTTCCGAATTGCGGTATTTCTTGCGGCGGCGCTTGGCGTTGAGCTGCGCCAGCGTCTCCTCGAAATCCGCGAAGAGCTCGAGCTGGAAGGCGCTGTTCTGGTTGCGGGTGGCGGGCAGGCCGGCAAAGGGGCTTGCCGTTTCGCGCCAGGCAAAGGGCATCTTTTCGAGCAGCAGCAGATCGAAGGCGCGGGCCAGCGTGCCGCGCGCCGCCTGCAGCGCGAGATCCAGCCGCGCGGCGGCCGCGGGAGAGCGAAAATCCTCGCTGAAGAGGCCGGTATTGATATTGCTGAAATCCGTGCCGAGCAGGCGCGCGATGCGCACCGGGCCGTGACGCTGGATTTCGAGCGGCAGGAGAAGCTGGGTGCGCCCGTCGCACAGGCCTTCGAGGACCAGAACCTCGAGATTGTGCGTTTCCGCCCAGGCGCGGCACCAGTCGTAGCCCTGGTGCAGCGAGAGGGACTGCGCGGCGCTGAGCGTCCGCCAGACGGTTTCCAGCGGGGCCATGCTGGCGTGGAGGCGAAGGGTGAGCGGCGCGTCGCCCGGCGCCGGCCCGCCATCGGGGCTGCCGCCAAGCGGTGTCGCAAGCTCAAGCCCGGACGCCTTGATCTGCACGTGCATCGCTCCCGACCCTTGCCCCTGCCGGCGGCTGTACCGCCATGGCGCGACCCTAGGCGGCAGACCTCAGGAAATGGTTTAATCCGGCACACAACCCGCCGTTTGCCTTCGGGAAATCGGCAGGTGCGGTTAGCAATTCCATAACGGCGGGCGGTCTATTCGCCGCGCGGCTTTTCCGGCTTTTCCATCCACTTGATGATGACCATGGCCGGCACGATCCACAAGAGACCCGTCACGGTGAAATAGAGCAGGTGGATATACCACGGCGACTGGCCGAGCATGGCGGAGGCAACGGCCGTGGCGACCACCGCATAGGCGAGCACGAGGATGATGATCAGGATCGTGCCGATCAGTTTGCGGAGGCGAGGGGGCATTGTCGGTCTTTCGATTGCGTGGCGGCGGCAGGGCGCGACGGCATGCCGCAAAGGTTCGGGCCTTGTTTTGCACGGGCGGGTCGGGCAAATCAACGCTGGAGCAGTTTTCCCCTTGAAATTGCCTAAGTGCATTGCCTTGCAAAAGCCGGAACGGCGGCCCGCCGCCGTGCTGACAGGAGCCGACAGAATGAGCCTCGCGACCGCCTATAGCAGCTTCAACGAAACGGACAGGACCGACCGCAACCGTCGGCAGGTGCGCCGGTGGCTGGGCCTCGTGCTGTTCACGCTGTTCGTGCTCGTCCTTGTCGGCGGCGCGACGCGGCTCACCGAATCGGGCCTGTCGATCACCGAATGGAAGCCGGTCCACGGCGTCATCCCGCCCATCACGGCGGCCGAATGGCAGGAGGAGTTCGACCTCTACAAGCGCATTCCGCAATATGAGCAGATCAACAAGGGCATGACCGTCGAGGAGTTCAAGACGATCTTCTGGTGGGAATGGGCCCACCGGCTGATCGCCCGCTCCATCGGTTTCGTCTTCGCCGTGCCGCTCGCCTTCTTCTGGCTGACGGGCCGTATCGAGAAGAAGCTGCGCTGGCCGCTCGTCGGCCTTCTGGCGCTCGGCGGCTTCCAGGGCTTCATCGGCTGGTGGATGGTGTCCTCCGGCCTTGCCGAGCGCGTCTCGGTCAGCCAGTACCGTCTGGCGACCCACCTCACCATCGCCTGTCTCATCTTCGCCTGGACGACGTGGCTGATGCGGGCGCTGTCGCCGCACAGCGACGACGCCATTCCGAGCGACGGCACCCGCCGCATGGCCGGCATCATCGCCTTCATGGCGATCTTCCAGATCTATCTCGGCGCGCTCGTCGCCGGCCTCGACGCGGGGCTCACCTACAACACCTGGCCGCTGATGGACGGCGCGGTCGTTCCGGGCGGCCTCTTCGTCCAGCAGCCCTGGTGGATCAACCTCTTCGAGAACCCGAAGACCGTGCAGTTCGTGCATCGCCTCGGCGCCTATGCGCTCTTCACGCTGGTCGTCATCCACATGGTCTGTTCGCTGCGCGCCGCGCCTCAGACCACCCATGCCCGCCGCGCCCTCGTGCTCTTCGCCCTCGTCTGCGTGCAGGCGACGATCGGCATCCTGACGCTCGTCTGGCAGGTTCCCCTCGGCTGGGCGCTGGCGCACCAGGGCGGCGCGCTCGTCGTGCTCGGCTTCGCGGTCGCGCACTGGCGCGGCTTCTATGGGGAAATGGAGCGCTAAGCATTTCCAGCCGAAGCGGAGCTTCGGCGTCGGATAATGCGGCAAGAACAAAGAGCATTTCCAGCCGAAGCGCCGCGCTCCGGCTCTCTCGTCCCTCACCCCGCCCTGCGGGGGGAAGGCGCTGGCGGGGCGAGGGGCCGAAGGCCGCCTCAGCCCTTCAGCATCAGGTCCATGTTCTGGACGGCCGCGCCCGAGGCGCCCTTGCCGAGATTGTCGAGCAGGGCGACGAGGTTGACATGCGGCGTGCCGGCGGTGCCGAAGACGTAGAGCTTCATGCGGTCCGTATCGGCAAGCTCCACCGCGTTGACGCGGGAAAGATTGGCGCTTTCCTTCAGATCCACCACCTCGACGATGTCCTGGCCGGCATAATGCGCGACGAGCGCCTCATGGATCGCGCCGAGCGAGGCTTGGTCGTTGAGGTCGGCGAGGTAGAGCGGCACCTGCACGATCATGCCCTGCGGGAACTTTCCGACCGAGGGCGAGAACAGCGGCGCGCGCGACAGCATGCCGTGCATCTGCATTTCCGGCACGTGCTTGTGCTTGAGCGTGAGGCCGTAGAGGAAGTGCGGCGCGTCGATGTGCTCGGGATGCGCCGCATCTTCCATCTGCGCGATCATCTGCTTGCCGCCGCCCGTATAGCCGGAGACGGCGTTGACTGTCACCGGATAGTCCTCGGGCAGGATGCCGGCAAGGCGCAGTGGACGCAGGAGCCCGATGGCGCCGGTCGGATAGCAGCCGGGATTGGCGACGTAGCGCGCGCTGGCGATCTTCTTCGGCTGTGCGCGGTCCATTTCGGCAAAGCCGTAGGCCCAGTCGGGATGGACGCGGTGCGCCGTCGAGGTGTCGATGATGCGCACGGAATTGTTGCCGGCGACCATGGCGACGGCGTCCTTCGCCGCGTCGTCGGGCAGGCAGAGGATGGCGACATCGGCGCTGTTCAGCAGGTCCTCGCGCAGCTGCGCGTTGCGGCGCTCCGCCTCGGGGATCGACAGGAGTTCGACATCGTCGCGGCCGGCCATGCGCGTGCGGATCTGGAGGCCCGTCGTGCCGTGTTCGCCATCGATGAAGATCTTCGGTTTCATCTGCAATCCATCCTGTTTGTGCGGTTCAGCGCCGATATAGCCCCTCGGCCCCCCATGTTCAACGGCGCATGCAAGCGCGCTTCGAGGGGGGCGTTGAAGGGCGCGTTCAGCGCCGCTCGGCCAGCCATTCGGCGCGAAGGCCGAGCATGTACATGGCGATGGTCGAGCCGGCGATGGCGGTGATGTCGGCATGGTCGTAGGCGGGCGAGACTTCCACGACGTCGGAGCCCACCACATGCAGCGCGCCGAGCTTGCGCAGCACCGAGAGGATCTTCGCGCTGGTCGGGCCGCCGGAGACCGGCGTGCCGGTGCCGGGCGCGAAGGCCGGGTCGAGGCAGTCGATGTCGAAGGTCAGATAGGTCGAGCGCGCGCCGACATGGCGCACGATCGTGTCGGCGAGCTCGCCCGCGCTCATCTCCTCCACCTCGTAGCCATAGACGATGCGGATGCCGCAATCCTCCGGCGCATGGGTGCGGATGCCGATCTGGATCGAGCTTTCCGCGTCGATCAGGCCTTCGCGCACGGCGGTGCCGACGAAGGAGCCGTGGTCGATGCGGCCCTTCTCGTCCGGCCAGGTGTCCTGGTGGGCGTCGAACTGCACGAGGGAGAGGGGGCCGTATTTCTCCACATGGGCGCGCAGCAGCGGCAGCGTGATGAAGTGGTCGCCGCCGAGCGTCAGCATATAGGCGTCGGACTTGAGGATCTTCTTCGCCTCGCGCTCGATGGTGGCGGGCGTCTTCTGGTGGTTGCCGTAGTCGAGCAGGCAGTCGCCATAGTCGACGACGGCCATGTTCTCGAAGAGGTCGCGCTCGAAGGGATATTGCGGATCGTTGTCCATGATCGCCGAGGCGCGGCGGATGGCCTGCGGCCCGAAGCGCGTGCCGGGGCGGTTGGAGGTGGCCGCGTCGAAGGGAATGCCCCAGACGACCGCGTCGACGTCCTTCAGCACCTTGGTATAGCGCCGGCGCATGAAGGAGAGGATGCCCGCATGGGTCGGGTCGGAGGCCGCGCTCTTCAGCGTCTTGCCCGTGATGGCGTGGTCGATCGTCTTGTTGCCCATGAAAGTCCCTCCGGAATCTGGCCGGACGTTCGCCAATCGCGGGGCGTAAGGCAAGGGCTTTGTTGCCCCTGAAAACGAAAAGGCCGGGGCGAACCCCGGCCTTTCCTGAAGACCCAAGTCTTCCGAGCGATTAACGCTTGGAGAACTGGAACGAACGACGGGCCTTGGCCTTGCCGTACTTCTTGCGTTCGACGACGCGCGAGTCGCGGGTCAGGAAGCCGCCCTTCTTCAGAACCGTGCGCAGGCCCGGCTCGAAGTAGGTCAGTGCCTTGGAGATGCCGTGACGAACGGCACCGGCCTGGCCGGAAAGGCCGCCGCCGGCAACGGTCGCGTCGATGTCGAACTGGCCGTCACGGGCAGCTGCGACGATCGGCTGCTGCAGGATCATCTGCAGGACCGGACGGGCGAAGTAGGCTTCGAACGACTTGCCGTTGATGGTGATCTTGCCGGAGCCCGGCTTGACCCATACACGGGCAACGGCGTCCTTGCGCTTGCCGGTTGCGTAGGAACGGCCCTGGGCGTCAACCTTCTTGACGTGAACCGGGGCGGAAGCGGCCGGAGCTGCAGCGGCGACGCCGAGGTCCTTGAGCGAGGAGAGGTCGGCCATGATCAGGCGCTCCTTGTGTTCTTGCTGTTCAGCGCGGCGACGTCGAGGACGGTCGGCTGCTGGGCTTCATGCGGGTGGTTGGAGCCGGCGTAGACGCGCAGGTTCTTCATCTGGCGACGGCCGAGCGGGCCGCGCGGAACCATGCGTTCGACAGCCTTCTCGAGGACGCGCTCCGGGAAGCGGCCTTCGATGATCTGGCGAGCCGTACGCTCCTTGATGCCGCCCGGGTAACCGGTGTGCCAGTAGTACTTCTTGTCGGAGTACTTCTTGCCGGTGAAGACGACCTTGTCGGCGTTGATAACGATGACGTTGTCACCGTCGTCGACGTGGGGCGTGAAGGTGGCCTTGTGCTTGCCGCGCAGGCGGTTTGCAATGAGGGTAGCGAGGCGACCGACAACGAGGCCTTCGGCGTCGATGAGGATCCACTTCTTCTCTACCTCGGCGGGCTTCTGTACGAAGGTTGCCATGGGAGTAGCTCTTTCTTTAGGGTCCCGAAGCCTTGGGAGCTGCGGGCGTTTCTTGTTGCTTGGTTTGGCCCCTTGCGGATGCCAAAAATCGAAAGCGGCCCCAGAGGACCGCGATCTGGGCGGCTTATAAGCGAGTGCCGATGGGGCGTCAAGGGACGCGTTCCGGAGGGTGCTAAAGATAGATAAGCAAAAACAATGGCTTATTGTTGTGGTAATTCAATACCACAAATTATCGCGGCGGAATCGAATAGGTCGCGGTCGCATGCGCCACCAGATCCTCGCCATTCTCGTCGAAAATCGAGGCGTCGACCACGGCGAGCCGCTTGCCGAGCTTGAGGATCCGGCAGGTGCAGGAGAGGGGGCCGGGCGCGGGCTTGCGCAGGAAATTGATGTTGAGATTGGTGGTGACCGCGAGCGCCACCGGGCCGATATGGGCAAGCACCGCGCACCAGGCGCCGACATCGGCGAGCGCGAAGAGGGTGGGACCGGAAATCGTGCCGCCGGGGCGAAGGTGCCGCTCGTTGGGCATCAGGCGCATGACGATGGCGCCCGGGCCGACCTCCACCACCTCGAAGACCTTGCCGTCCGTGTGAAGCTGCGGAAAATCGGCTTCGAGGAAGCGGTTCAGCCCCTCCGGGTCCATGATCGGCGTCAGTTGCATGGCATTCGTCTCCTGTCGCCTGCTTTACAGACCGATTTTCCCGCCGCGGCAAGCCCTGAGAAAGTCTATGCCGGCGCGCTTGAAACCGGCTGCCGCGCGGCGTAGGACCGCAGGCGGACAACAGAGGGAGACGGTCATGGCAGATGTGGTGTCGTTCAGGAAAGAGGAACCGGCCGGCCTCGTGCGTGTCGAGCGCTCCGGGCCGGTGCTGCGGATCACGCTCAACAACCCGCCCGCCAACGCCCTTTCCATCGCCGTCATGACGGCGCTCGGCGAGGCGCTCGACGCGGCCGCCGTCGACGATGCGCTGCGCGTCGTCGTGCTCGCCTCCACCGGCAAGGTCTTTTCCGCCGGCCACGACCTCAAGGAAATGACGGCGCATCGCGAGGATGCCGATGGCGGGCGCGCCTTCTTCGAGAAGACCATGCGCATGGCCGCCGATCTCATGCTGAAGATCGCCGCCCTGCCGCAGCCGGTCGTCGCCGAGATCGACGGTCTCGCCACTGCCGCCGGCTGCCAGCTCGTCGCAAGCTGCGATCTCGCCATCTGCACCGACACCGCCACCTTCTGCACGCCGGGCGTCAATATCGGCCTCTTCTGCTCGACGCCGATGGTCGCTGTCACCCGCGCGGCCCATCCCAAGCAGGCGATGGAAATGCTGCTCACCGGCGAGACCATCGACGCATCCACCGCCAAGGATTTCGGCCTTGTCAACCGCATCGTGCCGCAGCAGTACCTGCGCCAGGTCGTCGACAAATATGCCGCCGTCATCGCGTCGAAATCGCCGCAGGCCCTGCGCATCGGCAAGGCCGCCTTCCGCGCCCAGGCCGGCCTGCCGCTGCCCGAAGCCTATGACGTGGCCGTGACGACGATGGTCGACAACATGTTCGCGGACGACGCGAAGGAGGGCATCGGCGCCTTCCTCGGCAAGCGCATGCCGGAGTGGCCGTGACGCGTCAGCCGTAGTGATAGCGGCAGGCGGCGATTTCCAGCATCTGGGCCGCGCCGCTGCCGGTCACGCGATAGACGAGGCGATGTTCCTGGGTAATGCGCCGCGACCAGAAGCCTTTCAGCTCGCCGCGCAGCGGTTCTGGCTTGCCGGTTCCCGAGAAGGGATCGCGGCGGCATTCCTTGATCAGCGCCACGACCTTCTCCACCGTCTTGCGGTCCGTTTCCGTCCAGTAGGTGAAATCGGCCCAGGCCTCGGGAGAAAAGCAGATCTTCATTCGCCGGGGGGCAAGTCGTCGAGCGTCTTGCCGATCCCCTTGCCCGCATCCAGCGACCGAATGGAGCGCTGGAGATGGTCGCGGTTCGCCGGGCTGGCCGTGAGGTAGATCGTCTCTTTCCAGCTTTCAAAATCGGCCAGCGACATGACGACCATGGGTTCGCGGTTCTGCCGCGTGACGATCAGCTCGTCCCGGTCGGCCTCGACGCTGTCGAAGTGCTTTGCGATATTGGCCCGCAGTTCGGATAGGCTGACGACCTTCATGACGCATTCCTTTGTACGTATGTTCGTACATACACCGGAGCGGCCGGAATTTCAATGTCACGCCAGCTTCAGCACCAGCACGCCGCAGGCGATCACCGCGCCGGCGATGTAGCGCCAGATGCTGGCCTTCTCCTTGAGGATGAAGACCGAGATGAGCAGGGCGAAGAGGATGGCGGTCTCGCGCAGCGCCGCGACGGTGGCGACGGGGGCCTTGGTCATGGCCCAGAGCGCAAGGCCATAGGAGGCGATGGAGCCGGCGCCGCCGAAGAGGCCGCGCGCCCAGTTGCGCCGCACATGGTTCCAGACGGTCCGCGTGCCTCGCCGCGAGATCGCCCAGCCGAACAGCAGGACGGGCGGCAGCAGCGCCATCCAGAGCGTATAGGACACGGCATTGCCGGAGATGCGCGCGCCCGCGCCGTCGACGAAGGTATAGGTGGCGATCACGATGGCATTGGCGAGCGCCAGCAGGATGGCGTGCCGGCCGCCATGGCGCGACTCGAAGGCGAGCGTCAGCACGCCGGCCGAGATGACCAGCACGCCGGCAAGGGCGGTCGCCGTCAGGTGCTCGCCGAGCACCACGCCGCTTGTCATGGCCACCAGCAGCGGCGCGGTGCCGCGCATCAAGGGATAGACGAGGCCGATGTCGCCGGCGCGGTAGGCGCCCGCCACGAGCTGGAAATAGGCGAATTGCAGCACGGCCGAAACGAGGATGAACGGCCAGGCCTCGGGCTTCGGCAGCGGCACGAAGGGCAGGAAGGCGAGGCCAACGGCGCCCGCGCCGAGCGCCACCATCGCCGCGTCGAGGGACTTGTCCGAGCCGGCCTTGACGATGGCGTTCCAGGTCGCATGCAGGGCTGCGCCGAACAGCACGAGAAAGAGAACGTCTAGCGGCAATCTGGGACCTCGAAGGGGGAGGGCATGCGGGAGGGGAACGCCCCCTTCATCCGCCCAAAACCGGCGATTTGCAATCGCGATTTTCAGCCCCGGCATGCCGATTGCGCCGGAAACCCCAAAATCTGACCCGCTATGGCACAGATCCCGGCCGAACGGGCGCTTGAAGCCTGTCGTCTTCTTTAGGATTCCGCGCTATTATGACGGGTGGAAGACGAGTGAGAGACGGTCGCGAACGCCGAAGGAGGCAGCGATGAACCACGATCACTATCCCGACAGCTACATCCGCCATATCCTGAGGTCGGTGCACACCATCGCCGTGCTCGGCGCGTCGCCCAACGATGCGCGCCCGAGCCATGGCGTGATGGGGTTCCTGCTCGGCAAGGGCTACCGCGTCATCCCGGTCAATCCCGGCCATGCCGGCAAGGAGATCCTGGGGCAGACGGTCTATGCCCATCTTGCCGACATTCCCGAACCCGTCGACATGGTCGATGTCTTCCGCGCGGCGAACCAGTTCCAGGCGGTCGTCGACGAGGTGCTGGCGCTGCGTCCGATGCCCTCCGTGCTCTGGGGCCAGTTCTCGGTGCGCGACGATGCGGCCGCGGCGCGGGCGGAGGCGGCGGGCATCCGCGTCGTCATGGATCGCTGCCCGGTGACGGAATATCCCGTCCTGATGCTCAAGGCTTCCTGACGGCCCCGAACTTGACTTCACGTAGCGTTACCCCAATTCTCCGCGCAGAAACGGGACAACGCCATGAATCACGATTCCTATCCGGACTACTACATCGCCGACATTCTCCGCACGACGAAGGTGATCGCGCTCGTCGGCGCCTCGCCGAACCCGGAGCGCCCGAGCTATCGCGTCATGGCCTTTCTCCTGCGCAAGGGCTACCGCGTCATTCCCGTCAATCCCGGCCAGGCCGGCAAGGAGATCCTCGGCCAGACCGTCGTCGCGCGCCTTGCCGACATTGCCGAACCCATCGACATGATCGACGTCTTCCGGGCGGCCGATGCGCTGCCCTCCGTCGTGGAAGAGGCCCTGGCGCTGTCGCCGCTGCCGAAGGTCATCTGGGGTCAGCTTTCCGTGCGCCATGACGCGGCGGCGGCGGCCGCGGAGGCCGCCGGCGTCAAGGTGGTGATGGACCGCTGCCCGGCCATCGAATATCCGCGCCTCGTCGCCTGAGTTTCTTCACGCAAAGCGCGTTGCGTTGAGGCGCGCCTTTGCGGAAAAACTTTCTTTGACCGGCATCTATCTCTCTGAAATAGTCGCGAAAACGTCTGCCAGGGAGGCCATTTCATGACGAAGAACAAGCCCGGATTTTCCACGCTCGCCGTTCACGCCGGCGCACAGCCCGACCCGACCACGGGCGCACGGGCGACGCCGATCTACCAGACCACCAGCTTCGTCTTCAACGACACGGACCACGCCGCCTCGCTCTTCGGCCTGCAGGCCTTCGGCAACATCTATACCCGCATCATGAACCCGACGCAGGCCGTGCTGGAAGAGCGCGTCGCCGCGCTCGAGGGCGGCACCGCGGCGCTCGCCGTCGCCTCCGGCCATGCCGCCCAGCTCCTCGTCTTCCACACGATCATGCGCCCGGGCGACAATTTCGTCGCCGCGCGCCGGCTCTATGGCGGCTCGATCAACCAGTTCGGCAACGCCTTCAAGAGCTTCGACTGGCACGTGCGCTGGGCCGATACGGACGATCTTTCGACCTTCGAGAGCCAGATCGACGACAAGACCAAGGCGATCTTCATCGAGAGCCTGGCCAATCCCGGCGGCACCTTCGTCGATATCGCCGGCATTGCCGAGGTCGCCCATCGCCACGGCCTGCCGCTCATCGTCGACAACACCATGGCGACGCCCTACCTCATCCGCCCGCTGGAGCACGGCGCCGACATCGTCGTGCATTCGCTGACCAAGTTCATGGGCGGCCACGGCAATTCCATGGGCGGCGTCGTCGTCGACGGCGGCACCTTCGACTGGTCGGCCTCCGGCAAGTATCCGGCCCTGTCCGAGCCGCGCCCGGAATATGCCGGCGTGGTGCTGCACGCCACCTTCGGCAATTTCGCCTTCGCCATCGCCTGCCGCGTGCTGGGCCTGCGCGATTTCGGCCCGGCGATCTCGCCCTTCAACGCCTTCCAGCTTCTCAACGGCATCGAGACGCTGCCGCTGCGCATGCAGCGCCATTGCGACAACGCGCTCGCCGTCGCCACCTGGCTGAAGGGTCACGACAAGGTGTCCTGGGTCAACTATGCCGGCCTTGCCGATCATGCGAACCATGCGACCCAGCAGCGCTATTCGCCGAAGGGCGCGGGCGCCGTCTTCACCTTCGGCCTGAAGGGCGGCTACGAATCGGGCAAGCGCTTCGTCGAGGGGCTGGAAATGCTCTCGCACCTCGCCAATATCGGCGACACGCGCTCGCTGGTCATCCATCCGGCCTCCACCACCCATCGCCAGCTTTCCCCGGAACAGCAGACGGCCGCCGGCGCGGGCCCGGATGTGGTGCGCCTGTCCATCGGTATCGAGGATGTCGCCGACATCATCGCCGATATCGAGCAGGCGCTCGGCAAGGCCTGATACCCTTCGCCAGCGATCCCGGCGCGCCCTGTGGCGCCGCCGGACATTCGGCCTTCCGCCCCGGCAAGCCTCGTCTTGCCGGGGCGATTTCTTGACGGGACCGTCCGCCCGGCGGCGCGACGCGCGTCGGGACACGGAGCCGCCGGCCGAGAGCGCGGCGGCAACCGGGTGTGACGCAGCGATCCAAGCTTCCTTGAAACGGGCCGGTTTCGAGCGTTGACAGAGATATAATATCCGTTATTCTGGATATATGGATAGCAACACAGCCATCGCCGCGCTTGCCGCGCTCGCCCAGTCCACCCGGCTCGAGACGTTTCGGCTTCTCGTCCGCCACGAGCCCGATGGCGTGCCCGCCGGGGAGCTCGCCCGGCTTGTCGACGTGCCGCAGAACACCATGTCCGCGCATCTCGCGACCCTCTCCCGGGCGGGCCTCGTGACGAGCGAGCGGCAGAGCCGTTCGATCCTCTACCGGGCCGATCTCCAGGGGCTTCGCGACCTGACGCTCTTTCTGGTGAAAGACTGCTGCGGCGGATCGGTCGAACTCTGCGCGCCGCTGATTGCCGAACTTGCACCCTGCTGCGGACCCGCGGTGAAGTCGTCATGAGCGACATCCGGCTGGAGCCCGTTCCGGGAAGCGATCCCGATTTGCAACGCGCCCTGTCCGCGTCCGGCCTTCCGGTCGAAGATCTCGAAGATCCGGGGCGGTCGTTTTTCAGGGCGCTTTGCCCGGATGGTGGCCCGTTCGGCTATGCCGGCATCGAAGCCTGCGGCGACGCCGTGCTCTTGAGGTCGATGGTCGTCTTGCCCGAGCGGAGGGGCAGGGCGCTTGGAAAAGCGCTGGCGAAGGCGGTGTTGAACGCCATCGGCGACGGCAAGGCGGTCTTCCTGGCGACGACCTCTGCCGCGCCCTTCTTCGCAGGTCTCGGCTTCATCGTGGTCCAGCGGGCCGAGGTGCCGCCCGCCGTTCTCTCGACCCGTCAGCTTTCGGGCATCTGCCCGGCATCGGCAACGATCATGAAATTCACCAAACCTCCGACCTGACCACGGAAAACGACCATGACCGACAAGACCTGCAACGTGCTCTTCCTGTGCACGGGCAATTCCGCTCGTTTCCTTCTCGCCGAATCCATTCTCGGCAAGGAGGGCGGCGGCCGCTCGACGGGAATTCCGGGAAAGATCGCCTGATGTCCACGTTCGAACGCTATCTCACCCTTTGGGTCTTTCTCTGCATCGTCGTCGGCGTCGCCCTCGGCCATCTGATGCCCGGCGTTTTCCAGGTCATCGGAGCGGCCGAGATCGCGAAAGTGAACCTGCCCGTCGCCGTGCTGATCTGGCTGATGATCGTCCCGATGCTCATTCGGATCGATTTCCGCTCGCTGGCGCAGGTCGGCACCTACTGGCGCGGCATCGGCGTGACCCTGTTCATCAACTGGGCCGTCAAACCCTTTTCCATGGCGCTGCTGGCATGGCTGTTCGTGGGCTGGCTGTTTCGTCCCTATCTGCCGGCCGCGCAGGTCGATTCCTACATCGCCGGGCTGATCATCCTTGCGGCTGCGCCCTGTACGGCGATGGTGTTCGTCTGGAGCAACCTGACCCGCGGCGCGCCGCTGTTCACGCTGTCCCAGGTCGCCTTGAACGATGCCATCATGGTCGTCGCCTTCGCGCCGATCGTCGGGCTGCTGCTTGGCCTGTCGGCCATCACCGTGCCCTGGGACACGCTGGTTCTGTCGGTCGCGCTCTATATCGTCGTGCCCGTCGTCATCGCGCAGGTCCTGCGAGGGCGCCTGACCGCCGACGGCACGACCAGGGCGCTCGACGCCATGCTTGCGACATTGCAGCCGCTGTCGCTCGTCGCGCTGCTGGCGACACTCGTGCTCCTCTTCGGCTTCCAGGGCGAGCAGATCATCGCGCAGCCGGCGATCATCGCGCTGCTGGCGGTTCCCATCCTCATCCAGGTCTATTTCAACGCGGCACTGGCCTATCTCCTGAACCGGCTGTCGGGCGAGCGTCATTGCGTTGCCGGACCTTCGGCCCTGATCGGGGCCAGCAACTTCTTCGAACTCGCGGTCGCAGCCGCCATCAGCCTGTTCGGCTTCCAGTCCGGCGCGGCGCTGGCGACGGTCGTCGGCGTGCTGATCGAAGTTCCCGTGATGCTCACGGTCGTCTGGGCCGTGAACCGCAGCAGAGACTGGTACGAGGCCTCTCCCGCCGTCTCCCGCAACACCGTTCCTGAAAGGACATGACCATGGACGTCACCATCTATCACAACCCCGCCTGCGGCACGTCCCGCAACACGCTGGAGATGATCCGCGCCGCCGGCATCGAACCGACCGTGATCGACTATCTGACATCGCCGCCGTCGCGCGACGGGCTGGCAAGCATGATCGCCGACGCCGGATTGACCGTCCGCCAGGCGATCCGCGACAAGGGCACGCCCTATGCGCAATTGGGTCTCGACGATCCGGCGCTGACGGACGACCAGCTGCTCGACGCCATGCTGAAGGATCCGATCCTCATCAACCGTCCCTTTGTCGTCACGCCCCTCGGCACGCGGCTCGCCCGCCCCTCCGAGACCGTGCTCGACATCCTGCCGGATACGTTCAAGGGCGCCTTCTTCAAGGAAGACGGCGAGCAGGTCCTCGACGGGGAAGGAAAGCGCGTTGTCTGAGACCTTTCCCGCCTTGCAGGCGCAGCATCTTCGCCAGCCTGACCTCGACGCATTGCGGCCAGCCTTTTCGACGCACAAGCCGCGCATCCTGATCCTCTACGGTTCCTTGCGGGAGGTGTCCTACAGCCGGCTGCTGGCGCACGAGGCTCGGCGTCTCCTCGAACAGCTGGGATGCGAGGTGCGCCTGTTCGACCCGAGAGGATTGCCGCTTCCGGACGAGGCTCCGACCGGCCATCCGAAAGTGCGGGAATTGCGCGACCTGTCGCAATGGTCGGAAGGCCAGGTCTGGGTCAGTCCCGAGCGCCACGGCGCGATGACGGGCATCATGAAGGCCCAGATCGACTGGATCCCCCTGTCGCTGGGATCGATCCGGCCGACACAGGGAAAGACGCTGGCGATCATGGAAGTCTCGGGTGGGAGCCAGTCCTTCAACGCCTTGAACCAGATGCGCGTGCTCGGCCGCTGGATGCGGATGATCACGATCCCCAACCAGTCGTCCGTCGCCAAGGCCTATCAGGAGTTCGACGCCGACGGCAGGATGAAGCCGTCGTCCTACTACGACCGCGTTGTCGACGTCTGCGAGGAACTGGTGAAGTTCACGCTGCTGACACGGGATGCTTCGGCCCACCTGACGGATCGCTACAGCGAGCGGAAGGAGCAGGCGGCCGAACTGGAAAAGCGAGTCCACCTCAAGTCGATCTAGGGCGAAAAGGCGTCGGCCGTGTCGCGAGACGTTCGCTCGCCATCAGGCAACGCCGTCACGCCGCACCGAAGCGGCGACGGCGACGGCGACGAAGGCGAGGATGCCGAGGGTGCTCAGCGCGGCGATGGCGAACAGCGAGAGGGTGGTTCCGACATGGTTCATGGCGGCCGCGAAGGCAAAGGGGGCGGCGGCGCCCGTCGCCAGCCGCGCCGCCGCCATCTTGCCGGTGATCGCACCATAGCCTTCTGACCCGAAGAGATAGAGCGGCAGGCTGCCCTGCGCGATGCTGTTGATGCCCGAGCCAAGGCCAAGGCAGACGGCGAAGGCCACGGCGCCGGGCAGCCAGTCGCCCGACACGCCGAGAATCACCGCACCGGCGACCATCAGCGCCGCGGAGACGATCGCAAGGCCCGGCGGCGACAGGCTCTTCCCGAAGACCATGTTGATCAGCCGGCTGAGAACCTGCGCCGGACCGAACAGGGAGCCGATCGCGACCGCCGCGCCGCCGAGGCCGATGGTGCGAAGCATCGGCACCATATGGGCAAGGGTCGCGGCCAGCGTGAAGCCCGACAGCGAGAAGGCGAGGGAGACCAGCACCATGCCGCGGCGGCGCGCCTGCGGCGCGAGAGCGCCGACGACGGTCTCGCGCAGCCGGGTCTCGCCCCGCCCGGCGCCACGCCGTCCGTCACGCCGGATCCAGAAATGCAGGGGCATGCAGACGAGAAGGTTCAGGGCGGCGAACACCAGGTAGATTTCCCGCCAGGTGAGATATCCGGTCAATGTCGCGGCGATGGGCCAGAAGATGGTGGACGCAAAACCGCCGATGAGCGTCAGATAGGTGATGCTGCGGGCGGCCGTCCGGGGTTCGCTTTCGACCAGCGTCGCGAAGGCGGCCTGGTACTGCACCATCCCGGAGGAGACCTCCATGAGGACGATGGCGAGGGCGAAGAGCGGGACGGACGGCGACCAGGCGCTGAGCACCAGGGTGAGGGCGGCAAGCGCGGATCCGAGCGTCATCACGGTCGCCGCGCCGATCCGGTCCATGCGCCTGCCGATGAACGGCGCGGACAGGCCGCCGACGAACAGCGAGAGCGAGAAGACCGCGAAGACCCCTTCCAGGCTGATGCCGAGATCCCGGGCCATTCCGGGGGCGAGGATGCTGAAGGAATAGTAGAGCGTGCCGTAGCCGATGATCTGCGTGACACCCAGGGCGGAGACGATGCCCGCCGGAACCTTGGTCGTATGCACTGCGGTCTTCCTTGGCGTCTATGCTTCGCGCGGGCTGCAGCAGGTGGATCGCTCGACCGAGCCGCGAATGTCGGGATGTCCCGCGCAACAGTCTTCCATCAGGAATGTCACCAGCGCGGCCAGCGTATCGTAGCTTGCGCTGTAGACGATCGAGCGGGACTCCCGGCGCTGGGAGATGAGCCCGGAGCGCTCGAGTTCCTTGAGATGGAACGACACGTTGGACGGGGAGACCTCCATGCGTTCGGCAATCGCGCCGGCGGGCAGGCCCTCGGGGCCGGCCACGACCAGGGTGCGCACGATGGAGAGCCGGGTCTCCTGGGCAAGGGCGGCGAAGGAAGAGAGGGCTTGACGGTCGTCCATATTTCAATAATCCTTGAATTATTGAATAGAGGATAGCCGCAAATGAACGCGATCGACAATAGCCCATCCGACAAAACCGATATCTCTCTTGGGGAGTTGCTCGGCGAGGCCGCGAAGACCCCGGACCTGCCGCTGGTGTTCCTGTACGACGGAAAGCCCGTGAAGCCCGGCTATCACGTGACAGAGGTCAAGGCCGGTCAGTTCTCCGCGCTCGACTGCGGGGCAAATCCGGAGGCGTGGTCGGAAATCTTCGTGCAGCTATGGGATATCGAGGAGGGTGAGCGGACCCATATGACGGCCGGAAAATTCTCCGCCATCGTCCGCAAGGTTTCCGAACATGTCCGTCTCGACGGTGCCGCCAGGCTGACCTTCGAAGTCAGCGATGGAGCCCGGCCGATGCAGTTGTTCTGTGCGAAAGATCCCGTCGCTAAGGACGGCGCGCTCCACGTCGTGCTGACGCCACGGCCCGCGAGCTGCAAACCCCGGGACCGTTGGCTGGCCGAAGAGAAGATAAAAGCCGCATCCTCGTGTGCCCCGTCCGCCGGGTCCCGGTGTTGCAGCTAGTGACCGGCTCGTTCGTCCCGAAGGCTCAGATAATTCGGCTTGAACTCAATACCGCCCTAGACAGACGGATCAGGCGAATTACACCTGACAGTCCCCTGAGGCATGAGAAGAACCCATCATGAGCTATGCACGCAATTTCGACATTTCCGGCATCGAACCGGAGGCCGGCCGTCCGGCCGCCGACAGGCTGATTTCGGGCGACCCGGTCTTCACCACCTGGAACATCGAGGAAGCCGACGGCGGCATCTATGCCGGCATCTGGCAGTCGACGCCGGGCAAGTGGCGCATCCAGTATGACGAATGGGAATATTTCCACATCCTCGAAGGCCGCTCCATCGTGACCTCGGACGAAGGCGAGACGTTCGATCTGAAAGCCGGCGACCGGCTGGTCTTCAGGCCGGGCTTCAAGGGAACCTGGGAAGTCGTTGAAACGACTCGCAAGGACTACGTCATCCGGCTCTAGGAAAATCCCGGCGAACGCTGGTTCGCCGGATTTGCCCCCAGCGTCTTGTTTTCCGCATTCCTGACGCCGAAGCGATGCCGCTTCGGCTGGAAATGCTTCTTTCCTGTCGCATTGTCCGACGCTGAAGCGATATCGCTTCAGCTGGAAATGCTTGTCACCATTCAAGCTCCAGCGCCTCGAGCCCGTGGAAGTGATAGACATCCTTCACCACGGGCTTTCTGGCGATCCTGAGGCCCGGCAGGCGCTGGAAGAGGATCGGCAGGGCGATGTTCAGTTCCAGCCGCGCGAGCGGCGCGCCGATGCAGAAATGGATGCCGGCGCCGAAGGAGAGGTTTGCGCCCTCGTCGCGATCCGGCCTGAAGGCGAGCGGATCGGAGAATTTCTTCGGATCGAGATTGGCGGCGGCGAGGATCATCGCCACCTTGTCGCCGCGGCGGAACTGGATGCCGTCGAGTTCGACATCCTCCAGCGCGTAGCGGTCGAAGATATGCACCGGCGCGGAAATGCGCAGGCATTCCTCCACCGTGCGTTCCGTCGCCTTCGCGTCGGAAAAGAGCACGGCCGGGTCCGCGCCGTTTTCCAGGATGGTGCGCACGGCATTGCCGATCTGGTGCACCGTCGCCTCGTGGCCGGCATTCAGCAGCACGATGGTGGTGGAGATCAGCTCGTCCTCGGTGAGCAGCTGTCCCTTGTGCTCGGTATGCACCATGTGGGAGAGCAGGTCGTCGCGCGGCTCAGTGCGGCGCGCGGCGATGACGGTGCGCACATAGTCGGAAAATTCCGCCGCCGCCCTGTCGGCGGCAAGCTCGTCCTCGCGCGTGCGGCCGAACATGTACATGCGCACATAGGCATGCGACCATTTCAGGAGCTGCGGCCCCATCTCGTCGGGAATGCCGATCATGCGGGCGATCATCGTCACCGGCAGGATATCGGCGAAGGCGGCCAGCAGCTCGACGCGCCCGTCCGTCTCGAAGCGGTCGATTGCCTCGTGGCAGAGCGCGGTGATTTCGGGCGTCAGGCGCTCGATCATGCGCGAGACGAAGGCGCGGTTGACCAGCGTGCGCAGCCGCGTGTGCTCCGGCGGCTCCAGCTCCAGCAGCGACCAGGCCTCCGCCGCATCGAAATGCGTCAGGTGGTCCTGCGGCTGCGGCAGGCCGAGTTCCTCGCGCGTCGCCACATGCAGGATCTGCCGGCCGAAGCGGCGGTCGCGCAGGAGCCCGTTCACATGGTCGTAGCCCGTGAAATACCACATCTTCTGCTCTTCCCACCAGAAGGTGGGACAGTGCGCATGCAGCGCCGAATAGACCGGGTTCGGGTCGCGGTAGAAATCGGGATTGCGGCCGTCGAGCGATACGCGGCGGCTGGCGGGATCGATGGAGAGGAAGGGAAGGTGCGTCGTCGTCATGATGCCCATGACCTAGCGGATTTCGCCGCGCCGTGAAAGCGCGGCGTTGTCCGGTCAACAGGGGATCATTTGCCGATGGCGACGCCCTCGCGCCGCGGATCGGCCGCGCCCTTGAGGCCGTCGGCGGCAAGTTCGATGGCGTGCAGGCCCGAATTCATCTCGCCGGCCTTCACCTCGTAGCCGAGCGCCTTCAGCGGTTCGGCGAGTTTTTCCGCCGCCGTGCCCGCTTCGATGTCGTAAGGGCCGAAGCGGTTGATGAGGTGGGGCATGGCGACGATCTCGCCGACATCCATGCCCCAGTCGATATGGGCGATCAGCGCCTGCGCGACATAGCCGATGATCTGGCTGCCGCCGGGCGAACCGATGGCCAGCACCGGCCGGCCGTCCTTCAGCACGATGGTCGGCGACATGGACGAGCGCGGGCGCTTGCCGGGTTCGACGCGGTTGGCGACGGGCAGGCCATCGTCATGGGTCTTGAAGGAGAAGTCGGTCAGCTCGTTGTTGAGGAGGAAGCCGCCCGTCATCAGCCGCGCGCCGAAGCCGTTCTCGATGGTCGTCGTCATGGAGACGACATTGCCGTCCTTGTCGACGATGACGAAATGGCTGGTCGAGGGCAGTTCGAGGGCGGCGTCGCGGCCGACGTTGAAGGCATGGTCCCATTCCGGCTTGCCGGCGGTCACGGCCTCCTTGCCGAGCGCCTTCCCGCCGTCGAGCAGCCGCGCCCGCTCGCCGAGATAGGCCTTGTCCAAGAGGCCCTTGACGGGTGCGGGCACGAAATCGGTGTCGGCGACATAGCGCTCGCGGTCGGCGAAGGCGAGGCGCTGGGCATCGCCGATCAGCCGCCAGCTCTCGGGATTGTCTTTGCCGAGCGCCTTGAGGTCGAAATTCTCTAGCATGCCCAGCATCTGGCCGATGGCGATCGCGCCGGAGGAGGGCGGCCCCATGCCGCAGATGTCGAGCGCGCGATAGGGGACGCAGACCGGCTGGCGCAGCTTGACCCGGTAGTTGGCGAGATCGGCAAGGGAGAGTACGCCGGCATTCCGGCCGGCCATGCGCACGGTATCGACGATAGCCTCGGCAACCGGTCCCTCGTAGAAGGCCGCCGCGCCGCCCCCGGCGATGGCGGCGAGCGTATCGGCATAGGCGGGGTTCTTCAGGATGGCGCCTTCCTTCAGCGGCGCACCCTCGGCATCGAAGAAATAGGACGCGGTCGTCTCGAAGGTCTTGAGGCGGTCGCCTTCCGCCGCGATGAGCCCGGCAAGGCGCGGCGAGACGGCAAAACCGTCGCGGGCGAGCCTTTCCGCCGGGGCGAAGAGATCCTTCCAGGGCGTGCGGCCCCAGCGGTTGTGCGCCTCCTGCAGCAGCATGACGGTGCCGGGCGTGCCGACGGAGCGCCCGCCGACCACCGCGTCGAAGAATTGCAGCGGCGCGCCGTTCTCGTCGAGGAAGAGCTTTGGCGTCGCCTCCATCGGCGCGGTCTCGCGCCCGTCGAGCGTGACGATGCGTTTTGCCGCGGCATCGTAATAGACGAGGAAAGCCCCGCCGCCGAGCCCGGAGGATTGCGGTTCGACGAGGCCGAGCACGGTCTGGACCGCGACCATCGCGTCGATGGCGCTGCCGCCGTCGGTAAGGACCTTTTCGCCGGCCGCTGCCGCCAGCGGATGGGCCGCCGCGACCATGTGGTCCTTCGCGGTCACGACCGTCGCGGCCGCAAGGCCCGTCGCCCGCTCGGGTGCGATGGTGTCGGAGGCCTGCTGGGCGGGCGCGCCGGTGGATGTGAGGACGAGAAGCCCGAGGGCGACGAGGGATCGTTTCATCATGACTGCCTCCGCTGGGAGGCATATAGTGCGGGCATTTGACAAAGGTAGGCAAGGCGGGTGCAGGATGGGGCGACGGGCCGGGACGGCAGGGATCGGGATTCACCCTTTCTTCACCTTGCCGGCGCTTGGCCGGCACTTGGGTTGTGGAAATCCCCGCCCCACGTTGCGTGAGTTAACCGCAATCTCGCATAGAGCGCCGCAAAAGACGGGGCCGTCTTGAAGTCCGATACCCTGACACTCTATGTAGGGAAGACGAAACTTGCTGATTCCCAACGCTTGGCGACGGGTTTCAGGGCCACTTGAGATGAAGGATTGACATGAGAAATCCCGTAGATACCGCCATGGCTCTGGTGCCGATGGTCGTCGAGCAGACCAACCGCGGCGAGCGTTCCTACGACATCTATTCCCGCCTCCTGAAGGAGCGCATCATCTTCCTGACGGGTCCCGTCGAGGATCATATCGCCACGCTCGTCTGCGCGCAGCTTCTCTTCCTCGAGGCCGAAAACCCGAAGAAGGAAATCGCCCTCTACATCAACTCGCCGGGCGGCGTGGTGACGTCGGGCATGGCGATCTACGACACGATGCAGTTCATCAAGCCGGCCGTCTCGACGCTGTGCATCGGCCAGGCCGCTTCCATGGGCTCGCTGCTCCTGGCCGCCGGCCACAAGGACATGCGCTTTGCGACGCCCAACGCCCGCATCATGGTGCACCAGCCCTCCGGCGGCTTCCAGGGCCAGGCCTCCGACATCGAGCGCCATGCCAGGGACATCCTCAAGATGAAGCGCAAGCTGAACGAGGTCTATGTCAAGCATTGCGGCCGCACCTACGAGGAAGTGGAACAGACGCTCGACCGCGACCATTTCATGAGTGCGGACGAAGCCAAGGACTGGGGTCTCGTCGACCGCGTCATCACGAGCCGCGAGGCGATCGAGGGTCCGGACGCGGCGTGATGCCATGCTTTTGCCGCGGATGAAGCTATTGTGACACATTTGTAATGGTCACGGGGCTTTATCCGCCCGGCAAAGCCGTTAATATTGGCCGTTAATGCTATGTTGATGTGTGACGGCCTAGCATTCGGTATTTCGGTGGGGGATTCGTTGCCACCGGTTTGGGCTTAAGCCGCCGGTCAGTACCCCTGGAGCCTTTGAAGAGCGCGCGCGTGATCTGAAAAAGGCGGTTTGAGTGGTCCGGCCATCCTGCAAGGGATGAACGGCGTGCTGGAAGGAAAGTGATATGAGCAAGGTCAGCGGCAGCAACGGCGGCGACTCCAAGAATACCCTCTACTGCTCCTTCTGCGGCAAGAGCCAGCACGAGGTCCGCAAGCTTATTGCCGGACCGACGGTGTTCATCTGCGATGAATGCGTCGAACTGTGCATGGACATCATCCGCGAGGAGAACAAGACCTCGATGGTGAAATCCCGTGACGGCGTTCCCACGCCCCAGGATATCATCAAGGTCCTCGACGAATATGTCATCGGCCAGCAGCAGGCCAAGCGCATCCTGTCGGTCGCGGTGCACAACCACTACAAGCGCCTGGCGCATGCCGCCAAGGGCACGGACGTGGAACTGGCCAAGTCCAACATCATGCTCGTCGGCCCCACGGGCTGCGGCAAGACCTATCTTGCCCAGACGCTGGCCCGCATCATCGACGTGCCCTTCACCATGGCCGACGCCACGACGCTGACCGAAGCCGGTTACGTCGGCGAGGACGTGGAGAACATCATCCTCAAGCTCCTGCAGGCGGCCGACTACAATGTCGAGCGCGCGCAGCGCGGCATCGTCTATATCGACGAAGTCGACAAGATCTCGCGCAAGTCCGACAACCCCTCCATCACCCGTGACGTGTCGGGCGAGGGCGTGCAGCAGGCGCTTCTGAAGATCATGGAAGGTACGGTTGCCTCCGTGCCGCCGCAGGGCGGCCGCAAGCATCCGCAGCAGGAATTCCTGCAGGTCGACACGACGAACATCCTGTTCATCTGCGGCGGCGCCTTCGCCGGTCTCGACAAGATCATCTCCGCCCGCGGCGAGAAGACCTCCATCGGCTTCGGCGCGACGGTGCGTGCACCGGAAGATCGCCGCGTCGGCGAAGTCCTGCGCGAGCTGGAGCCGGAAGACCTGGTCAAGTTCGGCCTCATCCCGGAATTCATCGGCCGTCTGCCGGTTCTGGCGACGCTCGAGGACCTCGACGAGGACGCGCTGATCCAGATCCTGTCGGAGCCGAAGAACGCGCTCGTCAAGCAGTACCAGCGCCTGTTCGAGATGGAAGACGTGGAACTGACCTTCCACGAGGACGCCCTGCGCGAGATCGCCCGCAAGGCGATCGTCCGCAAGACCGGCGCCCGCGGCCTGCGTTCGATCATGGAGAAGATCCTGCTCGACACGATGTTCGAGCTGCCGACGCTGGAAGGCGTTCGCGAGGTGGTCATCTCCGACGAGGTGGTCAAGGGCTCGGCCCGCCCGCTCTACATCTACTCCGAGCGCACCGACGAAAAGGCCAACGTTTCGGCCTGACGGCTCGCAAAACGGTTCAGGAAGGACCCGCCCTCGGCGGGTCTTTTCGTTTCAGGTCGCTATTGAGGTCTTCTAGTGACATTTCGTGACTGGTCGGCTGCGGCCGGAAGGGTCATGATGGCCCACTGTCTGCTTCGCACGGACGTTGCGTCGCGCCGCGGGGCGGGCGAAGATGGAAGACTTCGATTCTGTTTTGCGTAGGCTCCGGCAGGTTGCCGGGGGAAGGCCGCAAGTTCCGCGACAGCGCGGAAGACTAGACTTCCCACGATGGTTCGTCTGGTTCGATGCGGGGGTGGGGCACTCCGGCACCGGACTGTCAGCGGACCGGCATCGGGCTTGAAAAAGCGTTAACCGAACGCCACTTGTGGATGGAAAAGATCGCCGGCCCGGTGCTTCCCAGGCACCGATTGGACCGGTTCCCGGAGACGGGACGTTTGAAAGGAAATGACATGACGAAAAAGACGTCTGCGCCGCACGACTCCACGGCCTTCCCGGTCCTGCCCCTGCGCGACATCGTGGTGTTCCCGCACATGATCGTGCCGCTGTTCGTCGGTCGCGAGAAGTCGATCCGCGCGCTGGAAGAGGTCATGGGCACTGACAAGCAGATCATGCTTGCCACCCAGATCAACGCTTCCGACGACGATCCGGAGACCGACGCCATCTACCGCATCGGCACCGTCGCCAATGTCCTCCAGTTGCTGAAGCTGCCCGACGGCACCGTCAAGGTTCTGGTCGAGGGCCGCGCCCGTGCGGAGATCGACGGCTACACCGATCGCGAGGAGTTCTACGAGGCGATGGCCCATGTGCTGGCCGAGCCGGAAGAGGACCCGGTCGAGATCGAGGCGCTGTCGCGCTCGGTCGTCTCCGAGTTCGAGAACTACGTGAAGCTCAACAAGAAGATTTCGCCCGAAGTCGTCGGTGCCGCGAGCCAGATCGAGGACTACTCGAAGCTCGCCGACACGGTCGCCTCGCACCTGTCCATCAAGATCGTCGAGAAGCAGGAAATGCTCGAGACGACCAGCGTCAAGCTGCGCCTGGAAAAGGCGCTCGGCTTCATGGAAGGTGAGATCTCGGTTCTCCAGGTGGAGAAGCGCATCCGCTCGCGCGTCAAGCGCCAGATGGAGAAGACCCAGCGCGAATACTACCTCAACGAACAGATGAAGGCGATCCAGAAGGAGCTCGGCGACGGCGAGGACGGCCGCGACGAGATGGCCGAACTGGAAGAGAAGATCGCCAAGGCCAAGCTTTCCAAGGAAGCCCGCGAGAAGGCGGATGCCGAGCTGAAGAAGCTGCGCCAGATGAGCCCGATGTCGGCGGAAGCCACCGTCGTGCGCAACTATCTCGACTGGCTGACGGGTATTCCGTGGGGCAAGAAGTCGAAGATCAAGACCGACCTCAACGCCGCGGAGAAGATCCTCGACGAGGATCATTTCGGCCTCGACAAGGTCAAGGAGCGCATCGTCGAATATCTCGCCGTGCAGGCCCGCTCGACCAAGATCAAGGGTCCGATCCTGTGCCTCGTCGGCCCTCCGGGCGTCGGCAAGACCTCGCTCGCCCGCTCGATCGCCAAGGCGACCGGCCGCGAATATATCCGCATGGCGCTGGGCGGCGTGCGTGACGAGGCCGAGATCCGCGGTCACCGCCGCACCTATATCGGCTCGATGCCCGGCAAGGTCATCCAGTCGATGAAGAAGGCGAAGAAGTCCAACCCGCTCTTCCTGCTCGACGAGATCGACAAGATGGGCATGGACTTCCGCGGCGACCCGTCTTCGGCCCTGCTCGAGGTGCTGGATCCGGAACAGAACTCGACCTTCATGGACCACTACCTGGAAGTCGAATACGACCTGTCCAACGTCATGTTCGTGACGACGGCGAACACGCTGAACATTCCCGCGCCCCTGATGGACCGCATGGAAGTGATCCGCATCGCCGGCTACACGGAAGAAGAGAAGCTGGAAATCGCCAAACGGCACCTGCTGCCCAAGGCGATCCGCGACCACGCGCTGCAGCCGAAGGAATTCTCGGTCACCGACGGCGCGCTGATGGCGGTCATCCAGCAGTACACCCGCGAAGCGGGCGTTCGTAACTTCGAGCGTGAACTGATGAAGCTCGCCCGCAAGGCGGTCACCGAGATCATCAAGGGCAAGTCGAAGAAGGTCGAGGTCACGGCGGACAACATCCATGACTTCCTCGGCGTTCCGCGCTTCCGCCACGGCGAAGCCGAGCGCGAGGATCAGGTCGGCGTCGTCACGGGTCTGGCCTGGACGGAAGTCGGCGGCGAACTGCTCACCATCGAAGGCGTCAGCCTGCCGGGTGGCAAGGGCCGCATGACGGTCACGGGCAACCTGCGCGACGTGATGAAGGAATCGATCTCGGCGGCGGCCTCCTATGTCCGCTCGCGCGCTGTCGATTTCGGCATCGAGCCGCCGCGCTTCGACAAGACCGACATCCACGTGCACGTGCCGGAAGGCGCGACGCCGAAGGACGGTCCGTCCGCCGGTATCGCCATGGCGACCGCCATCGTCTCCATCATGACCGGCATCCCGGTCTCGAAGGATATCGCGATGACGGGCGAAGTGACGCTGCGCGGCCGGGTGCTGCCGATCGGCGGGCTGAAGGAAAAGCTGCTCGCGGCGCTTCGCGGCGGCATCAAGAAGGTGCTGATCCCGGAAGAGAACGCCAAGGACCTGGCGGACATTCCGGACAATGTGAAGAACAGCATGGAGATCGTTCCGGTGTCCCGCATGGGCGAGGTGATCGAGCATGCGCTGCTGCGCAAGCCCGAGCCGATCGAATGGGACGGAACGGCCGAGGCGGCCAAGGTTCCGCCGGTCGAATCGACCGACGACGCCACCGGCGCCATCGCGCATTGAGCCGCAAGGCCGGGCCACGCGCCGGGCATTTTGACGGAAAACGGGAAAAGACCGGCCTCTGGGCCGGTCTTTTTCGTTGAAAAGGGTGTGTAAACGCCGGATTCTCAGGGGATTGCCGCGAAATATTCTTGCGGGGAGAGGGGCGATGCGTATTCTGCCCCCGACTTGTATGAGTCGTTTCAAACCGTAAGAAAGGGGTGGAAACATGAACAAGAATGAACTCGTATCCGCGGTCGCTGAGAAGTCCGGCCTCTCCAAGACGGACGCAGCCTCTGCTGTCGACGCCGTTTTCGAGACGATCCAGGGCGAACTCAAGAACGGTGGCGACGTTCGTCTCGTCGGTTTCGGCAATTTCTCCGTATCGCGCCGTGAAGCCTCGAAGGGCCGCAACCTTTCGACCGGCGCCGAGATCGAGATCCCGGCTCGCAACGTGCCGAAGTTCTCGGCCGGCAAGGGCCTGAAGGACGCCGTCAACGGCTGATCCGATACGCCGCAAGACCCCGGGCCGGAAACGGCGCGCGGGTCCTGCAGCATCTGACGCTTCCCAGCGCCTTCGCGTCCTTCACCGGCGTGCGACGCTGTCGGGGCAGGCGGTGACCACTCCGCCGCCGATCCTGAATTTCAGGGTAGGGGTCCGGCTTGTCCGGACCCTTTTTATTTGCGGGATGGAGTTGGCGCCGGGCGGAGACTGTCATCCGCCTGTAACACGAAGACACGAGAACCGCCGGGTTCCTTTTGACCGGATTCCGGAGGATTTCATGAAGACCCGTTCGCTCACCGCTGCCCTGGCAGCGGTTCTCGCCGCATCGGTGGCCCCTGCCGCCAGCGCCGAGCCCGTATTCAATCGCATTGCGTCCTTCGCCGTCGCCGGCAACCTGCCCGAGGGCACCGACAAGGCGACGCCGACCTCGGCCGAGATCATCGCCGCCTCCGAGGACGGCAACACGCTCATCTATTCCGACAGCCCGAACAAGGCCATCGGCTTCATCGACATCACCGACGCCAAGGCCCCGAAGGCCGGCGGTTCGCTCGCCTTCGACGGCGAGCCGACCTCGGTCACCATGGCGGCCGGCAAGGCGCTCGTCGCCATCAACACCCGCGAGAGCTTCGTGAAGCCCTCGGGCCTGCTCGCCCAGGTCGATGTCGCGTCCCGCAAGGTCGATGCCACCTGCGACCTCGGCGGCCAGCCGGATTCCATCGCCCTCAACAAGGACAGGACGCTTGCGGCGATCGCCATCGAGAACGAGCGCGACGAGGAGGTCAATGACGGCGACCTTCCGCAGCTGCCGGCCGGCGATCTCGTGCTCCTGTCGCTGAAGGACGGCGTCGTCGATTGCGGCTTGATCAAACATGTCACGCTGACGGGCCTTGCCGATGTCGCCGGCGACGATCCGGAACCGGAATTCGTTTCCTTCAACGGCCTCGACGAAGTCGCGCTGACGCTGCAGGAAAACAACCATATCGTCATCGTCGACGGCAGGACGGGCACGGTGAAGACCCACTTCTCCGCCGGCACGGTCAGCCTCGAGGGCGTCGACACCAAGAAGGACGGCGCGCTGAAGTTCACCGGCAAGGTCGAAGACGTCGCCCGCGAACCCGATGCCGTGAAGTGGCTGGACGACAACCGCCTCGTCGTCGCCAATGAAGGCGACTGGAAGGGCGGCGCGCGCGGCTTCACCATCTTCGACAAGACGGGCAAGGTTCTCTATGAGAACGGCGCCGGCTTCGAGCGCGAGATCGCCAAGATCGGCCACTACCCGGACAAGCGCAACAAGAAGGGCGTCGAGCCGGAAGGCCTGGAAGCGGCGACCTTCGGCGACGACAAGCTGTTCTTCGTGCTCGCCGAGCGCGCCTCGGTCGTCGGCGTCTACAGGGACACCGGCGCCGAGCCCGAACTTCTCCAGCTTCTGCCCTCGGGCATCGGCCCGGAAGGCGCCGTCGCCATTCCGAGCCGCAATCTGCTGGTGACCGCCAATGAGACCGACCTCGTCGAGGACGGCGGCGCACGGTCGCATGTCATGCTCTATGAGCGCGCGGAAGGCGAGGCGGCCTATCCGCAGATCGTCTCCACCGAGAAGGACGGCGAGCTGATCGGCTTCGGCGCGCTGTCGGGCCTTGCACCCGTCAAGGACAAGCCGGGCATGCTCTATGCCGTCAACGATTCCTTCTACGCCTCGCAGCCGACAATCTTCACGATCGACGCCACCGCGGAGCCGGCGAAGATCGTCGATGCGCTGCGCATCACCCGCAATGGCGCGCCCGCCCAGAAGCTCGATAGCGAAGGCCTGACGCCGGACGGCGAGGGCGGCTTCTGGCTGGCCAATGAAGGCGATGCCGACAAGCTCTATGCGCATGCCATCATCCACGTGAACGAAAAGGGCGAGATCGACAAGGAAGTCGCCATTCCCGCCGAGCTGCGCGCCGGCGAGAAGCGCTTCGGTTTCGAGGGCATCACCAGCGTCGGCGAAGGCGACGACACGGTGCTGTGGATGGCCGTGCAGCGCGAATGGGGCGATGACGAGAAGGGCTTCGTGAAGCTGGTCTCCTACAAGCCTTCCGACAAGGAATGGGGCGCCGTGCGCTATCCGCTCGACAAGACCGAGAGCGGCTGGGTGGGTCTCTCCGAAATCACCGCCAACGGCGACCACGCCTATATCATCGAGCGCGACAACCTGATCGGCGATGCGGCCAGGCTGAAGAAGCTCTACCGCGTGGCGCTGGCCGAGCTGAAGCCGGCCAAGCTCGGCGGCGATCTGCCTGTCGTCAAGAAGGAAGAGGTCCGCGACTTCATTCCCGACCTCAAGGCCAATAACGGCTATGTCGTCGACAAGGTGGAAGGCTTCACCATCGACGCCGCCGGCAACGGCTATGTCGTCACCGACAACGACGGCGTGGACGATTCCTCCGGCGAGACGCTGTTCTTCGGCATCGGCCCGATCAACGCGATGTAACGGGCAAGGCCGGCGTCTTCCCCGCGCGGGGAGGCGCCGGGCGATGGCCCAAACGAAAAGGCCGGGATCTTGCGATCCCGGCCTTTTCCGTTTTCGGTGCCGGCAGGCTTAGCCGACGGCCTGAAGTGAGCGGGCAGGCGGAGCTTCGGCCGCGTCTGCATCCTTGTCGCGTTCCCGTTGCAGCGCATCGGTCTTCTCGCTGAGACAGCGGATGATTTCCTTCATGTGCTGCTTCTGGTCCTCGGTGAGGACGTTGAAGATCGCCTCGATCGTCTTGTGTTGCGGCTGCTGGGCGGCCGAAATGACGGTCCGGCCCATATCCGTGATGGAGACGATCTTGGCGCGACGGTCCTTCGGGTCGGGCTCGCGCTTGACCAGTTTGTCGCGCTCGAGCCCGTCGATGGCTTCCGTCACCGTACGGGGTGCGAAACCAAGGGCGCAGGCGATGTCCGTCGACCGCTGCGGGCCCTGACATTCCAGAAGAAGCAGGAACTTGCTGCGGGCGAGCGAGACGCCTTCGTCCATCATGCACTCGTTCACCAGGCGACTCACCTGATGGTAGAGTTTGAACATGCCTTGGGAGATTTCTATCGTGCTAGTCATGAGGTGGAATATAGGTATTATGAGGGACCATGTCAAATGATCCAGAAGGATTTTTGCTCAATTTGATCAGAAATATTGATGATTTGAACGGGCGAAAAAGGCGACGCGCCCGGAAACCCTGAGGGTTACGCGAGCGGCTGAATCGTTCATCTATAGCGACCAATCTAGCACGCTGATGAATCGTGCCAAGAGCCTCTGGAGTTCCTTATACTCGTCCTGAGGAAATTATACATATTCCCTGCCACATTGCATCCACAAAAAAAGGACCACTTTGGGTCCTTCGTTCGCTCTTTGTGACCAATCGACCGGGGCAGGGGGATGGTCGCCAACTCGGCCGCCAACCCGGCCGCCAACCCGGCCGCCAATCCGGCCGCCAATCCGGCTAAAAGACAGACCGTGCCGGGAGCGACATCCGCGGGCAGGCCGGCAGCCGACTATCCCGACTATAAAGGCCTGTATTTTCGTATTGTCTTGGATAAGATGGCCGGAAACGGGCGATGGAGCGGGCAATGCGGGCAATGGTTGCTGTCTTTGTGTTTCTGGCGCTCGCCTTCTTCTCGCCGGCCCGGGCCGAAAAACGTGTTGCGCTGGTTGTCGGAAACTCGGCCTACACATCGATTTCCTTCCTGAGCAACCCGGCGAACGACGCCGCCGATATCAGCCAAAAGCTTCTGGGCCTGGGATTCGATGTGACCCTGGGCGTGGACCTCGATTATCGCGGGATGCGGGAGGTCGTTCGAACGTTCCTGGACAAGACGCCAGATGCGGATATTGCCCTCATGTTCTATGCCGGGCATGGCATTCAGGTGTCCGGGCGGAATTATCTTCTTCCCGTCGATTCCGCGCTGCAAAGCCAGGAAGATCTGGATTTCGATACGATCCCGATGGATACGATCATCTCCGCGATGGAGCGGAATGCGAAGGCCAGCATCATCTTCATCGATGCCTGCCGGAACAATCCCTTCCAGGGGCTTCTCTCGAAGGCCGGGAAGACGAGAAACGTCGAAATCACCCGGGGGCTTGCCAAGATCGAGACGGGTCTCGGCACGTTGATCTCCTATTCCACCCAGCCCGGAAACGTTGCCTATGACGGTGCGGGCGAACGCAACAGCCCCTTTGCATCCGCCCTGATCCGGCGGCTTGGCGAGCCGGGCCTGGACATCATGACGACGATGACCCATGTCCGCCGGGATGTCATCGAGGCGACATCGCGGCGGCAGATCCCCTGGGACAGTTCGTCCCTGATCGACGCCATCGTTCTGACGCCGGCCCTCGCAAAGGCGAACGGCGTTGAATCCGCGTCGATAGAAGCAGAGCCGGCAGGCGCCGCCGTCGATGAGGCGCTCAAGTCGATGGTGCGTCGGGAGATCGGCGTTCCCTATTACGGCGAATATTATGCCGGAACGATGCTCGACGGCTTCAAGGAGAAGTATAAGGAGATATCCGGCTCCGCCCTTTTCAAGCTGGAGCCGGCGGGAAAGAACACATTCTCGGTGGTCGTCTATTTCAAGGACGAGAAATCCGCTTCGCAGTTCTGCGACAAGCACAGCGGCAAAGACGTCAATCTCTATTATGCGTGTTAGCGATCCCGGCCGGGATCGGCGCGATTGCCCCCTGAAATCTTAATACTGAAACCCTATCGCGGAAGCTTCGCGACGACGAACACGCTGTCGCCTCTCCTGTCGCAGGCCGTGCATTTCAGCTTCGGCTCCAGCCCGGCAAGAGGCCGATCCCTGCCGAACCGGCGCGCCAGCGCGTGCCGGTCGATCGGCACGATGTGCCGGCACGTCTTGCACTTGCCGCCGAGCTGAAGATAGGACGCAAGCGTATCGAAGGTCGCGCAGGCGCCGCCCAAAAGGCTTTCCAGTTCGAGCCATTCCGTCTTCTGCTGCATGATGTTCGCTTTATGTTCCTGTCGGGGAACGGAGTCAAGACAGGTCGCCCAGCGCCTCTGCGGCGGCGTTCATGAGAACGAGGCCGCGCACGTCGTCGTTGCTCTGGAAGGCGGCGATGGCGCTCGTCACCTGTTCGATGGCGGCGGTATAGGCGGCGACAGCGGCGGTGCGATCCTGCAGCATGGCCAACTGCAATTGGCGTTTCAGGTCATGGAGCTGTCCGACGGACAAGGATAGGGCGGTCGTGTTCATGGCGTGGCATGAATGCAGACGACCCGTTGCGGTTTTATTGTCCCGCGATGAACAAATCGGGGGCGATGCGGTTTTCATTCGTATGACTAATCGTGGCGCGCTATAGTTCGGGCTCCGGGATGGCCCCGGGCTTAGGGCGCGGTTTGCTGGAGCGGGTCGCGCCTCTTTTTTGCCTGCACCGATGCCGAAGGAATGCCCGCGCTGCGTGAGAGGCGGTGTCCGGCTCGCCTCCTGCCGCAGCCGTGGTTCGGCACGGCGGGCAACGGCGGCTTTCCCGGCGGGGGTGGATTTCTTCCTGCATAACTTGCCGGCCGGTGCCGCAAGCATTGACCCGGGGGAAGGCGGAGGCGATTGTCCGGCCATGCCTTTCCGCTTCCTCCATACGGCCGACCTGCATCTCGATTCGCCGCTCGCCTCGCTTGCTCTGCGCAATGCCGACCTCGGCGATCTCGTGCGCGGGGCGACGCGCAAGGCGCTGGAGCGCATCGTCGACCTTGCCATCGCCGAACGGGTGGATGCGGTCATCGTCGCGGGCGACCTCTATGACGGATCGCAGACCTCCATGGCGACGGCGCTGTTCCTGATGGGGCAGATGCGCCGGCTGGAGGCCGCCGACATCCGCGTCTTCCTCATTCGCGGCAACCACGATGCGCAGTCGCAGATTACCCGGGAACTGACCTTTCCGCCCAACGTGCATGTTTTCGACGGGCGCGGCAAACCGGTGAAGGCGGGCGCGCTGGCAAATGGCCGCGAGGTCCATGTACACGGCGTCAGCTTCGCCAATCCCCATGCCCCGGCCTCGCTGCTGCCGACCTATCGCGCGCCGGTGCCCGATGCCGTCAATATCGGCCTGATGCACACCAGCCTTGCCGGCGCCAGCCGGCACGATCCCTATGCGCCCGTCGGCCTTTCCGATCTTGCGGCGCATGGCTTCGACTATTGGGCGCTCGGCCATATCCATCAGCGGCGGGTGCATCTGGAAAAACCCTGGATCGTCATGCCCGGCAACCCGCAGGGCCGCGACATCAACGAAGGCGGGCCGAAGGGCATCACGCTCGCGACGGTCGCCGAGGACGGCATCATCACCTGCGCGGTGCATCCGGTCGCCGTGGCCATCTTCGAGCGCCTTGCCGTCGATCTCTCCGGTATCGAGGACTGGCCCGGCATGCTCGCCGCGGCCGAAGACGTGCTGGCCGAGGCGAGGGGCGCGGCGGGCGGCGCCCATCTCGTCGCGCGGCTGACGCTTTCCGGCGCGACGCCGCTGGCCTGGCGCCTGCGCCGCGACGAGGACCTGCTTCTCGGCGAATTGCAGAACCTTGCCGCCTCGCTCGGCGAATGCTGGATCGAGGCCGTGGACCTCGCCGTCACGCCGCCGGCCGCCGCCGACGGGGCCGATGCCGGCCCGCTCGCCGAGCTCGACCGCCTGATGCGCGCGGACGTGCTGGAGAACCATGCCTATCGCGCTGATCTGCGCGAGACGCTGGCCGATCTCCTGCGCCAGTTGCCGAAGGAGGCGCGCAGCTTGCTCGCCGCCGACGAGGCGGCGGAGGAGGCCCTGCTTGCCGACCTTTCCGAAGCGGGGGCCGCCGCGGTGCTCGCCCGTCTCGGCGAGAGGACGTAAGCGCATGCGCCTCGATCGCCTCGATCTCGTCCGTTACGGCAAGTTCACCGACCGCAGCCTCGATTTCGGCGCGGCGCGGCCGGGCCGGCCGGATTTCCACCTCGTCTACGGGCCGAACGAGGCCGGCAAGTCGACGCTGTTTTCCGCCTATCTCGATCTTCTCTTCGGCATCGAGAAATCGAGCGCCTACGGCTTCCTGCACCCTTACGCGCTGATGCGGGTCGGCGGCGCGCTGACCATCGGCGCCGAGCGGCACGAGGCCTACCGGCTGAAGCGCAACCAGGCCTCGCTCGTCGCCGCCGACGACCGGCCGCTGCCCGAGGCGCTCTTCGGTTCCGTGCTCGGCGGCATGGATCGCAATGCCTATCGCACCATGTTCTCGCTCGACGACGAGAGCATCGAGAAGGGCGGCGAGGATATTCTCAAGAGCGAGGGCGAGCTTGGCGCCATGCTCTTTTCCGCCAGTTCCGGCCTGTCCGACATGGCCTCCGGCCTTGCGGCGCTGAAGGCCGAAGCCGACGATTTCTACCGCCCCACCGGCCGCAAGCATGGCCTGTCCACGCTGAAGGGGGAGATCGAGACGCTTGCCGCCGAGCGCAAGGCGCTCGATGTCGCCGCCCGCGACTACGGCGCGCTGGTGCGCGAGCGCGACGCGGCGGCCGGGCATCATCAGGAGGCGATCGCGGCCCGCAGCGCCGCGCGCGCCACCTTGGCGCAGATCGAGCGCAGCCTTTCCGCGCTGCCCTATCTCCATCGCCTGCGCACCTTCCGGGCGGAGCTTGCCGCCTTCGACCTCGGCCCGTCGCCGCCGACCGCCTGGCGCGTCCTTCTCGGCGACCTCGCCCGCGAGGAGGCGGAGATTGCCGCCAGGGCCGCACGCGTCGCCACGGAACGCGCGCGCCATGCGGACGAGCGGGACGGCCTTTTCGAGGACGAGGCCGTGCTGGCGGCGCAAGCCGATATCGCGGCGCTCGCCGGTTCGGCGCTCGAAGCGCGCTTCCGCACGGCGGCGATGGACCTGTCGCACCGCGAGGCCGATCACGCGCGGCTTGCCGCGACCGTCGCCGCCAGCCTCGCGACGCTTGGCCTTCCGCCGGAGACCGATCCGGCCGGCCTGCTGCTGCCGCCGGGCCTTGCCGACACGCTCACCGGGCTCCTGTCGCAGCGCGCGGCCCTGACCGAGCGGTCGCAGACGGCGCTGCGCGAACAGGCCGAGGCGGAACGGATCCTGGCGGCCGCCGGCAGCAAGGGCGGCACGGCCGCCGATGACGATATCCGCAGCGAAGAGGAAGCGCAGGCGACGCTTGGCGCGGTCCTCAAGGCCATCAGGTCCAGCGATCTTCCGGCGCGCCTGCGCGAAGCCCGCCGCCGCGTGGCGCTGGCCCGGCAGGAGAGCGAGCGCGCCTTCACGCGCCTTGCGCCCTGGACGGGCACGCCGGCGGCGCTTCAGGCGCTGGCGGTGCCGGCGGCAGCGGATCTGGAAAACCTTCGCAGCCGGCACGCGGCCGCCGATGACGCGCTCCGCCGCCACCGGGAACAGGTGGACACGCTGGAGCGGGATATCGCCATCGCCGCCGCGAGCCTTGCCGCCCTGCAAAGGGCGACGGGGGCTGCGGGCGAGGAAGAGGCGGGGCACCTGCGCACCGCCCGGTCCGAAGCCTGGCAGACCCATCTTGCCCGCCTCGACCGCGCGACGGCCGCCGCCTTCGAGGCCGCCATGCAGGCCGACGACCGCGCCATGGATGCGCGCCTGCGCAATGCCGACCGCCTGTCGGAAATGCGGTTGCTGGAGCGCACGCTGGCCGAGGGCCGGGCGCGGCGTGAGGGTCTCGACAGGGACGGCGTACGGCTGGAAGCCGCGCGGGCGGCCGCCGATACCGAGGTCTCCACGCTTGCAAGCCGCTTTGCCTTGCCGGAGGAGACGTCGCTATCCGACATTTCCCTCTGGCTCGATCGGCGGACCGAGGCGCTGGCGGCGGCCGATGATCTCGCCCGGCAGGCGGCCGAAAACGATCTGGTCGAAAAGGACGCGGACGGCCTTGCCTCGCGTCTTTCTCTTTTCATTCCGGACGTCGAGGGCAGGGCCTTCGAGGAAACCCTGTTCCTGGCGGAAGACCGGCTGGAGGCCCTGAAGACGGCGCGCGCCGCGCGACTTGCCGCCGCCGAGGGCCTTGCCCGGGCGGAGCGCGATGCCGAAACGCGCCGGAAGACGGCGGAAGAGACGGCGGCGGCGCTGACGGCATGGCAGGAAACCTGGCACCGGGCCATTGCCGGCACGTGGCTGGCGACGGATGCGGCGCCGGGCGAACCGGAGCGGCTTGCCGCGGTGCTTCCCGTCCTGCAGGCGCTCGCCCAGACCGTCGAGCGGCGCGGCGAACTGGAGCACCGCATCGCCGCCATGCGCCGCGACCAGCAGGACTATGCGGGCCATGCAAGCCGCCTTGCCGACCGGCTCGGCGAAGCCTTCGACGCGGATGCGCCGCTATCGACGGTCGAAAGCCTCGGTCGCCGCCTCGATGCGGCAAAGGCGATCCGCGAGCGGGGCGAGGCCATCGCAAAGGCGCTGGCCCGGCTTGACGAGGAGGAAGGGGCGCTGGAAGAGCGGCGCACCGTGCTTGCCGCGCGCCAGCAGGAGATCTTCGCCTTCCTCGGCTGCGATACGCTCGGTGAGGCGGAACTGCTGCTGGAAGCCTACCGCAAGCGGGACGACTGCCTCGGCCGGGTCGAGGACGTCGCGCGCGACCTCGTGCAGCAGATGCGGGTGGAGACGCCCGACGAGGCCGAGGCGCTGCTTGCCGCCGTCGACGAGGACCAGCTTGCCGCCGAAAGGCGGGACCTTGCGGCGCGTCTCGACGGGCTGGATCGCACGGTGGAGGAACATCATCTTTCCCGCGCGCGGGCCGAGGAGGCGCTGGCCAAGATTGCCGGCAGCGACGCGGCGGCGGTGCTGGAGGAGCGGCGGCGCACGGCGCTGGTCGAGCTTGCGGAACGCTCGCGGCGCTATCTCGCCACGCGTGCCGGCATTCTGGCCGCCGAGCAGGCGCTGCGGCTCTACCGCGAACGCCACCGCAGCGCGATGATGGAGCGCGCCTCGAAGACCTTCCACGACATTACCGGCGGTGAATATGCCGGGCTCTCGACGGTGCTGGAAAAGGACAGCGAATTCCTCGTCGTCAATGCGGCATCCGGCGGCTCGAAGCTGGCGCGCGATCTCTCCAAGGGCACGCGCTTCCAGCTCTATCTCGCGCTGCGCGTCGCCGGCTATCACGAGATCGCCGCAAGCCGCGAGATCGTGCCCTTCATCGCCGACGATATCATGGAGACCTTCGACGACCGGCGCGCGCTGAATGCGCTCCGGGTGATGGGCGACATGGCGCGGGGCGGGCAGGTGATCTATCTCACCCATCACCAGCACCTCCGCGATCTCGCGAAGGAAGCCTGCCCCGACGTGACGCTGCATGAATTGTGAGGGCTGAAACGTCGAAGCGTAAGGGAAGCGTTAACGCCGCGACCTTGACTTGCCGGGCGGTAAGTGGTTCTTGCGCAGCATCCGCACCGCTGCAAAGCGCTGCTTCGCGCGGAATTACCGCCGAAACGGACAGATGCGAAACGGACAGAGATGACGACAAGGACCGGCAGAGAAGCGACGATGTGGGCGCGGGGTTTTGCACCCGTCGGCTTCCTCGTGCTGCTTTTCACGCTGTTCCTCGCGCAGCTCTCCCTTCCCGAAGAAACCGGCAATACGGACCATCCGCGCACGGCCGCCGAAGGCGGCGTCGCGCCGTCGCCGCTCTCCAACGCCGCCGATGACCTCCGCTTCCCGGCAAGCGGTCATGCCGAGCGGCGGGTCGCCAAGGCGAAGACGGGCATGCCGGAGGGCGATGCCGGCGGCAAGGCGCTGGTCGCCGGTGCCGGCGCGCTGCTCTACCCCTTTGAAACCGCCTCCCTGGAGGCGTTTGTCGTTGTCGAGGATGCCGCGCCGGTTCGCGCCGGCCCGGCCTTCTTCCGCAGCCGCGCGCCTCCGGCTTTCGCCGCCTAAGGCCCTGCGGCGCCCGCGCGCCGCACCAGCACTTGAAATTTCGAGCCCACGGATGGTGCGGGCGTATTCGTCGCGCCGATCCGGCAATTAAGTGGAACACCCCATGAAAACCAACAAATGGGCATTGTTCGCCACCGCCATCATCATCCTCTTCGGGGTGTTGGCGGCCGTGCCGAACGTGCTGACGCCTGAGCAGCAGGCGACGTTCGGGCGTTACCTGCCCGCAAAACCCGTCACCCTCGGCCTCGACCTTCGGGGCGGTTCGCACCTTGTTCTCGAAGTGGATGCCGCCGCGCTCCGCAAGGCGCGCATGGATGTGGTGCTGAACGATACGCGCGCCATCCTGCGCACCGCCGGCGAGCGCGCCTCGGCCGCCCGCCTCAGCGGCACGACGCTGACCGTGACGCTGCCGGACCAGGCGGCGATGGACAAGGTCCTGCCGGAAATGCGCAAGCTCGCGGCACCGACCACGACGCTCGGCTTCGGTGGCGGCACGTCCGATATCGATGTCGCGACCAACGGCCTCGTCGTCACCGTCACGCTGACGGAAGCCGGTATCAACGAGCGCATGTCGGCCGCCGTCGATCAGAGCCTCGAGATCATCCGCAAGCGCGTCGACCAGGTCGGCGTTGCCGAACCGCTCATCCAGCGCGTCGGCGGCGACCGCATCCTCGTGCAGCTTCCGGGCCTGCAGGACCCGACGCGCCTGCGCCAGCTGCTCGGCTCGACCGCGCAGATGAGCTTCCACATGGTCGACCAGTCCGTGGACGTGAACGGCGTCGCCCCGCGCGGCGTGCTGATCCTGCCGGGCGCCAATGACGGCAACAAATATGCCGTCGAAGAGCGCGTCGCCATTGCCGGCGAACGTCTGGCGGATGCCAAGCCCCGCTTCGACCAGCGCACGAACGAACCGATCGTCTCGTTCACCTTCGATCCCACCGGCGCGCGCCAGTTCGCACAAGTCACGCAGACCAATGTCGGCAAGCCTTTCGCCATCGTGCTCGACGGCAAGGTGCTGACCGCGCCCGTCATCCGCGAGCCGATCATCGGCGGCGAGGGCCAGATCTCCGGCAACTTCACCGCGCAGGAGACCACCGTTCTCTCGGCGCTGCTGCGTTCCGGCGCACTGCCGGCGCCGCTCACCATCATCGAGGAGCGCACCGTCGGCCCGAATCTCGGTTCGGACTCCATCCGCATGGGCCTCTATACGGGTCTTGCCGGCCTTGCCGCCGTCGTCGTGCTGATGCAGGTGCTCTACGGCTCCTGGGGTCTCATCGCCAATCTCGGCCTCGTGCTGCACACGATTCTGACGATCGGCCTGCTCGGCCTCGTCGGCTCGACCCTGACGCTACCCGGCATCGCCGGCATCATCCTCGGCATCGGCATGGCGGTGGACGCCAACATCCTCATCAATGCCCGTATCCGTGAAGAGACGGCGGCGGGCGCGGGGGCGATGAAGGCGCTGGATGTCGGCTTCAACAAGGCCTTCGCCACCATCGTCGACGGCAACATGACGACCATGGTCGGCATGCTTCTGCTCTTCTTGTTCGGCTCGGGTCCGGTGCGCGGCTTCGCCATCACCATGATCTTCGGCCTTGCCATCTCCATGTTCACCTCGATCACCTTCGTGCGTTTCCTGATGCGCGAGACGGTGATCCTGAAGAAACTGAAGAAGATCGACATCCACTCGCTCTTCGGCCAGGTCTGGGAAATCCCGCACTTCTCCTTCATGCGCGGCCGCTATATCGCCATCGCCATGTCGGCCTTCATCTCGACCAGCTCGGTTGTCCTGTTCTTCACGCCGGGCCTCAACTACGGCATCGACTTCGTCGGCGGCATCCAGGTGGAGGCGACGTCCAAGTCGCCGATCGACCTCGCTCCGCTGCGCGAGAAGATGGAAGGCCTGAACCTCGGCGAAGTGGCGCTGCAGGAATTCGGCCAGGGCACCTCCGTGCTCGTGCGCGTCCAGCGCCAGCCGGGCGGTGAAGAGGTGCAGACCGCTGCCCTCCAGAAGATTCGCGACGGCGTTGCCCAGGTGATCCCGGATGCGAGCTTCGAGCGGACGGAAGTGGTCGGCCCGACCGTCTCCGGCGAACTTGCCAGCTCCGGTTTCAAGGCCGTCGCCCTCGGCATGCTCGCCATTCTGATCTACATCTGGTGGCGCTTCGAATGGCACTTCGCCGTGGGCGCCATCGTGACGCTGATCCTGGATATCACCAAGATGATCGGCTTCTTCGCGCTGATGCAGATCGACTTCAACCTGACGGCCATCGCCGCCGTGCTGACGCTGATCGGCTACTCGGTCAACGACAAGGTGGTGGTGTACGACCGCATGCGCGAGAACCTGCGCAAGTACAAGTCGATGCCCTTCTCCGATCTCATCGACCTGTCGATCAACCAGGTGGTCATGCGATGCATCTTCACCTCGCTCGCCGTCGCGGTCTCGCTGCTGCCGATGGCGATCTGGGGTGGCGACACGGTCAAGCCCTTCGCCTGGCCGATGCTGTTCGGCGTGATCGTAGCGACGACCTCGTCGATCTATATCGGCGGCCCGATCCTGCTGTTCCTCAGCCGCTGGTGGAAGGATCGCGACGCAGCCCGCGCCACCACGACGCCGGCCGCGGAAACCTGAAACGGAAACGGGCGCCCTTGTGGCGCCCGTTTTCTATTCCAGACCATGCCCGGCCGAAGCGGCATCGGGCAATGGAACGGGAACACGAACAATTCCGGTGAACAGGCGTTGATCCAGCGGTGGATTTCGTGCGGTTCGCCTCTATCGCCGGTCGACGCCGGCGACGGAATCGTGCCAGTTCGAGCCTCCCCCATGCGTCAAAGGTCGTTGCGTCAGAGGTCGTCATGCTCAACATTCTTGCCATCGCGCTTGCCATAGCCGCCGCGCAGCCGACCGCTGACGAACTTCAGCTCGATTTCGAAACGGCCTCGCCCTGCGCCGGCCTCGTTGACGGGCGGTCGGTCTGGGAAGGCCGCAAGGCCTTCTTCATTTCGTCCTACTCGAAGGAAGCGACGGAACTCGACCCGAGCCTGGTCGGCGCCGACGCCGTGCTGCGGGACGACAACGATCAGGCGACGATCGGCGAATTCGAGGCGGCCTGCTCGTCCTAGAGTTTGTCAGGGAAAAGTGGCAACCGGTTTTCCCGAAAAGACAAACGAAAACAAAAGAACTTGGAGCATGCCAGGTTCGGATTGAACCAGACATGCCCGTTCCCATTTTTCCCTGACAAACTCTAACGGCGCAGGCCCTTCCTGGAAACCTCAGGCGAAGCGGGCGGGGCTGAAGGTTTCCGCGCCGATGCCCTCGCGCGCCAGCGTGTCCGGCACGGCCGCGCCGGTCAGCAGGGCGGCGGCGAGGCTGCCGAGGGCGGGCGAGGTGAGGATGCCGTAGCCGCCCTGGCCGGCGAGCCAGAAGAAGCTCGGCTCGTCCGGGGCGGGGCCGACGACCGGCAGGCGGTCGGCCGAGAAGCTGCGCATGCCGGCCCAGCTCTTGAAGACGCGGCGCACGGCGAGCGTCGTCGCTTCCTCGATATAATGGGCGGCATAGGCGATATCGAGTTCCTCCGGCTGCACGTCGGCCGGCGCGCAGGGCGTCGCATCGGCGGGCGAGGCGAGCAGGCGGCCGCCCTCCGGCTTGAAGTAGAAGATTTCCTCGATCTCGTTGATCTCGGGCAGTCGGGCGGCATCGACGCCCTCGGGCAGGTCGACGGTGATGGCGGTGCGCCGGTGCGGCACGATATTCATCGGCCGGACGCCGGCAAATTCCGCCACCGTGTCGGCCCAGCCACCGGCCGCGTTCACGAGCACACCTGCGGCAATGGTCTCCTCGTTGGTCTCGATCAGCCATCTGTCCGCGACGCGGCGGGCGCTGGTGAGTTCGCGGTTTTCGAGGATTTGCGCGCCGTTTCGCCGCGCATGCCGGGCATAGGCCTGCAGCAGGGCGTCGACCTCGATGTCCCAGTAGTCGGGGTCGAAATAGGCGGCCGCCGCATAGGTGGGGTCGAGGATCGGCGCGCGGGCGAGGAGGGCGGCTTCATCGAGCCACTCCACGTCGACGCCGAGCGCCTTGGCCGCCTCGTAGCGTTCGCGCACCAGGGCTTCCTTGCCTTCCGCGCCGAAGAGGATGCTGCCGCGGGCGATGAGCAGCGGCACGTCGGCGAAGCCTTCGGGCGGGGTGCTGAGGAAGGCATGGCTGGCGCGGGCGAGTGCATTCACTTGGGGCGCGTTGTCGCGCAGGGTGAATTCCGCCGCCGAGCGGCCGGTGCTGTGATAGCCGAGCGCGCCTTCGCGCTCCAGCACCACGACGGAACGGTGGGCGCTGAGGAAATAGGCCAGCGAGATGCCGGCAATGCCGCCGCCGATGATTGCGATGTCGAACGTCTGCATGGGCCCTCCATCCAGGACGGTTCCGCCGAAGACGGCTTCAGCGGAAGGGTCCTATCCCATTGTTTGGTCGGCCACAGGCCTACGCAAGCTGGCGGCATTCTTCAAATTTATAGAGATGAAGGTCGCTATCATCAGGATTGATGTGGCTCGCCCCAGCGCCAGGGCGGCACGTCGGCGATATGGGAAAGGAAGGCGCGTTCGGCCGGATTGAGCGCCGAACCGGGATTGGTGATGCGGAAGGTTTCGGTCACCGGCAGGTCGTCATGCGGCGGCAATTGCCAGAGTTCGCCGGCCAGCAGCGCCGGGCCGGTCAGGTGGACCGGCAGCATGCCGATGCCGGCATTGGCGACGACGAGCCGCAGCACCTCCTCCACGTTGAAGGCGAGCGCCCGCACCTGCTGGCCGAAGGAGCCGACGGCGCGCACCGCCGTCACCGGCCCCATATGCGGCCCGCCCAGCACGTCGGCGAGGAAGCTGACATAGGGTTCGCCGCGCAGATCCTCCAGCCGCGCATCGGCAACGCCGAAGAGCCGGTGCCCGCGCCCGCAATAGAGCGCGTAGCGTTCGAAGCAGAAGGGCACCTTCTCCAGCCCCTCGGGAATGATGCCGTCGGAAAGGCCGAGCGTCGCGACACCCCGCTCCACCGAGCGGATGACATCCGTCGTCGTTTCCACCGTCACGCCCACGGTGACGCGCGGATGCAGGCGGAAGAAATCGGCGATCGCCCGGTCCCAGGCGGGGTTCATGGCATGGCTGACGGCGTGGAGGGTGATATGGCCCGACACGTCCTCGCCCGAGGGTTCCATCGCCTCGGGCAGGCGCACGATGGCGGTGAAGATGTCATGGCAGAGCGCATGCAGCCGCTCGCCGGCCTCCGTCAGTTCGAAGCGGCCGGGGCTGCGGTCGATCAGCCGGTGGCCGACCGACTGCTCCAGCCGTTTCAGCGCCATGCTGACGGCCGGCTGCTGCAGGAGCAGACGGTTCGCCGCCCGCGTGATCGAGCCTTCCTCCACCACCACGACGAAGGTGCGCAGGAGGTTCCAGTCGAGATTGTGGGCGAAGCGTTCGAGACGGTTGATCGGCATGCGTGTAGCTAGGACGGTGGCACCGGGAAAGGCAAGGGCAGGGCGCGCGGCGGCGGGCAAGAATGTGAACGGGACCCCGCATTTTTCGCGGAACCAAATTCGCATACTGCGCATTGCACACCCCGAATGAAGGGGAAATGCCTTATGTGGGAACGGTTTAGCACCAGCGGGCTCGCGGGAGCCTATGTCGACGAGCTGCTGGCGGAAGGCCGCAATGCACAGATGGACTTCCGGCCACGCCGGGCCTTCGATCCCTATCCGTTTGTCGTCAGCGTCATCGCGCAAGAGGTGGAGGAAGAAACGCTTCCCCCCGATGTGCTGTCTCTCAGGGACTACAGGAAGGATGCCCGGCCCGGGTCCTGACGGCGGAACGGAAAGAGGCGGCCGAAGCCGCCTCCCGATGTCCCGGATTCTCCGCGTCTTACTTCATCGTGTAGACGTCGATGGAGAAGTACTTGTCGTTGATCTTCTTGTAGGTGCCGTCCTCGCGGATGGCCTTCAGGGCGGCGTTCAGCTTCTCGCGCAGGTCGTTGTCGTCCTGGCGCACGGCGATGCCGACGCCTTCGCCGACGAACTTCTTGTCGGTGATCGGCTCGCCGATCAGCTCGCAGCACGCCTTGCCGTCGTCGTTCTTCGTCACCCAGTCGAGCAGCGGAATCATGTCGCCGACCTGCAGGTCGAGGCGGCCGTTCGCCATGTCGAGATTCACTTCGTCCTGCGTCGGATAGAGCTTGATGTCGGCATCCGGGTAGACGGCGGCGGCGTAGTCGGCCTGCGTCGTGCCGGACTGCGCGCCGATCGTCTTGCCCTTCATGCCCTCATTGGTGAAATCCGTGATGCCGGAATTCTTCGGCGCGGCATGGGTCATGGCGGCGAGATAGTAGGGGTCGGTGAAGGAGACCTGCTTCTTGCGCTCGTCGGTGATGAACATCGAGGCGATGATCATGTCGTATTTCTTGGCGACGAGGCCGGGAATGATGCCGTCCCAGTCCTGCGCGACAACTTCGCACTCCACCTTCATCTTCTCGCAGAGCGCAAGGCCGATCTCGACGTCGAAGCCACCGAGCTTGCCGGAAGCGTCCTGGAAGTTGAAGGGCGGGTAGGCGCCCTCCGTGCCGATCTTCAGCGTCTCGGCCGAAGCCTGCGCGGAAAGAAGGGTGGAGGCCGCAAGAGCCAGTGCCAGCAGCGTTTTCGTCATGGTCGTTCCCCTGTTCTGATTGTGACCGATGGGGAACGGTAGCGCGCGGCTCCGCATAAACGAAATAGATAGCCATGATGTCGGCTATCATTTCCGTTTATGCGGCCAAAGCCTACCAGCGCTGGTGCACATGCGGCGCGACGAGGCGGTAATAGACCTCGCGCGTCGCTTCCATCACGTCCTCGGGGATGGCCGGCAGGCTGGCCGCGGCGGCATTGGCTTTCGCCTGTTCGGCATTGCGCGCGCCGGGAATGACGACGCTGACGGCATCGGCCATCAGGATCCAGCGCAGCGCGAAGGCCGCCATGGGCACGCCCGCCGGCACCAGCGCGCGGATTTCCTCCACGGCCTGAAGCCCGGTCTCGAAGGGCACGCCGGCAAAGGTCTCGCCGACGTCGAAGGCATCGCCGTGACGGTTGAAGTTGCGGTGGTCGTCGGCGGCGAAGGCCGTATCGCGCGTGATCTTGCCGGAGAGCAGGCCGCTTGCCAGCGGAACGCGGGCAATGACCGCGACATGGCGGCGAGCGGCTTCCTTGAAGAAGAGCTGCGCCGGGCGCTGGCGGAACATGTTGTAGATGATCTGCACGCTGGTGACGCCGGGATATTCGATGGCCTTCAGCGCCTCCTCGACCTTCTCGACGCTGACGCCGTAATTGGCGATCTTGCCGGCGGCCTTGATCTCTTCCAGGCCCTGGAAGACCTCGGGACGGTAGTAGACGTCGGTCGGCGGGCAGTGCAGCTGCACGAGATCGAGGCGCTCGACGCCGAGGTTCTTCAGGCTGCGGTCGATGAACCCTTCGAGATTGTCCTTCGTATAGCCTTCCGCGACATGCGGCGAGAGCCGGCGGCCGGCCTTGGTGGCCACCATCGGGCGCTGGCCGCCGCGTTCCCGGAGCACATCGGCGATGATCTTTTCCGAGCGGCCGTCGCCATAGACGTCGGCGGTGTCGATGAAGCTCATGCCGGCATCGAGCGCGGCGTGCAGGGCGGCGCGGCCGTCCGCCTCGCTGACATCGCCCCAGGCGCCGCCGATCTGCCATGCGCCGAAGCCGATATCCGTGGTGGTGAAACCCGTGCGGCCGAATTTGCGATGTCTCATGAAAAATCTCCCGGCAAAAAATGGATTTGCCGGGAGGTAGCACCCTCGGGGAGGGTGGACAAGGAAGCGCCGCTCAGGCGGGTGCGATTTCGACGAGATAGAAGGCGGCGCTGTCGCCCGCCGGAACCACCTCGGCCGTTTCCGCGCCGTCGAACACGAGGGCGTCGAGCGGCTGGAGACCCATGAGCCCGTCCGGCGTCGTAACGCCAAGCGGGTCGAGTGCGAGCAGCAGGCGCTGGCCCGACGATGCCGCAAGCGCCGTCGCGCCCCTGGCCACATGATGCGCGAGGCTGTGCCGGAAGACCCCGCGCCGCGTCATCACGTTGAGGTCGGTGATCGGCCCGCCCGTCAGGCGCGCCGTGGTGGGCGCGTCGGCGGGAAAGGGCAGCGGCGCGGTGACCGGCGTCAGCAGCTTGTCGCCAAGCCCTTCGCCAAGCCCCTCGATGGTGAGGGCCATGCCGTCGCCGGTCAGCACCGCCAGCGTGCGGTCGATGCCGGGAAAGACCGAGAACGGTCCGTCGCTCGCCACCGTCGCCATGCTGACGCGCCAGCCGAAATCCGAAAGGCTTGCGCCTTCCGGATGGACGATCACCTCGACCGTCTCGCCGCCGCCGTTCTTCCACGGCATGCGGCGATGGTCGGCGTTGCGCAACAGCTTGGGTTCATTGTGCATATCGTTCCCCTGAAACCGCTTCGCACTTTAGGCGGCATGCATCAGTTGCCGAGGATGCCCGGCAGGCGCAGACCCTTTTCGCGGGCGCAGTTCAGCGCGATCTCGTAGCCCGCATCGGCATGGCGCATGACGCCGGTCGCCGGGTCGTTCCACAGAACGCGGCCGACACGCTCGGCGGCATCATCCGAGCCGTCGCAGCAGATGACGACGCCCGAATGCTGCGAGAAGCCCATGCCGACGCCGCCGCCATGGTGGAGCGACACCCAGGTCGCGCCGGAAGCGGTGTTGAGCAGGGCGTTGAGCAGCGGCCAGTCGGACACGGCGTCCGAACCGTCCTTCATGGCTTCCGTCTCGCGGTTCGGCGAGGCGACAGAGCCCGAGTCGAGGTGGTCGCGGCCGATGACGATCGGCGCCTTCAGTTCGCCGTTGCGCACCATCTCGTTGAAGGCGAGGCCCAGGCGATGACGGTCGCCGAGACCGACCCAGCAAATGCGCGCCGGCAGGCCCTGGAAGGAGATGCGTTCCTTCGCCATGTCCAGCCAGTTGTGCAGGTGCTTGTTGTCGGGCAGCAGTTCCTTCACCTTGGCGTCGGTCTTGTAGATGTCTTCCGGATCGCCCGACAGAGCGGCCCAGCGGAACGGACCGATGCCCTGGCAGAACAGCGGGCGGATATAGGCCGGCACGAAGCCCGGGAAGGCGAAGGCGTTTTCAAGGCCTTCTTCCTTGGCGACCTGGCGGATGTTGTTGCCGTAGTCGAAGGTCGGGATGCCCATGTCCTGGAAGGCGATCATGGCTTCGACATGCTCGCGCATGGAGGCGCGGGCGGCCTTTTCCACGGCCTTCGGATCGCTTTCGCGCTTGGCCTTCCATTCGGCCATCGTCCAGCCCTTCGGCAGGTAGCCGTTGATCGGGTCGTGCGCAGAGGTCTGGTCGGTGACCATGTCGGGGCGGATGCCGCGGCGGACCATTTCCGGCAGGATTTCGGCGCAGTTGCCGAGCAGCGCGACGGACTTGGCCTCACCGGCCTTCGTCCAGCGGTCGATCATTTCCATGGCTTCGTCGAGGGTTTCGGCCTTGGCGTCGACATAGCGGGTGCGCAGGCGGAAATCGATCGAATCCGGGTTGCACTCGACGGCAAGGCAGGAGAGACCCGCCATGACGGCGGCGAGGGGCTGGGCGCCGCCCATGCCGCCGAGGCCGCCGGTGAGAGCCCACTTGCCCTTGAGGTCGCCGTTATAGTGCTGGCGGCCGGCTTCCACGAAGGTCTCGTAGGTGCCCTGGACGATGCCCTGCGAGCCGATATAGATCCACGAGCCGGCCGTCATCTGGCCGTACATGGCAAGGCCCTTCTTATCCAGCTCGTTGAAATGGTCCCAGGTGGCCCAGTGCGGCACGAGGTTGGAGTTGGCGATCAGCACGCGCGGGGCGTCCTTGTGCGTGCGGAAGATGCCGACCGGCTTGCCGGACTGCACGATCAGCGTCTCGTTCTCTTCGAGATCGCGCAGCGAGGCGACGATCTTGTCGAAATCGGCCCAGGTGCGGGCGGCGCGGCCGATGCCGCCATAGACCACCAGTTCGTGCGGGTTTTCCGCAACGTCGGGGTGGAGGTTGTTCATCAGCATGCGCAGCGGGGCTTCGGTCATCCAGCTCTTGGCGGTGATCTCGGTGCCGGTGGCGGGACGGATTTCGCGGATGTTGTGGCGAGGATTGTCGGTCATGTGCTGTTCTCCCAATTCAGCGTTGTTTCAGGGTGGAGGCGATGGCCTCGATGCGGGTCAGAATGTCTTTCAGATGGACGCGAAGCCGGGCGGCCTTGCCCTCGTCGAGGTCGAAGGGCGGGACTTCGGTCGACAGATGGCTCACCTGCGCGAGTTCCATCTGGATGGCGTGCACGCCGGTTTCCGGCTTGCCGTAGTGGCGGGTCGTCCAGCCGCCCTTGAAGCGGCCGTTGAGGATGCTGGTATAGCCTTCCGCCGCGGCGCAGGCCTCGAACGTCGCCGTTTCGATGGCCTTGTCGCAGGTGCGGCCCATGTCGGTGCCGACGTTGAAATCCGGCAGCCGTCCTTCGAACAGGAAGGGGATCAGCGAGCGGATGGAGTGGCAATCGTAGAGGATCGCCACGCCGTGGATCGCCTTGACGCGCTCGATTTCGGCCGCCAGCGCCGCGTGGTACGGGGCGTGGAAATTGGCGAGCCGATAGGCGATGTCCGCGTCGGTCGGCGCCTCGCCGTCCTTCCAGATCCCCTTGCCGTCGAAATCCGTTTCCGGAACGAGGCTCGTGGTGTTCTGGCCGGGATAGAGGCTGACGCCGGCCGGGTCGCGGTTGGCGTCGATGACGTAGCGGTGGAACGTGGCGCGCACGGTCGTCACGTCGGGCAGCAGGCCGTCATAGAGCCGTTCGATGTGCCAGTCCGTATCCGCGAGGATGCGGCCGTTGTCGTTCAGGCGATCCCGGATATCGGCAGGAACGTCCGTGCCGGTATGCGGGAAGGCGAGAATGACGGGCGATGTGCCCTGGTGGACGTCGAAGACCGCCACGTTATGCCCCCAGAACCGGCAGGATGCCCTTGGAGACCGATGCGGCGAGCGCGCCCGAGGAGACGAATGTGCCGGCGGCGGCAAGATCCGGCGCCATGTAGCGGTCTTCCTCCAGCGTGGCGACGACGGTGCGCAGCGCCGCGATGACCTTCTGCAGTTCCGGGCTCGTGGTGAGCGGGGCGCGGAACTCGATGCCCTGGGCGGCGGCCAGCGCCTCGATGCCGACGATGGCGGAGAGGTTTTCCGTCATGCGCAGCAGGCGGCGGGCGCCGTGGCAGGCCATGGAGACATGGTCTTCCTGGTTGGCGGAGGTCGGGGTGGAGTCGACCGAGGCGGGATGCGCCATCTGCTTGTTCTCGCTCATCAGCGCGGCCGAGGTGACTTCCGCGATCATCAGGCCGGAATTGAGGCCCGGCTTCTTGGCGAGGAAGGCCGGCAGGCCGAAGGAGAGCGCGGGATCGACCAGGAGCGCGATGCGGCGCTGGGCGATGGCGCCGACCTCGCAGACCGCGATGGCGATCTGGTCGGCGGCGAAGGCGACGGGCTCGGCATGGAAGTTGCCGCCCGACACGACGCTGTTGTCCGACAGGACGAGCGGGTTGTCGGTGACCGCATTGGCTTCGATTTCCAGCGTGCGGGCGGCCGAACCGAGAAGGTCGAAGCACGCGCCGTCGACCTGCGGCTGGCAGCGGATGCAGTAGGGGTCCTGAACGCGTTCGTCGCCGGTGATGTGGCTGTCGCGGATGACGGAGCCGGACAAGAGCGCGCGCAGCGAGGCGGCGACGTCGATCTGGCCCTTGTGGCCGCGCAGCGTGTGGATATCGGGATGGAACGGCGCGGACGAGCCCATGGCGGCGTCGGTCGACAGCGCGCCGGTGACGACGGCGGCCTGGGCGGCGCGGTAGGCGCGGAAGAGGCCGGCAAGCGCAAGGCCGGTGGAAACCTGCGTGCCGTTGATGAGCGCAAGGCCCTCCTTGGCGGCGAGAACGACGGGCTTGAGGCCGGCCTTGGCAAGGGCTGCACCACCCGGCAGGCGTTCGCCGGCATAGGTCGCTTCGCCTTCGCCGAGCATGACGGCCGTCATGTGGGCGAGGGGGGCAAGGTCGCCCGAGGCGCCGACGGAGCCCTGTTCCGGAATGACCGGGATGACGCCCTTTTCCTGCATGGCTTCCAGAAGGCGGACGATCTCGATGCGCACGCCCGAGGCGCCGCGGCCGAGCGAGATCAGCTTCAGCGCCATGATGAGGCGCACGATGTTCTCGGCGAGCGGCTTGCCGACGCCGCAGCAGTGCGACAGGATCAGGTTGCGCTGGAGCGTGGCGACGTCGGCCGGCGCGATCTTGATGGAGGCGAGTTTGCCGAAGCCGGTGTTGATGCCGTAGACCGGCGCGTCGCCGGCGGCGATTTCCGCGATGCGCGCGGCGGCCTTTTCGATGCCGGCATTGAAGGACGCATCGAGCTTGGCGGCTTCGCCGGTCCAGTAGATGGTTTCAAGGGTTTTCAGGGCAACGGAGCCCGGGTGAAGCGTGATCGTCATGGTTTTTCCCCCATGCAGCCTGCGGCTGCGACGTGACTGAATTAATGTCCGCTGCGGATACGGGCATGCATGGGATTGAAGCCCATGCGGTAGACCAGTTCCGCCGGTCGGCCGATGTCCCACAGGACGAAGTCGGCCCACTTTCCGGCCTCGAGCGTCCCCACCTCATCGACCAGGCCGAGCGCGCGCGCGGCTTCCCGCGTCGTGCCGGCGATGCATTCCTCGACGGTCATGCCGAAGAGGGTTGCGGCCATGTTCATGGTGAGCAGCAGAGAGGTGAGCGGCGAGGTGCCGGGATTGGAATCGGTGGCGACGGCCATCTTGACGCCGTGCTTGCGGAAGAGATCGACCGGTGGCTTCTTCGTTTCGCGGATGAAGTAGAAGGCGCCGGGCAGGATGACGGCGACGGTGCCGGCCCTGGCCATTTCGGCGGCGCCCGCGTCGTCGGTATATTCGAGATGATCGGCCGAAAGCGCGCCGTAGCGGGCGGCGAGTTCCGCGCCATGCAGGTTGGAAAGCTGGTCGGCATGGAGCTTGACCGGCAGGCCATGGGCCTTGGCTGCGTCGAAGACGCGGGTCATTTCCTCGACCGAGAAGGCGATGCCCTCGCAGAAGCCGTCGACGGCGTCGGCAAGGCCCTCGGCCGCGACGGCCGGCAGCATCTCGTTCACGACCTTGTCGACATAGGACGCCTTGTCGCCCTTCATTTCCGGCGGCAGGGCATGGGCGCCGAGGAAGGTGGTGCGCACGGTGACGTCGCATTCTTCGGCGACGCGGCGCGCGGCGCGCAGCGACTTCAGTTCGTTCTCGGTGTCGAGGCCGTAGCCGGATTTCAGCTCCACCGTCGTCACGCCCTCGGCCATCAGCGCCTGGAGGCGGGGCAGGGTCTGGCGCACCAGGTCGTCCTCGCTGGCCGCGCGCAGCGCCTTGACGGAGGAAACGATGCCGCCGCCGGCCCGGGCGATCTCCTCATAGGAGGCGCCGGCAAGGCGCAGCTCGAATTCATGGGCGCGGTCGCCGGCATGCACGAGATGGGTGTGGCAATCGATGAGGCCGGGCGTGATCCAGCGGCCTTCGCAGTCTACCTGTTCGGCGCTGGCGAATTCGGCGGGAAGGTCGGCCTCAGGACCCACAAAGGCAATGCGGCCGTCGCGCACGGCGATGGCGCCATCTTCCACGATGCCGAGCCCCGGCAGGCTTTCGTTGAGCGTCGCCAGCCGCGCATTGCGCCAGACGCGGACCGTGTCCTTTTCCTGTGCCGTCATCGTGATTGCCTCTTCCCTGTGATGCAAATAATGTATATACATAATCGCAGAAGACGCAAGAGGCAATTTGATGCCGGCGTCAATGTTGCAAGGTCGATGTTACAAGGGAGAGGGAGACAGGCCATGGCTGTTATTCATGCAAGGCAGGCGCTGCTTAAGGGCGGCTGGGCGAAGGACGTTCGCATCGACGTCAGGGACGGGCGCATCGCATCGCTGGAGGAGGGGGCCGCTGCGGCGCCCGGCGACGAGCGCCACGACACCGTGGTCGCCGGCATGCCGAACCTGCACAGCCACGCCTTCCAGCGCGGCATGGCGGGCCTTGCGGAAACGCGCGGGCCGGGCAGCGATTCCTTCTGGAGCTGGCGCAATGTCATGTACCGCTTCGCGCTGTCCATGACGCCCGACGATGTCGAGGCCGTCGCCGGCCAGCTCTATGTGGAAATGCTGGAGGCGGGCTTCACCCGCGTCGGCGAATTCCATTATCTGCATCACGACAAGGACGGCGGGCACTATGGCGATATCGGCGAAATGGCCGCCCGCATCGCCGCCGCCGCCTCCCAGACCGGCATCGCGCTGACGCTGCTGCCCGTCTTCTACGCCCATGCCGGCTTCGGCGGCACCGCGCCGGGCGAGGGGCAGCGCCGCTTCATCAACGACCGCGAATCCTATGGCCGCCTTCTGGAACGCTGCCGCGCGCTGACGAACGCCCTGCCGGAGGGCGTCACCGGCGTCGCCCCGCACAGCCTGCGCGCCGTCACGCCGGACGAACTTTCCACCGTCGTCGCCATGGCCGGTGACACGCCGATCCACATCCACATTTCCGAACAGGTCAAGGAAGTGGAAGACAGCATCGCCTGGTGCGGCCGCCGCCCGGTGGAATGGCTGCTCGACAACCAGGCGGTCGACGGCCGCTGGTGCTTCATCCACGCCACGCACATGACGGAGGCTGAAACGCGCGGCATGGCCGAAGCCGGCGCCATTGCCGGCCTCTGCCCGATCACGGAAGCCAATCTCGGCGACGGCACCTTCCCGGCGCCGGAATTCTTCGCCGCCGGCGGCCGCTACGGTATCGGCTCCGATTCCAACGTGCTGATCGGCCTGCCGGACGAGCTGCGCCAGCTCGAATATTCCGAGCGTCTCTACCATCGCGCCCGCAACGTGCTGGCCGCGCCCGGCGGCTCGACGGGCCGCGCGCTCTTCGACGGCGCCATCGTCGGCGGTGCCGCCGCCCTTGGCGCGGCCGCCGGCATTGCGGCCGGTCAGGCGGCGGATTTCGTCAGCGTCAAGGCCCGCCATGGCCTCGACCTTGCCGGGGATGCGCTGCTCGACGGCTGGATCTTCGCCAATGGCGCCGAGGTCGATTGCGTCTGGGTGAACGGGTGCAAGCAGGTCGAGGGCGGCCGCCATGTCGCCCGCGAAGCCGTAGGCCGCCGCTTCACCACGGTGATGCGCGCGCTTGCCGAGGCCTGAAACCCGTTGTGAAGCCCTGTTGAAAGGCGCTTCCGCCTTTCCTACAACTCTTGGACCGGGCGAATCTGCGCCCGGCAGATCGGAGGCGACCATTTCCATCGACGCGCACACGACGCCGGTCGAAGCCAAGGAGCCGTCGCTGCACCGCCGCATCCTGGAGGATGTGGAGGGCAAGATCCTGTCTGGCGAATGGCCGCCCGGTCACCGCATTCCCTTCGAGCACGAACTGACCGAGCAATACCAGTGCTCGCGCATGACGGTGAACAAGGCGATCACCGATCTCGTCAAGCGCGGTCTCATCGAGCGCCGCCGCAAATCCGGCAGCTACGTCACCCATCCGCATGCCCAATCGGCCGTGCTGGAAATCCATGACATCCGCCTGGAAGTCGAATCGCTCGGGCTGCCCTATCGCTACCAGCGCCGCACGCGCCTCGACCGCGCCGCCAAGGCGGCAGACCGCCGCCTGCTGGAGCTCAACGAAGCGGTGCGCCTGACGGAAATCTCGGCGCTGCATTTTGCCGGAAAACATCCCTTCTGCCTGGAAGACCGCCTGATCAACCTCGAGGCGGTGCCGGAAGCGGCGGAGGAGAGCTTCACCGACGTCGCGCCCAGCCCCTGGCTGATCAGCCGCGTGCCGTGGAGCGCCGCCGAACACCGCATCCGCGCCGTCGGCGCCGACGCCCGCGCCGCCGAACTCCTGGCGATCGCCCCCGGCACGCCCTGCCTCGTCGTCGAGCGCCGCACCTGGAGCGGCGGCGTCTACATCACCCATGTGCGCCTGACCTATCCCGGCGAGATGCATGAACTCGTCGCCGAATTCGCCCCGACGCATCCGAAATAGGCGGCGGGCGCGGGCAGGCGGGTTCTGGATGCAGGAAGGGGTGGACGAAGCCGCTCGGCTCTGTCACAAGGCCTTGAGAACGCGACTGCCGATAGTTTTAGATCGGGGTCGGGCGACCGATTGACGTCACGTCGCTGCCGCGAGATCACACTGGCCGTTCTCATTCCCTTCGATCCATGATCCTGCCGGATCGTTCATCCGGCGCTGCCCCGAGGATGCCCCGCATGGCCAAGAAGCCGAAACTGGAACATTCCGAGCTTTCCGGGGAATACACGGAAGACGACATCACCGTCCTCGTCGATATCTACCGCCCCGCCGGCACCCAGAACGACTGGAAGCTGGAAGTCGTCACCCAGAACGAAGACCTCTTCGAATGGGAAGAACCCTTCGCCACCGACCGCGAAGCCTTCGACGAATTCCTCGCCACCGTCGCCCGCGATGGCATCCAGTCCTTCCTGGAAGAAGACGACGCGCCGACGACGCATTGAGGCGACGGGTCGCGCCACTGCCGCACCACCCTTGTCGACAGCCTCACATTGCCGGATGGATCGCGTCCAAATTGGCAGAGTTTTTGCTCGCCTCTGCCACGTTCATGGAAGTTGGCGGAGGAACGTAAGCGAAGACTCCGGAAAAGGCGAAGGGCGCCACAAGGGCGCCCTTCCAATCTTGCGGTGAGACTCGAACTCACAACCTCCGGCTTGGCATGCCAGTGCTCTGTCCAGTTGAGCTACGTAAGCGAACGGATTCTATGTAGGGTTGCTGCGACGGTATTTCAAGGCCGAGGTGAGTTTCGCTTTTTTTCCCTCCTGAGGGGCATGGGAAGGGCGCACATGAGATTGTGCATTGGCAGCCTCGGCAATGCGATGGATGAACTGCGGACTGCACGATCTCCGCGGCAACTTCTCCTCTCTTTATGACTGCGCCATAGAACGGAGCTTGGGAGCCCGCCAAAGCTCAACGGCGGCTCCCCTTAAATCTTATTGGTTTCTTTCGCGCACATCCGGAACTTCGCGCCGACATTCCTGTTTTCAAGAATATTCGAAAACATGGGAGGATGAGATGTTTCAGGCATCTCTCGGCGGCGGCTTCGGCGCGCAGGAATATGGGCTGCGCGCTTCTATCAAGTCGGCCGTGGCGTATGACGAAATCTGCTGCCGTTTCCGGCTGGAGATATCGTTCCAGCCTCAGGCTATCGTGCTCGAAGGCCGGGTGCCGCCTCATGTCGCGCGCCGTGCGCGAGACATTATTATCGACGTGGCTGGGGCCGTCGCGATTTGGGACCGCACCTTTTGGCTGGATTGACCACGCTGGCCGTTCTCACGCCCTTCGATCCATGATTCTGCCGGACCGTTCATCCGCCCCGAGGATGCCCCGCATGTCCAGGAAGCCGACCGGGCTTCCGAGCTTCTCGGGGATATACTGAAGACGATATCACGGTCCTCATCGACATCTGCCGCCGCGCCGGCACCAACCGCCGAAAGCAGAAACCGCTTTTTGTCTCGGAATGCTCGTTCGTACACGTCCTGTTCCCGGGGCGTTCAGGCGAGGATTAGAGGTTATACCTTCGTCTAAGTCTCATGCATTGGCGATCCAGGCCGAGCCATGGAGTGGCAGAGGCGGGGTGCGCGCCACCTCAGACCGCCTTGGGCCGTATGCTGGCGAGGCGAAGCTGGTGTTGAGGAACGGCGCCACCGCAATTGCGGTGGACGTTTCGGGCCGCGTAACCTCATCGGGAGGTTTCCAGGGAACGATCAGCAATTTGAGCGCCGAGGATCTCTCCAGAATCCAGGACGCCATTCCGAATGTTCGATTGGTGATCGGGAAGAGAACGCTCTGGCTGGTAAAGGCTACCCGTTAGCCGCTTCGTCCGAGACGACAGGAGGCGTAACGGCGCGGCCTAATTCGCGTTCGCAGACAAGACAGAGCGGGGAATTGAGGTTGGCGCCTGCCGCATCGACGGGATTGCCACAGTGCACACACTCTACATTTTGTGGCAACTCCATCCAGGCGCGCCGCCGCTTGTCCTGGCGCTTTCGCTTCGGCGCCTTGATCTCGCTTTGGTTCGAACCGCTCATACGCAACTCCGAGATTGTGCCGAAGAGGATGATTGCAATTTATGGAGGTGGTTATCGACAAGGTGCGACCGCACGTTTCCTCCGTTCGTGAACTAGGGGGCCGTAGGGCAGGAACACGCCACGGCCGACAGACCCGCTATGATGTCGCCGGAGCGAGTGAGAGGTGAACGCGGACGTCGTAGCATTGAAAACTCGAGAGAAGCTCGTCGCAGTGGGCGCAGAGTGCTTCCAGCTTGTCGCGGTCCGTCATGCCAAAGCCGTAAAGCTCGACCTCGACTTCGTTGACGGCTCCGCATTTGCACGTGAACGTGCTGGTCTGCGTTGTTTTCTTCGCCATACCACCACCTCAGCCGACCACTCGGGCCATCCGGTTCGCCATCCGACAGTGCCCTCCTTGGCGCATGCTGATGGAATCGTACAGCAAACACGCGCAGATAGAATCGGCCTTTAGTCCGACCCGCCCTGCCATTGGTCCGACCCACCCTTCTTTCTTGGCGATTGATCGGGCAACTCGCTCGTATCTCGGCTGCAAGACCTTGCGGCCCGACCTTTCAGCCGCCGGCCCGCTCTCGTTCGTCCGCTTCTTGGATCAGCAGAGCGATCTGGACTGGAAGATCGAAAAGGTCTGTCGACTCGTCTGGGGGTATCCGCCTTGATCAGATCGCGGCCTGATTCTTCGTCTGCGACGTCGACCGAAGCCGAGGAACAGGCTTGATCCGTTCCGGATGAACCGGGCGGCCGAGGCGCAGAAACGCCTCAAGCGACGGGCCTAAGTTTGGCGACCTGACCCGTCCGACAGCGCAAAAGCACAACCGTCGCACCCATGCCCTGCAGGGCAGTGATGCATGTATCACTGCGCTTTAGGCTTACATTCCATCTGCCCCATTAGGCAGGCATTGCCTATGGCAAACGCCGTATGTTTCACCAGTACATGGTACGTCTGGTTCTGCGGTGACTTGAGGTCACCCTTGACAATCATTCTCTTGACCCTTGGGTCCAAGAACGGCCACCAAGGCTCTAGCCGCGCTTTCCAAAGGGTTTCTTGCATGAAGCACTTTGCGCGCTCAGCCGTCTGTTCGTTTTTGTCGAGCATCTTGGCGACCAGAGCGTCGCAATAGATTTCGATCTGAAGCTGAGGGAATGGATAGTCTTCTTCACTCATTGCGGGCGAAGCTGTACAGGCGAGTGCCATGCTGAGTGCCATAACGCCACTGCGCATCAATTTCCTCCAAAATCTCTGGTTGAAGTCCGAAGGTAAATTGGCGACGGAGTTACCGCAAGGCGCAACCAATCGCTTCTGCCTGGATCGCTCGCGTCAGTGGCCTGACGCCTGGAATTCCACCAACAGGAATACCCATCGTCGGGACGATCGATCCGACAGACCTCTTCGTCGACCCGGCGTACCAGCGTTCCATTGGCAAGCGCGGGCTGATGCAAGTTCGGAGAATCATCGAGGACTTTGACCGGGCGAAGTTCAAGCCGTCTCTTTGCGCGTACTCGGAACATGAGGGTGTAAGGTCCTTGATGGACAGCAGACGGTATGCGTTTCAGGCAGACAAATTAGCCCCGAAAAGGCGAGGGAACCGCGCCGGGTTTCGCAATGAAATCAACGCGGGCAAAAGAGGGCGGGTAAGGACTTTCAAAGGTCTGAAAAGCAAAAAGCCCTGCGAAAACAGGGCTTTTGAAAAGAATGGTGGGCGATGAGAGACTCGAACTCCCGACATCCTCGGTGTAAACGAGGCGCTCTACCAACTGAGCTAATCGCCCGCCGCGTTGGTGGCTGTGATCTATGCGGAACCGGATCGAACCGCAAGAGGCAATCGCAAAGTTTTTTGCATTTTTTTGAATGGCGCCATGAAGATGCGCAAGGGTGTGGAAACATTTCGCGGCGCGTCATTCTTTTGTCTTGAAACCTGCTTGACACCCAAACACGAACCCCGTAGTTAGCCGCTCATCGAACGGCTGAGGCCGCTCGGGACGGATGCTTCGTCATCCGGACGCTTTCGAGGAATGCGGGTGTAGCTCAGTCGGTTAGAGTGCCGGCCTGTCACGCCGGAGGTCGCGGGTTCGAGCCCCGTCACTCGCGCCACTCGAAAGGCCGGACGAACATTCGGGGACCGCAAGGTCAAGAAGATGCGCGGGTGTAGCTCAGTCGGTTAGAGTGCCGGCCTGTCACGCCGGAGGTCGCGGGTTCGAGCCCCGTCACTCGCGCCACTCGAAAGGCCGGACGAACATTCGGGGACCGCAAGGTCAAGAAGATGCGCGGGTGTAGCTCAGTCGGTTAGAGTGCCGGCCTGTCACGCCGGAGGTCGCGGGTTCGAGCCCCGTCACTCGCGCCATTTCTTTTCTTCCAAGACTTTACAAGCATTTCCTCATTTGACGCGCAAAGCGCGTTCCGGTGGAAATTCTTTGTGTTCGCGCCGAATGTTTCTGGCCGCCTCTCCGTCTTCGTATAGCTTGCCGGCTGGAAGAGGGGGATTCGCATGCGTTACGTCACCATGGCTGTCAGCGGCTTTGCCGCGCTCATCGCGCTCAGCATCCTGTTCGGCTCGTGGTTCACCATCGACCAGGGCGAGCGCGGAGTGATTCTGCGTTACGGCGCCGTTTCGGGCACGGCCGAGCCCGGCCTCGGCTTCAAGCTGCCGCTGATCGATTCGGTCGTGCGCATCTCCGTGCAGTCCAAGGCCATCGTCTATGAGAAGATGGAGGCCTATAGCCGCGACCAGCAGCCGGCCGATATCCGCCTTTCCGTGAACTACCGCATTCCGGCCGACCGCGTGCAGGATGTCTACGGCACCTATGGCGGGGAGGACGGGCTGCTGTCGCGCCTCATCGAGCGCAAGGTCTTCGAGGAAACCAAGACGGTGTTCGGCCGCTTCAACGCGGTGACGGCCATCCAGGAGCGCGGCCGCCTCAATGCCGAGGTCGCGGCGGCCATCCAGGAAGGCGTGTCCGGCCCCGTCATCATCGACAGCGTGCAGATCGAGAACATCGACTTCTCCGAGGCCTACGAGGCGAGCATCGAGCAGCGCATGCTGGCCGAGGTCGAGGTGCAGCGTCTGCGGCAGAATGCCGAGCGCGAAAAGGTGCAGGCGGAAATCACGGTGACGCAGGCGCGCGCCCAGGCCGATGCCCGCCGCGCCGAGGCGCAGGCCCAGGCCGATGCGGTGCGTCTTGCCGCCCAGGCCGAGTCGGAGGCGATCAAGCTGCGCGGCGAGGCCGAAGCCGAGGCGATCAAGGCGCGCGGCGACGCGCTGAAGGACAATCCCGGCCTCGTTTCGCTGACGCAGGCGGAAAAATGGGACGGCCAGCTGCCGCGCACCATGCTGCCGGGCGGCGTCGTGCCGATGCTCAATTTGAATCCGAACTAGCGGGCGGGGCGGTGCTGGCGGGGCTTTTTCTTCGCAGTCGCGGGGAAACGCCCCGCGTGCCGGCCTTCATGATTTCGTAACGATTTAAATGGGCCTGCCGCCAGCCTTTCGAGGCAGCCGGGAAAAGAACACAATGATTGCGGCGAAAGCCGGACAAAGCCTTGCGCGGGGGCGCGCACTGCGCTAACGACGTGGCGTTGCAACATACTTTCTCGGCTTGCAGGTCTTTGACCAACAGGCGTCTCTCCGGCGCCACGAGCAGGCAGGATGGACGCCAATGACTGAACTTCTCGGTTCCTATATCCCGATCGCCATCTTCATCGGTATCGCGCTCGTGATCGGCCTTGCGCTGCTGGTCGCGCCCTTTGCCGTGGCATACAAGGCCCCCGATTCGGAAAAGCTTTCCGCTTACGAGTGCGGCTTCAACGCCTTCGACGACGCGCGCATGAAATTCGACATCCGCTTCTATCTGGTGTCGATCCTCTTCATCATCTTCGACCTGGAAGTCGCCTTCCTGTTCCCGTGGGCCGTGTCCTTCGGTGAGCTCGGCTGGTTCGGCTTCTGGTCCATGATGGTCTTCCTCGGCGTCCTGACCATCGGCTTTATCTACGAATGGAAGAAGGGAGCGCTCGAATGGGAGTAGCTCATACCAACACGACGCTCGTCGCGCCGCAGGCCAAGGGGATCATCGATCCCAACACGGGCAAGCCGGTCGGCAGCAACGATGCCTTCTTCGGCGAGATCAACAACGAGCTCGCCGACAAGGGCTTTCTGGTCACCTCCACGGACGAACTCATCACCTGGGCCCGTACCGGCTCGCTGATGTGGATGACCTTCGGTCTTGCCTGCTGCGCCGTCGAGATGATGCAGCTTTCCATGCCGCGTTACGACGTCGAGCGCTTCGGCTTTGCGCCGCGCGCCTCGCCGCGCCAGTCCGACGTCATGATCGTCGCCGGCACGCTGACCAACAAGATGGCGCCCGCGCTCCGCAAGGTCTACGACCAGATGCCGGAACCGCGTTACGTCATCTCGATGGGCTCCTGCGCCAATGGCGGCGGCTACTATCACTATTCCTATTCGGTGGTGCGCGGCTGTGACCGCGTGGTGCCGGTCGACATCTATGTACCCGGCTGTCCTCCCACGGCAGAAGCGCTCCTCTACGGCGTGCTGCTGCTGCAGAAGAAGATCCGCCGGACCGGTACGATCGAGCGTTAAGGGCAGGGGACTGAAACGATGAGCGAAGCCCTCCAGGAGCTTTCCTCCTATATCGGCGAAGCGGCCGGCGGTCTCGTCGCCTCCGCCGATATCGCCTTTGGCGAACTCACCCTGAAGACGGACGGCGCGCGCGTCGTCGAGCTTCTGACGTTCCTGCGCGACGACGTGCAGTGCGGCTTCGTCAACCTCGTCGACATCTGCGGCGTGGACTGGCCGGCCCGCGCCGAGCGCTTCGACGTGGTCTACCACCTGCTGTCGCCGCGCCAGAACCTGCGCATCCGCGTCAAGGTGGCGACCGGCGAGGACATTCCGGTGCCGTCGGCCTGCGCCGTCTATCCGGGCGCCGACTGGTTCGAGCGTGAAGCCTACGACATGTACGGCATCCTCTTCACCGGTCACCCGGACCTGCGCCGCATCCTCACCGACTACGGTTTCGAGGGTCATCCGCTGCGCAAGGACTTCCCGACGACCGGCTTCGTGGAAGTGCGTTATGACGACGAGGTCAAGCGCGTCGTATACGAGCCTGTCGAACTGAAGCAGGAATTCCGCAACTTCGACTTCCTGTCTCCCTGGGAAGGCACCGACTACGTGCTGCCGGGCGACGAGAAGGCGAAGACGAACTGATTAATGTAACTGCGAATAGCCGGTAGCGAGTAGGTTCGCTATTGACTACTCTCTTCCAGCGCGGAGCGCGCCCATGAACGAGCACAACGTTCGCAACTTCAACATCAACTTCGGCCCGCAGCACCCGGCGGCGCACGGGGTTCTGCGTCTCGTTCTCGAACTCGACGGTGAAATCGTCGAGCGCGTCGATCCGCATATCGGCCTGCTGCATCGCGGCACCGAGAAGCTGATCGAGACGAAGACCTATCTTCAGGCCGTTCCCTATTTCGACCGCCTCGACTACGTGGCGCCGATGAACCAGGAACATGCCTTCGCGCTCGCCGTCGAGAAGCTGACGGGCACGGAAGTTCCGATCCGCGGCCAGCTGATCCGCGTGCTCTATTCCGAAATCGGCCGCATCCTCTCGCACCTCCTCAACGTGACGACCCAGGCCATGGACGTTGGCGCGCTGACGCCGCCGCTCTGGGGCTTCGAGGAACGCGAGAAGCTGATGGTGTTCTACGAGCGCGCCTGCGGCGCGCGCATGCACTCGGCCTATATCCGTCCGGGCGGCGTGCACCAGGACCTGCCGCACGAGCTGGTCGAAGACATCGGCAAGTGGATCGATCCGTTCCTGAAGACCGTCGACGACATCGACGAGCTGCTGACCGGCAACCGCATCTTCAAGCAGCGCAACGTCGATATCGGCGTCGTCAAGCTGGAAGACTGCTGGGCCTGGGGCTTCTCGGGCGTCATGGTGCGCGGTTCGGGTGCGGCCTGGGACCTGCGTCGCTCGCAGCCCTACGAGTGCTATTCCGACCTCGAATTCGACATTCCGATCGGCAAGAACGGCGACTGCTACGACCGTTACCTCATCCGCATGATCGAAATGCGCGAGGCGGCCAAGATCATGCGCCAGTGCGTCAACCGCCTGCTCGGCGACGCCAAGGTCGGTCCGGTCTCCTCGATCGACGGCAAGATGGTTCCGCCCAAGCGCGGCCAGATGAAGCGGTCGATGGAAGCGCTCATCCACCACTTCAAGCTCTACACGGAAGGCTATCACGTGCCGGCCGGCGAAGTGTATGCGGCCGTCGAGGCGCCGAAGGGCGAGTTCGGCGTCTATGTCGTCGCCGACGGCACCAACAAGCCCTACCGCTGCAAGATCCGCGCCCCGGGCTATGCCCACCTCCAGGCCATGGACTTCCTCTGTCGCGGACACCAGCTCGCCGACGTCTCGGCGATCCTGGGCTCCCTCGATATCGTGTTCGGCGAGGTTGACCGGTGATGCCGACCGCAGCCCCCGTTTCGACCGCCGCCCGTGCGACCGCCGCCTTGAAAGCCGGCGTCCGCGGCGGCGCCTCCGTGGGCTGCGCCATCGTATTCATGCAGAATGACACGTCGGCGCATGCCTGCGGGTTCGTCTCCGCGACGACGCAGTGCCGGCAGATTAACTGAGACAAGGCGTTACAGAATGTCCGTTCGTCGACTAGCCGATGACAATGTCCAGCCCGCCAGCTTCGCCTTCTCCAAGGAGAACGCGACCTGGGCCAAGGCCACGATCAACAAGTATCCGAAGGGCCGCCAGCAATCGGCGGTCATTCCGCTGCTGATGCGCGCGCAGGAGCAGGACGGCTGGGTCACCAAGGCGGCGATCGAATATGTCGCCGACATGCTCGACATGGCCTATATCCGCGTGCTCGAGGTCGCGACCTTCTACACCCAGTTCCAGCTGCTGCCGGTCGGCACGCGCGCCCATGTCCAGGTCTGCGGCACCACGCCCTGCATGCTGCGCGGCGCGGAAGACCTGATCAACGTCTGCAAGAAGCGCATCCATCCCGAGCCCTTCCATCTCAACGAGAGCGGCACGCTGTCGTGGGAAGAGGTCGAGTGTCAGGGCGCCTGCGTCAACGCGCCGATGATCATGATCTTCAAGGACAGCTTCGAGGACCTGACGCCGACGCAGCTTGAGCACATCATCGACCGCTTCGACGCCGGCAAGGGCGCGGACGTCACGCCGGGCACGCAGATCGATCGCATCTATTCGGCCCCGGCCGGTGGCCTCACCAGCCTCAACGAGCCGGAACCGGCGGCGAAGAAGACCACGACGCGCGCCAAGAAGAGCGAAGAGGACAGCGTCAGCGTTCCCCCGTCGAACGCCGCCCGCGCCAGGACGGACGCCGAGGAGACCAATCCGAAGCTGAAGACGCCCGCCACCGCCAAGGCGGACGCGGCCGCCAATGCCAAGGCCAAGGGCGACACGCGCGCTGAAGGTGGCGACGCCGCCGTCAAGCAGCCGCTGGCTTCCGCCGGCAAGCCGTCGCTCGAGGACAAGAACCGCCCGGCCGGCATCGCCCGCCCGGCGAGCGTCGACGACCTCAAGCTGATCTCTGGCGTCGGTCCGAAGATCGAGGGCACGCTCCACGAACTCGGCATCTTCACCTTCGCGCAGGTCGCTGCCTGGAAGAAGGCGGAGCGCGAATGGGTCGACGGATATCTGAATTTCAAGGGCCGCATCGAGCGCGACGACTGGGTCAAGCAGGCCAAGGCGCTCGCCAAGGGCGGCGAAGCGGAATACATCCGCGTCTTCGGCAAGAAGCCGCGGTAAAGAGGTGAATCATGCTTAAAGACCAGGATCGCATCTTCACCAATATCTACGGCACCAAGGACCGGTCGCTGAAGGGCGCCATGGCCCGCGGCCATTGGGACGGCACCAAGCAGCTTCTGGAAAAGGGCCGCGACTGGATCATCAACGAGGTCAAGGCCTCGGGCCTGCGCGGCCGCGGCGGCGCCGGCTTCCCGACCGGCCTCAAGTGGTCCTTCATGCCGAAGGAATCCGACGGCCGTCCGCATTACCTCGTCGTCAATGCCGACGAATCCGAGCCCGGCACCTGCAAGGACCGCGATATCCTGCGCCACGATCCGCACACGCTGATCGAGGGCTGCGTCGTCGCCTCCTTCGCCATGGGCGCCCATGCGGCCTATATCTACGTGCGCGGCGAGTTCATCCGCGAGCGTGAGGCCCTGCAGGCCGCCATCGACGAGTGCTACGAGGCCGGCCTTCTCGGCAAGAACAACAAGCTCGGCTACGACATCGACGTCTATGTCCACCACGGCGCCGGCGCCTATATCTGCGGCGAGGAAACCGCGCTGCTCGAAAGCCTGGAAGGCAAGAAGGGCCAGCCGCGCCTGAAGCCGCCGTTCCCGGCCAATATGGGTCTCTACGGCTGCCCGACGACCGTCAACAACGTCGAGTCCATCGCCGTCACGCCGACGATCCTGCGTCGTGGCGCGGCCTGGTTCTCCAGCTTTGGCCGTCCGAACAACGTCGGCACCAAGCTGTTCATGATGTCGGGCCACGTCAACAAGCCCTGCACGGTCGAGGAAGCCATGGGCATCTCCTTCCGTGAAATGGTGGAAAAGCACGGCGGCGGCATTCGCGGCGGCTGGGACAACCTGCTCGCCGTCATTCCCGGCGGTGCGTCGTGCCCGGTGGTCAAGGGCGAGGACATGATGAATGTCACGCTCGACTTCGACGGCCTGCGCGACGTGAAGTCCTCCTTCGGCACCGGCGGCATGATCATCATGGATCGCTCGACCGACATCATCAAGGCGATCTGGCGCATCTCGGCCTTCTTCAAGCACGAGAGCTGCGGCCAGTGCACGCCGTGCCGCGAAGGCACCGGCTGGATGATGCGCGTCATGGAGCGCATGGTGCGCGGCAACGCGCAGAAGCGCGAGATCGACATGCTGTTCGACGTCACCAAGCAGATCGAAGGTCACACGATCTGCGCGCTGGGCGACGCGGCGGCCTGGCCGATCCAGGGCCTCATCCGCAACTTCCGCCCCGAGATCGAGGCGCGCATCGACCAGTACACCGCCAATGCCATGGCGCATGGCGCGGTGCTGGAAGCGGCGGAGTAAGACGATGACGAAGCCGGCAGGACAGGATGCGAATGCGACCAACGTCCCGCCGGCTGAAGCCGCCGGCGACGACCCCTTCGGTCTCGCCCCGTGGCTGAAGGACATGCCCGATGTGCCGCTGCATCCGCTGATGGCCCATCCGGTCGCTGCGATGGCCGCGACGACGGCGATCGGTTTCGGTATTGCGGGCCAGATGGCCGGGGCGATGCTGGGCCTGATGCAGACGGCGGCCGAGCGGGCGAAGGTGGCGATGGACGAGGCGGCCGAACGCGCCCGGGCCGAGATGGCACGGGACAAGGCTGTGCAGGACAGGGCCGGGCAGGACAGGGCCGGGCAGGAGAGGGCGGCGCCGGTACGGGCGAAGCCGGACCTGCGGGTGGTGCCGAACGCGGCGCCGGCCGAGACGCCGAAGGCGAAGGTGGTGCGCGAAACGAACGCGACGCCGGTGGCAGAGGTGAAGCCGGCGCAAGAGACGCCGGCGACCGGGAAGAAGCCGGCGCGCAAGGCGCCGGCGGCAAGGGCCGCGAAGGCCGATGACCTGAAGAGGATTTCAGGCATCGGGCCGAAGCTGGAGCAGGTGCTGAACGGCATGGGGCTCAGGCGGTACGCCGACATCGCGTCCCTGACGGACGCCGATGCGGCACGGATCGAAGCCGAACTCGGGTTCAGCGGGCGCATCGCCCGCGACGGCTGGGTGGAGCAGGCAAGGGCGCTGGCGAAGGGCAGGGGATAACCCCGCCGGACCCGGCAGAGAAACAAAGGCCGACGGAAAGGGCAGGGCCCGGACCGGACGCCGGAGAGAATGGCGCTGGCAGGACGCGGGACTTTCCCGCGTCAAAAGCGGGATTGAGATATGGCAAAGCTGAAAGTCGACGGAAAAGAAATCGAAGTCCCGGATCACTTCACGCTGCTTCAGGCGTGTGAGGAGGCCGGCGCCGAGGTTCCGCGCTTCTGTTTCCACGAGCGGCTGTCGGTTGCCGGCAACTGCCGCATGTGCCTCGTCGAGGTGAAGGGCGGCCCGCCGAAGCCGGCGGCCTCCTGCGCCATGAGCGTCAGGGACCTGCGTCCCGGCCCGAACGGCGAAGCGCCGGAAGTCTTCACGACCACGCCGATGGTCAAGAAGGCGCGCGAAGGCGTCATGGAATTCCTGCTGATCAACCACCCGCTGGATTGCCCGATCTGCGACCAGGGCGGTGAATGCGACCTGCAGGACCAGGCGATGGCCTTCGGCATCGACAGTTCGCGCTATGCCGAAAACAAGCGCGCGGTCGAGGACAAGTATATCGGTCCGCTCGTCAAGACGATCATGAACCGCTGCATCCACTGCACGCGCTGCGTTCGCTTCACGACGGAAGTGGCCGGCATCACCGAGCTCGGCCTGATCGGTCGCGGCGAGGATGCCGAGATCACCACCTATCTCGAACAGGCGATGACCTCCGAGCTGCAGGGCAACGTGGTCGACCTGTGCCCGGTCGGCGCGCTCACCTCCAAGCCCTTCGCCTTCACGGCCCGTCCGTGGGAACTGAACAAGACCGAATCCGTCGACGTCATGGACGCCGTCGGCTCGGCGATCCGCGTCGACACGCGCGGCCGCGAAGTCATGCGCATCCTGCCGCGCGTCAATGAAGAGATCAACGAAGAGTGGATCTCCGACAAGACCCGCTTCATCTGGGATGGCCTGAAGACCCAGCGTCTCGACCGCCCCTATGTCCGCAAGGACGGCCGTCTCCAGCCGGCAAGCTGGGCCGAAGCCTTCGGCGCCATCAAGGCCGCCGTTGCCGGCAAGGCGGGCGATCGCATCGGCGCCATCGCCGGTGACCTCGCCTCCGTCGAGGAAATCTACGCGCTGCGCGAACTGATGGGCGCGCTCGGCTCGAAGAACATCGACTGCCGCCAGGACGGTTCGGTTCTCGATCCCGCGCTCGGCCGCGCCAGCTACCTCTTCAACCCGACCATCCAGGGCATCGAGCAGGCCGACGCGCTGCTCATCGTCGGCGCCAATCCGCGCCTCGAGGCGGCCGTGCTCAACGCCCGCATCCGCAAGCGCTGGCGCATGGACAACTTCCCGATCGGCGTGATCGGCGAAGAGGGCGAGCTGCGCTACGGCTACGACTATCTCGGCGCCGGCACGGACACGCTGTCCGGCCTCATCGACGGTTCGGTCAAGTTCGCCGCCAAGCTCAAGAAGGCCGAGCGTCCGATGATCATCGTCGGCCAGGGCGCGCTGTCGCGTCCCGACGGCCTTGCCGTTCTCTCGGCCGTCTCGGCGCTTGCCGCGAAGGTCGGCGCGGTGAAGGCGGACTGGAACGGCCTTGCCGTTCTCCACACCGCGGCCTCGCGCGTCGGCGGCCTCGACCTCGGCTTCGTGCCGGGCGAGGGCGGCAAGACGGCGGCCGACATGCTGACCGGCACGGACGTGCTGTTCCTGCTCGGCGCCGACGAAATGGACTTCTCCCGAAAGAGCGCCTTCACGGTCTATATCGGTTCGCACGGCGACAACGCGGCGCATGTCGCCGACGTCATCCTGCCGGGCGCGACCTATACCGAGAAGTCGGGCACCTGGGTCAACACCGAAGGCCGCGTCCAGATGGGCAACCGCGCCGGCTTCGCGCCGGGCGACGCCCGCGAGGACTGGGCGATCCTGCGTGCGCTTTCCGACGTGCTCGGCAAGAAGCTGCCCTTCGATTCGCTGGTGCAGCTGCGTGCAAAACTCTATGCGGCGCACCCGCATTTCGCAGCGATCGACGAGATCGCAGCCGGCGATATCGCCGATCTTTCCGCACTTGCGAAAAAAGGCGGGACGATGGCGAATTCCGGGTTTGCGTCTCCGGTCAAAGACTTCTATTTGACGAACCCGATAGCGCGCGCCTCCGCGGTCATGGCCGAATGTTCGGCTCTGGCCCGCAACAATTTCAAAGTCGCGGCGGAATGAGCGCGAAGGGATAAAGCATTATGGACGCTTTCGTTTCGACCTATGTCTGGCCCGCGGTGATCATGATCGCCCAGTCGCTTCTGCTGCTGGTCGCGCTTCTGGTCTTCATCGCCTATGTCCTTCTTGCCGACCGCAAGATCTGGGCGGCCGTTCAGCTGCGCCGCGGCCCGAACGTCGTCGGTCCCTGGGGCCTGTTCCAGTCCTTCGCCGACCTTCTGAAGTTCGTCTTCAAGGAGCCGGTCATTCCGGCGACGGCGAACAAGGTGATCTTCCTGCTCGCCCCGCTCGTCTCCGTGACGCTGGCGCTCGCCACCTGGGCGGTCGTGCCGCTCAACAATGGCTGGGTGATCGCCAACATCAATGTCGGCATCCTCTACATCTTCGCGATTTCCTCGCTCGAAGTGTACGGCATCATCATGGGCGGCTGGGCGTCCAACTCCAAGTATCCGTTCCTCGGCGCGCTTCGCTCCGCCGCGCAGATGGTGTCCTACGAAGTCTCCATCGGCTTCGTCATCGTCACCGTGCTGCTCTGCGTCGGCTCGCTGAACCTGACCGATATCGTCATGTCGCAGAACGACGGCCTCGGCACGCGCCTCGGCCTGCCGGCCTCCTTCCTCGACTGGCACTGGCTGGCGCTGTTCCCGATGTTCGTGGTGTTCTTCATCTCGGCGCTCGCCGAGACGAACCGCCCGCCCTTCGACCTTCCGGAAGCCGAATCCGAACTCGTCGCCGGCTTCATGGTCGAATACGGCTCGACCCCGTACATGATGTTCATGCTCGGCGAATATGCCGCCATCTGCCTGATGTGCGCGCTGACCACGATCCTCTTCCTCGGCGGCTGGCTGCCCCCGGTCGACGTCTGGTTCCTCAACTGGGTCCCGGGCATCATCTGGTTCGTCCTGAAGGCGTCCTTCGTCTTCTTCATGTTCGCGATGGTGAAGGCCTTCGTGCCGCGCTACCGCTACGACCAGCTCATGCGCCTCGGCTGGAAGGTCTTCCTGCCGATCTCGCTGGCCATGGTCGTCATCGTTGCATTCGTGCTGAAGCTCACGGGCTGGTCCGCATGACCGCCCGGACCCTCAGCAGCATTGGAGCTTAAGCATGGCTAGTCTTTCGCAAGCCGTAAATTCGCTGTTCCTGAAGGAATTCGTCGGCGCGTTCTTCCTGTCGATGCGCTACTTCTTCCGCCCCAAGGCGACGGTGAACTATCCCTTCGAAAAGGGCCCGGTCTCTCCGCGCTTCCGCGGCGAGCATGCGCTGCGCCGCTACCCGAACGGCGAAGAGCGCTGCATCGCCTGCAAGCTGTGCGAAGCCATCTGTCCGGCCCAGGCCATCACCATCGAGGCCGGCCCGCGCCGCAACGACGGCACGCGCCGCACGGTGCGTTACGACATCGACATGGTGAAGTGCATCTATTGCGGCTTCTGCCAGGAAGCCTGCCCGGTCGACGCCATCGTCGAAGGTCCGAACTTCGAGTTCTCGACCGAGACGCGCGAAGAGCTCTACTACGACAAGCAGAAGCTCCTCGAGAACGGCGATCGCTGGGAGCGGGAAATCGCCCGCAACATCGCTATGGATTCGCCTTACCGCTGATCGGCAGCGGAAGGGCAAAATGAAAGCAAGTGCCTGACGAAAGGTCGTCAGGCTTCGACGGGGAGGGGGACCTTCTCCGGGGAAGACGAAAAGGCACCAAAATGGGTCTGCAGGCTCTATTCTTCTATCTGTTCGCCTTCGTGGCGGTGGCGTCCGCCTTCATGGTGATCGCGTCCAGGAACCCGGTCTATTCCGTGCTGTTCCTGATCCTCACCTTCTTCAATTCGGCGGGCCTCTTCCTCCTGACGGGCGCCGAGTTCCTGGCGATGATCCTGCTGGTCGTCTATGTCGGCGCCGTCGCGGTTCTCTTCCTCTTCGTCGTCATGATGCTCGACATCGATTTCGCGGCGCTGCGCGCGGGTGTTCTCGACTATGCCCCGGTCGGCGCGCTGATCGGCGTGATCCTCGCCATCGAACTGATCGTCGTCATCGGCGGCTCGACGCTCTCGCCCGAGATCGCCGCCAATGCCTCGATGCCGATCCCGCCAATCAGCGAGCGCACCAACACCGCCGCGCTCGGCGACGTGCTCTACACGACCTACGTCTACTACTTCCAGATCGCCGGCCTCGTCCTGCTCGTCGCCATGATCGGCGCGATCGTGCTGACGCTGCGCCATCGCGAAAACATCAAGCGCCAGGACATCCCGACACAGGTCGCCCGCTCGCCGGCAACCGCTGTCGAGGTCGTCAAGGTGAAGCCCGGACAGGGCATCTGAGGCCGCGCGGACAAGGAAAAGCAAAATGGAAATCGGTATTTCCCACTATCTCACCGTCAGCGCCATCCTCTTCGTCCTCGGCGTCTTCGGCATCTTCCTGAACCGGAAGAACGTCATCGTCATCCTGATGTCGATCGAACTGATCCTGCTGTCGGTCAACATCAACATGGTCGCGTTCTCGGCCTTCCTGAACGATATGGTCGGCCAGGTCTTCGCGCTGTTCATTCTGACCGTCGCGGCTGCGGAAGCGGCCATCGGTCTTGCAATTCTCGTCGTCTTCTACCGTAACCGCGGTTCGATCGCCGTCGAAGACGTCAATATGATGAAGGGCTGATCGGGTCATGGATACCATCATCAAGGCAATCGTCTTTCTTCCGCTGATCGGCTTCCTGATCGCCGGTCTCGGCGGCAATGCCATCGGCGCCAAGGCGTCCGAATACGTCACCTCCGGCTTCATGATCATCGCGGCCGTCCTGTCCTGGATCGTCTTCTTCGACGTCGCCCTGGGCGAGACCGAAATGATCAAGGTCGGCGTGCTGCGCTGGATCCAGTCCGGCGGCTTCGACGTCGAATGGGCGTTCCGCGTCGACACGCTGACGGCCGTCATGCTCGTCGTCGTGAACTCGGTCTCGACCCTCGTTCACGTCTACTCCATCGGCTACATGCACCACGACCCGCATCGGCCGCGCTTCTTCGCCTATCTCTCGCTCTTCACCTTCGCCATGCTCATGCTGGTGACGTCGGACAATCTCCTGCAGATGTTCTTCGGCTGGGAAGGCGTGGGCCTGGCCTCGTACCTGCTGATCGGCTTCTGGTACAAGAAGCCGTCCGCCAGCGCCGCCGCCATGAAGGCGTTCATCGTCAACCGCGTCGGCGACTTCGGCTTCGCGCTCGGCATCTTCTCGGTCTTCGTGCTGTTCGGCTCGATCAATTTCGAGACGATCTTCGCCACCGCCGCCACCTACCTGCCGGCCGAAGGCGCTGCGGATGCAGCCGAACCCGTCATCAACCTCTTCGGCATGAGCCTCGACAAGTCGCAGGCCCTGACCGCCACCTGCCTGCTGCTCTTCATGGGCGCGATGGGCAAGTCGGCGCAGTTCCTGCTGCACACCTGGCTGCCGGACGCCATGGAAGGCCCGACCCCGGTTTCGGCCCTCATCCATGCCGCAACCATGGTCACCGCCGGCGTCTTCCTCGTCGCCCGCATGTCGCCGCTCTTCGAACTGTCGCACAATGCGCTGCTCGTCGTGACGCTGGTCGGCGCGATCACCGCCTTCTTCGCGGCGACGGTCGGCCTCGTGCAGAACGACATCAAGCGCGTCATCGCCTATTCGACCTGCTCGCAGCTCGGCTACATGTTCGTGGCGCTCGGCATCGGCGCCTATGGCGCGGCGATCTTCCACCTCTTCACGCACGCCTTCTTCAAGGCGCTCCTGTTCCTTGGCGCCGGCTCGGTCATCCACGCCGTCGATGGCGAACAGGACATGCGTTACATGGGCGGCCTTCGCAAGCACATCCCGGTCACCTTCTGGATGATGACGATCGGCACGCTGGCGCTGACGGGCGTCGGCATCCCGGGCACCGTCATCGGCTTTGCCGGCTTCTTCTCGAAGGATGCGATCATCGAGAGCGCCTTCGCCTCGCACAGCCCGGTCGCAGGCTTTGCCTTCGTGCTCTTGGTCATCGCTGCGCTCTTCACCAGCTTCTACTCCTGGCGTCTCGCCTTCCTGACCTTCTTCGGCAAGCCGCGCGCCTCCGCCGACGTCATGCACCACGTGCATGAATCCCCGGCGGTCATGCTGATCCCGCTCTACCTGCTCGCCGCGGGCGCGGTCGCCGCCGGCGTGATCTTCGTGGAATATTTCTACGGCCATCACTACGAGGAGTTCTGGCAGGGCGCGATCTTCACGGGTCCGGAAAACCACCTCGTGCACGAGTTCCACAATGTGCCGAAGTGGGTGAAGTGGAGCCCGTTCGCCGCCATGGCCATCGGCTTCGTCACGGCCTGGTACATGTACATCCGCTCGCCGGAAACCCCGAAGGCCCTCGCAGAGCAGCACCGCGGTCTCTACCAGTTCCTGCTCAACAAGTGGTACTTCGACGAACTCTACGACGCCATCTTCGTCCGTCCGGCGAAGGCGCTCGGCAAGTTCCTCTGGAAGAAGGGTGACGGCGCCGTCATCGACGGTCTCGGCCCGAACGGCATCGCCGCCCGTGTCGTCGACGTCACCAACCGCGTCGTCCGTCTCCAGACCGGTTACCTCTATCACTACGCATTCGCGATGCTGCTGGGTATTGCGGCACTCGTTACCTGGATGATGCTCGGGAGCTCCCTCTGATGACCGATTGGCCCATTCTTTCAGCGGTCACCTTCCTCCCGCTCGTCGGCGTGGCGCTTCTGCTGCTGACCCGCGAGGACAGCCCGTACGGCCGCCGCAACATCCTGAACGTCGCGATGCTGACGACGGTCTTCACCTTCGTGCTCTCGCTCTTCATCTGGGCCGGCTTCGACTATTCGAACCCCGGCTTCCAGATGACCGAGAAGCATGACTGGCTCGGCACCGGCATTTCCTACCATCTCGGCGTCGACGGCATCTCCATGCTGTTCGTCATCCTCTCGACCTTCCTGATGCCGTTCTGCGTGCTCGCAAGCTGGCACTCGGTCGAGAAGCGCCTGAAGGAATACATGATCGCCTTCCTGCTTCTGGAAGTGTTCATGGTCGGCGTCTTCGTCTCGCTCGACATCGTTCTCTTCTACGTCTTCTTCGAGGCGGGCCTCATTCCGATGTTCATCATCATCGGCGTGTGGGGCGGCAAGGATCGCGTCTACGCGTCCTACAAGTTCTTCCTCTACACGCTGCTCGGCTCGGTTCTGATGCTGCTCGCCATCATGGCGATGTACTGGCAGGCCGGCACGACGGACATTCCGGAACTGCTCGCCTACAACTTCCCGGCCCATATGCAGACCTGGCTGTGGCTCGCCTTCTTCGCCTCCTTCGCGGTGAAGATGCCGATGTGGCCGGTCCATACCTGGCTTCCCGATGCGCACGTTCAGGCGCCGACGGCCGGCTCGGTCATCCTGGCCGGCGTCCTCCTGAAGCTCGGCGGCTACGGCTTCATCCGCTTCTCGCTGGCCATGTTCCCGCTCGCCTCCGACTATTTCGCGCCCTTCGTCTTCGCGCTGTCGGTCATCGCCATCATCTACACCTCGCTGGTCGCGATGATGCAGGACGACATCAAGAAGCTGATCGCCTATTCGTCGGTCGCCCATATGGGTTATGTCACCATGGGCATCTTCGCGGCCAACGCGCAGGGTCTCCAGGGCGCCATCTTCCAGATGCTCTCGCACGGCATCGTCTCCGGCGCGCTCTTCCTTTGCGTCGGCGTTGTCTACGACCGCCTGCACACCCGCGAGATCGCGGCCTATGGCGGCCTCGTCAACAACATGCCGAAATACGCCGTCGCCTTCATGATCTTCACCATGGCCAATGTCGGCCTGCCGGGCACCTCGGGCTTCGTCGGCGAAATCATGACCCTGCTCGGCGCCTTCCGCGCCAACACCTGGGTCGCGTTCTTCGCCACCACCGGCGTCATCCTGTCGGCCTCCTACGCGCTGTGGCTCTACCGCCGCGTGATCTTCGGTGCGCTGGAGAAGGAAAGCCTGAAGTCGCTGCTCGACCTGTCGGGCCGTGAAAAGGCGCTGCTCTACCCGCTGGTGATCCTGACGATCTTCTTCGGTGTCTATCCGGCGCCGGTCTTCGATGTGACGGCGGCTTCGGTCGACGCGCTTCTCAATCAATACTCCGCGGCTCTGCAAGCGGCGCAATCCGTTGCGCTCTCGGCGAACTGAGGACGGGACCGAACATGACTGCTGATACTATCCTCGCCAGCCTTCAGCTCTCGACGCCCGAGATCATTCTCGCCGTCGGCGGTCTGGTCCTGCTGATGATCGGTGTGTTCTCGGGCGAACGCTCGGGCACCACCGTCACCGGCCTTGCCGTCGCGCTCCTCATCATCGCCGGTCTCTGGCTCGTGCTCGCCACGGGCGAGGGCCAGGCCTATGGCGGCGCCTTCGTCTCCGACGCCTTCGCCAAGTTCATGAAGGTCCTGTCGCTGATCGGCTCCATCACCGCCATGGTCATGACCGTCGGCCACGCCCGCTCCGACCAGCTCGACCGTTTCGAGTTCCCGGTGCTCGTCGTGCTCTCGACGCTCGGCATGCTGCTGATGATCTCTGCCAACAGCCTGCTGTCGCTCTACCTCGCGCTGGAACTCCAGTCGCTCGCCCTCTACGTGGTCGCCGCGATCAACCGCGACAGCCTGCGCTCGACGGAAGCGGGCCTGAAGTATTTCGTGCTCGGCGCGCTCTCCTCGGGCATGCTGCTCTACGGCATGTCGCTGGTCTATGGCTTCACCGGCCATATCGGCTTCCAGGACATCGCCGCCGCGCTCTCGGCCGAGGGTCGTTCGCTCGGCCTCGTCTTCGGCCTGGTGTTCATCCTTGCCGGCCTTGCCTTCAAGATCTCGGCCGTGCCGTTCCACATGTGGACGCCGGACGTCTATGAAGGCGCGCCGACCCCGGTGACGGCCTTCTTCGCCGCCGCCCCCAAGGTCGCCGCTATGGCCATGCTGGTGCGCATCGTCATCGACGCCTTCCAGCCGGTCGTCGCCGACTGGCAGCAGGTCATCGTCTTCATCTCGATCGCTTCGATGCTGCTCGGCTCCTTCGCGGCCATCGGCCAGCGCAACATCAAGCGCCTCATGGCCTATTCCTCCATCGGCCACATGGGCTACGCGCTGGTCGGCCTTGCCGCCGGCTCCATGGCCGGCGTGCGCGGCGTCGCGCTCTACATGCTCATCTACATGGTCATGACGCTCGGCACCTTCGCCATCATCCTCGCCATGCGCCGCAAGGAAGGTGGCAATGTCGAGAATATCGACGATCTCGCGGGCCTGTCCTCGACCAATCCGTTCATGGCCACCGTCATGACGATCCTGATGTTCTCGCTCGCCGGCATCCCGCCGATGGCAGGCTTCTTCGCCAAGTACTTCGTGTTCATGGCGGCCATCGAAGCCCAGCTCTACGCGCTCGCCATCATCGGCGTGCTCGCCTCGGTCGTCGGCGCCTACTATTACCTGCGCGTCATCAAGGTCATGTGGTTCGACGAGCCGACCGGTGAATTCGCCCGCACCTCGGGCGAGCTGAAGCTGGTCTTCGGCCTCTCCGGTCTCTTCGTGCTCGGCTACTTCCTGATCGGCGGGCCGATCGGCAATGCGGCGGAAGCCGCGGCGCGGACCTTCTTTTGAGCGGGTCTGAAAATCCTCGCCAGCTGTCGCTCGACGACTTCCGGCACGAGGCGCTCACCGATGTGGGCTCGACCAATACGGAATGCCTGGAGCGCGCCCGAAAGGGCGCGCTTTCCGGTCTCTGGATCACCGCCGACCGGCAGACGAGCGGGCGCGGCCGGCGCGGGCGCGCCTGGTTCTCCGAGCCCGGCAATCTCTATGCCTCGCTGCTCCTGATCGACGCCGCGCCGATGGAGCGGCTCGGCTCCCTGCCGCTCGCCGTCGCCGTCGCGGTGCAGGACGCCGTCAGCCGCGTCATGCCGCTGGATGGCGCCGAGGTGCTGATCAAGTGGCCGAACGACATCCTCATCGAGCGCCGCAAGGTCTGCGGCATCCTGATCGAGGGCGAGACGCTGCCCGACGGGCGGCATGCGCTGGTCATCGGCATCGGCATCAATGTCGCCGTCGCGCCGGATGCGGGGCTCTATCCCGTGGCGACGCTGCGCGATTTCGCGGTCTCCGCATCGCCCGACGAACTCTTCGCCCATCTCTTCCAGTCGATGGCCGAAACGCTGTCGCTGTGGCACCGCGGACGCGGCATCGCGGCCATCATGGAGCGCTGGAAAGCGGTCGCCGGCGGGGTGGGGGAAAACATCACGGTCAATCTGCCCGACCGTTCTATTTCCGGGCGCTTTGCCGGAATTGATGATACAGGTCTCCTGAAATTGGAAACCGATGACGGCGGCACGCGGCTGATCGCGGCCGGCGATGTGTTTTTTGGATAGGAAATTTTGAACCCGATGGCAAAAGAAGACGAACTGGTGTTCCTGCCGCTTGGCGGCGTCGGCGAAATCGGCATGAACCTGGCGCTCTACGGCTACGGCCCGAAGACGAACCGCCAGTGGATCATGGTCGATTGCGGCGTCACCTTCCCGGGACCGGACCTGCCGGGCGTCGATCTCGTGCTGCCCGATATCCGCTTCCTGGCGGAAGAGCGCAAGAACCTCAAGGGCATCATCATCACCCATGCGCACGAGGACCATTACGGCGCGCTGAACGACCTGTGGCCCGGCCTCAACGTGCCGGTCTATGCCTCGCCGTTCACGGCCGGCATGCTGGAGGCCAAGCGCGACTACGAGCGCAGCCGCGTCGAAATCCCGGTGACGATCTTCAAGCAGGGCGACCGCATCAATGTCGGCCCCTTCGAGATCGAGGCCGTCGGCGTCAACCACTCCATTCCCGAGCCGATGTCGCTGGTCATCAAGACGCCGCTTGGCACGGTCGTGCATACCGGCGACTGGAAGATCGACCTCGAACCGTCGCTCGGTCCGCTGACCGACGAGAGCCGCTTCCGCAAGCTCGGCGACGAGGGCGTGCTGGCGCTGATCTGCGACAGCACCAATGCGGTGCGCGACGGCATCTCGCCCTCCGAGCGCGAAGTGTCGGAAAGCCTGACCAAGATCATCGAGGCCTCCGAGGGCCGGGTGGGCATCACCACCTTCTCCTCGAATGTCGGCCGCATCCGCTCCATCGCCAAGGCCGCGGAAGCCGCCGGGCGCGAGGTGCTGCTGCTCGGCAGTTCCATGAAGCGCGTGACGGACGTGGCGCGCGACATCGGCCTGATGGAAGGCATCAAGCCGTTCATTGCCGAGGACGAGTTCGGCTATATCCCGCGCGACAAGGTCGTCGTCATCCTCACGGGCAGCCAGGGTGAGCCGCGCGCCGCGCTCGCCAAGATCGCCCGCGACGAGATGCGCAACGTCGCCTTTACCGATGGCGACACGATCATCTTCTCCTCGCGCGCCATTCCGGGCAACGAGAAGGCGATCAACGACATCAAGAACGGCCTGATCGAGCAGGGCATCAACGTCATCACCGACGCCGAGGCGCTGGTGCATGTCTCCGGCCATCCGCGCCGCCACGAGCTGCAGCAGATGTATGGCTGGGTGCGCCCGAAGATGGTCGTGCCCGTGCATGGCGAGGCGGCCCATCTGACGGCCCATGCCGAGCTTGCCGAGCAGTCCGGCATCGCCGAGGTGCCGCGCGTGCGCAACGGCGACATGCTGCGGCTGGCGCCCGGCGCGCCCGAGGTCGTCGACCACGCGCCGCATGGCCGCATCTTCAAGGACGGCAACCTCATCGGCGACTACGAGGAAATGGGCATCGGCGACCGGCGCAAGCTCGCCTTCGTCGGCCATGTCGCCGTCAGCATCCTGCTCGACAGCCGCTACGACTTCCAGGGCGACCCGGAAGTGGAGCCCTTCGGCCTGCCGCAGTTCGACGACGAGGGTGAGGACATGGGTGACACGCTCTATGACGCCGTGCTCGGCGCCGTCGAAAGCATTCCGCGCGCCCGCCGCAAGGACCTCGAAATGGTGCGCGAGGCCGTGCGCCGCGCCGTGCGCTCCACCGCCAACGAGATCTGGGGCAAGAAGCCCGTCGTCACGGTGTTCCTGACGAAGATCTGATCGCGGGACTGTTCCGCTCGCGCCGCCGCGAACCGCGCCCCCGGGGGTGCGGGCGGCGGCGGGACGGGGACCTGCCTCCACCAATCCGCCGACGGGAGACAAGCATGCTCGGAAAGGTCAACCACATCGCCATCGCCGTGCCGGACCTTGCCGCCGCCACCGCGACCTATCGCGACACGCTGGGCGCAAGGGTCTCGGCCGCCGAGGCCCTGCCGGAGCATGGCGTGACGGTGGTCTTCGTCGAACTGCCGAACACCAAGGTGGAACTGCTGGAACCGCTCGGCGAGGCCTCGCCGATCGCCGCCTTCCTCGAAAAGGCGCCGGCCGGCGGCATGCACCACATCTGCTACGAGGTCGACGATATCCTCGCCGCCCGCGACCGGCTGATCGCCGGCGGCGCGCGCGTGCTGGGCGACGGCAACCCCAAGACCGGCGCCCATGGCAAGCCGGTGCTGTTCCTGCATCCCAAGGATTTCCTCGGCACGCTGGTCGAACTCGAACAGGTGTGACAGCACGCCGCCCCGCGGCCATTTGAACTTCCGCGCTGTCAGGCGTAAAAGGCCGCTGTCGCACGAGGATCGTTGATGCAGCTCTTTTCCTATTTCGCCGTCTATTTCATCGTCTGGTGGATGACGCTCTTTGCCGTTCTGCCCTTCGGGCTGAAGACGCAGGCGGAAGCCGAGGAGGTCGTGCCCGGCACGGTGGAGAGCGCGCCCGCGCGATTCCGCGGCGGCCGCATCGTGGCGTTGACGACCGTCGTCTCGGCCATCGTCTATGGCGCCTGGTATATCCTGTCGGTCCGCCTCGGCTATGGCATCGACGCCATTCCGCAGTTCATGCCCGATTTCAAGTAGGGCGGCCACAGAGGTTAACGCGGCCGATCTGCCCCGAGGCAAGACATTCCACGCCCACCGGCGCCGGCCGGAAAACTCTTCCCTTTGCACCCTGTCGCATTTTCGCACGGAAAGCCCCGTTCGCGCGCGCCTTCCAGGCCTTTCGGCCATGTGTGGCTGACGTAACGTGAGGCGGAGTGTCGCAGAGGGGAGGTCCTGTGCGGCTTTGACGCATGGACCGCCGGCGCGAAGGCGTTAAAAGGAGAGGGCGGTTTGCAAAAGGCAAAAAAAAACAAGGCATAAAGCCTTGTTTTACAGGTATCGCGTGATCTCTATCCGTTGTGCGGTGGCAGCGTCTACGCGCGCCAAAGATCTGATCCTCCCAAGACTTGACCGCGAAATGGCAAGAATTTGCACTTCTTGCCTGTTTTGTGGCCTGAAACTAGCCCAAACGTTAGGCGTTGTCATCCGCTTTTTTTGCATTTTTGCTACAGTGGAATAAAATTTTCCCGTTGACAGGCGGCGCGCAATTTCCGTTATTGGCGGCCCCCATTTTTTGCCACAATTGCGCGCAGCGCGGTATGATCGGTGGACAGTGCTTCGCCGGAGCGCTCGCGCACGGCTGCCGGGTTCCCTTCCTTTGGCGAAGCGTTTATGAACGCGTGAAAATCAACGTCATTTTGCCCGATTCCCGAAATAGGGCGGATCAGTCACTCCGGAACCCGATATGCGCCTTTCCCGCTTCTTCCTGCCCATCCTGAAGGAAAACCCCAAGGAAGCCGAGATCGTCTCGCACCGGCTCATGCTGCGTGCGGGCATGGTCAAGCAGCAGTCCCAGGGCATCTATACCTGGCTGCCGCTGGGCAAGCGCGTGCTGGACAAGGTCAACGGCATCATCCGCGAGGAGCAGAACCGCTCCGGCGCCGTCGAGCTTCTGATGCCGACGCTGCAGTCCGCCGAGCTCTGGCAGGAAAGCGGGCGCTACGACGCCTATGGCAAGGAGATGCTGCGCATCAAGGACCGCCAGGAGCGCCCCATGCTCTACGGTCCGACCAACGAGGAGATGATCACGGACGTCTTCCGTTCGTTCGTGAAGTCCTACAAGGACCTGCCGCTCAACCTCTACCATATCCAGCTGAAGTTCCGCGATGAGATCCGTCCGCGCTTCGGCACCATGCGCTCGCGCGAGTTCCTGATGAAGGACGCCTATTCCTTCGACCTGAACCGGGAAGGGGCCGAGCACGCCTATAACCGCATGTTCGCGGCTTACCTGCGCACCTTCTCGCGCATGGGCCTGCGCGCCATTCCGATGCGCGCCGACACCGGCCCGATCGGCGGCAATCTCAGCCACGAATTCATCATCCTCGCCGACACCGGCGAGTCGGAAGTCTTCTGCCACAAGGACTTCCTGAACTTCGACATTCCCGGCATCGACACGAACTTCGAGGACGTGGCGGGCCTGCGCGCCATCTTCGACAAGTGGACCTCGCGCTACGCCGCGACGTCGGAAATGCACGACGCGCCCGCCTTCGAGGCGATCGCCGAAGGCGAACGCCTGTCGGCCCGCGGCATCGAGGTCGGCCACATCTTCTATTTCGGCACGAAATATTCCGAAGCCATGGGCGCCAAGGTCCAGGGTCCCGACGGCAAGGAGCACACCGTGCACATGGGCTCCTACGGCATCGGCCCGACGCGCCTCGTGCCGGCGATCATCGAAGCCTCGCACGACGAGAACGGCATCATCTGGCCGAAGGCCGTCGCGCCCTTCGAGGCGATCGTCATCAACATGAAGTCAGGCGACGAAGCCTGCGACGCGGCCTGCGAAAAGATCTACGGCGCGCTGCTGAACGCCGGCGTCGACGTGCTCTATGACGACAAGGACGAGCGCGCGGGCGCCAAGTTCGCCACCGCCGACCTCATCGGCGCGCCGGTGCAGGTCATTGCCGGCCCGCGCGGCGTGGCAGGCGGCGAGGTCGAGATCAAGGATCGCAAGACCGGCGCACGCGAGACGCTGACCATCGAGGCGGCCATCAACCGCCTGACGTCGGGCAACTGAAACACGGCCGGCGGTAACGGGAGACAACATGGCTGACGCAGCGAGCGGTGCATCTGCAACTAAGGCCCAGGCCTTCGGGAAAAGCCGCCCGTTCTCCGCCTTCGAGCGGATGGTCGCCTGGCGCTACCTGCGCTCGCGGCGCAAGGAAGCCTTCATCTCCGTCATCGCCGGCTTCTCCTTCATCGGCATCATGCTGGGCGTGGCGACGCTGATCATCGTCATGGCCGTCATGAACGGCTTTCGCACCGAGCTGATCTCGCGCATCCTCGGCATCAACGGTCACATGATCGTCCAGCCGATCGACAGCCCGCTCAACGACTATGCCAAGCTTTCCGAGAAGTTTTCGGCGGTGCCCGGCGTCACCATGGCGATCCCGCTCGTCGAGGGCCAGACGCTGGCCCAGGGCACGGCGGGCGGCGGCACGGGCGCGCTGGTGCGCGGCGTGCGCGCCGACGATCTCGCCAAGATGAAGGCCGTCTCCGATCACATCAAGGAAGGCGATCTCGTCGGCTTTGCCACCGGGGGCGTGGCCATTGGCTCGCGCATGGCCGAATCCCTCGGCCTCAGCGCCGGCGGCCAGATCACGCTTGTCGCGCCGGAAGGCGACGTCACGCCGCTCGGCGTGAACCCGCGCGTGAAGACCTACACGGTCTCGGCGATCTTCGAGATCGGCATGTCGGAATACGATTCCTCGATCATCTACATGCCGCTGGAAGAAGCGCAGCTCTATTTCAATTCCGAAGGCATCGTGCAGTCGATCGAGCTGTTCGTGTCCCATCCCGACGCGGTGGACGATCTGCGCCAGCCCATCGAGGCGGCGGCCGAACGGCAGATCTTCATCACCGACTGGCGCCAGCGCAACCAGACCTTCTTCTCGGCCCTGCAGGTCGAGCGCAATGTCATGTTCATGATCCTGACGCTGATCGTGCTCGTCGCCGCGCTCAACATCATTTCCGGCCTCATCATGCTGGTGAAGGACAAGGGCAGCGACATCGCGATCCTGCGCACCATGGGCGCGACCTCCGGCGCCATCATGCGCATCTTCTTCATGACGGGCGCGGCCATCGGCACGGTCGGCACCTTCGCCGGCGTTCTGCTCGGCGTCATCGTCTGCCTCAATGTCGAATCGATCCGCCAGTTCTTCTCCTGGATCTCGGGCACGACCCTGTTCAACCCGGAGCTCTACTTCCTGAGCCAGCTTCCCGCCGACATGAATGCGGGCGAGACGGTCTCCGTGGTCGTCATGGCGCTCGCGCTTTCCTTCCTCGCGACGATCTTCCCCGCCTGGCGCGCCTCCAAGCTCGATCCGGTCCAGGCCCTGCGGTACGAATAGGAAAGAACGCCATGAACGCGCGCGTCGCTTTAGAGCTCAAGGGCATCGAACGGCATTACGGCCAGGGCGAAACCGTGCTGTCGATCCTCAAGGGGGCCGATTTCACGCTGCGCAGCGGCGAGACCGTCGCGCTCGTCGCCCCCTCGGGCACCGGCAAGTCGACGCTGCTGCATGTGGCGGGCCTGCTGGAAAAGCCCGATGGCGGCGAGGTCTTCGTCAACGGCCATTCCTGCGCCGAACTCTCCGACGACCATCGCACGGCGATCCGCCGCAGCGAGATCGGCTTCGTCTACCAGTTCCATCACCTGCTGCCGGAATTCACGGCGCTGGAAAACATCATGATGCCGCAGCTCATCGGCGGCCTCTCCAAGGCCGAGGCGCGCGAGCGCGCCGCCCAGCTGCTGGATTACATGCGCATCGGCCACCGCGCCGACCATCGCCCCTCCGAGCTTTCGGGTGGCGAGCAGCAGCGCGTCGCCATCGCCCGCGCCGTCGCCAATGCGCCGCTGGTGCTGCTGGCCGACGAGCCGACCGGCAATCTCGACCCGGAGACCGCCGGCTACGTCTTCGAGGCGCTGGAAGCGCTCGCCCGCCAGTCCGGCCTTGCCGCGCTCATCGCCACGCACAACCACGAGCTTGCCGGCCTGATGGATCGCCGCGTGACGATCGAGGACGGCCTCGTGCGCGAGCTTGCCTGAGGCAGGCTTTCCGTCCCGCTTGTCTCCGTGGTCAATGGCTCAAGCAGAGCGGGATCGACGCGCTGACGCCGCGTTCGGACAAACTGCTGATCTCCGCTGGCGGGCCTCATTGGCCATTCACCCGTCAATCAACCGGACGCACGCTTTCTGCAAAAACGCCGAAACTGGTGCCGCGGCCGATCACCACGACATGCCCGCCAGGCGTGAGGCGCTGCCGGACGTCCTCTGGGACGCGACAAATTCTGTCAAAGAAAAACGGTAGCCCCTGAAGTTCGAGCGGTCTGCTGCATCGCATGGAACCGTCACTGTCGGCCGCTTCCACGGTGAAAGTGAGTTCGACCGGATGGCCCGCTATCAGCGTAAACATCATCGGGCCGAAAATGACGGCAGCAGACCTGCCCGCGAAGTAGCCCATGAGCGCCATGATGAGTAGGCCGGGAGCTTGTTTCGCCTCGCGGCCCGGAATTAAGGGCGAACGTTTCAGAACCATGAAAAGCACAAACACCGCCGAGATCAGGCCAACGGCAACACCAGCAGTGCTTGAGCTGGACGCCCATTCAGCCGACGGCAGGAAGGGATAGCCGAACGCCAGTGGAAGAACGGGCAGCAAACCAACCAGGAACAAGGCAAGCAGCAGGCCGGCAACCAGTTTCGGAACCTCTACCGGTTGTTCTTCTGAACCATCCATCCAGAACCCACCCCACGTTCATCAGAGATCTTTTTCGGCGCTCTATGGCACTCCTCTGGTTGCGGATTCAAGGGGTTTCGCCCGCAAGGGTGGATTTTTGCCCGCCGCAATTTCTCGACCCAAGCGGGAAGTGAGCGTGTTCTGCGTTGGAATTGTCATGGGGTAGCGCAATGACAGCCGTTGGCGCATTCCTGCTTTCACTGTCCTGGAGGCACTTTGGGAATAGCCTATCGCCCCTGGTCAATGGGCGAGGAAAACGCCGCTGACCATTGTCCAGCGTCAGAACGGCATTGCCTTGGCCGGAAAGGATCAGGCCGCCAGGGACGCCCGTTCCGCCTTGCGCTCCACGAGCGCCCAGATATGGCCGAACGGATCGAACAGCGACGCGACGTTGCGGCCGATTTCATCCACCTGAATTTCGTCGCGGATCGTCGCGCCGGCCGCGATAGCCTGCTGCATGGCGACGGCGATGTCGCCGACATGCAGCGTGAAGATGGCGCTGACCGCGCCTGCCGTCTTGGGGAAGAACGGCCCGCCATAGGCGGGATTGCGCTCGCGCCGTGGATTGGACCCGGCGACGGCGACGGGCAGGGCGCCGAAGCGCATGGCGAAGCCCATCAGCACGCCGTCGCTCCGGTAGGCGTCGAGAATCTCCGCGCCGAAGGCGGCGGCATAGAAATCCGCCGCCTCCTGCTCGCGCCCGTGTTCGACGAAAAGCGAGATTTCCAGGCCGGGTTCGTCATGCATGCCAGTCTCCTGTCGCCAGATGATTCCCCGCGACAGGATAGCAGAGATCAGTTGTCGAGGCCGCAGGCCGCGCGGCCGATATCGTCCCGCCAGTCCTGGAGCAGCAAGAACTGCGCCTTGCCGCTGAACGGCTGGCCCCTTGCCTTGCCTTTGCCGGTCAGCACGTTGAGGTCGCACTCGCTCGAGGCATTGGGGTCGAGCGTGTCGTAGGACGAATAGGTGAAGCCCGCGACGATGAAATCGAAATTGCGGTAGGCGATGGTCAGCGACTGGCGCCAGCGGTCGCGGCCGACCGAATCGTTCTTCGTCGTCAGCGTGAAGGAGCCGTTGGCGAGCGCGGCCAGTTCCGGCTCCTGGCCATACATGGTGAGATTGCCCCAGACGGAATTCGGCGCGGCCAGCGCCAGCGTCAGCCGGTTTTCCTCGGGCTTGGCGAGATAGACGTAGATGCCGTTGTCCTCGCCATTGTCCTCGCCGGGGGTCGCGACCACCACGAGATCCTGCGTCCCGTCCTTGTTCCAGTCGCCGCTCGCCATGGCGATGACGCGCTCGGCCGGAAATTCGGCGGCGGCCGATGCGCCGGGCAGGGCGGCTGAGACGAGAAGGGCGGCAATCCAGGGCTTCATTTCGGTTCCTCCGTTTGATCGAGGCGACCATATTGCGCCGGAACGCGCGGGTCCAGAGGGCCTGTGGAAAGCTGTTGACACGAGAACAGAAATGGAACAAAGTAAAAACATAAAAGGAAAGGGAGACCAAATGACCGATTTTCTTCGTGATCTTGCCGCATTCGCCTCCATGGCCATGTTCGTCGCCAGCTTCTCCGTCATCCTCTTCGGCATCTGACGGTTCGACGATCCTTCCCCGCATTCTTCATGCCCGCCGCGGACCCGTCGTCCGTGGAAATCGGGTGCAACACCGAAAGTCTTCTGGACGAGCCGGGTCCGAATCCGCTTAAGCTTCCCGTCTTGACCGGAAGGAAGTTCACATGGCGGATGCAGCACAGAAGACCGAAGGTGAGATCATCGCCGAGACGCCGGAATTCGTGCATCTGCGCGTGCACTCGGCCTTTTCGCTGCTGGAAGGCGCCTTGCCGATCAAGAAGATCATCGGCAAGGCGACGTCGGACAACCAGCCCGCCATCGCCATCACCGACACCAACAATCTCTTCGCGGCGCTCGAATTCTCGCAGAAGGCGGTCGGCGACGGCATCCAGCCGCTGATCGGCTGCCAATTGTCCATCGACATGGAGGACGAGGGCGAGGGCGAGCGGCGCGGGCAGCAGGCCCAGCTCGCCAGGCTGCCGTCCATCGTCGTTCTCGCCGCCACCGACGCGGGCTATGCGCGCCTCGTCGATCTCGTCAGCCGGGCCTATCTCGGCGGCGAGAGCGGGCAATCGGTCCGCATCGCCTATAGCTGGCTCGTGGAAGAGGGCACGGAGGGGCTGATCGCCCTGTCGGGCGCGCTCGGCGGTCCCGTCGACATGGCCTTCCTCGCCGGCCAGCCGGCCGTCGCCCGGGCGCGGCTCGCCGCGTTGAAGCGCGTCTTCGGCGACCGGTTCTATATCGAATTGCAGCGTCACGGCCGCTTCGACCGCCAGCACGAGCGGCGCATGGTCGAGCTTGCCTATGCCGAAGACGTGCCGCTGGTCGCGACCAACGAACCCTTCTTCCCGTCGCCGGACGATTACGACGCCCATGACGCGCTGATGGCCGTGGCGCACAACGCCATGGTCTCCGACGACAGCCGCTTCCGCCTGTCGCCCGACCACTATCTCAAGAGCCGCAAGGACATGGCGAAGCTCTTCGCCGACCTGCCCGAGGCGCTGGAGAACACAGTCGAGATCGCCCGCCGCTGCTCCTTCGTGCTGAAGACGCGCGGCCCCATCCTGCCGCGCTTCACCGGTGCGACCGACGATGCGGAGGAGGCCGAGCGCGCCGAGGCGGCGGAACTGCGCCGCCAGTCCGTCGAGGGCCTCGAAAACCGCATGAAGCTGCACGGCCTGACGCCGGGCTATAGCGAACAGGATTACCGCGAGCGGCTGGATTTCGAGCTCAGCGTCATCGAGCGCATGAAGTTCCCCGGCTACTTCCTCATCGTTGCCGACTTCATCAAATGGGCCAAGCAGCAGAACATTCCCGTCGGGCCGGGCCGCGGCTCGGGCGCGGGCTCGCTGGTTGCCTATGCGCTCACCATCACCGACGTCGATCCCCTGCGCTTCTCGCTGCTCTTCGAACGCTTCCTCAATCCCGAGCGCGTCTCGATGCCCGACTTCGACATCGACTTCTGCCAGGACCGCCGCGAAGAGGTGATCCGCTACGTGCAGCGCAAATATGGCCGCGAGCAGGTGGCGCAGATCATCACCTTCGGTTCGCTGCAGGCCCGCGCCGCGCTGCGCGACGTCGGCCGCGTGCTGGAAATGCCCTATGGCCAGGTCGACAAGATCTGCAAGCTCGTGCCGAACAATCCGGCCAACCCGACGCCGCTCTACAAGGCGATCGAGGAGGAGCCGAAGCTGCAGGAGGAGGCCGAGAAGGAGCCGGTCGTCGCGCGCCTGCTCGACATCGCCCAGAAGATCGAAGGCCTCTACCGCCACGCCTCCACCCACGCCGCCGGCATCGTGATCGGCGACCGGCCGCTCTCCAAGCTCGTGCCGATGTACCGCGATCCGCGCTCGGACATGCCGGTCACCCAGTTCAACATGAAATGGGTCGAGCAGGCGGGTCTGGTGAAGTTCGACTTCCTCGGCCTGAAGACGCTGACCGTGCTCAAGACAGCGGTGGATTTCCTGCGCAAGCGCAAGATCGAGGTGCAGCTGGAAAACCTGCCGCTCGACGACCAGCTCACCTACGAGATGCTCTCGCGCGGCGAGACGGTCGGCGTGTTCCAGGTGGAAAGCGCGGGCATGCGCAAGGCGCTGATCGGCATGCGGCCGGACTGCATCGAGGACATCATCGCGCTGGTGGCGCTCTACCGCCCCGGCCCGATGGAGAACATCCCGGTCTACAACGCCCGCAAGCACGGCGAGGAGGAGATCGAGTCGATCCATCCGATGATCGACCACCTGCTCAAGGAAACGCAGGGCGTTATCGTCTACCAGGAGCAGGTGATGCAGATCGCCCAGGTCCTGTCCGGCTACTCGCTCGGCGAGGCCGACCTTCTGCGCCGCGCCATGGGCAAGAAGATCAAGGAGGAGATGGACAAGCAGCGCGCCCGCTTCGTCGAGGGCTCTGTCAGGAACGGCGTGTCCAAGCCGCAGTCCGACCTGATCTTCGACCTGCTGGCCAAGTTCGCCAACTACGGCTTCAACAAGTCGCACGCCGCCGCCTATGCCATCGTCTCCTACCAGACGGCCTATCTGAAGGCGCATTACCCGGTCGAGTTCCTCGCCGCGTCGATGACCTACGACATGTCCAACACGGACAAGCTGAACGACTTCCGGCAGGATGCCGGCCGTCTCGGCATCGAGGTCATCCCGCCCTCGGTGCAGACATCCTTCCCGCATTTCGAGACCGGCGAGAACCGCATCTATTACGCGCTCGCCGCCATCAAGGGCGTCGGCGAGGCGGCGGTGCAGCACATCGTCGAGGTGCGCGGCGACCAGCCCTTCAAGAGCCTCGAGGATTTCTGCACGCGCATCGATCCGAAATTCGTCAACCGCCGCGTCTTCGAAAGCCTGATCGTCGCCGGCGCCTTCGACTGCTTCGGCCATGACCGCGCGGCGATGATCGCCGGCCTCGACCGGCTGCTGGGCGCGGCCCAGCGCGCGCAGGAGAACAAGACGAGCGGGCAGGGCGACATCTTCGGCATGGGCGCGGCGACGGGGCCGGAGGTCATCACGCTGCCCTCCTACACGCCCTGGCTCGCCTCGGAGAAGCTGCACCGGGAATTCCAGGTGCTCGGCTTCTACCTCTCGGCCCATCCGCTCGACACCTATGGCCCGATCCTCGCCAAGATGCGCGTGCAGACCTTCGGCGATTTTGCCGCCGCGGTGAAGCGCGGGGCAACCGCCGGCCGGCTGGCCGGCACGGTGACCTCCAAGCAGGAGCGCAAGACGCGCACCGGCAACAAGATGGGCATCGTCGCCTTCTCCGACTCCTCCGGCCAGTTCGAGGCGGTGCTGTTCTCCGAAATGCTGAACCAGTATCGCGACCTGCTGGAGGCCGGCAAATCGCTGGTCATGACCGTGCAGGCGGAGGAACGGCCGGAAGGCATCGGCCTGCGCATCCAGACGCTGCGCTCGCTGGAAGAGGAATCGCTGCAGAGCCAGAAGGCGATGCGCGTCTATGTCCGCGACAGCGGCCCGCTGCGCTCCATCGCCGCCCATCTCAACACCAAGGGCGACGGCCTCGTCTCCTTCATCGTCATCAAGGACAGCGGCCAGCGCGAGATCGAGGTGGAACTGAACGACCGCTTCCGCATCTCCCCGGAAATCGCCGCCGCCATGCGCTCGACGCCGGGCGTGCTGGAGGTCGAGCTGGTCTAGGGTTCGTCAGGGAGAAGTGGGAACCGGTTTTCCCGAAAAGACAAACGAAAACAAAAGAATTCAGACCATGTCCGGCCGAGGCGGCACCGCCTCGGCGCCGGAGGATGCGGCGAAAACAGGAGCGGGGATCCCGATGCTCAATCTCGTGCTCTACAGCGACCAGACGGCGGGCGAGGGGCTGGAGATCGACGCCCGGCTGCTGCGGCTCCTCAAGGAGAAGCGCGGCGGCAACCGCATCGGCTACATTCCCTCGGGGCCTGACCCGGAGCGCTACTTCCTCGATCCGCTGATCGCCTACTATGCCCGCACCGGCCTTGCCGTGCCGGTCTGCTACGATCTCAACGTGGCGCACGATCCCGCCGAAACGGCGGCGCTGTTCGCCTGCGACGCCATCCATCTGTCCGGCGGGCACACGGGGGAATTTCTCGCCCGGCTCCGGCACAGCGGCATGCTCGGCCCGCTCTCCGACTGGGCGCGGAAGGGCGGCATCCTGATCGGCGTCAGCGCCGGCTCCATCCTGATGACGCCGGATATCGCGACGGACGCGCTGTTCCTCGACGCGCGGCCGGAAGACGTGACGGATGGTGCCGCGCTCGACCTTCTGCCCTTCGAATATTTTCCCCATCTCGACGGGGCCGCCTCCTATCACGCCGATCTCGTGCGCTACAGCCGGCACACGCCGCGCCCCATCCTCGCCTGCACCGACAGCGACGGCCTCGTCGTCTCGGACGGCAGGGCGGAATGTTTCGGTGAGCCGCTCTGGATCACGGGCGGCGTCAGCGGCAAGGCCGACGCGGCCGTCATCACCGCCCTGCTGACCGCCTGACCCTGATGGCCGGTCCGCCTGCCGCCGCGCGACGCGTTAGCCGGCGACGGCCCCGGATCGACGCGCCGGCTCGCTTTGGTGCAGGTAGACGGCGAAGGTGTCCCAGGGCGGGGTGATGCCGATCTGCCAGAGCAGGCGGCCGACCTCGCCGCGATGATAGCCGGCGTGGAGGACCACATGGGCGAGCATTTCCGCCCGGGTCATCCGGCCGCTGTCGCCGTCGGTGAACTGAAACGGGATCGCCTCCGACAGCGCGGCGGGCGAGACGGTCCGGAGATAGTCGCAATACCATTGGTCGGATGCGGCAAGGGCTGCCTGCAGCGCCTCCAATTCAGGCGGTTCCTCCGTGTTGTCGGCGCTGTAGCCGTGCGGGACGCCCGCAAGATGGGCAGCGAAGATGCGCGAGACGATGTGCAGATGATTGATCAGCCGCAGCGCGGTCCGACGCTCGGCCGCGTGGCGCTGCGGGTCGAGCGTCCGCAATGTCTCGAAGAGCGCGGCATTCGCCCAGGCATTGTAGCGGTAGAGGTCTTGCATCGCGTCGGTCCTTCCGGTTCTATGGAATGTGAGCAATATGCTCACATTCTGGCAGGACGGGACCCGATGTCTACTCGCATTGCAAAGACGCGCCCGACGATGCGCAAGGCGCCGCGACAGGCCCGTTCCCGCCTGACGGTCGACGCCATCGTCGACGCCGGTGCTCGCATCCTGAGCGAGGCGGGATGGGCCGGCTTCACCACGAACCGGGTGGCCGAGATCGCCGGGGTCAGCATCGGCTCGCTCTACCAGTATTTCCCCGACAAGCTTTCGCTGATCGACGCGATCCGCGGCCGTCATCTGGCCGACAGTCTCGCCGTCCTGCAGAAGGCCGGTGCCGAAGGCCTGTTGCCGGCCGCCTTCGCCGCGACGGTCGCGCGCGGCATGATCGAGGCCCATAGCCGCTATCCGGGCCTGCACCGCGTCCTGCTCGACGAGGCGCCGGCCTCGGAGGCCTATCGCGACCCGAAGAGCGATTTCGAGATCGAGTTTCTCGGTCTCTATGCCAAGGCCATCGCGGTTTGCCGCGGGGGCGTGGCGCGCCCGGAGGACGGGCAGAAGGCCGTGCTCCTGTCGGATGCCATCGACGGCATCGTCCACAATGCCGCGCGCCGGGGCACGCTCGCCGATCCCGCGGTCGAAACCGGCCTTGTCCGGCTCATCGGCCTCTATCTTGCCGACGCGGCGGGCGGCGACACCGCGATCTGATCCTGCCCGGCCGACCGCATGGCCGCGAGCATGCCGTGCGCCACGGGGGCGAGCGCCGGATAGCGCGTGAACAGGAAGACTGTATGGGCCGGCAGGCCGAGCGCGTCGGCGCCGTTCTCCGTCAGGAAAAGCTCGATCCTCTCGGGATGGGCGGTGAGGCGGATGACCTCGCCTCCGTCGCATGCAAGGTCCTGATCGGTGCGCTCGAGATAAAGAAGGTCCTCGACGGGCGGCGGTTCGCTGCCGCTGCGGTTCCGGCCGCAGGCGATGTGCAGCACGTCGAGCGGATCGTCAGGCGAGGCAAAGCCGAGGGAGAGGACGAGGAGGCCGTCCTCTTCGGTGAAGACCTCCTCGACCTCGAAGACCGCGCCTTCCGTCCCCGTCAATTGATGACCGAGACCGATGACTTCTTTTTCTTCTTCTTCTTGCCGGTGACGATCCCGGCATCCGCCTTCTGCACCTTGCGGGTGACGGTGATGAAATCGGTGCCGTCGCCGGTTTCCGGGCCAAGGCCCGTATCGGAGATCGAGAGCGACGCGCCTTCGCCCATCAGGCCGGAAATGCGGGTGCGCATGTCCTCGGGGATATCGAGGCGGTCGAGCGTCTTCGTCAGCGCGTCAGGCGCGCTCGCGTCGGCCTCGGTGGTGATGCCGAGGCGCTTCAGCGTTGCGGAGGGAAGCTGGTTGTCCATGCTCACGCCGTACCATTCCGCCTTGCCCTTGTCGGCGTCGACCTCGCGGGCGAGCAGGAAATGCGTGCCGAGGGCGATTTCCGGGTTACGGATGGTGATCGGCTCCTCGATCAGCGGCTTGAACTTCTGGCGCACGAGGATCTGCCCGTTCGGCGGCGCGCCCTTGCCGGCCTTCGCATAGACGGCGGTCACGAGTTCCGGCGTCACCATGCCGTCTTCCTTCAGGCCCTCGGCAAGCTGGAACGCGCGGATGGCGGCGACGGTCTGCTTGCCGTGGCGGCCGTCCGGCAGGCCGGCGTCATAGCCGAGCGAGGTCAGCAGCGTCTGCAGGTCGATCATCATGTCGCGATCGCCGCGACGGGTGATGAGGATGCGGATCGGGTCCTGCTCGGTCCTTTGCACGACGGGCGTCAGCACCTCGGGCTTGGGATCGGTCATCGCCACCTCGACGCTCTTGTCGCCGGCCTCGATGAGACCGGGGCGAAGGCCCGCGTCGGACAGAAGCGGCGTATCCGGCACCACGACGGAGGGCTTGAACAGCACGGCGTGCACGATGCGCTGCGGCTCCGTCTCCCGGTCGGTGATCAGCACGTGGCCGCCGCGCCGGGTGATGGAGAACAGCGTCTTGGCGAAATCGTTCGGCAGGCGCACGCAGCCATGCGAGGCGGGATAGGACGGCACGCTGTTGGAGGCGTGCAGCGCGATTCCCGACCAGGTCAGCCGCTGCATGAAGGGCATCGGCGCGCTGTCGTAGATATTGGAGAAATGCGAGCGCTTCTTTTCGAGGATCGAGAAGATGCCCGTCGGCGTCGAATGGCCGGCCTTGCCGGTGGAGACGCGCGAGGTGGCGACCACCACGCCGCCGTCATAGATCTTCAACTCCTGCAGGTCCTTCGACACCATGATCTGGAGCGGACCTTCGAGCGTTCCGCCGAGCGCGGTGGCGCAGCTCAGCATCAGGCCCAATATGCTCATGCCAGTGGCGAGGCGAAACTTCATGTGACCCATCCGTACGCAATACAAACCGGCCGGAAGCGTAGTGCATCTCGCTTAAGGAAGGCTTGATGCACCCGCACGATCCCCCGATCTGTGCCATCCCGATGCAGTGAAGAACGCTGGTTTGCCGGGATTTATTCGCCGGGGTCGCCGATTTTTCCGCCCGTCTTGACGGTCAACTTTCCGTGAAAGCGCTCGGGGCCGGATTTGCCGAACGTATAGCCGGTCTCCACGCTCGCCTTGCCGAACTTGTCGCGCAGCGTGTTCATCGCCGCCTCCGCGGCGGCGCGGCGCGCGGCGGCCGGATCGACGAGGTCGGGCGGGTCGGCCCTGCCGGGGTCGGTGAGGTCGGAAACGCCGATGCCGATCAGCCGGAACTTCGTACCATCCGTCTCCTTGCGCAGAAGCTCCATGCCGGTGCGGAAGATCCGGTCGGCCAGCATGGTCGGGTCTTCGAGCTTGCGGTTGCGCGTGCGGCTCTTGAAGTCGGCGGTCTTCAGCTTGAGCACGACGGTATGGCCGGCAATGCCGGATTTGCGCAGGCGCGTGGCGACCTTTTCGCTGAGCCGCCGCAGATGCGCGACGAGCTCGTCATGGCTGGAGAGGTCGTCGAAGAAGGTGGTTTCCGCCGACACGCTCTTGGCCGCGTCGTTGATATGCACCTCGCGGTCGTCCTGGCCGCGCGACAGATGGAACAGCCGCTTGCCCATCACGCCGTAGCGGCGCATCAGGTCGTTTTCCTCCATGGTCTGGAGCTGGCCGACGGTGCGGATGCCGTCGCGCTCCAGCGTCTCGGCAAAGGCCTTGCCGACGCCCCAGATGAGGCGCACCGGCTTGTCGCGCAGGAAGTCCAGCGCCTCCGCCACACCGATGACGGAAAAGCCGCGCGGCTTGTTGAGGTCGGAGGCGACCTTGGCGAGGAACTTGCAGTAGGACAGGCCGATGGAGATGGTGATGCCCACCTCCTTCTCCACGCGCTGGGCGAAGCGGGCGAGCACGCGGGCAGGGGGATCGTGGTGCAGCCGCTCGGTGCCGCGCAGTTCCAGGAAGGCCTCGTCGATGGACAGGGGCTGCACCAGCGGCGTCAGGTCCTGCATCATGGCGCGCACCTCGCGCCCGACCTTCACGTATTTCTCCATGTTCGGGCTGATGACCACGGCGTTCGGGCAGGCCTCCAGCGCCTTGAACATCGGCATGGCCGAGCGCACGCCGTGGATGCGCGCGACGTAGCAGGCGGTGGAGACGACGCCGCGCTTGCCGCCGCCGATGATCACCGGCTTGTCGGCAAGCTCCGGATTGTCGCGTTTTTCGATCGAGGCATAGAAGGCGTCGCAGTCGATATGGGCGAGCGTCAGGTCGAAGAGCTCGTCATGATAGACGAGGCGCGGGCTGCCGCAGGCCCGGCAACGGCGCAGGGCGGCGGGCTGCCCGGAAAGGCAGTCGCGACAGAAGCCCGAAAAACGCGTTGCGGCGGTGCTCATGATGGGAACAAATATTGAACATTGCGACACTAGCGCCTAAATTCCGAAGTCTCAATAGTCGCCGGGACGGAAGAGATGGCGGTACACAGGCATGCTGGGGGCGGCGCGTCGGCCGTTCAGAAATCGTCGTTGCCATACGGGCCGGTCAGCACCGCATGGGCATGCACCACCGCTTCCGGCGCGATGCCCGTCGCCGCGCTGAAGGCGAGCAGGGTCGGCTCGTGGCTCATCAGGAAATCGACGAGGCCGGCGAGGAAGCCCGGGTCGTTCACCGCATGGCGCACCGCCTCGGGCGCGACGCCGGTCAGCGACAGGAAACGCGACAACAATTCCGGCTCGCCGGCGAGCCAGCCGAGAATGGCGACGGCGGTCTCTTCGGCAGCCTTCGTCACGGTTGTATCTTTTTGGCTTTTCATTCGTTTCTCTCGGGAAATTTACCTTTTAATCAACCAAGTGACGCTAACGTGTCTTCGGTCCGGCTGGGTGATTTCGGCTTTGCCGCAACGTATCGATCTCCCAAAAGGTTGCAAGGCCGGCGAGAGGAACAGGGACGCACGATGCCCAAGCAAGTGATGATAGTCGAGGACAACGAGCTCAACATGAAGCTCTTCCGGGACCTCATCGAGGCGTCCGGCTATACGACGATCCAGACCCGCAACGGCATGGAAGCGCTTGATCTCGCGCGCAAACACCGCCCGGACCTGATCCTGATGGACATCCAGCTGCCGGAAGTTTCGGGCCTGGAAGTCACCAAGTGGCTGAAGGAAGACGACGAACTCCACGTCATCCCCGTGATCGCCGTCACCGCCTTCGCGATGAAGGGCGACGAGGAGCGAATCAGGCAGGGCGGTTGCGAGGCCTATGTCTCCAAGCCCATTTCGGTCCCGAAGTTCATCGAGACCATCAAGACCTATCTCGGCGACGCATGAGGCGGGAGACAACGGTATGACGGCACGTATTCTCGTCGTCGACGACATTCCGGCCAATGTGAAGCTGCTCGAAGCCCGGCTGCTGGCAGAGTATTTCGACGTGCTGACGGCCGAGAACGGCTATGACGCGCTCTCCATCTGCGAACGCACCCAGGTCGACCTCATCCTCCTCGACATCATGATGCCCGGCATCGACGGTTTCGAGGTCTGCGAGCGGCTGAAGGCCAATCCGCGCACCTCCCATATTCCCGTCGTCATGGTGACGGCGCTCGACCAGCCGTCGGACCGCGTGCGCGGCCTCAAGGCCGGCGCCGACGACTTCCTCACCAAGCCGGTCAACGACCTGCAGCTCATGTCGCGCGTCAAGAGCCTCGTGCGGCTGAAGACGCTGACGGACGAGCTGCGCATGCGCGCCGCGACCGCCCGCGCCATCTCGCTGGAAGACGGCCTCGACAGCAATCTCGGCGACGAGCCGGGCGACGTGCTGCTGGTCGACGGGCGCGCCTCCTCGCAGGAGCGCATCGCCCGCGCGCTGAAGCCGGTCGCCGACGTCACCTGCATGTCCGATCCGCAGGCGGCGCTCTTCCAGGCGGCCGAAAGCAATTACGAACTCGTCATCGTCAACGCGAATTTCGAGGACTACGATCCGCTGCGCCTCTGCTCGCAGCTTAGGTCCCTGGAGCGCACGCGCTTCCTGCCGATCCTGCTGATCGCCGAGCAGGGCGACGACGACCTGATCGTGCGCGCGCTCGATCTCGGCGTGACGGACTATCTGATGCGGCCGATCGATCCCAATGAGCTGATCGCCCGCAGCCTCACCCAGATCCGCCGCAAGCGCTGCAACGACCGTCTGCGCGCCAGCGTGCGCCAGACCATCGAGCTTGCCGTCACCGACGGCCTGACGGGACTGCACAACCGTCGCTACCTCGACAACCACATGAAGCTGCTGATCGACCGCGCGACGGCCCGCAGCCGCCCGCTGTCGGTCTGCATCACCGATATCGATCGCTTCAAGCTGGTCAACGACACCTATGGCCACGATGCCGGCGACGCCGTGCTGCGGGAATTCGCCAACCGGGTCCGCTCGGCCGTGCGCGGCGCCGATCTTGCCTGCCGCTATGGCGGGGAGGAGTTCGTGCTGGTCATGCCCGATACGCCGGCCGAAATGGCGGCGAGCGTCGCCGAACGACTGCGCATGATCGTCGAGCGCGAGCCGTTCCGCATTCCCGGCACCGATGTCTTCTTGCCCGTTACTGCCTCGCTCGGCATCTCGTCCATCCTGCCGGGGGGCGATAGTCCGGAAGCCTTGCTGAAGCGTGCGGATACCGCGCTCTACGAAGCCAAGCGTTCGGGCCGCAACCGGGTTGTGGCGGCCGCGGCCTGAGTCGCGAATCGCCGCTCCGCAACGTTTGTCCACAGGCACGTTAGAATTGCGGGCATTTGCCTTAATTTCGAGCGACTTACCCAAGGGAGCCGATTTCCCGGCGCCCGGGGCGGGGGGATTGCCAGCGATGGGAGCCTGTCGCGAAATTTGGCTATAAATCGTACGATTTATTTTTGACAAAACTTATCAATGGGTTGTGCTTTCGCAATCAGGCCGTGTGCGCAAAAGCCCGTTTATACAGGTTGCAGGCCGCACCCTTCAAGGTTGTGCCTCGCCGTATACTGTATTGTTGTCTTCTATAACGTAAATGCCGCTCAACGGCACAGTTACAACCACCCCGGTTAACTATGAGACAAGGACCTCGCGGCGGAGCGTTAAGAATTCGTTGATTTTTTTTCTTTTTCGCGCGATGCTCAACTCATGGGCGGCAAACAAGCCCGCACAACCGGTTACCCCATGATGCTAGGTCCGCCGCATCTCCTGGGTCGTGGGGTCGGTCGGTCAGCTACGACAAAAACGGAATCCTCGTGCCGTCGTCGTGTCTGACCGACCCCCATTCAACGCCGCTCCCGGCAAGGGAGCGGCGTTTTGATTCGTGCGGCTGTATCCGGTTGTGGGCGGGGCAGGGGCCAAAAGAAAAGGCGCCGGACGTTTCCGTCCAGCGCCTTTGCGAACCTCGAAAGGCTCCCAAGATTACTTGATCTTGGTTTCCTTGAATTCGACGTGCTTCTTGACGACCGGATCGTACTTCGTCTTGGTCATCTTTTCCGTCATCGTACGGCTGTTCTTCGTGGTCACGTAGAAGAAACCGGTGTCGGCCGTCGACAGCAGCTTGATCTTGATGGTGGTAGCCTTGGCCATGGTCGTCCTGCCTTTATGAAAAACGAAGCCGCGGACAGCCATTCTGTTCCACGGCTTTAAATCTGGCCGGAAACTACAAATCGCGCCCGAAAAGTCAAGCCCGTTTCGGTCGGAAAACCATTCGGGCCATAGAAAGTACCAGGTAAAAGCCGAAGAAGGCGACGATTGCCCAGGCAAAACCGTCATTGCCGGAAACGTCCATCGCCGCGCCGATCGCCTGCGGGCCGATCACGGTGCCGACCGCATAGCAGAAGATGAAGGCGGCGTTGGCGGCCGCAAGGTCCGCCCCGACGAGCCGCGAGCCGAGATGGCTGAGGCCCACCGTATAAAGGCCCGCCACGCAGCCGCCCCACACCAGGAGCACGCCGGCCATCAGCAGCCAGTTGTGCGAGATGATGGGCAGCGACAGCGAGCCGAGGAGGCCGATGGCGGCCATGATGGTCAGCAGGCTGCGGCGGTCGCGCATGCGGTCGGAGAGCATGCCGAGCGGGATCTGGAAGGCCATGTTGCCGATGCCCATGACGGTGAGCAGGAGGGCGGCCTGCGCCTCCGTGAAGCCGGCGCGGGTGGCATAGATCGGCAGCAGCGAGAGCCCGCCCACCTGGACGGCGCCGAAGATGAAGACCGCCGCCGTCGCCGTCGGCACGAGAAGGACGTAGCGCATGAAATGGAGCTCCGGCTTCTCGTCGATGGTGGGGCTTTCGCCGCGGGCGATGAAGATCGGCACGGCGGCGAGAAGGATGATGACGGCGCCGAGCGCGAAGGGCAGCACGCCCTCGCTGCCGATCACCGAGAAGATGAGGGGGCCGGTGGCAAAGCCCAGCGACAGCACGGTGGCGTAGATGCCGAGCACGAGGCCCCGCCGGCGCGGCGGGGCGGCGGCGTTGATCCAGAACTCCGATAGGATGAAGAGCATGGTCGTCACGCCGTGGAAGACGATGCGCAGCGGGAACCAGAGCCAGAAATTCTCGATATAGTAGAAGCCGAGGCCGCTGACGGCGGCGAGCAGGATGGCCCCGATCATGGTCGAGGAGGTGCCCCAGGCATGGGCGAGGCGCGCCGTGCACGGGGCGGCGGCCATGGCGGCGACGCCGGCCATGGCGGAATTGATGCCGATCAGCGTCGAGGAGATGCCGCGCTTTTCCATGATGATGGACAAGAGCGGCAGGCCGAGGCCCATGGCGATGCCGACTGCGGAAATGGCGGCGATGGCTGCAATGAGAGACCGCCAGTGAATGTGCTCCACCGGGCCGGCGGTACCGGTTTGCGGCTGCGTCATATGCAATGGATCCTCAAAGAAGGTCCCGAAGGAAACGCCCCCGCTGGGTGTAGTACAGCGGTGCGGCCCTTCCGAAGGGGAGAGACTTGTTTTCCTGAATGCTTTTTTGAAGCTCTTCAAGGATCAATACGGTTATGTCGGGCATCTCGATGCCCTTGTGGTCAAAAATATCGACCCAGCGCACGTCTTCCAGCTCATGGCTGGCGGTGGCGGCGGCCGGATCCACCCCGGCCTCGTCGGTGAAGAGTGTGAAGAAGCGGGTGTCGAAGCGGCGCACCATGCCTGCCGGCGTGATGGCGCGGGCAAGGAAGCGCAGCGGGGACAGATCCGGCCGGAAGGAGAGGCTGCCTTCGGCGGGGGCGGACAGCGGCGTTCCCACCGCGATGCCGGCTTCCTCGTGCAGCTCGCGCAGGGCCGTAACGCCGAGCGCCCTCAGGCGCGAATCGGAACAGCGCCGGCCGGCCCGCAGGGCAAGCCGCTCCAGGGCGAGCGGATGAAGGGGGCTGGCGACGGGAACGAGACGGTCGCTCGCATCGCGCCGGCCGCCGGGAAAGACATAGACGTCCGGCATGAAGACATGCTTGCTGCTGCGCTTGCCGACGAGCACCCGGATATGCCCGCCCGACCGGTCGAGCAGCAGGATGGAGGCGGCATCGACGGGGCGGACGGCGGTCATGCGGTTCGGTCGCTATAGGCCGACGCGTCGTCGGCGTCCTCTTCGGGCTTCTGGCCGAAGCCGTGCATCCTCAGCGCCCATTGCAGGCCGATGGCGCCGCCCTTGACGGGCTGGAGCATCAGGAGGGACAGGATGATGGTGACGGGCGTCCAGATGGCGAGGTGCTGCCAGGTGGTGAGCGGCCAGACGAGGTCCGTCGCCATGTAGCCGCCGAGCACGATATGGCCGACGATGGTGATGACGAGATAGGGCGGCAGGTCGTCGGCGCGCTGGTGCGTGTAGTCCTCGCCGCAGGCCGCGCAATGGTCGACGGGCTTCACATAGGCGCGGAAGAGCCTGCCGGTGCCGCAGGCCGGGCAGCGGTTCAGCATGCCGCGCTTGATGGCGCGGCCGAGCGGCCGTTCCGCGGGAGCGGCGCTTGCCGTATCGCCGAAATGCACCGTCTTGCTCGTCTCGTTCGCCTGCATGGTCCTGTCCTTCCTGCCGGTGTCCGACGCCGGAGCGCTGCGGCTTCGGCGAGGGGCATGCTCTAGCGTTTGCCGCGCGGCGGGCGGGTGCCCGGCTGGCGGTGCGGCGCGCCGCCCTTGCGCCGGCCCGACTTGTGGAAGGAGCGCACCGCCGTCGGCATCTTGCGCCCTTCGCTGATCATGTCGAACCGCAGCGAGCCGGCGAGCGGAACCGCTTCTGCGAGCTTGACGCGCACCTCGTCGCCGAGGCGGTAGCCGAGCCCGGTCTTTTCGCCCGAAAGCGCCTGATGGGCCTCGTCATAGATGAAGTAGTCGCGCCCGAGCATGGATATAGGCACGAAGCCGTCCGCGCCATATTCCGGCAGGGTGACAAAAAGTCCCGCCTTGGTGACGCCGGAAACGCGCCCGTCGAATTCCTCGCCGATGCGCTCGGCAAGGTGATGCGCGATGAGGCGGTCCACCGTGTCGCGCTCGGCCGCCATGGCGCGCCGCTCGAAGGTGGAGATCTCCGCCGCGATATCGTCGAGCACCGCCTCCTCGTCGGGCGTGATGCCGCCTTCGCCGAGGCCGAGCGAGCCCACCAGCGCCCGGTGCACGATCAGGTCCGCATAGCGGCGGATCGGCGAGGTGAAATGGGCGTATTTCATGAGGTTGAGGCCGAAATGGCCGATATTCTCGGGGCTGTAGATCGCCTGGCTCTGCGAGCGCAGCACCATTTCGCTCACCATCTGCTCGAACGGCTTGTCCTTGGCCTTCGCAAGGATGCCGTTGAAATGGTTGGAGCGCATGTTGCCGCCCTTGACGAGCGAGATGTCGAGCGTCTGCAGGAACTCGCGCAGCACCTCCTGCTTGGCGAGCGAGGGCGCGTCGTGCACGCGGTAGATCAGGACCTGCTTCTTCTTCTCCAGCGTCTCGGCGGCCGCGACGTTGGCCTGGATCATCATCTCCTCGATGAGCTTGTGCGCGTCGAGCCGCGGCGGCACGACGACCCGGTCGACGGTGCCGTCCGGCTTGAGGAGGATCTTGCGCTCGGGCATGTCCAGTTCGAGCGGCTGGCGGCGGTTCCGGCCCGTCGTCATGATCCGGTAGGCCTGCCAGAGCGGCTTCAGGATCGTCTCGAGGATCGGCCCGGTCTTGTCGTCGGGCGCGCCGTCGATGGCGGCCTGGGCCTGCTGGTAGGACAGCTTCGCCGCGCTCTTCATCATGATGCGGTGGAAGGTGTGGCTCGCCTTGCGGCCCTCGTGCGAGAAGACCATGCGCACGGCAAGCGCCGGGCGGTCGACGCCTTCCTTCAGCGAGCAGAGGTCATTGGAGATGCGCTCCGGCAGCATGGGCACCACGCGGTCCGGGAAATAGACCGAGTTGCCGCGCTTCAGCGCCTCGCGGTCGAGCGCCGATTTCGGGCGCACGTAATAGCTGACATCGGCGATGGCGACGGTGACGATCACGCCGCCCGGATTGTCGGGCGAGGGATCGGGCTCGGCATAAACAGCGTCGTCATGGTCCTTGGCGTCGGCCGGGTCGATGGTGATGAGCGGCAGGCTGCGCCAGTCCTCGCGGTGCGACATGGTGGCCGGGCCGGCCGCCTCCGCCTCGCGGATGACCGCATCGGGGAAGATATGGGGAATGCCATGGGCATGGATGGCGATCATCGAGATCGCCTTTTCCGAGGCGACCGAGCCGACCACGCTCTTGATCTGCGCGCGCGCCAGGCCGTAGCGGCCCATGCGCACGACATCGATCTCCACGAGGTCGCCATCCTTGGCGCCCGCCGTGAATTCGGCCTCGACATCCATCTCCTCGCCGCGCCGGTCGATGGGCATGATGCGCCCGCCGCCGCCCGCCATGGAGCGGAAGACGCCCATGCCGGAGTTCTTCTTCTTGTCGAGGACCTTGATGACGCGGCCGGTATAGGCCGGCCCGCCGCGTTCCTTGGCCGGGAAGATCTTGGCCAGCACCCGGTCGCCGAGGCCGGCGACGGGCGCCTTGTCCTTGCGCACGCCGCCCGACTGGCGGATGAGCACGGCGGGCGCGACGCCCGCGTCGTCGAGCCATTCGGCCGGACGGCCGATCAGTTCGCCGTCGACGTCGCGCGTCGTGATGTCGAGAACCGTGACGGGGGGCAGGGCGCCGGGCCGCACCAGCGACTTGCGGCGCTTTTCCAGGAGGCCGTCGACCTCGAAGGATTTCAGCAGCGCCTTCAGCTCCACGCGCGCCTCGCCCTTGAGGCCGAAGGCCTTGGCGATCTCGCGCTTGGAAGCCTGTTCGGGATGCTCGGCGATGAAGCGCAGCAGCACGTCGCGCGGCGGAATGGCGCCGTGGATGATGGGGCTATTGTCCGCCGGCGGCAGGTCACGGTCCGCGCGGCCGGGCCGCCTTGCTTGTCCTGCCCGGTTGCGCGGTTCCTTCGTCATGCCTTACGCCTTCTTTGCCTTGGCTGCGGCCTTGGGCTTGGCCGCGGCCTTCGCCTTCGGCTTTGCCGCCTTGGTCTCGCCCGTCTTGGTGTCGGCGCTCTTGGCCGTCTTGGTGGTCTTCGCCTTGGCGGCGGCCTTGCCCTTGGCGGGCGTCTTGCCGGCCTTTTCGGCGATCAGCACCAGCGCCTCTTCCATCGTCACGCTGTCGGCCGCCTTGCCCTTCGGCAGGGTGGCGTTGACCTTGCCCCAGTTGACATAGGGGCCGTAGCGGCCGTCGCGCACCGTGATGGCGCCGCCGTCCGGATGGTCGCCCAGCGTCTTCAGCGCGGCCGGTGTCGACCCGCCGCGGCCCGGACCCTTCGACGCCTTGTCGGCGATCACGGTCACGGCGCGGTTGAGGCCGATGGAGAACACGTCTTCGACCGTCTCCAGATTGGCATAGCCGCCGTCATGCAGCAGGAACGGGCCGTAGCGGCCGATGCCGGCCGAGATCATCTTGCCGCTCTCGGGGTGCTGGCCGATGTCGCGCGGCAGCGAGAGCAGGGCGAGCGCCTTCTCATGGTCGATGCTCGCCGGCGTCCAGCCCTTCGGCAGGCTGGCGCGCTTGGCCTCCTTGCCGTCGCCGCGCTGCACGTAAGGCCCGAAGCGGCCGGAGCGCAGCGTGATGTCTTCGCCGGTATGCGGGTCCTTGCCGAGGCTCTGCGGCTCGTTGGCCGCCGCCGCCTCCGCGTCCGAACCGCCATCGGCGGAAAGCTGGCGCGTATAGTTGCATTCGGGATAGTTCGAGCAGCCGACGAAGGCGCCGAACTTGCCGAGCTTCAGCGAGAGCTTGCCCGTGCCGCAGACCTGGCAGATGCGCGGATCGCTGCCGTCCTCGCGCTTGGGGAAGACGAGGGGGGCGAGTTCTTCGTTCAGCGCGTCGAGAACGTTGGTGACGCGCAGTTCCTTGGTGTCCTCGATCTGGGCGAAGAAGTCCTTCCAGAAGTCGCGCAGAACCTGCTTCCAGTCGAGCTCGCCGGCCGAGATCTTGTCGAGCTTCTCTTCGAGATCGGCGGTGAAGTCATATTCGACATAACGCGTGAAGAAGCTTTCGAGGAAGGCCGTCACGAGGCGGCCCTTGGCTTCCGGGATCAGCTTGCGCTTGTCGATGACGATATATTCGCGGTCGCGCAGCGTCGCCAGCGTCGCCGCATAGGTCGACGGACGGCCGATGCCGAGTTCTTCCATCTTCTTGATGAGCGAGGCTTCGGAATAGCGCGGCGGCGGCTCGGTGAAGTGCTGCGAGGCGTTCACCTTCTGCTTGGCGACCTTTTCGCCGGAATTGATCTCCGGCAGGCGGCCGTCCTCGTCACCGTCGTCCGACTGCTCGCCGTCTTCCTTCTGGTCCGTATAGGCCGCGATGAAGCCGTCGAAGCGGATGACCGAGCCGGTGGCGCGCAGGCCCGCCTTGCGGCCGCCATTGTCCGCCTCGATCTCGACGGTCGTACGCTCGATCTCGGCCGAGGCCATCTGGCTGGCGATGCCGCGCTTCCAGACGAGGTCGTAGAGCTTGAGCTGGTCGGGATCGAGGTAGCGCTTCACCTGGTCCGGCGTGCGGTCGAAGGAGGTGGGGCGGATCGCCTCGTGGGCTTCCTGGGCGTTCTTGGCCTTGGTGGAATAGATGCGGGCCTTTTCCGGCACGTAGCGTGCGCCGAACTGCTCGGCGACGGCCTTGCGGGCGGCGTCGATCGCCTCGGGCGCCATCTGCACGCCGTCGGTACGCATATAGGTGATGAGACCGACCGTCTCGCCGCCGATGTCGATGCCCTCATAGAGCTTCTGCGCCACCTGCATGGTGCGCGAGGCGGAGAAGCCGAGCTTGGAGGAGGCGGCCTGCTGCAGCGTGGAGGTGGTGAAGGGCGGCGAGGGGTTGCGCTTCGTCGGCTTGGCCTCGACGCTCTCGACCCGGTAGGCCGCGCCGTCGAGCAGGGTCTTGAGGCGGTTCGCCTCCTCGCCATTGCCGATGGCCCTTGCCTGCAGGCGCTTGCCTTCGGCCGAGACGAGGCGGGCCTCGAACTCGTCGCCGCGTGGCGTCTTCAGCAGGGCCGAGAGGTTCCAGTATTCTTCCGAGACGAAACGCTCGATTTCGGATTCGCGGTCGCAGACGAGGCGCAGCGCCACCGACTGAACGCGGCCGGCCGAGCGCGCGCCCGGCAGCTTGCGCCAAAGGACGGGCGACAGGTTGAAGCCGACGAGATAGTCGAGCGCGCGGCGGGCGAGATAGGCGTCGACCAGCGGCGTGTCGATATCGCGCGGATTGCGCATGGCGTCGAGCACGGCCGCCTTGGTGATGGCGTTGAAGACGACGCGCTTGACCGGCTTGTCGCCGAGCACGCGCTTCTTCTTCAGGACGTCGAGCACGTGCCAGGAAATGGCTTCACCCTCGCGATCCGGGTCGGTCGCGAGAATGAGGCCGTCGGAATCCTTCACCGCGTCGGCAATGTCCTTCATGCGCTTGGCGGAGGCGCTGTCGACCTCCCAGGACATTTCGAAGTCCTCGTCCGGGCGCACCGAACCGTCCTTGGCCGGCAGGTCGCGCACATGGCCGAAGGAGGCAAGCACCTTGTAGCCGGGGCCGAGATACTTGTTGATCGTCTTGGCCTTGGCGGGCGATTCCACAACTACAACATTCATCGTCATTTCTCTGATACCGGGCGCTCAGCGATTGCGTCGCCGCGAAAGGGCGTTCTCCGCCGGGGGAAAGTCGTGTTTCGACATGAACAGGGAAAGCGTTCGGGTCAAGAGGTAGGGCTGAAATTAGTGGAATGCAACACGGCGCAACCAGGAGGGGAGGCTTTGCGTTCCGCACCAATAAATGCAATTTGAGTGGCCATGAATGCAACCAATACGAGATAATTCGGTTGTTGCAATTGTGGATAATGGCTGTATCGTCCCTTGGGCATGGAAATCACAACTTGGCGGTGGTTTCGCATTTTCGACTGCAGTGGGGGAGCCATGAACCCAAAGACATCAAGACCCGCCCTGCCGGCCCATTCGGCAGAACAGAACATCGCCTATATCCGCCAGATGCTGGGCGAGCTGCGCACCGTCGCGGACAATGAGGGCGCCGACATGCTGCGCTACTTCATCGAGATGGCCTATCTGGAGGCGGGGGATATCCAGTCCGGCGCCAGGCCCTTGTCAATCGGCGGCGAGCGAGACGCCGCCACCGGCATGCCGGTGAAGCCGGCCGGCAAGATCGAGCTCTAGCAGAACGAGATAGACGGTCGCGGCGTCAACCCCGGTATGGCGGATGACCTCGTCGATCTCGGTCGGCACCTGGCTCAGCGCCTCGGCGATGCGGTCGCGCTCGCGGTCGTTCGGCGGCAGCCGCATGGCGGAGGGCACGCCCTGCACCCGCTCGGCGGCCTGGCCTTCGGCGCTGCCGCGGGGCGAAAAGAGATCGGGCTCGGCCAGCGGCCTGAGGGCGTCCAGCACATCCTCCGGCGTCGTGGTGACGGTGGCCCCGTCCTTCAGGAGACTGTTGCTGCCTTCGCAGCGCGCCTCCAGCGGCGAGCCCGGCACCGCGAAGACCGGCCGGCCGAAATCCGCCGCGTTGCGCGCGGTGATCAGCGAGCCGGAGCGCACGGCCGCCTCTACCACCACGAGACCGAGCGCCATGCCGGCGATCAGCCGGTTGCGGCGGGGAAAGTCCCGGGCGCGCGGCTCCCAGCCGAAGGGCATTTCGCTGATGGCAAGGCCGCGGCCGCCGGTAATCTCGTCCAGGAGGCCGATATTTTCCGGCGGATAGGGTCTGTCGAGCCCGCCGGCCATGGCGGCGACGGTGCCGGTCTCGAGGCTTGCGCGGTGCGCGGCCGTGTCGATGCCGCGCGCAAGGCCGGAGACGACGCCATAGCCGGCGCGGCCGATCGCGCGGGCCATGAGGCCGGTGAATTTCATGCCGGAGGCCGAGGCGTTGCGCGCGCCGACGATGCCGACGGCGGGCATGGTGGCGGCCGTGCGGTCGCCCTTGACGGCAAGAAGCGGCGGGGCGCCGTCGATCTGGCGCAGAAGGGGCGGATAGTCCGGTTCGCCGATGCCGACGAAGGCGGCGCCGTGCCGCGCGGCGCTCTCCAGTTCCCGTTCCGCCTCCGCCATGCCGGCGACCCGGATGCTGCGGGACGCGCCGCCGCGCCGGGAAAGCTCCGGCAGCATGTCCAGCGCCGTCTCGGCGCTGCCATAGTGGTTGATCAGGGCGCGAAAGGTGACCGGCCCGACATTGTCGCTGCGGATGAGCCGGAGCCAGGCGATCCTTTGTCTTTCCGTCAGCGCAATTCCCCGTGTCCTTGCGCTGCGGTCGTCCATGGCTATCCCTTGCTGCCGATCTTGCTTTCGGTGCCGCTCATGAGGCGGGCGATGTTGGCGCGGTGCTTCCACCAGGTGATCACGGTGAGGACGGCGAAGAGCAGCGCCACCTTCTCGTGACCGGTGAACCACAATACAACCGGAGATACGGCCGTTGCAATGAGGGCCGAGAGGGACGAGTAGCGGGTGAGATAGGCAAGGCCGATCCAGACCGCGGCGAAGACCGCGACCAGGACGGGCACGAGGCCGAGCAGCACGCCGACATAGGTGGCGACGCCCTTGCCGCCCTTGAAGCCGAGCCAGACCGGGAAGAGGTGGCCGAGGAAGGCGGCGAAGCCGGCGGCGATGCCGGCATCGAGGCCCCAGCGCGCGGCGATGGCGGCCGCGGCCGTGCCTTTCAGCGCGTCGAGCAGCAGCGTCGCGGCGGCGAGCTTCTTGTTGCCGGTGCGCAGCACATTCGTCGCGCCGATATTGCCCGAGCCGATGGCGCGCACGTCGCCGAGCCCCGCCATGCGGGTGAGGATCAGGCCGAAGGGAATGGAGCCGAGGAGATAGCCGAAGGCGAGGGCGGCCAGCGTCGGCAGGCCGCCGAGCTGCCAGGTGAAGATATCGGACACGTCAGTTCCCCCGTTCCTGTATTCGTCTTCGCGGCCTTGCGTCCCCGGGCAGGCCCGGGGACCGGTGAATTCCGCGGGGCCGCGTCCCTTCGGCCCGGCATGGAATTCAACCCAGCGAATGCACCTTTTCGCCGGCAACATAGGTGCTAACGGCGCGGCCCGTAAAGCGGGCATCTTCAAAGGGCGTGTTCTTCGAGCGCGAGACGAAGCAGTCCTTGGTGGCGAGCCAGGGCTCGTCGGCATCGATCAGCACGATGTCGGCGCGTGCGCCGGGCGCGAGCGTTCCGGCGTCGAGGCCGAAGATCTTCGCCGGGCGCGTGGAGAGCGCATCGATGAGGCGCATCAGGGAAACCTCGCCGCTGTGATGCAGCCTGAGCGCTGCCGCCAGCATGGTTTCGAGACCGATGGCGCCGTCCGCCGCATCCGCGAAGGGCAGGCGCTTGGTGTCGACGTCCTGTGGATCGTGCGAGGAGACGATGATGTCGATCTCGCCCTTGGCGAGCGCATCGACCATGGCCTTGCGGTCGTCCTCGCCGCGCAGCGGCGGCGAGAGCTTGAAGAAGGTGCGGTATTCGCCGATGTCGTTCTCGTTCAGCGTCAGATGGTTGATCGAGGCGGCGCAGGTGACGTTCGCGCCGCGCTCGCGGGCGATCCGCACGGCTTCGGCCGATTCCGGCACCGAGATCTGCGCGGCATGGTATTTCGCCCGGGTCAGCCCCGCGATGCGCAGGTCCCGTTCGAGCGGGATGAGTTCGGCTTCGCGCGGCGTGCCGGAAAGGCCGAGCCAGCTTGCCAGCAGCCCCTCGTTCATGACGCCGCCGGCGCCCAGATGCTTGTCGCGGGTTTCGAGCGCGATGACGCTGCCGAATTCGCGGGCATAGGTCATGGCGCGGCGCAGCACCTGCGCATTGTGCATGGGGTTGCGGCCATTGGTGAAGGCGACCGCGCCGGCCTCCTGCAGCAGGCCGAACTCGGTCATCTCCTCGCCCGCCAGGTGCTTGGTCAGCGCCGCGGCGGGGTGCACGTTGACGATGGCCTTGTCGCGCGCCGTCTTCAGCACGAATTCGACCAGCGCGATATCGTCGATGACGGGATCGGTGTCCGGCATCATGATGAAGGTGGTGACGCCGCCGGCGGCGGCCGCGCGGGCGGCCGATGCGATGGTCTCGCGGTGCTCGCCGCCCGGCTCGCCCGTGAAGACGCGGGCATCGACGAGGCCGGGGGCGGCGATCATGCCGCGCCCGTCGACGATCTCTGCGCCTTCGGGCGCGCCCTGGTTCTGCGCGCCGCGGCCGATGGCGGCGATCCTGCCGTTCTCGATGACGATGGAGCCGTTTTCGTCGAGATTGCGCGAGGGGTCGAGAATGCGGAGGTTTTTCAGGACGGTGGTGCGGGTCATGCGCGGGCACCCTGGTTCTGCGAGAGGAGAAGCGTTTCCATCACGGCCATGCGGACGGCGACGCCCATCTCGACCTGCTGCTCGATGACGCTCTGCGGGCCGTCGGCGATCTCCGAGGCGATCTCCACGCCGCGGTTCATCGGGCCGGGATGCATGACGAGCGCGTCTTCCTTGGCCGCCTTCAGCTTCTGCGCGTCGAGGCCGTAATAGTGGAAGTATTCGCGCACCGACGGCACGAAGGCGCCGGACATGCGCTCGCGCTGCAGGCGCAGCATCATCACGACATCGGCGTCCTTCAGGCCTTCTTCCATGGAATGGTAGACCTCCGCGCCCATGTCGGCGATGCCCGACGGCAGCAGCGTCGCCGGGGCGACGACGCGCACCCGCGCGCCCATGGCGTTGAGCAGCAGGATGTTGGAGCGGGCGACGCGCGAATGCAGCACGTCGCCGCAGATGGCGACGATGATGCGCGAGAGCTTGCCCTTGGCGCGGCGGATGGTCAGCGCGTCGAGCAGGGCCTGCGTCGGATGTTCGTGCTGGCCGTCGCCGGCATTGACCACCGAGCAGGAGACCTTCTGCGCCAGAAGCGCGGCGGCCCCGGCGGAGGAATGGCGCACCACCAGCACGTCCGGGTGCATGGCGTTCAGCGTCATCGCCGTGTCGATCAGCGTTTCGCCCTTCTTCACCGAGGAATTGCCGACCGACATGTTCATCACGTCGGCGCCGAGGCGTTTTCCGGCAAGTTCGAAGGAGGACTGCGTGCGGGTGGAGGCTTCGAAGAAGAGATTGATCTGCGTCAGGCCCCGAAGGGTCGACGTCTTCTTCTCGCGCTGGCGGGAAATTTTCACCGCCTCGTCGGCACGGTCGAGCAGGTGGGTGATTTCCTGCTCGGTCAAACCCTTGATACCGAGAAGGTGGCGATGCGGAAAGAAGTCCATGTGGGCTCCGCCTCAACTGTCGTGGATACGCGGGGTCTATAGAATGTCGATCCCGCCCCGGCAAGGCGAAGAGCGCCGGCTTTCGCGCCTTCCCACGCTTTTGTGTCGTCAACCGTGCGAGAGGCGCCGCCGCCCCGTTTCGTCGCGTCGCGACTTGAGCTAGAACCCGCTCATGACTCGCGACACCGAACAGAAACTTGCCGATCTCAACCAGCCGCCGCTCTGGTCGGGCATCAACGCCTATCGTTCCGATCCGCTCTTGGTCGACGCCACCGATGCGATGCCCAAGGCGCTGCGCGACGAGTTCGACGCGATCGGCCGCTATGTGACCTCGCCGGAGGCGCAGGAGCTTGCCCGCATGGCCAACGAGGGCGGGCCGAAGCTGCGCACCCACGGGCCGCGCGGCGAGCGCATCGATGTCGTCGATTTCCATCCGGCCTGGCACGCGCTGATGCGCCGCTCCATGGCGAGTGGCCTGCATTCCTCGCTGTGGGAAAACGTCGCCGACGAACAGGGCCGGGCGCACAAGGCGCGCGCCGTGCGCTTCTATCTGACGGCCCAGCTCGAATGCGGCCATCTGTGCCCGCTGACCATGACCAGCGCCTCGGTCGCCGCGCTCTCCGCCTCGCCGCAGGTGCAGCGCGAATGGGGCCGCAAGATCCTGTCGCGCAAATACGATTCCGCCAACAAGCCCGCCATGCAGAAGAGCGCCATCACGCTCGGCATGGGCATGACGGAAAAGCAGGGCGGCACGGATGTGCGCGCCAACACCTCCACCGCCGAGCGGGTGGGCGAGGGCATCTATCGCCTCTCCGGCCACAAGTGGTTCATGTCCGCGCCGATGAGCGACGGCTTCGTCATGCTGGCGCAGACCCGTGAGGGCATGGGCTGCTTCCTCGTGCCGCGCCTGCTGGAGGACGGCTCCGGCAACGGCCTGCGCTTCCAGCGCCTCAAGGACAAGATCGGCAACCGCTCCAACGCCTCCTCGGAAGTCGAGTTCTCCGACACCTTCGGCTTCCTGCTCGGCGCGCCCGATGCCGGCGTGCGCACCATTCTCGACATGGTGACGCTGACGCGGCTCGACTGCGCGCTGGCGTCGGCCGGCATCATGCGCGCCTCGCTCGCCGAGGCCGTGCACCATGCGCGCGGCCGCAGCGTTTTCGGCAAGCCGCTCGTCGCCCAGCCGATCATGACGCGCGTTCTCGCCGATATGGCGCTCGATGTCGCCGGCGCCACCGCGCTTGCGCTCCGCCTCGCCGAAGCCTTCGACAAGGCGCGCGACAGCGCGGAAGACGCCGTCTATGCCCGCATCATGACGCCCGTCACCAAATACTGGTGCTGCAAGATCGCGCCCGCCCTCATCTATGAGGCGATGGAGTGCATCGGCGGCAGCGGCTATGTCGAGGAGCGGCCCATCGCGCGGCATTACCGCGAAGCGCCGGTCAACGCGATCTGGGAAGGCTCCGGCAATGTCATGGCGCTCGACCTGATGCGCGTCGTCGGCGGGGGCAGGGACCGGTTCGAAACGCTCTTCGCCGGGCTTGCCCGCGATCTCGGCCCGTCCGGCAAGAAGACGGTGGACGTGCTGCGCGCCTGCCTGTCGCTGTGCGAGCGCGACGAGGGCGCGGCCCGCATGCTGGTCGAGCAGCTGGCGCTTGCCGCCGCCGCCGCCGAGCTTTACCGCGCCGGCGCCGGCCGCGTCGCCGATGCCTTCCTCGAAACGCGCCTCGCCTCGGGCTGGCGCTCGACCTATGGCATGCTCGATTCGCGCTTCGATTCGGCCTATATCGTCGACCTGCTCTATCCGCCGGCGAGATAGGCGGTCGCCGCCAGCACCATCGGAATGGTGAAGAAGGAGGCGATGGTCTGCAGCGTCGCGACGGCGGCGTAGAGCGGCGCATCGCCGCCCATCTGCTTGGCCAGCACATAGCCGTTCATCGCCGTCGGCACGCTCGCGCCCATGGCGATGGTGAGAAGCTGCTCGCCGCGAAGGCCGAGCGCATAGGCCGCGCCCGTCATGACCAGCGGCATGAAGAGAAGTTTCAGCACCACGGGAAGCAGCGCCAGCGGGCGCGGCTTCAGCGCATCGGCAAGCTTCAGCCCCGCACCGACCATGATGAGGCCGAGGCTGAGCGAGGTGTCCGCGACGAGGTCGACCGCCTGCATCAGCGGATCGTAGATCGGGATTTTCAGGAGATTGACGGTAACGCCGAGCACCGAGCCGATGATCATCGGATTGGTGAGGATCTTCTGCGCGAAGGTCTTGAGGCTGCGCGTGCCGCCGCCGAACCAGACGAGAACGCCGATATTGTAGAGATTGATCGGGATGATGATCAGCGTCGCCACCAGCGCGACGAGGGCGAGGCTCTGCGGACCGTAGAGCTTTTCGGCGATGGCGAGCGCGATGAAGGCGTTCCAGCGCGTCGAGGTCTGGAAGACCGAGGTGAAGGACGGCGCCGAGACGCCGGCGGCGCGAAAGAGCGGCCAGGCGAGCCCCAGCATCAGGGCGATGAGGCTCACCGAGCCGATGGAGCCGAGGGCGATGTCGCCGGCCGCCATGCCGGCAAATTCCGCTTTCGCCAGCGTCGAGAAGAGCAGCGAGGGAAACAGCACGAAGAAACCGAGCTGTTCGAGCCCGTTCCACATGTCGCGGTCGATCAGCCGCCAGCGCTTGAGCAGCGTCCCCAGCACGACGAGCAGGAAGACGGGAAGAATGCTTTCGAAGATGGCGAGCATGGAACACCGGCAGGGAGCGATGTCCGCTCATTCCACGCCGCGGCGCCTGTGGCAAGGGGCAGGGTGCCCGCCGCGGCCATGTGGAAATTAACCTTAACGGAGGGTTTGCGTTGCGCGGCGAGGGTTAACGGGCAAAGGTGGCGTTTACCTGGTGTTAACCATGGGAGCGAGTGCGTGTTATGGCCAGGACGGCCCGGATATCGGTCATGACGACCCTGTTTTCCTTCGCGGCGGTGGATATCGTCGTGCCGCTTCTCGTGCTGGTCGCGGGGGTGGCGGTGAGCGAAATGATCTTCGCCGCCGGCGATCTCCTCGTTCCGAAGAGGAGGGCGGCATGAAGTGGTTCCTGATCCTGTGGGCCGGCCCCATCGCGCTGCTCGGCAGCTGGTACGGGCTTTCCTACTACGACATGAATTTCGGCGTCTTCATGCTGACGCGCGATGCGCATGACCTGGTCTTCCAGATCTACGGCAACATCCTCGGCATCGCGCCGGAAAGCATTCCGCCGCTCGTCGCGCGCGCCATCGTCGTCGACAGCCTCATCGTCTTCGCGCTGATCGCCTTCCGTCGCCGCAGGAAGATCATCGACTGGTGGCAGGCGCGCCGTCAGTCGTCCCCGGCGGTCCTTGCCAGCGACGAGAGCCTGTCCAGCACGCCCTGAAGGATAAAGGAGGCGGCGGCCGAATCGATCCGCTCGGCCCGCTTCTTGCGCGAAACGTCCATCTCGATCAGCGTGCGTTCCGCCGCCACCGTCGAAAGCCGTTCGTCCCAGAAGACGAAGGGAATGGCGGTCTTGTCGGCCATGGAGCGCACGAAGGCGCGCGTCGCCTGGACGCGCGGCCCGGCGCTGCCGTCCATGTTCATCGGCAGGCCGATGACGAAGGCGACGACCTTTTCCTTTTCCGCAAAGGCCAGCAGCGTTTCGGCGTCCTGCGTGAACTTCACGCGCTTGAGCACCGGCCGCGGCGTGGCGAGCCGCCGGCCGAGGTCGGAGACGGAGAGACCGATGGTCTTGGTGCCGAGGTCGAGCCCGGCAATGGGCTGGCCGGGGGCGAGGATCTCGGCCAGCTCTTCGAGGGTCAGCGTCGCCATCGCATTAACCTCTCAGCGCTTGCGGACGAATTCGGTGCGCAGCACCAGGCCCTTGATGGCGTCGTGCCGGCAGTCGATTTCCTCGGGATTGTCGGTGAGGCGGATCGTCCGGATGACCGTGCCCTGCTTCAGCGTCTGCCCGGCGCCCTTCACCTTCAGGTCCTTGATCAGCACGACCGAATCGCCGTCGGCCAGAACATTGCCGGCGGCATCGCGCACGACGTTCGCCGCCGCCTTTTCCGCCGCGATTTCCGAGGCCGGGCGCCATTCGCCGGTGGCTTCGTCATAGATGTAGTCGTCGTCGCTCATGGCGGGGTTCCTTCAATATGGTGTAAGCCACGCTTATAACGTTCGCGCCGCGGATGGAAACGGCCTTCGCCGCTTCTATATTGCGGGCAGACAATCAAACGGGAGACCACGCATGAAAATCACCTGGCTCGGCCACTCCGCCTTCCGGATCGAAACGGCGAAGGCCAGAATCCTCATCGACCCGTTCTTCACCGGCAATCCCGCCTTCGACGAATCGACCCGCCGCGAGGCCGTTGCCGGTCTGACCCACGTGCTCCTGACCCACGGCCACGGCGACCATGTCGGCGATACGGTCGCCATCGCCCGCGAAACCGGCGCGACGGTTCTCGCCAATGCCGATCTTGCCGCCTGGCTCGGCGCCAAGGGCGTGGAAAAGGTCGACATGGGCAATACCGGCGGCACCGTGCATTTCGACGGCTTCTCCACCACCTTCGTCAATGCGCTGCATTCCTCCGCGCAGATCACCGAGGACGGCGTTTCCCATTCGCTCGGCAATGCCAACGGCCTTGTCCTGCATTTCGAGGACGAGCCGACGCTCTATCACATGGGCGATACCGACATCTTCTCCGACATGGCGCTGATCAACGAACTGCACCAGCCGGAAATCGGCCTGGTGCCGATCGGCGACCGCTTCACCATGGGCGGTGCCGTGGCGGCGCTCGCCTGCCAGCGCTTCTTCAAGTTCGAGACCGTCATTCCCTGCCACTACGGCTCCTTCGGCATCATCGACCAGACGGCCGATCTCTTCGTGCAGGCCATGGACGGCGCGTCCGCGAAGATCGAGGTGCCGAAGGTGGGCGGTTCGGTCTCGCGCTGAGCGAGCTTAAAAGCGGCGAGGGGGCGTGGAAGCGACCATTCCCCCGTTGCGCCCCTTGGGCTTGGTCAGTATAGCGGTAGGAAATTTCCCAGCGGAGACCATCCATGTCCGTAGATCTAGCCACCGTGAAGCGCGTCGCGCGCCTTGCCCGCATCGCTGTCAGCGAGGAAGAGGCAAACCGCATGACCGGCGAGCTGAACGGCATCCTCGGCTTCGTCGAGCAGCTTTCCGAGGTCGATGTCGAAGGCGTCGAGCCGATGACGTCGGTCACGCCGATGGAGATGCGCAAGCGCGACGACGTCGTCAACGACGGCAACAAGGCCGACGCCATCGTCGCCAATGCGCCGGCCTCCGACCGCAACTTCTTCCAGGTTCCGAAGGTGGTGGAGTAATCCTTGCCCGTCACCCTCGCCATCGAGAGCCCCTTGCAGGATGATGTTCGCACGCTGATCGCGGAGCTGAACACGGTCCTGCTCGAACTCTCGCCGCCGGAGGCCTGCTATCATCTGACCGTCGAGCAGATGGCCGAGCCGGCTGTCACGGTCTGGATCGCGCGCGACGGCAACGCCGTCATCGGCTGTGGCGCGCTGAAGCGCCATTCCGCCGAGGTGGGCGAGGTGAAGCGTATGTTCACCCGGCCGGACTGGCAGGGCCAGGGCATCGGCCGCCGCATCCTCGGCGAGATCGAGGCCGTCGCCGAACGCGAAGGGCTCGAAACGCTCGTGCTCGAAACCGGCGACCAGCATCCCGCCGCCTGGGCGCTCTATGAGAAGGCGGGCTTTGCCCGCTGCGGCCCCGTGCTCGACTATCCGGATTCGCCTTATTCCGTCTTTTATCAAAAGCAGCTTCGCGCTGCCTGACCCGAAGTGACCGCACCATGACCGATTTGACCCGCCTCACCATTGCCGAAGCCCGCGAGAAGCTCTCCGCCAAGGAGATCAAGGCCGTCGAGCTGACGGACGCGTATCTGGCTGCGATCGAAGCGGCTAATCCGGCGATCAATGCCTATGTGGCCGTCACGCCGGAAAAGGCGCGCGCCATGGCGAAGGCCTCCGACGGCCGCATTGCCGAAGGCAAGGCCGGCGCGCTGGAAGGCATTCCGCTCGGCATCAAGGACCTTTTCGCCACCCAGGGCGTGCACACGCAGGCCTGCAGCCACATCCTAGACGGCTTCAAGCCGGAATATGAATCGACCGTCACCCAGAACCTCTGGAACGACGGCGCGGTCATGCTCGGCAAGCTGAACATGGACGAATTCGCCATGGGCTCGTCGAACGAGTCCTCCTATTACGGCGTCGTCAAGAACCCCTGGCGCGCGACGAACTCCAATGCCGACCTCGTGCCGGGCGGTTCCTCGGGCGGTTCGGCCGCCGCCGTCGCCGCCTTCCTGTGCGCCGGCGCGACCGCGACCGACACCGGCGGCTCGATCCGCCAGCCCGCCGCCTTCACCGGCACCGTCGGCATCAAGCCGACCTATGGCCGCTGCTCGCGCTGGGGCATCGTCGCCTTCGCCTCCTCGCTCGACCAGGCCGGCCCCATCGCCCGCGACGTGCGCGATGCGGCGATCCTTTTGAAGTCCATGGCCAGCGTCGACGCCAAGGACACGACCTCCGTCGACCGTCCGGTGCCGGATTACGAAGCCGCGCTCGGCCAGTCGCTGAAGGGCATGCGCATCGGCATTCCGCGCGAATACCGCGTCGACGGCATGCCGGAAGAGATCGAGGCGCTCTGGCAGCAGGGTATCGCCTGGCTGAAGGACGCCGGCGCCGAGATCGTCGACATCTCCCTGCCGCACACGAAATATGCCCTCGCGGCCTATTACATCGTCGCCCCGGCAGAGGCCTCCTCGAACCTTGCCCGCTACGACGGCGTGCGCTACGGCCTGCGCGTCGACGGCAAGGACATCGTCGACATGTACGAAAAGACGCGCGCCGCCGGCTTCGGCAAGGAAGTCAAGCGCCGCATCATGATCGGCACCTACGTGCTCTCGGCCGGCTATTACGACGCCTATTACCTGCAGGCCCAGAAGGTGCGCACGCTCATCAAGCGCGACTTCGAGCTGGCCTTCAACGCAGGCGTCGACGCCATCCTGACGCCCGCCACGCCGTCCTCCGCCTTCGGCATCGCCGACGAGGACCTGGCGTCCGATCCGGTCAAGATGTACCTGCAGGACATCTTCACGGTGACGGTGAACATGGCCGGCCTGCCGGGCCTGTCGGTTCCCGCCGGCCTCGACCACAAGGGCCTGCCGCTCGGCCTCCAGCTCATCGGCAAGCCCTTCGAGGAGGAAAGCCTCTTCAAGACGGCCCATGTCATCGAGCAGGCCGCCGGCCGCTTCACGCCGTCCAAGTGGTGGTAAGAGGCGCTTTCGCCTCTTCTTCCGCGCCCCGCCGGATCGTGTCGTAACGGCAACACCTGCCGTTACGGAATGCTGCGCGCGCCTTTTTCCGCTTGATCCCGCTCTCCGACGAGAATAAACGCGCCCTCCCGGTCGTTCAGCCGGTGCGGATGTCAACGGATGGAGTTTTTCCGCTCCTCCCGCGCGAGGTGGCCCTGCCGTCGTCGTGTACGGATGCCGCACCAAGAAGACTGGTATTGCGGACCTAGCTCAGCGGTAGAGCACCGGACATTCCTCCGGAGGTCGCGGGTTCGATTCCCGTTGTCTGCTCCATTGGATAGCTCAGTGGTAGAGCATCAGACCTGTAATCTGACTGTGGAAGGTTCGAATCCTTCTCCAAACAGCCTTCACGCTGTCTCTTATCCGGTCCGGGGACCGGACTGCGGACGGTAGACCGGAGCGGACCGCAAGGTCGGTTTCGGAAAGCCCGACGCCGGACATTGTCGGTCCGGTTGCCGGTGACGATCAAGCCGCCTTCAGGCCAGCGACGGAGCCGCGCTCCCGAGCCCGCCCGACGGCCGCGCGATCCGCTCCCGCAAACCCGCCGCCGATGGCCGTCAGCCGGTTCCCGGATCTCGTTTCGACCAAGACCCCGCCTGAACGTTCCCCGGGCGAGACGGGTTTCCAAGGGAACTGACGACGAAAGGACAATCGGTTCATGACGTAGCGTATGACCGAAGGAGCAAGAACAATGACGATGTTTCTCGATATGATTTTGGGGCGCAAGCGCGTCCTCGTGAAGGCCAACGAACGGCTGCTTGCTCTCTACAAGGGAGAGGTTATCGGCATTTTCGGCGCGGGGGAACATGCCCTGCCGAACCGCCGCGGCATGCTGGAACTGGAACGCCACGACATGAACCGGCCGGTCTTCGCCTCGGCCTACGAGAAGCCGCTGTTCGACACGCTCCCGCAGGTCGCGCGCCGTGAACTGACGGTCCTGCGCACGAATGCCCGCGAAATCGCGGTCGTCGAGCGGGACGGCGAGATCTACACGGTTCTGTCGCCGGACCAGAAGCTGGTGGTCTGGACCGCCGCCGGTCCGTGGACCGAGACGCGCGTCGATCTTTCCGAACGGCTCGACGTCGATCCGGAGCTGATGCGCCGGCTGACGCGCGCCCGTCGCGGGGAACTGGTCACGACCTTCGTCGTCCATGACGGCCAGGTCGGCCTGCTCTTCGTCGACGGCACGCACCAGCGCATGCTTGAGCCGGGCACGCACGCCTTCTGGAACCTCGGCAAGACGGTCCAGGTGCGCGTGGTCGACCTGAAGCGTCAGTCGCTCGACGTGACCGGCCAGGAACTGCTCACCCGTGACAAGGTCACGATCCGGGTGAACATTTCGGCCGAGTACCGCGTGGTCGATCCGCTGAAGGCCGTCTCGGAGGTCAAGGACTTCGCCGACGCCCTCTACCGGGCGCTGCAGTTCGCCTTCCGCCAGACGCTCGGCACGCTGACGCTCGACCAGATCCTTGAACGCAAGGTGACGGTCAATGCCGAGGCCGCCGAGAAGGTGCGCACGGACATGGCCGCCATCGGGGTCGAGGTTTCGGCCATCGAGCTCAAGGACGTGATCCTGCCGGGCGAGATGCGCGATATCCTCAACCAGGTCGTGGCCGCCGAAAAGCAGGCCGAGGCCAACGTCATCCGCCGCCGCGAAGAGACGAACGCAACCCGTTCGCTGCTCAACACGGCCAAGGTGATGGCCGAAAACCCGGTCATGCTGCGGCTGAAGGAGCTGGAAGCTCTCGAGGCCATTGCCGGCAAGGTCGAGCGCCTGACGATCCACAACGGGACGGCAGGCCTGATGAACGACCTCGTGCAGCTGCGCGACAAGTAAGGGATCGCCCGGTCGAAAGACCGGGCGGTTTCGTTTTGGGGCGGGCGCCGCCTTTCTGCCGCCCACCCATCGCCAACCTCACCTCCGTTACACGCGCGCGCAGGATGCGAGGCGTTCTTTCACCGCGCGGACGCGCGGTGGCTGGATGCCGGATCAGGTCCGGCATGACGGAGGGTAGGGAGCGGCGAGAGTGGTGTAGGCGGGGCTTTCTGCAAGCCTTTCACAAGCAAAATGGATCAGACACCCGGCGTGCAGCCGGCGCACCATTCGACCATCCTGCCAACCTCTCCTCCGTCATGCCGGACTTGATCCGGCATCCAGTGCCCTCGCATCTGCGAGGGCGGGAGACGCACGCGCAGATGCGCGGGGCATCGTCTCATCGCGGACGCCCGGTGGCGGGGTGCCGGATCGGGACGGGCAGGGCGGAGGAGAGGGCTGGAATTGCCAAAGCGCCCTTTGTGGGCTAGGGAACGTCATCCACAAGGACCCGGTGAAACTCCGGGTGGCTCTTCTGGCCGCCGATCCGCCAGACAACACAGCAACGCAACCTGTTCCGTTTCTTGAGGACCGAGCTCGCTCGGCCCGTTGCATCAACTGTGAAAAATCATCCATGCGAACGCTTTCAAACTACCGTCAGGAGTGGTTCTCCAACATCCGTGCCGACGTGCTCTCGGGCATTGTCGTCGCCCTCGCGCTCATCCCGGAAGCAATCGGCTTCTCCGTGATCGCAGGCGTCGATCCGAAGGTCGGTCTCTATGCCTCCTTCGCGATAGCCTGCGTGGCCGCCTTCGTCGGTGGCCGGCCGGGCATGATCTCCGCCGCCACGGCCGCGACCGCCGTCGTCATGGTCTCGCTGGTCAAGGAGCACGGCCTTCCCTATCTGTTCGCCGCGACGATCCTGATGGGCATGCTCCAGATCGTCGCGGGGTGGCTGAGGCTCGGCCGCGTGATGCGCTTCGTCTCCCGCTCGGTCATCACGGGCTTCGTCAACGCCCTTGCGATCCTGATCTTCATGGCCCAGTTGCCCGAGCTTGTCGCCGTGCCGACGCTCACCTACGGCATGATCGCCGCCGGCCTCGCGATCATCTATCTCTTTCCCTACCTCACGAGGGCCATCCCGTCGCCGCTCGTCGCCATCGCGGTCCTCACGGCCGCGGCATGGTGGTTCGGCATGGACCTGCGCACCGTCGGCGACCTCGGCGAACTCCCGTCCTCGATCCCGTTCCTGACGCTTCCGCAGGTGCCTTTGACCTTCGAGACGCTGCGGATCATCTTCCCCTATTCGGTGACGCTCGCGGCCGTCGGCCTGCTCGAATCGCTGCTGACCGCGCAGATCGTCGACGACATGACGGACACGCCGAGCAACAAGAGCCAGGAATGCGTCGGCCAGGGCGCGGGAAACATCGCCTCGGCGCTGATCGGCGGCATGGGCGGCTGCGCCATGATCGGCCAGTCGGTCATCAACGTGACGTCGGGTGGCCGGGGGCGACTGTCGACCTTCGTCGCCGGGGCGTTCCTGCTCTTCCTGATCGTCGTCCTCAACGACCTCGTCCGGATCATTCCGATGGCGGCGCTTGTCGCGGTGATGATCATGGTCTCCATCGGCACCTTCTCCTGGCGGTCGATCCTCGATCTCCGGCGCCATCCGCTTCCGTCTTCCGTGGTCATGCTGGCGACGGTCGTCACCGTCGTCGCAACGCACGATCTGGCAAAGGGCGTGATCGTCGGCGTCCTGCTGTCCGGCATTTTCTTCGCCGGCAAGGTCGCGCGGCTGTTCAGGGTCACGCGCTTGGAGGATACCGGCGCGGACAAAGTCACCTATGCGGTCGAGGGGCAGGTCTTCTTCGCGTCGGCGTAGGCCTTCATTCATGCGTTCGATTTCACGGATGCGGGCAGGCGCATCGTCATCGATCTCACCAGGGCCCATCTCTGGGACATCACCGCCATCGGCGCGCTGGACAAGATCGTCCTGAAGTTCCGTCAGGCGGGCGGCGCGGTCGAGGTTCTCGGCTTCAACGAGGCGAGTGCCGACATGGTCGACCGCTTCGCGCTGCACGACAAGGACGAGCGGCTGGCGGCAAGCGCTTCGCTGCATTGAACAAACGGTGGCTGGGTACGTTGGTGCGCAGCCGCGTACCCTGTTGCGGGCGTCTTTCGGCGCCCGCGCGACCCGTATTCTTTCGCGTCGGGGCCGATGCCCTCCATCATCGCCGTGGATAGCCTTTCGTCTCCCTCGCCAAGCGCCCCGCGTGGTGCTTTCATGGGGATGGAGAGAATCCCATGATCACGGTTCGCAATGCCCGGGAAGCGGATGTTCCTGTCCTCGTCGAGATCGGCGTCAGGGCCTGGGAGCAGGCTGTCGTGGGCGTTGCCGACCTGCAGGTGCGGCGCGACCATGCCCGCAATGCCTTCCAGCAATTCCTGACCAGCCGCTGGCTGCGCGTGACCGTCGCCGAGTTCGACGCCCAGCTTGCCGGCTGGGCGGCGCGCGAGGGACTGGACGACGAGATCAGCGATCTCTGGGTCGAGCCGTCGCAGCAGAAGAAGGGCCTCGGCTCCGCCCTGCTGGCGGCCATGGAGGCGGAGGTCGTGGCGGCCGGCTTCGAGGCGGCGCGGCTCCAGACCCATGCGCGCAACGTCGCGGCCGTCGGCTTCTTCCAGAAGCAGGGTTATGCGGTGAACTGGCTGTCCGTCGACTATTCGCAGCGCCTCGACCGCAACATCGAATCGGTCGGTCTGCGCCGGCAGCTCGTCGAGGACGAGCCGGTCGCCTACGGGCCGGGCGGCTTTTGACGGGGGGATGGGGAGGCGGGCCTGCGCCGCGCCTCCCGTTTTTCACCGGTCCCCGGTCGCTTTCACTGGTTGTCCAGCTGCGCCCGCACCAGTTCGAGCCCCCGCTGCGTGATGCGATAGGGCCTGCCGCCGGAGGAGGCGATGCACCGCCGGCGCTTCAGCTTGCGGAAGAGGTCGATGTCGAGGCCGCTTGCCCGCCAGCCGTCCCGCGTGACGCAGGCGACCGTCGTGATCTTGCGGTTGTCGTCTTTTTCGATGTCGATCCTGCCGCCCTGGGCGAGCAGGTGAAGAATGCGCTGTTCGGCGCGCGAAATGTCCATTGTCTTGAGAATCCGTCCGGCGTTCGGATGAACGCGAAAAAACGTTCCGCCACCCGAGGGGTGGCAGGGCTCGGCGTTTTTTCAGACCCTGCGCGCAGTATTGGCGGGCAGGGTCTTCAGCAGGACTCAGACGAGTTGAACATCAAAACTCCAATACGGATGCCCCGGAATAACCGCGGCATCCGCAAAGGTCAATGCGCGGGCCAGATCAGCGAATGGTGCAGGAAGACGCCGGTCTTCACGCCATTGGCCGAGGCGAGCGCGATATTGGCCGCGCCCAGCGCGATGTCACCGGCCGCATAGAGGCCGGGCAGGGAGGTCTGCCCGCTGTCGTCGGTGTGAAGGATCCGGCCGATGGGCGTCTCCTTGGTCTTCAGGCCGCGGTCGGCCGGAATAGCGCTGCGCACCTTCGCTTCCGGCATGACGAAGAGCGCCTTGACCAGCGTCGGAATGCCGGGGCCGGTCTCGACGGCGAGCATGCCGCCCGGCCCGTCCGAGATGGCGGTGACGCGGCCCGGCCGCAGCTTCACGTCGCGGGCGGCAAGGACGGCAAGCGCCTCGTCGTCGGGCTCCGGCACCGCATTGGTAAAGAGCGTGACATGGCCCCAGTCGGCGACGACGGCGGCAAAGCGCGCGGCCTCCGCCGTGCGGGCGAGGACGCCGACCGACCCGCCGCCCACCTCGTAGCCATGGCAATAGGGGCAATGCAGCACCGTCTTACCCCAGCGCTCCGCAAGGCCGGGAATGGCGGGAAGCTGGTCCTCGAAGCCGGTGGCGAGCAGCACGCGCCGCCCCGCGATCCGCCCGCCGTCGCCCGTGACGACGGTGAAGGCGTCCCGTTCGCCGTCCAGCCGTTCGGCGGGCGCATCGCGGAAGGTGACGGTCTCGTAGGCGGCAAGCTGGCGGCGGGCATCGGCGAGGATGTCGCGCCCCGGCCGGCCGTCCTGCGCGAGGAAGCCGTGCGCATGGGCGGCGAAGCGGTTGCGTGGTTCGCCGGTGTCGATAACGGTGACGCGGCGGCGGGCGCGGGCAAGCTGCAGGGCGGCGGAAAGGCCGGCAAAGCCCCCGCCGACGATGATGGCATCTTCGGTCATGGTTCATCCTTTCTGTGGAGCGAGCGGCATCGTGCGGTCGGCCGGAGCCGTCCGTTCGGTGCGGGGTATCGGGTGTCGGTGCGGCCTGGAGTTTGTCAGGGAAAAGTGGGAACCGGTTTTCCCGAAAAGACAAACGAAAACAAAAAAATTAGAGCATGTCTGGTTCAATCTGAACCTGACATGCTCTAGCCGCTATCGGTGCCGGTGGTGGCTTGGCAGTGCCTGGCCGCCGCGCGGAAATCGGCCGCAAGGTCCGCGAGTGTAGTGCCGGAAAAGCGCGCCATCAGGATCGCTTCGGCGTCCTTCAGGGCGTCGCCGATCACCCGGTTGACGGATTGTTCGACCACGCAACCCGGCATTTCCGTCGCCGGGCCGATCTGGAAGACGATCGGCTCGCCGAGGGCGTTGTAGATGTCGAGCAGCGAGATCTCGGCAAGGGGCCGGGCAAAATGCCAGCCGCCGCCATGGCCGCGGCCGGATTGCACGATGCCGGCCTCGCGCAGCCCCGCCATGGTGCGTCGCACGACGACGGCATTGGTGTCGAGGCAGAGCGCGAGATCGTCCGAGGTCATCGGTTCCTCGCGTTCGGCCATATGCATGAGCGCGTGAAGCACGGCGGAAAGGCGGCTGTTTCTTTTCATGTAACAATAATAGTTACGAATTGGGGCCGCTGTCAACCCGCGCGGCGGGAAGGGCCGTCGGGAAGAGGGCGATCAACCTGTGTGCAGCATCCGCAGAAGGTCCGGGCCGAAGGTCAGCGCAACCGGGACCAGCAGCGCATGCAGGACGAGGATCGCCATCAGTTGCGTGCGGAACGGTTCCTTGCGCGTCTTGTGGCGCAGCAGGCGTTGCGCGGCGAAGGCGCCGAGGCTTCCGCCGAGAAAGGCGAACTGGAGCAGCCGCGCTTCGGAGACGCGCCAGTGGCCGTCGCGCGCGGCCTCCTTGTCCCACCAGTAGAGGCAGAACGTCACGACGTTGAAGATGAGGAAAATGATGAAAAGCGTCGTTGCGGTGTCCATGGCGCGCTTTTACCCGATCAACCTTGCCGGCCGCCTAACGGCGGCGATCCGTGCCCGCTGAAAACCTTGCGCCGCCTGCCCATATGTTCTACCGAGACAGCACCGAAGACACCACAACAAGAGCCTACAATGACCCTCGTCGACGTCCGCACCCCCGATCCGAAACGCTTGATCCCCGGCGCCACCGGCGATTGGGAAGTCATCATCGGCATGGAGGTGCACGCGCAGGTCCTGTCCAATTCCAAGCTCTTCTCCGGCGCCTCGACGGAATTCGGCAAGGCGCCGAACGCCAATGTCTCGCTGGTCGATGCCGCCATGCCGGGCATGCTGCCGGTCATCAATGTCGAATGCGTCAGGCAGGCGGTGCGCACGGGCCTCGGCCTGAAGGCGCAGATCAACCATCGCTCGATCTTCGACCGCAAGAACTACTTCTATCCGGACCTGCCGCAGGGCTACCAGATCTCGCAGTTCAAGGACCCGATCGTCGGCGAGGGCAAGATCACCATCTCGCTCGGTCCGGACCGCCAGGGCAACTTCGAGGATATCGAGATCGGCATCGAGCGCCTGCACCTCGAGCAGGACGCCGGCAAGTCGATGCACGACCAGCATCCGACCATGTCCTATGTCGACCTCAACCGGTCGGGCGTCGCGCTGATGGAGATCGTCTCCAAGCCGGACATGCGCTCGTCGGACGAGGCCAAGGCCTATATGACGAAGCTGCGCTCCATCGTGCGTTATCTCGGCACCTGCGACGGCAACATGGACGAGGGCTCCATGCGCGCCGACGTCAACGTCTCCGTGCGCCGCCCGGGCGAGGCCTTCGGCACGCGCTGCGAGATCAAGAACGTCAACTCCATCCGCTTCATCGGCCAGGCGATCGAATACGAAGCCCGCCGCCAGATCGGCATTCTGGAGGATGGCGGCAGCATCGACCAGGAAACCCGTCTCTTCGATCCCGGCAAGGGCGAGACGCGCTCCATGCGCTCCAAGGAAGACGCGCACGACTACCGCTATTTCCCCGACCCGGACCTGCTGCCGCTGGAATTCGACAACGAATTCGTCGGCGCGCTGCTCGCCGACCTGCCGGAACTGCCCGACGACAAGAAGATCCGCTTCGTCAAGGATCTCGGTCTGTCGGTCTACGATGCCTCGGTGCTCGTTTCGGAAAAGGCGATCGCCGACTATTACGAGGCCGTGGCCGCCGGCCGCGACGGCAAGATCGCCGCGAACTGGGTCATCAACGACCTGCTCGGCGCCTTGAACAAGGACGGCAAAGTCATTGAAGAGACTCCGGTTTCGCCCGCCCAGCTCGGCGGCGTCATCGATCTCATCAAGGATGGCACCATCTCCGGCAAGATCGCCAAGGATCTCTTCGAGATCGTCTGGAACGAGGGCGGCAACCCGGCCGAGATCGTCGAGGCGCGCGGCATGAAGCAGGTGACGGACACCGGCGCCATCGAGAAGGCCGTCGACGAGATCATCGCCGCCAACCCCGACCAGGTGGCCAAGGTCCTGGCCAAGCCGACGCTTGCCGGCTGGTTCGTCGGCCAGGTCATGAAGGCGACGGGCGGCAAGGCCAACCCGCAGGCCGTCCAGGCGCTGGTCAAGGCCAAGCTCGGCATCGAGGAGTAAGCCGGTGTTCTTCGTCCGCACGGCTTCGGAGCGCGATCTGGCCAAGGTCAGCGCGCTGCTGGCCGAGACGTGGCACGCGACCTATGACGCGCTCTACGGCGCGGACAAGGTCAGCGAAATCACCGCGCGCTGGCATTCCCTGCCGGCGCTGAAGGCCCGGCTGGAGCGCAAGGACAGCGAGTTCGTCGTCGCCGACAACGGCCGCGACCTTGCCGGCATGGGCTATGTCGCCATGGCGAAGGACCGCCCGAAGGCCGCCTTCCTGCACCAGCTCTACGTGCTGCCGCGCTTCCAGCGGCAGGGCATCGGCCGCGGCATGTTCGCCGAGCTCGAAACCTGCTTCCCGGATGCCAGGACGATGCTGCTGGAGGTCGACCCGCGCAACGCGGCGGCGGTCGCCTTCTATGCCGCGCACGGCTTTGCCAAGGTGGGCGAGGCGCAGCATTCGGCCGATAACGTCTCCGGCGTGCCGCTGGATGTCTACGAGAAGCCGCTCGGCGGCTGAGCCCCGCGAAAAGCCGTGGGCGAAGGCGTGGGAATCGCTGGACATTCCGGCGTCTTAGCGCCATAAGCGGAAGAAATGTCACCCGCCACGCGCGGTCAAACCATCAGTCTCGGGCCGCGCTTCCGGCACGGCCCTGCCAAGGACGCCAGCCCATGAACCTTCTCAAGCAGATTTTCACCTGGTGGAACGGTCAGACGATCGGCACCCGTTTCCATACCTGGCGCTTCGGCACCCGGGTCGGCCAGGATGAGCTCGGCAACGTCTACTATCAGGGCGGCAAGGATTCCGAAGGCCGCACCCGTCGCTGGGTGATCTACAACGGTTATGCCGAAGCCTCCGCCATCCCGCCGGGCTGGCACGGCTGGATGCATCACCGCACGGACGTTTCCCCGGCGGACGAGGACTACAAGGCGCGCGAATGGCAGCAGCCGCACCGGCCGAACCCGACCGGCACGGCCCAGGCCTACCGCCCGCCGGGCTCGCTTGCCGCCACCGGCGAGCGTCCGCGCGTGACGGGCGACTACGACGCCTGGACCCCGGGCAACTGATACCGATTTGGCCACATTTCGCCGGTAGCTGGATGCCACCGGCGAATGCCGGAACGGATCAGGAGACGGCTTTCATGACATCAGGGTTTTCACGGGCAAACGCCGCACGGCGCTTCGTTTCGGCTGCTTTCGCAGCGGCCGTCGCAGGCCTTGTCCTGGCGCCTGTGGGCGCTGAGGCCGCGCGCATCGAAAACCCCGTCGCCACCTTCTCCGGCATCGACAAGATCACCGGCCGCATCACCAATTTCGATGTCTATATCGGCGAGACCGTGCAGTTCGGCGCGCTTCAGGTGACGCCCAAGGTCTGCTACAGCCGCGACGACACCGAGGCGCAGAAGGTGACCTCCTTCGTCGAGGTCGACGAAATCACGCTCGACCGCAAGATTCGCCGCATCTTCACCGGCTGGATGTTCGCCGACAGCCCCGGCCTCAACGCCGTGGAGCACCCCGTCTATGACGTGTGGCTGACCGAGTGCAAGGCGAAGTCGGACGTGCCGCCGCCGGAAGATTCCGAAGCGAAGGCGCAGTAAAAAACGGGCGCCTTAGGCGGAAGACCCGGTGTAAAAAATGGGCGCCTCAGGCGCCCGTTGATTTTCGGCTGAAGAGACCCTTGAGGAAGCGTCCGGCGCCCGCGAACAGCAGCGCGATCAGGAAGCCGCCTTTCTTGAGAAAGGCGAGGGCGATGGCGATGAGGCCCGCCTTTGCGGCGACCTTGGCGCCCGCGCCCGCCGCGATGATGCCGGCCATGCCATAGGCGGCGAGCTTGTCGCCCTGCTGATAGTCGTCATAGGACTTGCCCTTGTCGAACTGGACGATCCCGATGACGTCGGGAATCGAGGCCTTGATCTCTTCGAGCTGCGGCAGGCTGGCGATGAAATTGTACTGCATGACGCCTTCCCGGCCGAGCACGCGCACCGAATAGTTCAGCGTATGCGCCCCCTGCGCGTCGCTGAAGATCAGGTCGCGGGCCCAGTGCAGGGCATGCGCGGACTGATCGTAGCGGGGCGCGGACGCCCAGCCGACCAGCGTGACGCGCGGAAAACCCTGCTTCTCGCGCTCGACATTGTTCTCGGCGACGGCCTGCTTCAAGGTTTTCAGCAATTCGTCATAGTCGGTGCCGGCCGCATCGACATCGGAGACATAGCCGTCGGCATTGTATTCGACGACCGATCCCCAGCTGTCGCCGTCGAGCGGCGTGTATTTCACCGGGAAGATCATGCCGAGCGTGCCCTCGCCGGATCCGGCCGGATTGCCCCACATGTCGACGAGAACGGTCCTGGTGTCCTCGGGGTCGAGATAATAGAAATTGCCGGGAACGTTCAGGGTCGCATTGGCGCCGGGAAGCGGGATCGCGCCCTGCTTGAAATCCAGCTTCTCCAGATGGCGCTTGGCTTCGTCCGTGAAGTTACGGGCGGGAAACATGCTCTGGTAGGGCTCGGCAAGCGCGCTTCCTGTCAGCGCGAGGACAAAAAGCGCGGCGGCGGCGGTGGTGCGTTTCAAATCCGTATCCCCATAGTCCGGCAAGACTATAGGAAGGACACGCAAAAGCAATCCTGGGATGCGTTCGGGAAACGCTAGAACTGCAGATTGGGCGAGGCCAGCGCGTTGGCCAGCATGTCCTCGTAGTCGATCTTGGGTACGTCGATGGCGCCGAAGGTCTTGAGGTGCTCGGTGGTGAACTGCGTGTCGAGCAGGCGAAAGCCGTTCGTCTTCAGGCGTTCCACCAGATGCACGAGGCAGATCTTCGAGGCGTCGGTGCGCCGCGAGAACATGCTTTCGCCGAAGAAGGCCGCGCCGAGCGAGACGCCGTAGAGGCCGCCGACAAGCTGGCCGTCCGCCCAGGCCTCGACGGAATGGGCATGGCCCATGCGGTGCAGGGTGCTGTAGAGCGACTTGATCTTGGCGTTGATCCAGGTCGACGGCCGGTCCGGCGCGGCCTCGGCGCAGGCGGCGACCACGGCGTCGAAGGCGGTATCGAAACGGATGTCGAAGGGCTTCTGGCGGATCGTCTTGGCGAGGCTGCGCGAGACGTGGAAGGCGTCGAGCGGGAGGACGCCCCGGATATCGGGCTCGACCCAGAACAGCTCCGGGTCATCGGCCGAATCGGCCATCGGAAAAAGCCCGATGGAATAGGCGCGCAGCAAGAGTTCCGGGGTGATTTCCGGGTGCCGGCTGCGCCGCCCTGCCATCGAACCGACGCCCCCTCAGGCGTCGGTCTTGTTGGCCAGATAATTCTCCAGCCAATGGATGTCGTAGTCGCCGTTGGCGATGTCCTGGTTGCCGATGAGGTCCTGGAACAGCGGCAGCGTCGTCTTGATGCCGTCGATGACGAACTCGTCGAGAACGCGGCGCAGGCGCATCATGCATTCGACGCGGGTGCGGCCGTGCACGATGAGCTTGCCGATCAGGCTGTCGTAGTAGGGCGGGATCTTGTAGCCCTGATAGGCGCCCGAATCGACGCGGACGCCAAGGCCGCCCGGCGCATGGAAATGCGTGATCGTGCCCGGGGAGGGAACGAAGGTGCGCGGATCCTCGGCGTTGATGCGGCACTCGATGGCATGGCCGGAGAAGACGATGTCTTCCTGGCGGACCGACAGGCCGGCGCCGGAGGCGACGCGGATCTGTTCGTGCACGAGGTCGATGCCGGTGATGGCTTCGGTGATCGGATGCTCCACCTGAAGGCGCGTGTTCATTTCGATGAAATAGAACTCGCCGTTCTCGTAGAGGAATTCGATCGTGCCGGCGCCGCGGTATTTCAGCTTCTTCATGGCGTCGGCGCAGACCTGGCCGATCTTCATGCGCTGTTCGACATTGAGGGCCGGGGAGTTGGCTTCTTCCCAGACCTTCTGGTGGCGGCGCTGCAGCGAGCAGTCGCGTTCACCCAGATGCACCGCATTGCCCATGCCGTCGCCGACGACCTGGATTTCGATATGGCGCGGCTTGCCGAGGTACTTTTCCATGTAGACGGCGTCGTTGCCGAAGGCGGCGAGCGCCTCGGAACGGGCCGTCGCGACGGCTTCCTCGAGATCGGCCTCGGTCTTGGCGACCTTCATGCCGCGGCCGCCGCCGCCGGCGGTGGCCTTGATGAGCACGGGGAAGCCGATCTGGCGCGCGATTTCCAGCGCGTTCTCCGGCTTCACTTCACCGTCGGAGCCCGGAACGACCGGGATGCCGAGATCCTGCGCCGTCTGCTTGGCGGTGATCTTGTCGCCCATGATGCGGATATGTTCCGCCGTCGGGCCGATGAAGGTGATGCCGTGCGCGTCGAGGATTTCCGCGAACTTGGCGTTTTCCGACAGGAAGCCGTAGCCCGGATGCACGGCGTCGGCGCCGGTGATCTCGCAGGCTGCGACGATCTGGTGGATGTTCAGGTAGCTTTCGCGCGACGGCGGCGGGCCGATGCACACGCTCTCGTCGGCGAGGCGCACATGCATGGCGTCGGCGTCCGCCGTCGAATGCACGGCGACCGTGGCGATGCCGAGCTCCTTGCACGCCCGGAGGACGCGAAGGGCGATTTCGCCGCGGTTGGCAATGAGGACTTTGGAGATCATGGGACCCGCCTTATTCGATGACGATCAGCGGTTCGCCATATTCGACCGGGCTTGCATCCGAGACGAGGATTTCCGTCACCTTGCCCGAGCGCGGGGCGGGGATCTGGTTCATCGTCTTCATGGCTTCGATGATGAGGATGGTCTGGCCTTCCTTGACCGTCGCGCCGACCTCGATGAAGGCGCGCGCGCCGGGGGCGGGCGACAGATACGCCGTGCCGACCATCGGGGCGGTGACGGCGTTCTTGTTGTTGCGTGCGTCGGCGACGGGCGCGGCGCCCGCGGTGGCGGCGACGGCCGGGGCGGCGAAGGCCTGGACCGGGGCGGCGATGGGCGCCTGGACATATTGCGGCGTGCCGGCGCGCGAGACGCGGATGCGCAGGTCGTCCTGCTCCACTTCGATCTCGGTCAGGTCCGTCTCGTTGAGGATGTTGGCGAGATCGCGGATCAGAGCCTGATCGATGCCGTGTTTCTTGTCAGCCATGGAAGTGAGCCTCTGGTTCTTTTCTTATGTCGTGATGGACGAGAGCGCATGGAGCGCAAGGACATAGCTATGCGCGCCAAAGCCGCAGATGACGCCCTTTACGGCGGGCGCGATCATCGACTTGTGGCGGAATTCCTCGCGGGCATGCACGTTGGAAAGGTGCAGTTCGACCACCGGGATCTTCACGGCGCGGATGGCGTCGTGCAGCGCGATCGAAGTGTGGGTATAGGCACCGGCGTTGATGGCGATGCCGGCAGCGGTGTCGCCGGCCTCATGGATCCAGTCGACCAGGTCGCCTTCGTGGTTGGATTGGCGGAAATCGACGGCAAAACCCAGCTTCTCGCCTTCGGCTTTGCACAGCGCTTCGATATCGGCGAGCGTCTGGCCGCCATAGATACCGGGCTCGCGTTTGCCGAGTGCGTTCAGGTTGGGGCCGTTGAGCACGAAAAGGGTTGAAGCCATTCGCAATTCCGCATGCTGGATAGAGGACTACCTATAGACCGGCGGTTTCCGCAGGGAAAGCCCCAAGGACATGGGGTTTTCCGGTCGAAAGGGTCGTGTCCACAAGCCAAAGGCTCAACACGGCCAGCATGGCGAGAAGATGGCGCTTACGAGCAGCTTGCCTTGCCGCAGGCGCGCACATTGGCGATTTTCTCGCGAAGCTCGTCCACGCCCACCGCGCCATAGACCATGTCCTGGCCGAGCACGTAGGACGGCGTGCCGGTGATGCCGAGGTCGTTGGCCAGCGAATAGGCCTGGCGCACGGCGTCGTCATGCGGCTTTTCTTCCATGGCCTTGCGGATGTCGGCCTCGGCGACGCCCATGCTGGCGGCAAGCGCCACGGCGCTCTCGTCCGTCGCGCGGCCTTCGCCGCCGAGCAGCGCCCGGTGGAACTCACCGTATTTTTCCGGCGCGAGATCGCGGAAGGCGGCGCTCACCTTGTGGGCGGCGAGCGAATCGGGGCCGAGGATCGGCAGTTCCTTGAGGACGAAGCGGACGTTCTTGTCCTCCTTCAGGATCGCATCCATGTCGGAGAGGGCGCGCTTGCAGTAGCCGCAATTGTAATCGAAGAACTCGACGATGGTGACGTCGCCCTTCGGATTGCCGAGCGCGATATCGTAGGGCGAGGAGAAGATCGCCTTCTCGTTGTCGGTGATGGCGGACTGGGCCTTGGCCTGCTGCTGGGCTTCCTGCTTCTTTTGCAGGGCCTCCTGCACGTCGAGAAGGATTTCCGGGTTCTCGATGAGGTATTCCTTGATGAACTCCCCCATCTCCTTCTTCTGCGCATCGTCGAGGGCAAGGGCGGGAAGGGGCGCTGCGACCGCGATGGTGAGAGCGACGGTGGCCGCGAGCTTCGTCTTGAATGTCATGTCTGTCCTGTCCTCGTCCGTGATGCGCTGCTGAAGTGCCATCGCCAGCGCCCGCGCGTCAATGCGCCGTTGAGCGCTTTCAACGACCTTATGGTCGCTCGCGTGCAAACGATAGGGCAAAAGCGGCGGATTTTCGGCCCTCGCGGGATTGTGAATGCCGGCGTTCTGCGGCAGGAAGACGGCACGTCTGAAACCGGAAGGCCTCCCATGAAACTCTCCCGCCGCGGCGCCGTCGAACCCTTTCATGCCATGGATGTGCTCGCCGAAGCGACGAAGCGCCGGGCCGCCGGCCGGCCGGTGATTTCCATGGCCGTCGGCCAGCCCGTGCACCCCGCGCCGGAGGCCGCCCGCGCCGCCGCCCGCCGGGCGCTGGAGATCGGCCGCATCGGCTATACGGACGCGCTCGGCCTTCCTTCGCTCCGCCAGGCGATTTCCGATTTCTACCGCACCCGGCATGGCGTCTCGATCGATCCCGGCCGCATCGCCATCACCACCGGCTCCTCCGCTGGCTTCAACCTCGCCTTTCTCGCCCTGTTCGATGCCGGCGACCGCGTCGCCATCGCGCGCCCCGGCTATCCGGCCTATCGCAACATCCTCGCCGCCCTCGGCATCGAGACGGTGGAAATCGAGGTGAACGCGGAAAACGGCTTCACGCTGACGCCCGAGGCGCTGGCGGCGGCGGCCGCCGCCCATGGCCGCATCGACGGCGTGCTGCTCGCCAGCCCCGCCAATCCGACCGGCACCGTGACGGGCCGGGCCAATCTCGCGGCGCTGTCGGCCTATTGCCGCGACAATGCCATCGCCTTCATCTCGGACGAGATCTATCACGGCCTGACCTTTGTCGGCGAAGAGGCGACGGCGCTGGAATTCGGCGAAGAGGCCGTCATCATCAACTCCTTCTCGAAATATTATTGCATGACCGGCTGGCGCATCGGCTGGATGGTGCTGCCGGAGGCGCTGGTGCGCCCGGTCGAGCGCATCGCCCAGAGCCTCTACATCTCCGCGCCGGAACTCTCGCAGATCGCCGCCGAGGCGGCGCTCGGCGCGGAGGCGGAACTGAACGTCTATCGCGATGCCTACCGCGCCAACCGCGATTTCCTCGTCCGGCGCCTGCCGGAACTCGGCCTGCCCATCGCCTCGCCGATGGACGGCGCCTTCTACGCCTATGTCGATGTCAGCCAGGTCACCAATGACAGCATGGCCTTTGCACGCCGCATGCTGGCCGAGACCGACGTGGCGGCGACGCCCGGCATCGACTTCGACCCGAAGGACGGCCACCACACCATGCGCTTTTCCTATGCCGGCTCCTTCGAGGAGATGAGCGAGGCGGTGGACCGCCTCGCGGCCTGGCTCGCCTGAGGAAAAGGGATTCCGTTTCAGGCCCTTGCGGGCGGAAACGGAATCGATGTTTCAGGCGCTTGAATCACTTTCTCGGACCCGGCTCAGACCCGGTTGATCGACACGCCCCCATCGACCAGCATGGCCGTGCCGGTGGTGAAGCTGGCGGCGTCCGAGCAGAGGAAGAGCGCGGCTTCGGCGATTTCCTCCGGCGCGGCGATGCGCTTGAAGGCATTCAGGCCGGCGACGAACTGCAGCGCCTCGGGCGTGTTGGCGACGTGCCGTCCCATCGGCGTATCCGTCGCGCCGGGCAGCAGCGCATTCACGCGAATGCCCTTCGGACCGTATTCCGAGGCCAGCACCTGCACGAGGCCGACAAGCCCGGATTTCGAGGCCGCATAGGCGGCGAGCCCGGGAAAGCCGGCGGTATAGCCGACGAAGGTCGAGGTGAAGACGAGGCTGCCGCCGCCGCGCGCCTCCAGCGCCGGAAGCTGGTATTTGGCGGCAAGGAAGCCGCTCGTCAGATTGATGCCCAGCACCGCCTGCCATTCGGCGGCCGAAAGTTCCGGCAGCGGGCCGACCGGCCCCGTCGTGCCGGCATTGTTGAAGGCGACGTCGAGGCCGCCGAACCGCGTCTGCGCGGTCTCGACCAGCGCCCGGTGATGGGCTTCGTCGCTGACGTCGCCGGCAATCGCGATGGCCGCGCCACCCTCCTGCCGGATCTCCTGCGCGACGGCTTCGAGCCGTTCGGCCCCGCGCGCCGAAAGCACGAGTTTTGCGCCCTGACAGGCGAAGAGCAGCGCGGCGGCGCGGCCGATGCCGGAGCTTGCGCCGGTGATGATGGCAACCTTGTCGGTGAGGCGGGTCATGGGATTTTCTCCTTGCGGGTTTCTGACGAGCGGTGTGTCGCAGAAGGGCAAGGGGCCAGCCACCCGATTTAAGCAGAAGCATTTCCAGCCGAAGCGATATCGCTTTGGCGTCAGACAATGCGGCAGGAAGAAAGAGCATTTCCAGCCGAAGCGATATCGCTTCGGCGTTGGACAATGCGCAAGAAAAGAAGAGCAATGCCGGTTCACGGTCATTACCTGGAATAGAAAAAGGCCCGGATCGCTCCGGGCCTTTTCGATTTCAGAAAAGAAGCAACGGCTTAGAAGAAGCCGCGGCGCTGCCACCAGCCGCCCTTCTTGGGCTTGTCCGACTCATCCTCGGGCGCGGCTTCCTTGGCCGTGGAGGACTTCACCACCGGCTCGGACGCGATCTTGGAGATGTCGCGATTGCCGCGCACCGGCTTGGCCGGCTCTTCGAGATCGGCGGAGGCTTCCGCCACATCCGGCTCGGCCGGGGCGGCTTCCTCGGCGGCAGCAACCGGTGCGGGCTGCGCCTCGATCTCGCTGCGGGCGGCTTCGTCGGTCGCGGTTTCCGTGGCGGCCTTGGCGCGGCTGCGGCGGGCACGCTTCGGCTTGGCCGGCGCTTCCTCGGCGAAAGCCTCCTCGGCAACGGCTTCGACGGGAGCTTCCTCGGCGGCGACGGCCACTTCGGTAACCGCAACCTCGACAGCGTCTACGCTTTCGGCGTCGTCGTCATCGCCTTCGGCATCGTCGGCGCCCTCGGCGCCGGCTTCGACCGAGCCGTCCTCGGGACGGTTGCGGCGACCGCCGCGCTTGCCGCGGCGGCGGCGCTTGCGGCGCTGGTCGGCGCTCTCGCCGGCATCCGCCTGCACGCCATCCGCACCCTCTTCGCCATCGCCTTCGGCGTCATCGTCGTCGAGCGCGTCTTCGTCGCCGGCCTGTTCGCCGCCGAAGGACGCCGTGTCAGTGCCGTCACCGTTCTCGCGGCCGCGGCCACGACGGCGGCGGCGACGCTTGCGCTTGTTGCGGCCGTTCTCGTCGGAAGCGGCCTGGGCGCCCTGCGCGGCTGCGGCCGGGCGGGCTGCCTCTTCCTCTTCTTCGTCGATCTCGTCCTCGATCACGATGTCGTCGTCTTCGGGCTCCGGCTCGAAGTGCAGGATCTGCTCGATCTTGACCGGGTTCTCGACGGGCTCGCCACGGTCGATCGCGAAGTGCTGCGCGCCGACATGGGCATCGGCCTCGATGATGATGGCGACGCCGAAGCGGGCCTCATAGTCGATGATCGTGCCGCGCTTGTGGTTGAGCAGGTAGAGCGCGATGTCGGGCGTCGTGCGGACGGTGATGTTGTGCGTGGTGTTCTTGAGGAGATGTTCCTCGATACCGCGCAGGACGTGCAGCGCGACCGACGACTGCGAGCGGATATGGCCCGTGCCGTTGCAGTGCGGGCATGTCTGCATGGTCGATTCGAGAACCGAGGCGCGGATGCGCTGGCGCGACATTTCCAGCAGGCCGAAATGCGAGATGCGGCCGACCTGGATGCGCGCGCGGTCGTTCTTGAGATGGTCCTTCAGACGCTTCTCGACGGACCGGTTGTTGCGCTTCTCCTCCATGTCGATGAAGTCGATGACGACGAGGCCGGCAAGGTCGCGCAGGCGAAGCTGGCGCGCCACTTCCTCGGCGGCTTCCAGGTTCGTCTGGAGCGCGGTCTCCTCGATGGAGTGCTCGCGCGTCGAGCGGCCGGAGTTGACGTCGATGGAGACGAGCGCTTCGGTCTGGTTGATGATGATGTAGCCGCCGGACTTCAGCGTCACCTGCGGCTGCAGCATGCGGTCGAGCTGGGCTTCGATGCCCGAGCGCGAGAAGATCGGATGCACGTCGCGGTAGGGCTGGACGACCTTCGCGTGGCTCGGCATCAGCATCTTCATGAAGGCTTTCGCCTCCTTGTAGCCTTCCTCGCCGGCAACGACGATCTCGCTGATGTCCTTGTTGTAGAGGTCGCGGATCGAGCGCTTGATGAGCGAGCCTTCCTCATAGACGAGGCAGGGCGCGGTCGAGGCGAGCGTCAGCGTGCGGACGTTCTCCCAAAGGCGCATCAGATATTCGAAGTCGCGCTTGACCTCGACGCGGGTGCGGTTGGCGCCGGCGGTGCGCAGGATCACGCCCATGCCCTGCGGAACCTCGAGGTCGCGGGCGATTTCCTTCAGGCGCTTGCGGTCCTGCAGGTTGGTGATCTTGCGGGAAATGCCGCCGCCGCGCGCCGTGTTCGGCATCAGGACGGAGTAGCGGCCGGCGAGCGACAGATAGGTGGTGAGCGCCGCGCCCTTGTTGCCGCGCTCTTCCTTGGCGACCTGCACGAGCAGGATCTGGCGGCGCTTGATGACTTCCTGGATGCGGTACTGCTTGCGCGGCTTGCGCTGCACGCGGTCCGGCACCTCTTCCATGGCGTCTTCGGCGCCGACGGATTCGATGACTTCCTTCTCTTCGCCGTTGTGATCGTCGTCATCGTCGTCGTCATCGCGGCGGCGACGGCCGCGCGAGCGTTCGGCGGGCTCGGAGACTTCGTCCGTGTCGACGGCCATGGCCATCGCGCCGCCGGGCGTTTCGTCGTCGCTGCCTTCGGACGGTGCGGCGGCCTCTTCGGCGGCCGGAGCGTCCTCGGTCTTCGCCTTGGCCTTGCGGGTGCGGCGCGGCTTCTTCGGCTTTTCGGCCGGCGCCTCTTCGGCGGCAAGATCGGCGGAGGCTTCGACGACCTCGGCTTCGGCCACGGTCTCGACCGTGGTCTCCTCGACGGCGACGACTGCGTCAGCTGGGGCGTCGCTCTCGTCGGACGCGCTCGTGCCCGTCTCGATGGGCTCGATATCGTCGTCGCGGCGATGCTCCTCGGCTTCGGCCTTCAGGAGAGCCTGACGGTCGGCGAGGGGAATCTGGTAATAATCCGGGTGGATTTCGGCGAAGGCCAGGAAGCCGTGGCGGTTGCCGCCGTAGTCGACGAAGGCCGCCTGGAGCGACGGTTCGACGCGCGTGACCTTGGCAAGGTAGATATTGCCGCGGATCTGCTTCTTGTATTGGGATTCGAAGTCGAATTCTTCTATGCGGTTCCCGCGTACGACAACAACCCGCGTCTCTTCAGCGTGAGACGCATCGATAAGCATTTTCTCTGCCATGTAGATTGAGCTCCTCGGCGCAGCCGCAATCCTGGCGGCGAGCTTTTCCCTGAAAGGGATGAGCCGGGGGAGGAGAGGGATGCGCCGGATAAGTAAGTTCCCGTCAGGCCCCGGTGAGGGGTGAGCGACCGGAGGGAGGCGGGTACGCGAACGTCCCGGTGCCTGTTACCCTCTGAAAAATGCCGCTGTGACAACATCAACGTCCAACGAGAATGCCAGTGCCATAGACCCGGTAAGGTCCGATGAAAGTGGACCCATAGGGTCCGATGAAATTGCCCTTGGGTAAGGGCGACTGGTGGAAATCCACCTTGACTGTTCCGGCCACCGCCGGTTTACGCGATCTAATCGGCCGGGAAAAAGCGGTGCGACGGCGGATGAAGGCCCGGTTCGGCGCCAAAGGTCCCGTAAGGGGTGGCTGCCTGCTCTAAGCGATTCTATCCCGTCTATTCTTTTTCCCTGATTTTGCTTTTATGGCGGATATGTCACAATGGCAAGGGAAAAGCCAAAAGCGTCATAATCTTGATGGATTTGCCATGATCTTTGCGCGAACCCGCCGGCGGGGCCCCGTGGCAAGCTTTGGTTAACCATATGGGGGCATCTATGGACCTCGTCCAGCGCCGCATCGCGCGGTTTTCACGCGTTTGAACGGACTGCCAGTGGTGATGTTACGCCTCCTGACCAAGACCCTTTCCCGCCTTGCCGCAGGCGCGCTCGCCGCGACCCTCTGCCTTGCCGTCGTGACGCCGGCCGCCGCCGTCTCGGCCTCGGCCGCGCCGCTGCTGGCCTTCGGCGCCCGCATCGCCGGTGACGACGCCCGCACGCGCCTCGTCATCGATTTCGACCGCAAGCCGGAGTTCAAGGTCCATTACGTCGCCAATCCCTACCGTGTGCTCATCGACCTGCCGGAGACCGCTTTCGGCATCAAGGCGGAGGAGCTGGAGGCGCGCGGCATCTTTTCCGACATTCGTTACGGCAGCATGGCCGCCGGCCGCTCGCGCATCGTGCTGACCGCCTCGCGCCCCGTCGGCGTCGTGCTCGCCGAGGTGCAGGAAGAAGAGGGGGCGGCAAGCTATCGCCTCGTCATCGACACCGCCATCGTCACCGACCAGGTCTTCCAGGGGCAGATGGAAAAGCAGAGCTGGCAGGAGGCGAGCGCCCCTGCCGCCGGCGGCGACACGCCCGTCATGCTGCCCGGCAGCCGGGCGGACGGCCCGTTCGTCATCGCCGTCGACGCCGGCCATGGCGGCATCGACAACGGCGCGCGCGGCGGCGTCACCAAGACCGAAGAGAAGAACGTCACGCTCGCCTTCGCCACGGCGCTCGCCGAGGAGCTGAACAAGCTGCCCGACACGCGCGCCATCCTCACCCGCGACAAGGACGAGTTCCTCTCGCTCTCCCAGCGCGTGCAGCTTGCCCGCGGCGAGGGCGCGAACCTCCTGATCTCCATCCATGCCGACACGCTGAAGCAGAAGGACATTCGCGGCGCGACGGTCTACACGATCTCCGACAAGGCCTCCGACAGTCTCGCCGCCAGCCTTGCCGAACGCGAAAACCTCTCCGACCAGATCGCCGGCATCTCCTTCGTCGACGAGCCGGCGGAAGTCGCCGACATCCTGCTCGACCTGACGCGCCGCGAGACGCAGGCTTTTTCCATCAACCTCGCCCAGAGCGTCGTCAGCACCTTCAAGAACGAGGTGCTGCTGATCAACAATCCGCATCGCCATGCCGGCTTCCGCGTGCTGACCGCGCCGGACGTGCCGTCCATCCTGCTCGAACTCGGCTTCATGTCGAACAAGGACGACGAGCAGCTGCTGATCGATCCCGCCTGGCAGAAGAAGGTCGCGGGCCTCGTCGCCAAGGCGGTGGGCGAGTATCGCACGACCGTCGTCGCCAACGGCGGTTAAGCCTGTCTCGCGATGGCGCGGGCGCGCCGCGCGCAAACGTGGTAGTGTCGCCTGTGCCGGAAAAGTGACAGCCGCCGCCATTGTGCGGTGGCGAAGCCGCACGGCATGCAGTAAGCCCTATTTTCCTCACATTCCGATCGCTAGACGGGATCGAGAAAATGGGGACGACTCGTCTTCGACAGGGAAGGCGCAACGGCGGGATTGAGCCGGGGCGGCAGAGGCCGGGCAGCAGGTCTGCCCGATGAATTTTTATAAGCATAAGGCATCGGTAACTGGCTCATGATCAGACTGATTGGATATTTCTTCGGGATTGGCGCCGTTTTCTTCCTCGCCGTGGCGGGGGCGGTCGCGCTCTATCTCGGAAGTGTCACCAAGGATCTTCCCGATTATGAAGTGCTGAACAGCTACGCGCCGCCGGTGACGACGCGCGTGCATGCCGGCGACGGCGCGCTGATGGCCGAATATGCCCGCGAGCGCCGCCTCTACCTGCCGATCCAGGCGATCCCCGACCGCGTGAAGGCCGCGTTCCTCTCGGCGGAAGACAAGAATTTCTACCAGCATCCCGGCGTCGACGTGACGGGCCTCTTCCGCGCCATCGCGGTCAACCTGCAGAACTTCGGTTCCGGCCGCCGCCCGGTCGGCGCGTCCACCATCACGCAGCAGGTCGCCAAGAACTTCCTGCTCTCCTCCGACCAGACCATCGACCGCAAGGTCAAGGAAGCGATCCTGTCCTTCCGCATCGAGCAGGCCTATTCCAAGGACCGCATTCTCGAACTCTATCTCAACGAGATCTTCTTCGGCCTCAATTCCTATGGCATCGCCGGCGCGGCGCTGACCTATTTCGACAAGTCCGTCACGGAACTGACGATCGCCGAGACCGCCTATCTCGCCGCCCTGCCGAAGGGCCCGTCGAACTACCATCCTTTCCGCCGCACGGAAGCCGCGCTCGAGCGCCGCAACTGGGTGATCGACCGCATGGTCGAGAACGGCTACGTCACCCAGAGCGACGGCGCGGAAGCCAAGACCCAGCCGCTCGGCGTGACGCCGCGCCATCGCGGCACCTATCTCTTCGCCTCGGACTATTTCTCCGAGGAGGTCCGCCGCCAGATCATCGAGCGCTACGGCGACAACGCGCTTTACGAGGGCGGCCTTTCGGTGCGCACCTCGCTCGACCCGCGCGTCCAGGTCGCTGCCCGCAAGGCCCTGCAGCACGGTCTCCTGAGCTATGACGAGCGCCGCGGCTTCCACGGCCCGGTCAAGACCATCGAGATCGGCGGCGACTGGGGCGTGGAACTGGCCAAGATCGACGCCTTCTCCGACGTGCCGGAATGGAAGCTCGCCGTCGTGCTCGCCGTCGACGACGGCGGCGCCGATATCGGCCTGCAGCCGAGCAAGGAAGCCTCCGGCAAGGTCGTCGAGGAACGCGTGACCGGCCGCATCGAGGCCAAGGCCATGAGCTGGGCCTATCGCTCGGCCAAGGGCGACCGCAAGACGGCGAAGTCGCCGGCCGGCGTCTTCAATGTCGGCGACGTCGTCTATGTCGAACCGATCGAGGGCGGCACCTATCGCCTGCGCCAGCCGCCGAAGGTGCAGGGCGGCCTCGTCGCCATGGACCCGCATACCGGCCGCGTGCTCGCCATGGTCGGCGGCTTCTCCTACGGCCAGTCGGAATTCAACCGCGCCACCCAGGCGATGCGCCAGCCGGGCTCGTCCTTCAAGCCCTTCGTCTATGCCGCCGCGCTCGACAACGGCTATACGCCGGCCTCCGTCATCATGGACGCGCCGATCGAGATCGTCGCCGGCGGCCAGGTCTGGCGTCCGCAGAACTACGGCGGCGGCGCGGCCGGCCCGTCGACGCTGCGCCTCGGCATCGAGCGCTCGCGCAACCTGATGACCGTTCGCCTCGCCAACGACATGGGCATGAACCTCGTCGCCGAATATGCCGAGCGCTTCGGCATCTACGACAAGATGCTGCCGGTGCTCGCAATGTCGCTCGGCTCGGGCGAAACCACTGTGCTGCGCATGGTCTCGGCCTACGCCGTGCTCGCCAATGGCGGCAAGCAGATCAAGCCCTCGCTGATCGACCGCATTCAGGACCGTTACGGCAAGACGATCTTCCGTCACGAAGAGCGCACCTGCGAGAACTGCAACGCCAACGACTGGGAAAACCAGGAAGAGCCGGAGCTGGTCGACAACCGCGAGCAGGTGCTCGACCCGATGACGGCCTACCAGATCACCTCGATGATGGAAGGCGTCGTCACGCGCGGCACCGCCGCCGGCAAGATCAAGCTGGACCGCCCGACGGCCGGCAAGACCGGCACGACCAACGACGAGAAGGACGCCTGGTTCGTCGGCTATACGCCCGATCTCGTCGCCGGCCTCTATATCGGCTTCGACAATCCCGCGCCGCTCGGCCGCGGCGCGACCGGCGGCTCGCTCTCGGCGCCGATCTTCAACGAGTTCATGCAGGCGGCCCTCGACGGCACGCGCCCGACGAAGTTCCTCGTGCCCGAGGGCATGCAGTTCATCGCCGTCAACCGCAAGACCGGCATGCAGGCCAACGAGGGCGATCCGGATACGATCATGGAAGCCTTCAAGCCCGGCACCGGCCCGGCCGACGTCTTCTCGGTCATCGGCGGCGATGAATTCGCAACGCCGGAAGAGATTCTGAAGAGCTCGCCGCAGGCCAACCAGGCGGTCTCGGGCGGCAGCGGCGGCCTATTCTGATTTGAGGGACATTCCTTCCGGGGGCGGGCGCGGGGCTTTACATCCGCGCCCGCCCTCTCTATTTCACGGCCACCGAAACCTGAAGCATCGAAGAAACGGACATGCGCGCGGAAATCGAGAATATTGTCGACGAAATCAAGCAGGCCATAAGCCTGCTGAGGAGGCATCTTTGACTGGGATCAGGCGGTAAGACGACTGGACTGGTTGAACAACAAGGCAGAGGATCCCAACCTCTGGAACGATGCCCAGGAAGCCCAGAAGCTGATGCGCGAGCGCCAGCAGCTGGATGAAGGCATCAATGGCGTGAAGGTCATCGAGCAGCAGCTCAAGGACAATATCGAACTCATCGAACTGGGTGAGGAAGAAGGCGACGACGCCATCGTCAAGGAAGCCGAGGATGCGCTGAAGGCCGTCCGGGTCGAGGCCGCGCGCAAGCAGGTCGAGGCGATGCTTTCGGGCGAAGCCGACGGCAACGACACCTATCTCGAAGTGCATTCCGGCGCCGGCGGCACGGAAAGCCAGGACTGGGCGAACATGCTCTTGCGCATGTACACCCGCTGGGCCGAGCGCTCGGGCTACAAGGTGGAGCTGCTGGAAGTCCATGACGGCGAAGAGGCCGGCATCAAGTCCGCGACACTGCTCGTCAAGGGCCACAATGCCTATGGCTGGCTGAAGACCGAATCGGGCGTGCACCGCCTGGTCCGCATCTCGCCCTATGACAGCAATGCGCGCCGCCACACCTCGTTCTCCTCGATCTGGGTCTACCCGGTGGTCGATGAATCGATCAACATCGAGGTCAACGAAAGCGACTGCCGCATCGACACCTATCGCTCGTCGGGCGCCGGCGGCCAGCACGTCAACACGACGGACTCGGCCGTGCGCATCACGCATATCCCGACCGGCATCGTGGTGGCCTGCCAGCAGGAACGCTCGCAGCACAAGAACCGCGCCAAGGCGTGGGACATGCTGCGCGCCCGTCTCTACGAGGCCGAGCTGAAGAAGCGCGAGGAAGCCGCCAACGCCGAAGCCGCCTCCAAGACGGATATCGGCTGGGGCCACCAGATCCGCTCCTACGTGCTGCAGCCCTACCAGCTGGTCAAGGACCTGCGCACGGGCGTCGAAAGCACGGCGCCGTCGGACGTGCTCGATGGCGAACTCAACGAGTTCATGGAAGCCGCGCTGGCGCACCGCGTCAATGGCGGGGCGGATGCGGTCGTCGACGACCTCAACTGAGGTTTAAGAGTTTGTCAGGGAAAGTGGGAACCGGTTTTCCCGAAAAGGCAAACGAAAACAAAAGAATTTAGAGCATGTCTGGTTCAATCCGAACCTGACATGCTCTAGAAAACGTGAAATCGGAACGGGCGCTTCGGCGCCCGTTTTCAGTTGGTGGCCCGCTCGACCTTGATCTCGCCGAGATCGTCGATCAGCACCGTCCAGCTCTCGGGCTCCTGCGCCTTCGGATCGGTCTTCAGGTAGACCGTCGCGAACAGGCCGGGCTGGCTGGTAATGCCGGAGGAATTCTCCGGCCGGATATCCGTCACATAGGGCTTCATCGCCGAGAACTCCTCCAGCACGGTGGAGGAGGCGATCTTCGGCCCGTTCGCCGTGGCCTCGATCTGCTGGAGATGGATTTGCGCCGTGCCGTCCGGCTGGCGCACGGCGATCAGCTTGTAGTAGCCGCGACGAAGGGCGGCCGGTGTCGCGGCCTCGGCCGTTTCGGTTTTGGTTGCCGCGGCATCCGTCGTATCGTCCTCGACGGGTTCTTCCCAGAAGCCGGTGCTCACCACGAAGGTGATTGCTTCGGGAACGGGCGGGGCGTCCTCGGCAAGGGCCGGCGCGCTGGCGAGAAGCAGCAGGGCGAGGGCGCTGGCAAGCATGGACCGTGTCATGGCGAACTCCTGTCCTGACGGCGTTTCGTCATCAATAGTCGAACTGTTCGGCGAGAATCCGGTCGGACCAGGAATGATCGGGATCGGACAGGATGCGCGCGGAAAGGCCGCTCGATTCGGCGATGCGCACCGAGGTCACCGATTTGACCTCGGTATTGTCGGCGACCGCGTTGACGGGGCGTTTTTCCGCTTCCAGCACCTCGATCTCCACCGTCGCCTTGTTGGGCAACAGCGCGCCGCGCCAGCGGCGGGGCCGGAAGGCGCTGACCGGCGTCAGCGCCAGAAGCGGCGCCTCGAGCGGCAGGATGGGGCCGTGGGCCGAAAGGTTGTAGGCCGTGGAGCCCGCGGGCGTCGCCAGCAGCAGGCCGTCGCAGATCAACTGCTCCAGCCGCACGCGCCCGTCGATGCTGACGCGCAGCTTGGCCGCCTGGTAGGACTGGCGGAACACATAGACCTCGTTGATGGCGAGCGCCCGGCGCTCCTGGCCGCTGGTGTCGTTCGTCACCATTTCCAGCGGGCGGAAGGCATTCTCCACCGCGCCGTCGATGCGCGCCGGCAGGTCGACGATGTTGTAGCGGTTCATCAGGAAGCCGACGGAGCCCCGGTTCATGCCATAGACCGGCTTGCCGGAATTCATCGTCGTGTGCAGCGTCTGCAGCATGAAGCCGTCGCCGCCGAGCGCGACGATCACATCGGCCTCTTCCGGATCGGCATTGCCGTAGCGGGCGATCAGCTCGTCACGCGCTTCCTGCGCTTCGGGCGCCTGCGAGGCGACGAAGGAGAGGGAGGTGAAAGTCCGCGTCATGCCCTGATCCAGATCCTTGTTGCAGCCTTGCCCCGAGCGGGCCGGCCTTTGTCGCATGCCTTTAGGGCAGGTGCATCTGAAAAATATGACAGTGCTGGAAAGGGATGGGGCCTTTGCCGCGAGGGAAGGTCACTCGGGCAGGCTATAGGAGCAAGCCTCGGGATCAGGCCTTGCGGCCGTTCGCCTGTGCTTCGAGCGCCTTGACCGTGGCCTGTCCGGCGGCGGCCGCCAGCATCGGATTGGCGAAGGGGCCCTTCACTGGATAGGTCACGCCGCGAAAGGTCAGCGCGAAGAAATACTGGCCGTTGCGGCCCTTCTCGACCGTGACCTTGGTCACCGCTTCGCTTCCCGCCTGCTTGTCAGCCGTCACGTCCGTTCCTCCGCAAGGTCGCCCCGCATCGCGCCGGTCTTGCCGGCCTGCGCGCTGGGGCGGAAATGATGATGCCGCACGGCACCGGTTTACTCAGGATGCCTATAGGACAGCCGGCCGCCGACGGCAATGCACCGCCGTGCGGCGTCAGGCCTCGCTGGGCACCGAGCCTTGCGGGACATCGAGCCTTGCCGGGCAGGGGCAAGGCTTCTACACGGAAAGGGTTCAGCGCAACGCCGCGAGATGCCATGACGGACGCCGCCACCCTCATCGCCGAAATCCGTAGCCTGGAAGAGGCGCTTCACCGCCCCGAGGTCCGCCGCTCCCGCGCGGCCGTGGAGGCCTTGCTCGCGGAAGGTTTCACCGAGTTCGGCAGTTCCGGCACCGTCTATCGCCGCGCGGAAACCATCGAACTTCTGGCCGAGGAAGAGGACGAGGCGGAAGACACCTCCTTCTGGGCCGGCGACTATGCGCTGGTGCCGGTCTCCACCGATGCCGTTCTCCTGACCTATCGCACGCGGCGCACCGCCGAAGACGGCTCCGAACGCCACGTCCTGCGCAGTTCCCTCTGGAAACACGACGGGCACCGCTGGCAGATGCTGTTCCACCAGGGAACGGTCACGCCGCCGCCGGCCTGACGGCCGCCGAAGGGCGCTAGGACCGCCGGCGGTAGGGCACGCTCGCGCGATCCTGCGCGATGACCATCGTCGCGATGGCCAGCCGCTCCTCCACCGCGTCGCGTTCGGCGATCATGGTGCGCAGGGCTTCCAGCGCATTGCCGCCGTGAAGGGCGAGGATCTGGACGGCTTCCTCGCTGTCGGCGAACCTTTGTGCCTGTACCGGGATCATTGCAGCCGAAGCTCCAGTTGCTTCTTGCTCTTCAGCACATAGAGCGGCTTGGCCACAGCCGCCGCCTTGCGCTGCAGTTCGAGACGGTTCTGCAACTGCCGCTCGCGCAGGGAGCGGCAGGCTTCGAGGATGGCATTTCCGCGTTCCAAAGCATCGTTCTGCATGGCGTGTTCTCCGATTTGTTCTTGTTATGTTCTATTTTTGCCGGAGCGTCAAGAACAGGCGATGCGGCGACCTCTCCCGCGTTGCGATCACGATCCCGTGAAAACAGTGCACTGCAGTGAAACTACATCGTCGGCAGTGACGTTAGCTTTGCGATCACAACGAAGGAAAGGAACGAACTATGCGTACCCTGAGCAAAGCAACCCTTGCAGCGACCCTTCTTGCAGCCGGCGTTCTCGGCGGTGCTCCGGCCTTCGCCGGCAGCGATGGCGACTACTATTCGGGTCCGACGCGCGATTCGATCATGGACGACGACACCTTCGTCCTTCCGCCTGCCCAGCGCGAAAGCCTCGACCTGTTCTCCACGCAGAGCATCAACAAGTCCGATGATGGCGCCATGCCGGTGACCGGCGAAGAACGCCCGGCAGACGGCGACTACTACCAGGGTGCCGAAGACCCCAAGTAAGGGTCCGGCACGGATCAACGGCAAAGCGGGCGCCCTTGCGGCGCCCGTTTTCTTTGGCGAGCGGTTCACGCAGGCCGATGGGCCCATTCCGTCCAATGCGATGGAAGCGAAATGACGGTCCGGCACGGCAGGCCTCGGCCCAGGTGATGGTCACGGGTTGCGAATATCGTCCCAGATAATGGCGACACCGATGACCGAGACGACGACGGGCGCAATCCAGAACAGGCCCTTCACCGGCTCGACCACATGGAAAAACATCCAGAGAAAAGCGAAGGCGCCGCCAAGGGCCATCAGGCCGCCGAGGAGAAGGGAAATGAGGCGCCGTGTCGGAGAGCGTCTGCTCGTCGCCGGTTCAGGATTCCCGTTTGCCTGCATTCTCGTCCCTCCCTTTTTTCGGGAACAAAAGAGCACGCAATCAATCTCAAGTCGAGTGGGGCAGGACGTGCCTTGCCGAATGTCACCGGGGTTTTTCGGACGTGTGAAAGGTCGGAGGATTATCGGGCGATTTTGGATCGTGCCGGAAAAAAGAGAGAAGTGGTGCCCCCAGCAAGACTCGAACTCGCGACCCCCTGATTACAAATCAGGTGCTCTACCAACTGAGCTATAAGGGCACTCTCTGCGAGGGAGTTAGCATATTCTCCGCCGCTGTAAAGCGAAAAGGCCGTTTCAGATCGACCAGTTGCTGTCGGTAGCGGCGCGGGGCACGATTTCCTGGCAGCGCTGCATGGAGCGCGGCAGGTTTTCGGCGAGGTGGTCGATCAGGGCGCGCACGGCCGGCAGCATGCCGTGGCGGGAGGTGAAGACGGCGTGCACGGCCGATTCCGCGCTCGACCATTCCGGCAGCACCGGCGTCAGCACGCCGCTGCGGAAGCCGCGCTCGACGATCATGTCGGGCAGCAGCGCAAGGCCGACGCCCTCGATGGTCGCCCGCTCCAGCACGCCGAAATCCGAGCAGGTGAGGACCGGCGAATGGGCGACGTCGTGCATCGCGCCGTCGGCATTGAAGAGCGTCCAGATGGCGCGCGGATTGTTCTCGTTCATGGAGAGCGTCGGCACGCGGGCGAGGCCGTCGAGTTCGATGGGGCCGTAGCGTTCCAGGAAGCGCGGACTTGCCGCCAGATAGCGCCGCGTGCCGCCGAAGCGGCGCACGATCAGCGACTGGTCCGTGTCGTAGCTGTCGCGCACGCGCAGCGCAACGTCGATTCGCTCCTCGATGAGATCGACGGGGCGGCCGGTGGTGACGATCGAAAGGCGCACCAGCGGATAGCGCTTCAGGAAGCCGGGCAGGATATCGGCGACCATGGGCGCAAAGCCCGGCGGCATTGCAAGGCGCACGGTGCCGGCCGGTTCCGCCTTGGCGACGGCGACCACGGCCTCCGCCGCCTCGACGCCCGAAAGCACCGCCTCGCAGCGTTCGTAGAAGGACTGGCCGATATCGGTGATGGACAGCTTGCGGGTGGACCGCTCGATGAGCCGTACGCCCAGCTGCTCCTCCAGCGCGGCGATGCGCTTGCTGATCTTCGACTTCGGCACGGAGAGCGCATTGGCGGCGGCGGTGAACCCCTTGTGGCGCACGACGGCGGCATAGAGGGCGAGATCGTTCAGGTCCTGCATGGTCTCATCTCCCGTGGTCGCCTGATTTATTGTTTCTCATTTGAAACGGTCAATTGGATTTTTGCCGTCTAATCGCGCGATTGTTTTCGGATCATATCTCTTGCACCCAATTCAAACAAAGGTGCTGACCCATGAACATCCTCCACATCGACTCCGGTATCCTTGGCGACCATTCCGTTTCCCGCCGCCTGACGGCCGCGGTTGCCGCCCAGCTCAAGGCGGAGCAGGCCAAGGCCACGGTGACCTATCGCGACCTCGTCGCAAACCCGCTGCCGCATCTTTCGGGCGCCCACCTGATGGCTGCAAATGCCAAGCCGGAAGACGTCGACAGCGAGATCGCGGCCGACGTCGCTGAAAACCAGGTCGTGCTCGACGAGTTCCTCGCCGCCGACACGGTCATCCTCGGCGTGCCCATGTACAATTTCTCCCTGCCGAGCCAGCTCAAGGCCTGGATCGACCGCATCGCCGTTGCCGGCAAGACGTTCCGCTACACGGCCGAAGGCCCGGAAGGCCTCGCCAAGGGCAAGAAGGTCATCATCGTCTCCACCCGCGGCGGCCACTATAGCGCCGGCCCGGCAGCGGCGATGGACCACCAGGAAAGCTACCTGCGCGCCGTGCTCGGCTTCCTCGGCGTCACGGATGTGGAAGTGGTGCGCGCCGAAGGCCTGAACCTCAGCGCCGATTCGAAGATCCAGGCGATTTCCGAAGCCGAACGCACGATTTCCGATCGCGCGGCGGCCTGAAGCGCGCAAGCTGAGTCTATCCGCCTCCAATGCAAAAGGCCCGCCGGTGAAAACCGGTGGGCCTTTGTCTTTGTGCCTTGCCTCAGCCGAGGGGCATGGCCTTCAGCTGAAAGGTGCCCCGGCCTTCAGCCGAAAAGATGTCGATGCGTGGCGTAGAGAGCGATGGCGGCGGCGTTCGAGACGTTCAGCGACTTGATCGCGCCGGGCATGTCGAGACGGGCGAGGGCCTTGCAGGTGGCGCGCGTCTTCTGGCGCAGGCCCTTGCCTTCCGAGCCCATGACGAGGGCGATGCGCTCGCCGGAGAGCGTGCCTTCCAGCGGTGCCGGCCCTTCCGAATCGAGGCCGACGGTCAGGAAGCCGAGCTTGTGCAGCTCGTCCAGCGCATCGGCGAGGTTGGTGATCTGGATATAGGGAATGAGTTCCAGCGCGCCGGAGGCCGTCTTGGCCAGCACGCCCGATTCGGTCGGCGAGTGGCGCTGCGTGGTGATGACGGCGCCCGCATTGAAGGCGACGGCCGAGCGCATGATGGCGCCCACATTGTGTGGATCCGTCACCTGGTCGAGAACCAGCAGCAGCGGGCTGTCCTTCAGCGCTTCCAGCCGGCGCGCCGGCAGCGGGCGCGTCTCCAGCATCACGCCCTGGTGGATCGCCTCGGGGCCGAGCACCTTGTCGAGATCGGAAGGAAGCACGGTCTCGACCGGGTAGGGCAGGCTCGCAAGATCGGGCAGCTCCAGCCGCTGGGCGGCGTTCTGGCTGACGGAAAGCTTGATGATCTTGCGCTCGGGATTGTCGAGCGCGGCGCGCACGGTGTGCAGGCCATAGAGATAGACCTGGTCGGGCGCCACCGCCGGCGCCTTCCAGCCCTCCGCCTGCTTGCGGCGGCGGTCGTCCTTCGGGGTGGGAATCTCGCCGCGTTCGCGCCGCTGGTCGCGATGCGCGCGGCGAAGTTTGGCGTAATGGGTGTCTTTTGCGGACTTGCCGCCGGTATCGTCTTTGCTCATGCGGCCTATAAAGCACGTCGCGCGAAACTGTGCAGCGGTTTTGCTGCATCGGCCGGTGAAAATCTGGGTGAAAGACCGGAACGAAAAATCCGGGCGAAAAATCCGGCCGGGGGCGCGGGGCGGCAAAGTCGGCCATCCACAGGCCGGCAGGGGCGATGACATTTTTCGCAATTTTTTCCGTGACGTCGTGTTGACAGGACGAATTGGTCCCGTCATATACCGCGCCAGATCGAAGGCGCCGCCGACAAGGCACTGCCCGCCGGTCGACACTGGTCGCTTGATCCCGACAGAATATGGAGGGATGCCCGAGTGGTTAAAGGGGACGGACTGTAAATCCGTTGGCTCAGCCTACGTTGGTTCAAATCCAACTCCCTCCACCATTCTGTCACACGGATCATGACCCCGCGGGTATAGCTCAATGGTAGAGCAGCAGCCTTCCAAGCTGAATACGCGGGTTCGATTCCCGCTACCCGCTCCAACTTGCCGCCGCTAACCGGTCGGTATCCTGTTGAAAACGCGGAAGTATCAGGCGGACTTGTTTTGTTCACCTTGTCTGTTCGACGTGTTCTGTGCCACATTATGTGCCACCAAACGCGACACGGCGGCTAAAAATGGCGCAGCGAGCAGAACTTTCCGATCCGGATAGGCATCTCAGCCAGCGGAACGGCTTTTACACTTATAAGCGACGGGTGCCCGCGAAGGTGGCGGCAATGGACCCGCGGTCCCCGGTGATCCGCATCGCGCTCGGAACCCGCGATTTGGGGGAAGCGCGAATCAAGAGGGACGCGCACGAACGCGCGGATGACGAGCTCTGGGCCTCGTTTCGCGAGGGCGGCGATAAGCAGCTGGCCGTGGCGCGCTACAAATCCGTTGTCGCGCGCGCCGACGCTCTCGGTTTTACCTACCGCCACCTGTCGTCGATTCTCTCCGAGGAAAACGGAACTGCCATTCTTTCACGCCTGAGGGCCCTCCAGGACGTGAAACCGGCCTCGCCGGAAGCGACGGCCATCCTGGGCGGGATCGCCAGCCCACGGGTATCGCTGCGGGACGCGCTCGACAAATTCGTCGACGAAATCATCGCCGACGAACTCACCCGCAAAAGCCCGGCCCAGTACAAGCTTTGGCTGCGCCAGAGGACGCGGGCGGTCGAGAACTTCGAGGCCGTCTGCGGGGCAAGGGACATCGATCAGATTACGCGGGAGGACGCCCTCCTGTTCTACAACTGGTGGCGGGAAAGGATCGCGCCCAGCCGAAAGGACGGGGCCGTGCCTAAGGCAACCCATACGCCGTCGTCCGGCAACCGTGACCTCGGGATTATGCGTGTATTGTACAGAAGGTACTTTATGCATAAGGGCGTTGATGAGCAGAAACTGACAAACCCGTTCGACAACCTGTCCTTCTCCGAGAAGAAGCGCTCAAAAAAACAGAAGGACAGGCCGCCGTTTCCAACAGAATGGATCGCCGAGCGCATACTCGCCCCCGGCGCGCTCTCAAGTCTGAACGACGAGGCCAGGGCAATCGCGTTCACACTGTGCGACACGGGATGCCGGCTGTCAGAGGTCGCCAACCTTCGACCGGAACAGATCAAGCTTTCCGATCCGGTCCCTCACATCAGCGTCGCGCCCTGCTTCGACCCCGATGAACCACGCGAAGTCAAAACCGACTCGTCGGTACGCGATATTCCTCTGGTGGGCGTGGCACTGGAAGCTATGAAGAAGTTTCCCAACGGTTTCCCGCGGTACAGAGACAACGAAAACAGCCTCTCGGCCACGCTGAACAAGTATTTTCGCGAGAATAAGCTGTTCCCGACGGCAGACCACGTGATCTACAGTTTCCGTCACTCCTTCGAAGACCGCATGAAGGATGCCAATGTCGATGCAGAACTGCGGAAAATACTGATGGGACATGCACTCGATAGGCCGGACTACGGGAAGAAGGGCAGCCTGGCGTGGCGGCGGGACTCTCTGGCTAGGATCGTCCTGGCTTTCGACCCCGCAATCGTCTGACCCTCTCCGAAATCGCAGCCATCGTCATCAGGTGGTGACGTTTCCTCTCGAGCTGGTTCTCCAACCAGGCATACAGTGGCAGATATACCTGGCCATAAGGACTGTCCGCGATTTCTAAAGCGATGCGGTCCAGATGGATTTCGATTTCTTCGATGGTCACGCCGACAGGTAGATTCGGCCCCTGCTCGGGCTGCGCTGGTAAGCCTGCCGGGACCAGCAAACTCCCCCGGCCTGCCGCAACGTCGCATTGCGGTCGGCTTCCGGCCGTGCCGGTGCCATGGAGAGGGGTCAGCTTGAAGTGCACCAGGAAGCCCCATCGATCAAGAAAATCCGCGCTTCTTTGAAGCAATGCAATGGAAGCACATGGTTCCGTGGTATTCAATAATACATTGAAAAGATTGATTTAATTCAAGACCCCGACTTGATGCAATCCACTTCCACACATTGTTCGGCACCAGTTAAAGGCAAGACTTCAATCACTCAAAAACAACAAAGGGTTGTGTTATTCCACTTGAACGCGCGGTGGGGAAGGCGTGGAGGCGGAGTGTTCACAATTCCGTGATTGAGGCATGCTGAAGGATAAATACTGCATTCATAATGCATTCGCTGAGTGCGGCCATCGGCGTGTCGGGTTCTTGGGTTCGGGCACCGGGAGGTACCTTGCAATTATGCGGTTGGCGCGGCGGGCGTTTTGGGGCGGCAGGAGCCGGCGATACCAAGCCCGGAAGGGTTGCTATCCCCTTGGCCTGAATTCCATTCCTACTATTGCGCCCTCGTTGTCGTACAGCATGATGACTCCCGCGTATTCGAACACTGCGAGGACCTTCTGCAGCGACTCTCGTTTGACTTTTCCGTCTTTCTCGAGTTTGAACACCGTGCGCGACGACACGCCTGCGCACTTCCCTAGCTCCACATGACTTAGCCCGATGTAGGCTCTGGCCGCTCGAGCGATAGAGGGTCTCAGAACAACCGCACTGGGCATGGGGTCGGCCCCCTTCTTTGCATGTCCGGGAAAGGGAAAGCTCCGGTAAGGATATGTCTAAGGATGTCCAGCGGATCGCATGCTTCCGCAGCGACGAGTTTCTGGGCGTAGGCTGTCCGCATCACCGATGAGGCTGTGCGCGCTACCTTCGGCCGGGAGTAAGGGACGGTCGCGGTCAGCTCCTCCATCGTACACCGACGCCATAAAACCTACGGGTGGCTATGTCGCCCCAACCCGTGAATTCCACTCCTTGCCCTTCGTACCACTCGCGGAGAACTGTGTACGGTCTGCGGGCTTCGGTGCCGCGTTCAAGGTCCTTGACTACGTCGAGACTCAATTTCGCAAGTTCTGCGACTTCCACCTGTGCCTTGTCGAGGAGGGCTCTCGCTGCTCGGAATGAAACGTCCGCGGTTTCGGCATGGAAAACCCCATCGATCTTTTGAACGTTTGTTGGGCCCTCTGGACCCGACCACTTTGCCCCGCCTCGTCTGACCAGTTCGCCAATGGCGCAGTCTCCCAGAAACTCGATGCCCTCACGCCTGTAGAATTCCACGAGTGCGAGATTCGTTTCCCAAAGAACGCTTTTCGAGTTCTCGGCGGCTGATACCGACTTTTGCATAACTTGCGCGCGCTCGGCAGCGACACGCTGCGAGATGTTCAAGAGCGCGCGAGCAACACGCAACGCGTCGGCGGGAGCGGGAACCCTCATGAAGTCGAGGAGCCGATCTGGGAAAAAAATGTCAATAAATCTCTTTTGACGTCTTAAAATACTTTACAAGTGCACATAATGGCACTTATGAAGTCATATAAGGTATTAAATCTGAAGGCCTTGATGAGATGTGGTGATTCGCTTGTCGGCGGCTGGGGTAAGAACCCGTACTGCAGCGCGGTAAAAACTCGCGGTGGCTTGTGGGACGAACCAATAATATCGCGAATGATCGGGAAGCACCCTGCCTAGCATCGCCGTCGATGTTCGAGTGGGGCGGGAGGTGTTCGATTCCGACCGCACCATCGCTCGAACGATGGTTCGCTCTTGGGGACTTCAACCGCTGGGTCACCGGGTGCCGTGGCGAACTGGGTCAAGAAGATTTCTGCACGTTGGAGGAACCGCGTTGAGCGATATCTTGGAGTTGTTTGATAATGAAACCTCGATTCAACGCAGCAGCAAACAGAAGCGCGTCCCCTGGAAGATTAGTCTACCTGAAGACGGTACGTTCATTACCCTTCCTGTTTTCATGGCGTTCTGCGGAATCGCTGCGGCACTTCGATCTTGGAACAGACCGGCCGCGAAGTTCAAGGTAATCCTTAGCCTTTCGGAGGATGCCTGTCTTTCCGTCTATTCGTCTGCCGCGCGGGTCTTCTTGCGTGCGATCGAAGACTGCAAAGATGGTACGAGGCCGTTGGTGTGCACGTGGGGCGGACGCCATTCGGACCGTGATCAATATGAAGCCCTAAGAGTGGACCGAGCGATTTTCATCAGGGAGCCCAACAAGGACTTGGATGATGGCGCAAGGCTCTTTGCGGACAGGGTGGTGGATGTCCCCATGCGGAGCAGGAGGCATGTCCAGGCCGCGCTCAGACGTTTCGGTATGCCGGTCGTCGAGAAGGACGTCGAACTACTGCTGTCGGAACCGTGGGCCCGGTTGGACAATGCCTTCCAGGAAGGCCGCTCGCCAACGCTCTCGCTGCAGAGACTGAGGAGGTATCCGCTATCTTGGACGCAGAAAGATGTACCTGCGGTCAAGGCGGTCGGACCGACGCTCGCGGACATGCACGGATACGGTCCGATAGTGGCCTGGGGCAATGATCTCGCGCGTGACCTCGGTGATTACAAATCTGGTCGCATCCAATGGGAGGATGTTGACGATGGGGTCTTGATTTCTGGTCCGACAGGAACAGGAAAGACCACCTTTGTACGTGCTCTGGCGAACACTTGTGGCGTTCCACTCACCATTGGTTCTTTCTCCACCTGGCAGAGCGCCGGCGCGCTCGATGAGTTTTTGAAAGCCATGCGGAAATCCTTCGAGGAAGCCAAATCGAAAGCCCCGTCCATTTTGTTCATCGACGAGGTCGACACTTTTGGCAACCGAATTGGCCGCGATCACAATAAGGCCTACATGACCGCCGCGATTGCCGGACTACTGGAGCTCCTCGATGGTTTCTATCACCGCGAAGGCGTGGTGGTCGTAGCCGCCTGTAATCATCCCGACAACCTCGATCCGGCAATACGACGTGCCGGACGGTTGGGCCGACATTATACAATTGCGCTTCCCGACGCGCAAACCCGACTCTCAATATTGGGATTTCACAGCGGAATCGATCTGGATCGGTCCCAATCCGAAAAGTTCGGCATGGCGACCGAGGGTCTGTCGGGTGCCGATATCGAACAAATGGTCCGGGAGGCCAAAAGGGCAGCGCGGCGACGCTTCGAAGCTCTTTCGGGAAACCACGTTGTCGATCAGCTTCGGCCGCTAGTGGAGCTTCCCGAGGACTATCTTCGCACACTTGCCGTCCACGAAGCGGGGCATGCGCTGGTCGCGATCGAGGCCGGCCACGGACGGGTCATTGGAATCAAGATTTCGCGCTATCGGATCGAAGGCAAGCGCAACGAGTTGGGCTACGTGGAATACGGCCAAGCCGGAGTCAGGCCAAAGACGCGTACCGACTATCTCAACGCGATCGCCGTGTGCCTGGGCGGCATAGCGGCCGAACTGGAGGTCTTCGGATCGTTTGCCGATGGTTCTGCGGGCTCGGAAACCGCGGACCTCAATAGGGCGACGGAGCTTGCGACCATGTTGGAGGGCGCGCTTGGGATGGGACACACGCTGCTCGTCGAAGGGCCCCTGGAGCAACTCGAGCGACTGCGAGCCTACAATCCTGATTTTCGGAGGCGAGTTCACGACGTCTTGCAGAGCGAGTTCGGCCGCGCGAGGTCGATAATTAGCGCCAGCAGGGCCGGTCTCGATGAAATTGTCGAACATCTGATGGAAACGAAAGCCATGACGGGCGACGAGGCCATCGAGATCGTACAACGGCACAAGATGCCGAGGGTTAGTCTGGCAAAGCTGCCACGTCGCGGGATGGAGGCATAGATGATGAAGCGCCGGAACAGGCGGAGCTATAGCCGCGATAACACAGGCCATAGCCGTGTAAAGTCGCTTGGGTCTGGTCTCGACGAGATTGGATTTCAACCGCTCGGACGCCGCATCTCGATTGAAAAAGAGCATGAGGCGGAAGGATCATTGAAACACTCCACTCCGAGCGGGGCCTACTACGACCACTCGTCGGGCCGGATTGTAATCGAGTTTACAAATGGGGCCGCGTTTATGGTTCCCGCCCGGTCGCTGCAGGGACTGGTGGATGCACTTGAGTCCGACATCTCCGAGGTTGAGCTAATTGGAGGGAAAGGTCTTTATTGGGAACGTCTTGAGGTCGAACACGAGATCGAGCTCGTGATGAACGGATCGTTCGGCACTCCGGACTTCATGAGGCGACAGCGCTCATGAGACTCTGGATAATCAGCGACCTCCATCTCGAGTTCGGGCAGCCATTTTTGCAGACCCCGCCGAGTGATGCTGACGTCCTGGTTTGCGCTGGCGACGTTCTCACCAAAGGACTCCTTCCGAGCCTTCGTTGGCTGGCCGACACAATGGCTCGACATATTCCCGTCATCGTGGTCGCAGGCAATCATGACTTCTATGGAGCCTCTCTCAGGGAAAGCGTCCGGGACGCCCGCGAATTCGCCGGTAAATTTCCGAACGTCTATTTTCTGGAAGACGACGCGGTCGAGATCGGCGGAGTCAGGTTTATCGGCGGGACCCTTTGGACCGATTTCCGGCTGTTCGGAGGAAATCCCACCGTCAACATTTCGTACGCCCAATCCGGAATGAACGACTTCAAGAAAATCAAGTTCTCGAAGGCACCGTACCGCAAATTCAAACCGATCGACGCTTATCGCAAACATATCGAAACCCGCGATTTCATTGCGGCCGAACTTCGCGAGCATACACAGCTGACGACAGTTGTCGTCACCCATCACGCTCCGTCTCCATGTTCGATCGAGCCGAGCTTTCGACACGATCCGCTCTCCGCTTGCTATGCTTCGGAATTGGACGACCTGCTGTGCGAGGTCGGGCCAGCGCTGTGGGTCCATGGTCACTTGCATTCTCGCAATGACTACATGGTCGGCGATACGAGGATCGTGTCGAACCCTAGAGGATACCCGAACGAAAACACCGGCTTCGATCCAGCTTTCACCGTCGAAGTGTCTCCGAATCCCGGATCGAAAAGCCAAACCGTAGACCCGGCGTTGGCCATTCTCGACCGCGCGCTCAAGGCTGATCGCGACCCCGGTGACGAATTGTGATCAAATTAAAAGCCGCCCATGGCGCAGGAGCTCACATGTCTCATCCTCCAGTGCGCAACGCTCGATACGACAGACGGTCCTGCATGATTGTCGTTGAATTCAACAATGGTTCGGCCTTCGTGGTTCCTGCCCGATCGTTACGGGGACTGGAAGAAGCTTCCGAAAGTGAGATTGCGGAAGTTGAGTTATCGGGTCAGTCAGGCCTGCATTGGGAACGTCTCAACCTCGATCATGACATTGACCTCCTGATCAGCGGGAGGTTCGCCACTTCTGCTTTTGAATCGGGGGAGGCGCAGACTGCGAACGAAAGAGTTGGCAGGACGGGGGAGCCTCCACCGATCGAGTGGGTGGGCCCGGCAATAACGTTCCTGTCCAACAATCTTCCCGGCAATCGTGAATTCGGCTGGGAGCATCACTTCATAACTGGGTATCAAATCGCTTGCGAGGCGCTCGTCGCATTGGGCCAAGCCGATGAGAATAACTACGGAGCAGTGCCGCGCGACAATCCCGCACTACCTGGCATCCTGCCCCGATGGGACGACGTCGCGACCGCGGTTGTCTTTCTCGCGGCTCAGAACGGGTCTATCACGTTTCTTGCGTCCGATGACGCCGGCCAATCGCAACTGCTCGGGGCAGGAGACGAAGGCTCTCATCAGTCTGGCAATGGAATGTGGGCGGCTCGCGCCGACCCCGAGGTTACGTCGGTTTTCCGCGCGATAGGACTGCTTGATGGGTTTGATTGGACCGCGGCGTCCGAAACCATACTTTGGCGGGATAGTCCCATCGAGTGGCGCATCGATTTCACAAAAGATTCCCGTTTCATTGATGCAGTAAACGACGCATGCGAGCGCATGCCCGACAACATCCGAAAGCAGATAGATCGGCTCGCTCAGACCACCGACGAAGACATCGCTGCGCACAGCTCGAAAGTTAGCGACCGGAATGATGGAGGATTTAAGCAATCAGTGGTCGGGATTCCGCCGAAAACACCCGAACAGGTGAGGGCTACTCTGCACAGGATAAGACGGTATGACTTCGATGAACTGTTTTACCAATTCTGGCGGATCGGCGACGGCTGGCTGTCTGGGCACGAAGCAAAGCGGGCCCTGGAGATTTTCAACGATCCTCTGGCCATTGCGATGAGGAAGGCCGTTGCCGCTCGGCTCTACCCGCATTTGCCGCATTTGGCTGAGTGAGGATTACGGAGCCGTCACTTCGGAACTGCCATCGAACATACATGGACCCATCTGAAACCCGGGCCGATTTTACGGACTCGCCGACCGCACATTTCTCAAAGCTCCCGGTTCCGTCTGCGAGCGCTATGCGTCGACCGAAGCCGAGCGCGACAACTATATGTCTCGCCGCTCCGGGCTAACCTGGATCACCTCAAGGACCTGCCACCGCCTGGTGATCGCGGACCAGAACGACGTGCCACGTGATGGCGAAGAGTACGGTCGTCGTGGTTCCGACGGAATCCACGCGATACGAAGGCACGATCCACGCCTTCGGTTTGCTCAACGCACTTGCTGACCTCCGAACAAGGAGATGATGATCAACGAGGTGGCGGACGGCACTCGTGAACACATTGGCCAGTAAACGGAGATGCGCGGCGAAAATTCGAGCGACTTGGCCTGTGGTTGGACCTGGTCTTCTTCGAGCGCTCCTTACTGTAGTTCCAATTTTCCGAGGCGGGAATCATATAGCTTTCGGCTTGCTGTGCAGGCCACGGTCGACCCCGACAAGGATGCTCTGATGGCTATCGTAGAATTCGGGTTGCTGCCATCGCCGCCGGGCGGCGATTCTGAAAGCTTTGGGCCTAAGGAAGATTAGTCGCTTTCGCTTCGCGTTCTCACCACAATTCTACATTGCCGCAACGTTGCCGATTAACGACCGCCATGGCAATAACGTACGCAAAGTGGCGGTTCGAGGGCGTTACGTGGGGCTTTGGTATCTGGACTTTAACGGCAAGGCTTGGGAAGGGCTTTGTGATGTGTTGCTTGCTCGAAAACACGACGCAGATTACCAGCCCATGGGCGATAAAGGCGGAGACCTGGGACTAGATGGGCTCTACGCACGCGGTGGTACGATCTATCAGGCCTATGGTCAGGAGCCTGAAAACAAAGACCCCGTGGGCGGGGTGAGGAGCAAGATCGCCACCGATCTTTTTAAGCTCAAGAAGTACAAGGACGAGATAGAAGAGATTCTCGGTGACACTAAGATCAGAAGGTGGGTGCTCCTGCTCAACAAGGACATTCCGCACAACCATCTGCATCGCTATGCCAAGAAGAAGGAAATCGAAGTGAAATCATGGGGGCTGCCTTTTATCGCCCCCGATTTCCAGGTCACCCTACAGCCACCCTCCTTCCTTGAAACTGAGTGGTTTGAGTATAAAAAGCGTCGCGACGATAAAGTGGACGTGGTGCCGCTTTCGAAGCCTCAAGCTCCCGATATCGAACTTCTGAAGGGCAGTGACAATTTCAAGAAGGTCTACGCGAAGTTCCTGAACATCTACGACACACCGGAAACGGCGGAACGGATGGCCTACGTGGAACTGAAAAATTTCATCGAGAACTCCATTCAGCTAGATGAAATTCGGAAGCGAGAGCCCGAATTCTACAGCGAGATCGAGGAAATCCGCTCCGACATCGAGATGGATGCAGAGAGTGGAAGCCTCGCCGTTGGCTCCTACGAAACCTATGCCGGGATCAAAACGACGCTCGAGAACCGGCTGAACGCGGTCGTAGGCGGCCGTCTCGGCGAGCGGACCTTGAGCGGCGTTCGGAAATTCACGATTGCGGACTGGCTAGTGCGCTGCCCGCTGAACTTCAAGAAGAAGCCGCTGCAATGAAAGCCCCGGAGAAAATCAAACTTGAGTTCAATCAGCGTCCAGTCGACGTTCCTCCCGACCTCAGGCTATATCGTCGCCTAGCGATGGTGTGCATCTCGGTTTCCGAATGCTCCTATGGGAAATCCGCTTCATTCAGACAGCTTCATTTCATCAACTCGCTAATCATCAACAACAGCTTTCGCTCCCTGTATCTGACTTTCAAATCAAGGCGGACATCCCCGCAAATCCTTGCGCCATCGGTAGACCCTTATTTGAATCGATGCGTGAACTACGCGATCGGTGCGGGACTCTTGGACCAGAAGAATGTGAGGAGCGGTTTCAAGGTATCACTTACGCCGATTGGCATCGATTTTGTGGCCAAACTCCAGAAGGAGAAACTGGCCTCCGACATATTTGCGCTCGCTCGGGAAATCGGCAGGATATCCGAGACCGAAATAGATGCGGCCATGAAAGAAGGACTTTAAAATGCTCCTGAGGTACAGTCGGCTACTTCTTGAGGCGAAGCTTCTGGACGGTAAAGCCGCCTATTCAGAGGTCGAATTCAAGCCCGGTGGAAACGTGATCGTTACCGACGATAACACGCAAGGCAAGAGTACGATCGTTAACGCGCTCTCGGTCGGACTGGGTTTTGACGACTTGGTCAAAGGGAACGTTGCAGCTCTTGTGAAAGACACCGTCAAAATAGAAGGCAGGGACCGACGGATCAGGGAGGCGCTGATTTATCTCGAGATCGCGAACGAAAAGAACGAATACGCCACAATTTGCCGAGCCGTAAACCCGGAGCTTGCGACAGGAATAACCGTGCGGAGCGGCCGACTTTCCGACTGGTCCGAAGAAGGTCGCGAGGAATACTATCTCGGTTCTGGTTCCTATAAGGACACTAAGGGTTTCCACCGTTTTCTATGTGAATTTATCGATTTTCCGGTGGTAAATGTCGTCTCCCAGGATGACAAGGAAACGCGACTGTACCTGGAATACATCTTTTCCGCGATCTTTATCGAGCAAAAGCGCGGATGGGCGGACATCATGGCGAACATGCCATTCTACGGAGTACGCGATCCAAGAAAGTCGACCGTTTCCGAGTTAATCGGCCTCGACTACATCAAGAGCAATTTGAGACGGAACGAGCTCAGGTTTGAAGAGCAGCGCCTTCGCGCGCAGTACGAGGCTGGCACAGACGTCTTGAAGCGATATATTAACTCGAAGCATTTTTCGGTGAAAGGCCTTCCTTCAGAGATCGCGTCTGGCTCCTGGAATCCTGCAATTTTTAGGGCATTCCAAGATGTGGACCAACGGTCACTTGACGCTCTCATCGCATCCGCAGAAGAGAAGCTAGTGGAGTTCGAGGATTTTCCTGAAGTTGCCCCGGCGGGCGAGGATGTTCGGCGGAGACTGGACGAGCATTCCGGTCGAATTACATCGCTTGTTTCCAGGAAGGGCCAAATCGATAACTCTGTGGCCATCGTCGATGCGAACATTCGGCGGTACCGGCAACGCCTGGAAGCGCTCAAGGTCGATCTTCAAAAGAACAAGGAGGAGCTGAGGGTCCGCAACCTTTTCAATCGAGACCACTGGTCGGTAAGGAGCGCTTGTCCGGTCTGCGACCAGCCGGTGGACGGTACACTCCTGTCTCAGTTGCGGTCCTTCCCGACGATGTCGATCGAGGAGAACGTTAAGTACATTACGGATCAGCGTGACCTTCTCGAGGGGATGATAGCGGTCGAGACAGTTGGACTCGACCAATCCAAGGCGGAAGCGAATCAGCTTTCCGATGACATCGCATCTGCCCTGGCGTCACAGGCCGCCCTGCAAAGAAGCCTGTCGGGTGTCCTCCCTTCGGAGTTGATGGCACGAGCTAGGGACATCGCCAAGCTCGAAAACGAGATCGAAGCCTACAGGCAACTCAAGGAGTACTCGGCTGGTGAGTTTGCAAAACTCAAAGAGATACTGGACCGCTATCAGACGGTGTCCGGCGACTTGGCGGGAATGAAAAACGACCTCAGCGCCGGAGACCGCGACCTACTACGAAAATTCCAAACTGCGTTCCAGGAATTCCTACGTCGGATGGGTTTCAACTCCGTTGAGGTCGAGTCGATGGTGATTGACCAAACCTCCTTTCTCCCGAGGATTATTGTAAATGACGTGACCCGGCGGCGGGTGAGGGCGGATTTCGGAACTTCAGCGAGCGACTGGATCAGGATAATCACGGCGTTCGTGCTCGCGCTGCATGTTTGTCGTGGTAACTCGGCAAGAAGCATCCATCCAAATGTTACAGTGTTTGACGAGCCTGCGCAGCAAAACATGAACAAAGACGACACGCTGCAATTTTACGATATTGTCGCGGAAGTCGCCAAGCGAGGTCAGATCATCGTCGCGGCTACGGACAAGGATCACTCTGTCAGGAGCAGGGCGAGGAGCTTGGGTATGCACGTCGTCGACTTCGGTCGGGACTATGTGTTGAGGCTACGATCGAACTGATCGAAGCGGTGTTTCGCTTACACTTGGTCCCTGACCTTTGATCCAGCGGCGATTAGAGCCTCAGCGGCAATACACCTTCTGCTCGTCGCGCCTATTCAAGGCAAATTGAGCTGTCATTCCGGGTGAAAAATGGCCGTGACTCTCGCGCAAACACCGGAGAATGGGTTGAAGACAGCTTGGTGCTACCCCGTGCAATTGTATGCGGCTATCCCAAGGCTCCACTCACTGACGGTGCACCCAAAGTCCCTGTTTTTGCGGAAATAAACGCCGATGTTCAGCCCTACGACCTCCCAAACGTCCACTTCATCGTATCATCAACTGCGCGAGGCGGCTTTAGCGGCGCGCCGTTTATCAGCGAGTTTGACATGCTTTTGGGTATCGTAACCGAGGCGCTTTCAGACGACCGGCAGGACAGACAGCCCCTTTCCGGCGGTGGCCGCGATAGAGGCAATCTACGATATCTTCGGACAGAATGGACGCTCAGGGGACGCTTGGAGCATTACCTCGCAAGTTTGGAGGTGACCGATGTTTAGCCACGAAGTTGCCCGGTCTGGCGTGATTTGTGACCGGCTATCCATGGAAGATCAGTTCCGCTCCGCGCCGGCACGACGCTTCGGGCAAAATCACGTGTGAACTAGGTCCTCTAGGAACTCCGAGCCAGGGCGCACCGCCGAGACGAAAAGGTGATCCCTCGCGCGGGTCGTTGCGACGTAGAGCAGTTGCCGTTCTGTCGCCACGGCCTCGTCCAGTTCGAACTCGTCGGCAACGTCCTCGATGCGTGCTGCCAACGGTAGGACGCCTTCATCGCAGGCCACGATCAGCACCGCACGGAATTCCAGTCCTTTCGCGAGGTGCATCGTGCCGATGAACACGGCGTCTTCAGAGCTCTTTCGTGTAAGCGATGAAATGGTCGCAACGCCTGTGAGTTCAGCAATCTTCGATGCACGAGCGATCTGGTCGTTCGAGCGACAAAAAATGCCAATCTCATTGGCACTGATTCCCTGTTCGAGAAGGTCTCGAAGGAAGGTGGCAGCAGCCTCAGCCTCTTCATCAGTTGTTGGCGCGATGACGATAACCGGCTCGACACCATCAAAGACCGACACGGTGCCCTTGCGCTGGTCTTCTTCACCATCAACGTCTCGAACATTGTCGGGCAGGAGCCCATCAGCCATTCTCCGTATCTGATGCGACGTTCGATAGTTGACCTTGAGCGTGAACGACCGCCCTCGGACGTCGACGCCGAGCCCTTTCCAAGAGAAGGGCTGCTGGAAGATGCGCTGGCCAATATCGCCGGCGAAGAAGAGTACATCCGGTCGATCGGGCACGATAGCGCTCAGGAATCGCAACTCTGCGATGCCAAGGTCCTGGGCCTCGTCGACAATGACATGCGTGTAAGGTTTTTCGCCGTGATCGCGGAAATGCTCGGTGACAACGGTGAAAAGATCGGCAGAGGTCAACAGCGCTTTCGCCCGCAATTGTCTGCGGACCTCCGCAAAGATCATCCAGAGCTCGTCCCGCTGCTTCGCGCCAAGCCGGTTCTTTCTCCCCATCCGCGGTACAGCCGCATAGGCTTCGGCACTATCGATCTGCCAGGCGTCGATCACATGCTCCCATTCGGAGTTCAGAAACTGCGGTGTATATCTCGTGACACCGGCTGCATTTGCCGCCTCGCTGATAATTGCCCTGAGCTTGTCTCGACCGACGAGATAAGCCCTCCTTCCGGTGATAAGGGCGTACAAATCAGCCGCACCCTGCTCGAAGGACGATATCGTTACCCGGTCGGCGAGGGAAGGGGAGTCGGCGAGCAGCACATTGAGCTTGCGCTTCAGCGCTGCGGCGAGCGGCTCCGAGAAGGTCGTCAGGAGTAATTTTGCTTCCGGCTCTTTGCGCAGAATGCGAGCGACACGGTGCAGGGCGACAACGGTCTTGCCGGTACCGGCTGAGCCGACTACCCGCACTGGTCCGGAGAAGTCCCGCTCCACCAGCGCCCGCTGTGAGGGATGGAGGAACACCGCCCATTTTTCGAACGGCTGATCGAGCGCAGCTGCAAGTTCCTCATGCCCCTCTAGGATACGAAACCGCCGTTGTGCATCGGGATGGCTGTAGGGATCGACGGTGACCGGCGCCGGCCTCTTCAGAACACCCGTCGCAGCATAATCCAGCAGCGCCTCGGCGGCCTCCTGTGGCAGATGACCAGCTAGCGCGAAGAACTTGTCCTCGCTGGCGTCAAGCACATCCTTGATCCAGTCGTCGGGGACCCCGATCGACAGTGCTTCGTCGAAGGACAGCTTCGAAAATAAAGGAACAGTGGAAACCGACGGCTTGATCGGAACGAGGAATGGCAAGTCGGGCTGTATTGCCGGCGCCGGCTGGACGGCGATCTCTTCGACCCGCTCGCGTACCTCAACGATCTGCACAGCACCGGTCCGCGGATGGGTCTCGATTCGGCGTCGCTCTGCCCATTTGTAGGCGTCGTCGTGGTGGGCGACATAGGCGAGCATTACGCTGTCGCCCGTCTTGTGGATGATGATCCGGAGGTCGCGGTTGACCCGCACCGACCAGAAGTTCGGGTCCTTGGAAGCTTCAATTCTGTGGAATTGCAGACCGGGCCGTGTCGGATCGGTCTGTAGGTCGAACGCCGTCAGCTTCACCTGCTTCTGTTCGTCATTGGTGAGTTTAGCTAGCGATGCGGTGAAACTGTCGGCGAGGATGGTTGCCATTTGCAGCTCACACCGATTTCCTGAACGTGCTCAAGGCTTCGAGTACGAAACCAAATCCCGGCTTTTCGTCTGCGTTCTTGATCTCGCGTGTGATGGTCGCGATGGTGCGGCTAGTAAACCCCCTAAGCTGAGCTCGCAACATCTCGTCCGCTATGACCGGAGAGCGCGTCAAGTATGAGATGATGAGCTTGGCAGCATCAAGGAAAACATCGTGTTTCTGCCGAGACAAGTCTTCAAGCAGGACAAAGAACTGTTCGATCTCGCGTCCTGCGCGAAGGACCAGTTCATGAAGTGGCCGCTCTATCCACCCCAAGCCCAGACTGGCATCGAAGTCGGCAGCGCGCTGCCCGACCCACATCCCTTCACAATAGAAGACAATGGAATTTCGAAGATGAAGCAAAGCCTTGTCGTAACTAGCACTGGAAACGGCCCTCGCCTTTGAAAACTCGCATGCCCCCAGCTTGCTCCAGAACTCACTTCTTGCCCTTTGGGTGATCTTAGAATCCTCGATCATCGCTCGACAGATTCTCTCAGCTTCCATTTGTCCGTAACCGGAAAAGTGTTCCATGTTGAACCATCGGCGCATCATGAATATGTCTCTGTATCCCAATCCCTCGGCGTGCTTGAAGCACGATCGGGCTTTCTCTCGCATTTCCGGTCCGAGCTCGGAGTAGGCCTGTCCGAGCAAAGATTGTACCTTTGGATTCACGATCACCGGGTCATGCGGCGCATATCGCTCCGCGATACGAATAACATCGCCATACGATTTGGTTTTGATCGAACTCTCCATGCTCGCGATCACAGCTGCCTCTTCACGCCCTACCTTCAAACCTTCGGACCGGTAATGGTCGACCCGGGTTCTTAGTCCGCCGATGTGCGGTAGCTGCTCCGACACTACGCTAATGAATGGCCGCGAGGGAGGTGTAAGCTGGTAGAGGGTCTCACCGCTTGTGTCTTCTGATCGTGATATGAAAATACTTCCCGCTTCGCTTAGTGACTCTTTCAGATGCTCAGGAGACATCTGGGTAAGTCCGCAGAATGCGGTGAAAGTGATCGGTTCTTCAAGGAGATACAACCCGGCGAGGACGAACCGTGATTTTCCTTGACTAGAAAGTCGGTCATACTCCCTCTGGTAAAGATATCGCCGCGCTTCTTCTCCTCCGCGATCTTTGAACAGTTCGATCGCTTCGTTGTAGTTGCTGCAGTGCTTTCGGATGCCGACCAACGTTTCGATCAGCAGAGGTAAACGGTTGGTGACCTCCATAATGTGGGGAGTCTTCTCAGGCGGAGGTTCAGGGACGTCAAAGTGTTCACAGCACACACGTTGAAAGTCGAAATACTCAGTCTCTGGTGATAGCCCAGGAACTACAATAGAGCTGTTCATTGCGTGTGATGGAGGATGTCGAAGCGTATATAAAATCTTGGTGCGTGCCCGTCCTTTCATTATTTTGAAGAAAAGAAGCTCCTCCCCAGTGTCGAGGCCTCGCCTGCTCAGCGCGTCGATGTCGTCTATAACTATTAAGCCAGAAAAATTGTCGAATAATTCCTGTAATAGCCTTTCTCTATCTGCAGAGATGATGGTTTCATCATTCTGGCTATGCATGCCAGAATGATGCAAAATTTGAGATACTTGTTCATCAACATCAGAAAATTGCCTGAGGAGAAACTGCTGCTGTTGGCCATTGTGAGGGTTCAGCTCGGACTCTTTGGAGGATAGATATAAAACGTAGTCTAAACGTTCGCCGTCCTTTGAGGTTATCTGGCTTCCATTCTCTGTTAATTGTCTCGCAAACTCATGAGCGAGTGTGCTTTTACCCGATCCACCGGGGCCGTGCAGGTACGCTCGCGGCTGGTCCGAATAGACGAACCATTTCCACAGCTGGTCCAGAAGTACACCTCTGTTGATGAATTTTTCGATCGTGGCTGGAGACGGAGGAAGAGATCGATGAACTAAAGTCCTGGCCTCGGCGTCCCGATCCAATGGCAAAAGCGATCTGTCTGAGTAGAGCTGTGCCAAATGACGTGGAGCTGCTTCAAGGACCTCATGTCGATCACGTACCCACAGGATGTTTGGCGGGTACTTGTCCAGCTTACGCTGTAGACGGATCGGTGGCGTTGCTCCCCTCCGTGGAACCAAAAGAACAGAGATATTTAGCTGTCCAGCGCTCGTGGGGACCGTGTACTGCTTGCACAAACATTCGATGCTGGTGCAAGTATAGTCACTCAATGCTCGATTGAAGGCTTCGATATCCACGTTACCAGGAACCCCCACGACCGATAGTTCGCGGTCGCGTACCCCGAATACGATGATGCCGCCGAAGGAGTTGTAGTAGGCGATGGAGAGGCGGAGTATACCCGCGCCGTAACCGCGAGCCAACTCGTCCGGAAGTGTCTCCTTGTAATCGACGACGTAGGTCTCTTGAACATGAAAGCGTTCATTTGAGGCATCCCAAGCAGGCCCCAAGAGTTCCGCAAATTCTGCTGGAAGTTCCTTTTTCTGAATTGCGCCTAAGATACTCGCGAGTTCTTCTCTCATTGGCTGCCCTCACACCCCAAACACCTTCAACACCTCGTCCCCGAAGTGGTTGATCACCTTCACCGCGATCCGTCCTGTGCTCGGCCGCGGGAACGGCCGTGACGTATCGGCATAGAGCGTCTCCCACGCATCCGGATCGATCTCCGCCTTGAGAGCTGTTTTCAGCGATTTGTAGGGATCGTTCGCGCCGAGGAAGTAGGCATGGCGGACGAAGAAGCTTTCCTCGTCGTAGTCAGTGTCGATGAACCAGGCAGCGATGCCCTTGACGTCGTCGGAGCGGATTTCGCCGGTCGAGGGGTCGAAGACGTCGACGCCGTGGACCTTGACCTTGATCTCGCCGCCTGGCGCATCGAGGATTTCGACATCCGGCTCGCCAAAGACGACGAAGAGGTTGCCCTTGCCGGTGTTCTTCAGGTCCTCGGCCATATGCAGGTCGGGGTTCATGCGCGCCTTTAGGATGGCGAGCGGGCCGAGGCGGTTGAGATCGGTCGCCTGGGCGTCGAAGTTGAAGGCGCAGGCGATCAGCACGTCGAAGCGGGCATCGGAGGCCTCGCGGGCGGCGGCGGTGATCTGGCTGCGGGTCAGCGTGCCGAATTCCGGGCCGATCAGGATCGCCGCGCGCTTCTCCACCGCGCCGCCATCCGCATAGCGGCCCTCAGCGGCGATGTAGTTCCCCGGCCACGGCTCGATGGAATTGAAGTGGATCGTATCGCGCTTCTCCTGCTGGTGGACACCGGCGCTGCGAAGATGGGCAAGTACCATCTCGCCAAAATCAGCCTCAGGCATGTTGGCGGGAGTAGAGGCACGGGAGGTGATCGCGCCAGCGGCGGAAAGGTCCTCCGCCAGCGTGTCCTCGCGGGCGGCGATAACGCGATGCGGCGACAGGCTCTCGACGGTGAAGGGCCCGGCGACGCGCACCTTGCTCTTGTCCTCGTAGGGGCGGTCGTAGAGCAGTTCGACATCGGCGGCACGGGCGATCGAGGCGTCGATCTCTTTCTGGCGGGCGATGCGGCCGTCCCACCAGCCGGTATGCAGCTTGCGGACTGCATCGGTCACCAGATGCACCTTGGCCTGCCCCTCCTTGCCATCCAGCCAGTCGTCGAGATCGCGGGGGATTTCCCATTCCTCGAAGGCGGTGGACAGAGTCTCGTTGAGCTGCCGGCGCAGCGGCTCTAGCACGCCCTGCCACTTTTCCCAGATCACGTCGATCTCGGTGTTGTTGGCGATGCTTTTCAGCGTGATGTGCGGCGCGCGCTCGTAGACAAAGCCTTGTCGGATATCGCCTCCAACAGGGGCATCGGCGAGAACTCTGCCGGAAACGTCCTGCTCCTTGGCGCGACCCTCACGGCTGTCTGCTAGAAGATAATAGGGGTAGCGTGCGCTCATCAGTCGCGTACGGGCGAGCGCCAGTGCGACGCGTGAGGTGTCGATCGTAATCCAGCGGCGACCCCACTGCTCGGAAACGGTAGCCGTCGTTCCGGAGCCGCATGTGGGATCGATTACCAGATCGCCGGGATCGGTAGTCATCAAGACGCATCGCTCAACCGCTGCGGTTCCAGTCTGAACGATATAAACCTTAGGGTCCGATCTGCTTTGGACCGCTCCGCCAATGTCCATCCAAATGTTGGTCAAGCCCTGGCCTGGTGAGTCATCAACGCGTCTGAGGAACCGCAGGGACCCCGAACCCGTCGCCATTAGCCGATGAGCTTTCCTTGCACGGATAAGCCCTTCCTTTTGAGTACCCCACCACCGATTTCCGGAGCGATATATTTTCCCGTTAAAATCAACGTCATACTTCGCCCCGGGACCAGGTTTTGTTAGGTCAGTATCCGTTACCAGCACTGACCATTCTGTGTCTGCTATTCTGGCAGCCGAATTGCCGTCACCTGCCGGAAGGAGGGCACCGTCAATTTGCTGGATAGTTCTGAATCTTTCGGTTGACGCCGCCGACCGCTCGACGCGAAGCGACCGGTACTTCATGACGGGTTTAGCTTTTGCGAACCAAAGCAGATAATCTACAGCATTCGAAATCCTACCGGATGCATCAAGGCCGGTGGTTTTGCTCAACCCGATTTCGCTAACGAAGTTCTCCTCGCCAAACACCTCATCCATCACCGCCCTGACGCGATGGACATTCTCATCGCCGATCTGCACGAAGATCGAGCCGCTTTCGGTCAACAGTTCGCGCGCCACCATCAGCCGGTCGCGCAAGTATGTGAGGTACGAATGGATGCCGTCCTTCCAGGTGTCGCGGAACGCCTTTACCTGTTCCGGCTCGCGGGAAACATCCTCTTTCTTCCCGTCCTTGACATCCCGGCTCATCGTAGAGACCTGCCAGTTCGAATTGAACTTGATACCGTAAGGCGGGTCGAAATAGATGCACTGCACCTTGCCGCGCATCTCCTCGCGTTCGGCGAGACTCGCCATTACCTGCAGAGAGTCGCCGAGGATCACGCGGTTCTGCCAGTGTTTTGTGTGCTGGTAGAATTCCGCCCGCGCCTCCGGATCGGCAATGCCGTTGAAATCGGCGAAGAGATCGGGCGCGTCCGACTTCTCCTCACGCGCCTTGTTGGTGCGGCTCTTCAGATCGTCGATGATCGCCTTGGGATGCACCTTTTCCTGGATGTAGAGCGGTGGCGCATTGACCACGAGGTCGGACCAGTCCTGACGATCCTTGCCGCGCCAGACGAGCTGGGCGTCGCCGATCTCGATCTCGCCCGTCTCGGCAAGCTGCCGCATCTGCCCCGGCGTGATCCTGATCTTCGCGCCGTTCCAAATGATCTGCGGATCGCGGTCCATGTCCCTATCTCGCTGCTCGCCACCCTCGAGCGGACGGTCGCGCGCAATGCGCATTTCGCGCGGGACTTCGCCCAGCAATTCCACCTGCTGCTCGTAGAGCGACGCCATCTCGGCCGTGGGATTGTTCAGCCGCACCGCCTGGTCGTGGGTGAGGGTCGAGACGTCTTTTTCGCGCGGAGTCTTTGCCATGTGGACGATATTCTTTCAGAGAAATTTCTTGATCAGGAAATGGTAGACGGCGACGATCTCGGCGTCGTACTCGCGTTCAATACCCTTGATGGTAATGTCAGAGACTTTTCCCCTGATCATACCGGCACCGGGCGTCGATCCATTTCTTACAACACCATCTTTGACGTTGCCCAACGGGCTTCCTGCGCCAGGTGTCGAACCATTGCGAATGACGTCATCCTTGACATTGCCAAGCGCGGTCCCTGCGCCGCGCGTGGAGCCATTCCGGATCACACCGTTTTTCAGATTGCCTAGTGCAGCGCCAGAGCCGACGGTGCTTCCGTCGCGAATCACGCCATCTATGAAATTTGCCATTTTCAGTTCCCGGTCATTGCGATCGATCATGGCAGATCGAGCTGTTTCATGTCGGCATCTCGCTTTCCGTCGATGCGGAGAAAAGCCTCGAGTAGCGCGATGTCACGTATGCGGCCCATTCCGTCCCATCAGCACTCTGCAGGATCGGCTCAAAGGCTGAGGAAATATCGAGGCTGTTGAACCGGTCGGGGAACTGCAGCAATTTCCGCCAGACCGCTGCAAAATCCGATCCGTGCTCGCGAAGTCTGGGAGCGGTTACCGCTTTCAAGGCTGAATTGCCGGAGGGCGAGAGGTGCAACACGCGCACGATTTCCGCGCCATTTTCCTGGGCCTTTTCCATCTGGAATGCCAGCATCTGCTGACGGAGAAGCTGGTAGAATGGCTCCCAGAAAAAATCCTCCAATGCCAGGCCAAGGTCACCACGGATTGGACCGTCCGGGTGAAAGGCGAGCTTTTCATAGCGCTTCAGACGGGTGGCATTTCCGTTCGCGCTGATCGGAGTGCCATAGGATTCGGTGTACTTCCACTCGATTAAGAGCGTTTCCCGTTTGCCGCCGCGCTCGAACATCAACACGGCGTCAGCGGAAGTCGCGTTCGCGCCACGCGAGCGAATACCATTTTTCCCGGACTCGTTGAGATAGTCTCCGCCGATCCACTCAAATCCGACAAACCACTCACCATCCGGACCTTCTTCGACCGGCCGCATGGTCGGCTTTTCACCCCCAAGTGCCGCCTGGACTAGACGCGCAAGCATTTCTGGCTCTCGAGCCAGAGGTGCCAGGAAGTTCAGACAGCAAACCTGCGATGACAGACCATGATTGCTGTGCGTGTGCCACTGGATGCCTTTGTGTGTGAAATATGCGGGGACAACGCTCCTGATCGACGGAGCGAGATTCCGCTCAAAGCTCCGAGGATCGAGGCGATAGGCTGAACCACGGTATCCTCCGTGCCCGGGCTCGGAGTCGGCGAAGAACTTGGATTGACTTTCCCGCTGGGCCCTTACGAACGTATTCATTTGCTACTCCGCAGCGATTGTCAGTTGTGCTTCGGCCTCATCGCCCTCGCTCTCCGCATCGACCCCTTCGTCCGGCTGATCGCCGCGATAAGCCTGCTTGCCTGTCGCCTTCTCGATCAGCGCGAGAAGCTGTTTCTGCCGCTCGGTCATGAATTCGGTGAACCTGTCGGCCCGTAACAACAAGGGATCGACAAGATGTGAGGACAGATACGCGTCGAGCTCCTCAGCCTCGATCGGAGGGGAGGTACTGGTGCCCTTCTCCAGGGTGGCTAGATATTCCGAAGGGGCGACGCCGCCAATAATGCGATTGGTGCGATAGGTCAGCGGGGTCTTGTTGATGATGGAGTCGTAAACTTCCGGTTTGATCTTGTTGTCCTCACACCACTTCTTCGGAAAGATATGGTGGATGTCGACGCTCTCGCCGAAAAAGACGATGTGGTCAAACTTCAGACCGGATCGGAAATCGAGCGCGCCTTCCTTCATCAGCAGGGCATTCATGCCTTTGTAGGCCGCAGAGAGGCGCATACGCATGGTTTTCAGGCGATCGGACCGGAACGTCGTGTCGCTGACCGTTGAAGGCATTGCGCCGCCCTGCAGCCACACAGGTACCTCCATGAAGTCCTTCGCTATCCGGGTATCGACGGCAGAGCCATAGAGTTCGCCGAAGACGCCGTTCCAATACCACTGCTGAAGCTGCTGTTTCAGCGTGGCGTGGTGAAGGGCTCCCTCGTTTTCTGCGAGGATCGCGGCCAGAGGCACGATCTGCGACTGATAGGGCAGGTCTTCGACCTTATAGATGTTCAGTTCGAACAGAAACTTGGCAGCCCGCTCGAAACCCTGTTCGGCCTTGTCGCAATAGGTGGTGTACGCACTTAGCGGCAGATTGAGCAGGGCTTGTCGATTGCCCGTCACCTGGGGCAGGTCCTTGCCTTGCTTTCCCTCAGATTCGGCGGCACGTCGTTTGTCGCGCGTATGGAAGAGCGAAATCACCTGGAGAAGATCGGTGTTTGCCACGTTGGCGAGGATGCCCGTGTCCCGTCCAGCCGGCCGGAGAGTCTCCGCAAGCCTTTGATGGCGGCCCTTTTGCCCGTCGGCCCCATACCAGTCCTTGCGTAACTCAAAACCATCCGCTGCATACATGGCAGTTACGAGTTCGAATGCATCAAGCGGCTTGCCGCCGGTATTGACCTTCTCGAAGACGGTGCAAACAGCTTCTTTGGTCGTGGCCTTATCCAGGGTGATAACCGGCACCTGGTACGATTTGAAATTATCGAGGATGTCCTTCTTGAAGGCTTTCCACTTCTCCTTTGCGGATTTGCCCTCGTCACCCTGCCAATGGTCGTTGAACCCGTCCTGCCAGTCGTCCCAGTCAAATACTTCGGTCAGCGGGAACATCATCGACGCATATTCGTGTTCCCGCGAAGAGAGGTCGAGCTTGATCTCCCGGCCGAAATCAGTGCGCGCAATCCTATCTTCGGGCACGCCTACGATGGCTTCCTCTCGATTGGCCTCTGCATCGAGCGCCATTTCGATATCGATGTAGAACCACCGCTTCACTCGCTTGTTCTTCGGTGTGACGGTCTCGACCACTTTGTTACGAAGGGTGACCTGGTACAGCGACGTCATCCGCTGCTGGCCATCGAGAAGGAGAGAAGAAGGCGAAACAGGCTTTGCTGAATCCGGCGCGCCCTCAACGGGGCGAGGTTTGAAGTTGACGTCGCCGCCGGTTTCCAACGTCATTAGTGCGCCCACCGGGAACGCGCGCGAGACGGAAGCAATCAGGCTCTTAATGCGATCTTCGTCCCATACCCAGCTGCGTTGAAAGTCAGGAAGTTGGAGAAAGCCTTTTTGGCAGTTGCTGAGCAATTCGTGCAGCGAAAATGGATTCGTCTTAAACGTTGCGCCAGCCATCATGCCTCCTCGGGGATTCTCGCGCTAAAGTTAGCTACCAACTTGCTGTAGTCTTCTTCCATCGCAAAAGCATTGCGGAATTCGGCAAAGGCCCAGCGGCCGTAGACCCTTAGGTTGTTGACGCCGGGGACCCAGAGGTTCGCCATGGTCTCGGCCTTGATCTGCTCGTCGAGACCGCGGAAGCCCTTGACCTCGACAATCAGGTTCAGTGGATCATCCGGCCCGCGGCCATCGTCGATCTGGATGATGAAATCGGGCAGGTAGCGGCGCGGTAGGCTGCCCGAGCGATAGGGCACTTCGAAGCTGAGTGCCTGGTTTTTCACGTACGAAATCGTGGCAGGGTGTGCTTCCACGACACGGGCAAATTCCGCCTCCCAATCGCTGTCGCAGACGACGTAGTTCACGTGACTGAGGCGGGTTTCCCAAAGTGTCTGTTTGGTCGTGATGAAGGACACGTGGTCGGTGTAGCCGTGCGGATTGTACGGATCGAGCATGGCCTTCACGACACTCTCCCCATCTTCGCCGGCGCTGCGGACGATGGCCTGATAGATGAGCTCAGATGCTTTCTCTGCCAACTCCGCATAGGTTAGCATCCCGGCCTTGGTGCCACCTGTGAGCTTCAGGCAACTGGAAATCCATCGCCGGGTAATGGGCTGGAGCTGGTTGTAGAGATAGTAGGGAACGTCCTGATCCGGCTCACGGAAATACATCTCGATCAGCTTCTTGGTGAGATGCGTCGCCACGGTGTTCGGCCGCATGTCATCGAGTGCATCTGGAGATATGTCATGGCCTTCGCCGACCAGGCCTTCGAGCCGCACCTTACAAGGCCCCACCAGTTCCGGCGTCAGGTCGAGGGCTGAGTCATTTGAAAAATTTGCCGAAAAGCTCTCTGAGGGCAGTTCGGCGCGATAGCCGGCAACGCGTGGGAAACGGAGGGAAAGATTGTTGCGCTCTTTCAGGGCATAGACACGTGTCGTCGGTTTCGGTGGCGTGCGCGTCACTTCCTGAGGCTCGGTAGCAAAGTCGAAGGGTATGCCGAGGATGTCGGCATACTCCGTGTTGAACAGGCCGTTGCCGTTCAATTCATAGGACTGGCGGCGCAGACCGCGGCCGATCACCTGCTCGCAGAGGAGTTGTGTGCCGAAAGCACGGACGCCAAGGATATGGGTGACCGTATTGGCATCCCAGCCTTCCGTCAGCATCGAAACGGAGACGACGCAACGCACCTGCTCGCCGAGCCGTCCCTTCTGGCCGACGGTGTTCATTACTTCGCGCAACAGCTCGGAGTCCGCGAGCTTGTCGGCCGCCGCTGCACCTTCGCGCTCCTTGATCTCCCTGCGGAATTGCTCGATTTCGGCTTCGGCCATATCGCGGAACTTGGAATCAAGCGCCTCGCCGGACTCTAGCTGTTGGGAGTCAATCAGCAGCGTATTCATGCGCGGCACACGATTGCCGTTGCGATCGTAGTTGCGGAATAGCTCGAGGTGGCCCTGGTGCTTTGTCTGGCGCTCGCCTTCGACTTCGCGCTCCCAACCGGAAATCCATTCGAAGATCAGCTTTGAGCTTGCCGTGTTGTTGCAGACGACAATGAACACCGGCGGGACGCCGATGCCGGCCTTTTGCCAAGCCTCGAATTCCTTCTCGTAGTGGGAGTAGAGCGAATAGAGCGCGGTCTGCAGTTCGGCAGGTATGCTCAACGGATCGAGATCGCCGGATTTGCCCGCCCCCTTCTTCGGCATCTTTTTGCCGATGTGGTCCCACAGATTGCGGTAAACCGGCGTGGCGGCATTGACGGCATTGTCCGACACCGGAACACGGGGCAGTTTGACGATGCCGCACTCGATCGCATCGACGAGGGAGAAGTCGGAAACCACCCAAGGGAAGAGCGTGCCTTCCTCATAGCCTGATCCACGAAGGAAGAACGGTGTTGCCGAGAGATCGTAGACCGCGCGGACACCGACTTTCCGCTTCAAGGCTTCTATACCGGAAATCCACAGCCGCGCGGCCTCGTTGTTTTCCTTGGCCTCGTCCTTTTCCTCGCCCTTCAGTTCGTCCTCGTCGTGGCTTCCCGGACGCTCGCGATAGCAATGATGCGCCTCGTCGTTGATGACCACGACATTCTTCATCTGCAGGAGATCGCCACAGGCGCGTTGCAGCATCTGTCCCTCGGTCTCGAGCTCCTCGATTGCATCACCCTTCCAGCCCTTCATCAGGCGGAGGCCGACCGCATTTAGTTCATGAGCTTTCCGCCGCTGAAAAACGTGGTAGTTGACGATCTCGATTTTCGCCTTGTTTAGGTCAGGCATCATGTCCTGCGGAACAAGCTCACGGGAACGATAGTAGCTGTTGCCGTCCGAAGGCTTCAGCACGCGCAGACGGTCTTTGATGGTGATACCGGGCGCGACGATGAGAAAGCCCCGCGAGAAAAGGCTGGAATTCGGTTGCCGGGCGGCATTAATCGCCTGCCAGGCAATCAGCATCGCCATGACGGTCGTCTTGCCTGCACCGGTGGCGAGCTTCAGCGCTAGCCGAAAAATTTCAGGATTGGCGTCTTGGTTGGCCTCTTCCAGATGCCGAAAGATGTGGGCGTACTGTCTATTCTTCCGGGCTACCTCGGCAAGCCAGATCGCGGTTTCCACTGCCTCAACCTGGCAATAGAAGGGGCGGGGGCCGGAGTAGGTGTCGCTCCGCCAGTGCTGGAGCAACCGCTGTGTAACGGGCGTGACACCCCAATCGTTCGGATTGGGAATTGAACGCCATGTCGAGATGTGACCGCGGATTTCATTGATGATCGGCGTCGGATTGTAGCGGCTGCCGCCATCCAGGGCTTGGTCAAGATCAAGCGAGGCTTGCTTTTTGCCATCAGCCTTGACCTTGCGGCTTTTCGGAACCGGAGCAACGTATTTCGACCGACGCCGGCCCTCAATGGGTGGGCTGTTAAGCGGCTCACCGCTCTCCGAGAGCGCATGATGACGCGTGGGGACTTCGTATGGTGAATTGAGAATTGGCTCGGCGTAAAACGGCTTGGTCATGCACTCGGTCCCAGAATCGACCTCTACATTCAATCGATCGCGCGACTGTCATGCAACTCCTACGGTACGCGTTGCCGGCCATTCTGACGCTTGCACACGGAAATTGTTTCCTCATCGCAACGGTAGGGGCCCTGAATATCGACTTGTTGGGCGAGAGCGGAAGAGGAACGTTCCGTCGCGCCATCTTCCTAAGTCTAAGATCAGTTACACTGTTAGAAGTTGTGGAAAATAGATCACATAGTCGTTCAATTTTGACGAGTTATGGGCGAACCCCCTTGAAGCGCTTGATCGCACTGCTGCGGCTCTAATAGTTTCTCACCTGTTGCCACTCACGGGCAGTGGCTGGGGATGGGTTTAAGTGTTTCAGGAAATTGGAAGTGCCGTCGTTGCCTCGATCCTTGGCGCGGCGAATTATCTTGTAAAGGATGCGGCTGCGCCCGGCATCGTTGCTCTAGGGATTGTCGCTCTTCTGGTGATCTTCACCGCAGCTTTCTCGCTTGAAGTCTCTCAGCGCAGGAAAGCGGTTCGGTGGCTCAAACGACAAATTGAGAACAGTTCCTCGGGTGCGGACTTCAGTCGTGATATTGATGCATTGTCCGCTTCGATCAATGAAGGCAGTACCAACAAGTACCGTCGGCAGTTGGCGGCAGCTTGGGCGAAGTACAAGGAAACCCTCGTCCCGCACGAGGAGGACGGCAAGGTCATTCTGCGGAATGCTGTCAGGCCGTCAATGTTCCTTAACCCGGAGGACTTGGGCTTTGGCGTAGGCTTCTGGCGCATCGTGCCCGGGCTTTTTGTTTCCGGTGGCCTTTTCCTCACATTCCTGGGTCTGATCGCTGCACTCTCGACCATGGCGCAGGGTGCGGAGATCGATAGCGGTGTGATGCGCCAGTTGCTGTCTGTGGCCTCCGCAAAGTTCATCATGTCACTGACGGGGCTCTTCTGTTCGATCGTCTTCACGATTTTTCTGCGAAGCATCTACGGTCGATTGGAACGGTCCATCCATGAGCTGTGCTCGGCGGTCGAGCAGCGCCTCACCTACATCAGTCTGGAGGCGCTCGCCACGGAGCAGCTAAAGGCGACGAAGGAGCAGCGCGAACATTTCCGACTAATTGGGATGGAGTTGGTCGCAGAGATTGGTCGGCCTTTGAGGGAAGAGCTACCCAAGGCAATTCAGAGTTCCATTGCCGGTGCGATGGCTCCAATTGTGGAGAGAGTGGGCAAGCTCGGCGCGGAGGGCGTCGGAGACATGGTGTCTGGAATTTCGGACAAGCTCACGGATTCTATTGGCCTTGCGCTCACCGAGGCTAGCCAGAAGATTTCTGATGCGGGCGAGAGACTCGGTCTTCTTGCTGAGCGGCTGGATCAAAGCTCGGGGCGGATAGGATCGGAGATGGAAGGCGTAACAGAACGCGTTGCTCAGGCAGTAGAGGACCTTCGTTCGGCAATCATGAGCACCGCCGAAGTCACCGGGGGCACGTTCAACGAGGGGGCAGAGAAGCTCCTGGCGGTTATGAACCGGACGCTCGAAGGCATTCGTGACAATACGGGCGAAGGTGCACGCGCCATGTCGGCCGCTGCCGAGGACATGCGGCAGGCGGCCGCAGCCTTCAAGCAGGAGATCGAGTCTGCGGCGCGGACCGGAACAGAAGCCGCGCAGGAGCGCATGAAGCTCGCCAGCCAGCAGGTGAGCTCGGCCATCGGGGATGCGGGCAAGGATGTAGCTGACGTCTTCAGCCGAACGAGTGCGGAGATTGCCCGGGTCGCGGAAGAGGTTTCAGAGAAAGCCGGAGCGGGCCTGCTCGCGCCTCTCGCCGAGATCGGCAGCAGATTGGAGGGGCTGGTAAAGCAGCTGAATGAGGGAATCACCGATATGCGACGCATGGCCGATGGGGTGAAGGCTGGTGCGGAGGCCTCTGAAAAGGCAGCGAGCACCTTCAACGGCGCGGCAGGCACGCTTGTGGCCGCCGCCACTCCGGTGAAAGCCGTCGTGGATCGTATGGAAGGCTCGATCCGGCAACTTACCGACAGCACGCAACACGCAGCGAGTACCGTGTCACGTTCTGCGGAGGCGACCGCTGAGTCGGCCGCGTCTGCTCTCGCCGCCGCACAGGAAATCCTCCAGGCGGAAGCAAAGTCCATCGAAAGCGCTCTCGGTGGCGTCGCCATCATGCTGGAACGTCTACGAGGCCAGGGTGACCGCCTCGATGAAATGGATGGGAAGCTAGGCCAAGCTTTCGATCTCTACACGGAAAATGTGGAGAAGGCCGTCCAGGGTATGTTCGGCCACGTGCGCGATCTCCAGGAAAGGCTAAATCCTGCGCTCGATACCATGCGTGAAATTGTTGAACAGGCCGAGCAATTCGCTCCGCAGTCGCGGAGAGGCTGATGCGCGGCGGTTTGCGGACGCGTTACAAAGAGGAAGAGGAGGAGAGCGCATTTGTGTCGATGACGGACATGACTGTCAGCTTCCTCTTCATCATCATCCTTTTGCTGGCTTACTTCGCCCAGCAATATAGCGAAAAGGATACCGTACCCAGGCCTATACATGAGGAGGTCATTAAAGAAAGGAATGTCGCGCAACAGGAGATAATCCGACTGCAGGCAATCATCGCTGTTCATGAGAAGACGATCGCTAACCTAGAGGAGGAGATCGACAGGAGGCAGGTGGAGATCGAGCGGTTACAGGCTGAGATCGCGAAGCTGCAGGCTGAGATCAAAGAGCTAAGAGAGGAGCTTGAAAAGCTTCGGAAAGTTGACCCACTGGAAGCCTACCTAGCCACGTCGGCGGTCGAGAGACGACGAATTCTTGAAACGCTACGCGATCAGCTGAAGATTGATTTTCCTGATCTCGAGGTGGTTATCAGCGAAGAAACCGACGCTTTACGCTTTCAGGGCGACGGTCTGTTTGCAACCGGATCGTCCACGTTGCGCCCCGACCGGAGGGCAATCGTGGAAACTGTCGCAACGAGGCTCTCCCAGATTTTGCCCTGCTATACGATTGGTCCCCGTTCGAAGTGGGCGGCCGAATGCAATCCAGGCAATGCGATTATTGAAGCTTTGCAGATTGAAGGACATACCGACTCAACCGGGGATTTTACGGCCAACCTGGCCCTGTCCACTAATCGCGCAAACAGCACTTTTTCTACAATTCTCGGCAAATCCGGCGAGTTAGTCGATTTTTTGAACTTCCGAAATCAACCGGTTTTGTCCGTCGCCGGTTACGGCCAAATGCGCCCGGTCAAGGACAACTCGACGAAGGATGGAAGAGATACGAACCGCCGCGTCGACCTGCGAATCATCATGTATACACCAAGCCAGTCGGCGGAAATCGACCGCATCCGTCATGCGTTGAGCCAAAACAGCTCGGGGGGTATTGCGAATTGACGCTCAGCAAGAGCCTCTCCCAGACCCGTGAGTTCGTCAGGCCCGCCTTGCCGGCTTTGAACTCAATTGCATCCAGGACAGAGCGAATTCTATCCCGTTGGCCGGACGTCGTCGCCAATCCACCCGAGAAAGACCGTGAAAAACTCGTGGCTATTGTTCGGGACAAACTGGAGAATAATAGTTGGGAGGATACGAAGCTCTCGCTGATTACAAGCGCTGGCAGGGCGTTGTTCGATGAGGATCGTCGCACTAGACCTGATTTGGCGGAGATGCGAGATTTTTATTACAGCGAGACCCGCGCCTCGACACGGGCGGGGTTTCTCGGCGGAATGTTCTCCATCTACATGGACAGCTTTGATCCCAAGGCGGAACATACGTGGCAATTGGCCGGTGCATTGTCGGCAGCGGCAGGGCGTCTCGGAGCTCGCTGGCGTATGATGCTCGATGCCATCCCCGAGATGCTCTCGCCCAATGCAGTGGCCGATGCCGTCGCGCGACAGATGGTGCTGATGGACGATCTCTGGATCGGCCTACAGAAGCTCGGTATTCGCAGCCCCCATGCACCTGGTCTGATGAATGTCGTCCACCTAGCCTACGTGAAGCTGATCGAGCCGCATCTCGATCAGCGTGTGGAGATGGCGCGGCTGATCGAGTGGCTGAAGCCGGAGGGCAGGGAGGGGAAGACGACCGGTGCCGGCGAAGCGATCTCGGCTCTGCTTGGACACTGGGTCAAGAATTCTCCGAAGCCCGATGACCTACGCTACCTGACAGAGAACGTCATCGGCCTCTACGGTGATCCTCGTGTCCAGCGTGGCGGCGTCTGGTCAGCAGTACCGGAAGACAGGATGGCGGTTATCCTGCGCTGGCTGACGGGCGAGAACATCCGGTTCTTCCTTGATGTCGTCTCTGAGGTGGAAGACAGCCACATGTGGGAGCCTCGCAGGAGATTTTGGCTCGGCCTGCATGATCGTGGTCGTATCGATGCAGCCTGGGTTGCTTTCAGCGATTCCGCCGCGAAAGAGGCAAGGCGACGCGGGGCGGGAGGTAAGGGGACGTTGAGATTTGGCGTTCAAACGGCAGGCTACGGTCGCGCCAATACATCACTGCTCATACTGAAGATCGGCAGAAAGATCGTCGTTGAGGGCTCTCATAGCTACAAGGTCCATATTTTCGACGAGTCCAACCATCGTGCGCCTGCGCTCTACCAGTGGCGATATGACTGTGAAGCCATCAGGTTCATTCCCGGCTCCGATGCGAAATCACACAACGGCGATTGGCAGAGTTGGGTCTTGGAACACATCTAGGTGAAAAAATGAACTTGGAAGCTTCTTTCTCTCCAGATGCAATCACTCTGTCCGCAAAGAACGAGCGCGCGGGTCTACTGCACCGGTTGGTGCGCCGCAGTGTCAAATCTGATCTTCAGAACCTTAGTCCTGACGAACGTTCACTGGCCTATGCTATTGCCGATCTACGGGCGGCAGCGGATACGCTCGGGGAACACCTTTCGATTGATTCTGATCGCATCGTCATGTCCCATCGCATCGCTGCGTCGGTCACCGGTGAAGCGGGCGCAGTACTCGGTCTGCCACCTTTGGTAGAGATGACGCTGAAGACCGATGCGGAGGGAATAGTCGGTTCGTCAGGTTTCCGTCTTAGGTACGAATGGTCGCGCAATGGCCAACGGCAAATGCCACGTCGAACTGGAGCCATTCTGGAGACCGCCAACGGTTTGCGACGAATTCCTATGTGGATGATGGACGCCATCGCCATCGCCGACGCCTACCGGCCGGATGGAAACGACGCCGCCGATTGGGAGGCGCTAGGACGTTTCCGCAAGGCACTTGATCCTGGTGCCGTCAGCGGAGCCTCGGACGAGGCGTCGCGTATCTCGATGACAGATTTTCTGAGCGGTCTGGAGGTGCGTCTCGTCGACCGCTTCTCACTCTCGCCAAAAGGGGAGGCGGACTTCGACGTGGTGCCGTTCTCTGGTGATACCTTGGAGCTGCATGGTAGCGCTTCTGAAGCCGCTGAGGTTTCCGAGTCCATGAGCGAGGTACAGGGACTAGACCTGCAGCGATTTCAGACATTGGTGAGGGGAAGGGGGGCCCTGCCCGCTTATCGATTATCTCCTGGTCGTTACGTGGTGGTAGAACAGTCAGCGTCACCGGCCCTTGCCGTGATGGCTGAAATGCAGAAGGCAGCACCCGAGGAGCGGCGCGCCTTCATCCGCAATCCCTTGCCACGAGTAACGGAAGCAATGGAGGCGCAGCTCCGTTCTTCCGGGCAATTGGATGGTTTGTCGCCCCAGGCCGAGCAGGAAGCCATAGAGGCAGCGGTTGGTCCCGTACTTGTTGAAACCCGGGAATTTTCCGAACGGGTTACCGGCGTTGTCAAGTATGAAAAGCCGGTTCTCGGCGAGTTCGAGGATAGCGGGACAAGCTGGCTGCCGGAGGACTTCAGCGCGCGCCTGACCGAAATCCTCGACAGGCAGGGTACTGCCGAGCTGCACACCCTGCGCGAGCGCGTCCAGGAAGCAATTGAAGCTGGAAGGCCGACCGTCGATTTCGAAGATTTGGTAGTCCCCGCTCGACCGGAAATGCTGCAGCTCATCGACGAGCGGATGGTGTCGGGAGACGCTGACGACGGTGGCGAGGATGAGGCAAAACCAGAAAAGGTAGGCCCATTCGTTCTCGATACCGAAGTGAACTACGACGATCTCAAATGGCTCGCTAAGCTCAGGCCGCGCATGTCCGAGTTGCCGAACACTCTACCCGAGGGCATTCGAACACCGTTGAAAGGGCATCAGAAGGAGAGTTTTTGCTGGCAGGTTGGCGCGTGGCGGGCCGGATTGCCAGGCGTCCTCAATGCCGACGAGCAGGGCCTCGGCAAAACTCTCCAAACCATCTCTTTCCTGGCCTGGCTCAAGGAAGTGATTGCTCGTCCTCAAGCCCAGAGCCGGGGGCCTGTTCTCGTTGTTGCGCCAACATCCCTTCTCGAAAATTGGGAGCAGGAAGTCGCCCGACACATGCACGAGCCTGGGCTGGGTCATCTGATCCGCCTCTATGGGTCGAGTATCGGTGGACGCAAGCTGACGGGAGCGAAGGGAAAGGACACGGACGATGGGGAGGCCAAGCTTGACTTGGGCGCGCTGCATGAAGCCGTGGCAGAGGGGCGGGCGCATCGCTACTGGCTTCTCACCACCTATACGACGCTGACGAACTATCAGCATTCGCTGGCTCGCATACCCTTCTCCGCCGTTGTCTTTGACGAAATCCAGGCCTTGAAAAACCCTGTCAGCCTCCGCGCAGTTGCTGCCCGTTCGATCAATGCTGATTTTCGAATTGGCCTCACCGGTACTCCTATCGAGAATGCCACTGTTGACCTCTGGGCAATCATGGACCAACTGGCACCGGGATCGCTCGACAGCCTCAAAGATTTCCGTCAACGCTATGCGAAGCCAGAGGAAGACAACATGGCCGAGCTGCACGGCAGGGTTTTTCTGCCCCGTGGCGGCACGCCGCCTCTTGCTGTCCGCCGCCTGAAGGAAACGGTCACAACCGATCTGCCCGCCAAATCCCGTCGTATTCATCCCCGCCTGATGCCGGATGTTCAGGCCTTGGCGTATGACGATGCCCGACTGAAGCTTGCGCGAGGCGGCATGGGTGCGCAGCTCAAGATGCTTCATCACATTCGCAGCGTTTCCGTCCATCCGGCGCTGGAAATCAAAGCAAGTAACGATGAGTTCGTCGTAGCGTCTGCGCGGCTACAGGCTGCCATGGATATCCTGAAGCGCATTAAAGCGAATAATGAGCGCGCCCTTGTCTTCATCGAGCACCGGCAGATGCAGTATCGCTTTATCGAATTGGTTCGCAGTGAGTTGGGTTTGCCGCGAGTTGACCTCATCAACGGCGACACGCCCATTCCTCAACGTCAGGCAATTGTGAACCGTTTCCAGCGCCATCTGGATGACGACCAGGGATTCGACCTTCTAGTCCTCGGTCCGAAGGCAGCGGGCACCGGGCTGACGCTAACGGCGGCGACCCACGTCATCCACTTGTCTCGATGGTGGAATCCGGCAGTTGAGGAACAGTGCAACGATCGCGTACACCGGATTGGTCAGTCGCGGCCTGTTACAGTGCATTTGCCCATGGCCATTCACGAAGGCTATCGGGAGCAGTCTTTTGACTGCCTCCTCCAGAGCTTGATGATGCGCAAGCGTCGGCTCGCCAGTTCGGCGCTTTGGCCGATGGGGGACGTCGATGACGACGTTGCTGGCCTTCAGAAGGGCATGGCGTCCGAGCGGTTAGGCATGGAGGCTGACCCTCTTGGCAAGACCATGGCGGCCATGTTTGCTCGCGACGAGCTGGAGTTGCCGCCGCGAGAAGCCGATGGCTCCTACGCCTTTAATTGATGAAAGTGGAAGACTTTCGTGAAGCATATGCATGTGCGCAAAGGGGCTAGTCACAGACGTTCCTCGGTTGATTGAGCGGTCAGAAAGATCGAGAGATGCGATCGACCGGAACCGAGCACCGGGGATGGTTTGGTCTAATCTGGGTAGGTAAGGGGAGTCTCTATGGGGTGCGCGGCTAAGCGGGGCCGGCGGAGATGAGGTCGACGACAGGGTCATTGCCAACGGCAAGAAGCGTAGTGGATAGATGTATATGGCCAGCCTTCACCTTCGAAGGAAAGGAGACGTCGTCTGAACTTATGGCGGGCTGATCGCTTGAAAGAGACTGGTGCAGAGTGCATTCTAAATGCATCTTAGAGCAGAGCAGCACGGGCTAATCTTAGGAAGGAAGGGTGTGCCACAGCATGTGCCACAATCTGCGCTACTTGGAGTTGGGGGCTTCTAATTTTCTCTAACGAAAACAATCATATTCTATAAGTTTGGAGCCCATCATCGCCTCCAACGAAGCACGCTACCCGCTCCACAAGTCGCTCCCCTATAGATTGCCGTCTTACATCCCGTCACGCGTGCTTTCCCGCATGGGCCTCCGCGATTCCTGCTTGCCTCGAGGCCGTCGCGTCGGGACGTCTTTGGTGTGATGTGAGTCGTCAGATCCCGCGCGGCTCCAGCGATCCGATTGCGCGGCATGAGAGCGTGGTCCAAGCACTGGCGAAAGCAAAGGCGAAGAGAGAGGTCACGGTATTCGACCGACGATATCGACCCTTTGACATGTCCCGGTCGCAGGAACGACGTCCAGCCTGTCGCCGACCTCGAACTTGTCGGAAGGCGAGCCGAGCTCCACCCACCAGGTGCAGTCGTAGCTCTTCCCCTTGTGGGTTCGCGTGAATTGAATCTCTCCCATGGTGATCGTCTCGTACCTTGGTTCGAAAACCAGATCGGTGACCCAGTCGTGCTTGTCGATACGCACTTTCACATCCCTAACCTCGGTCACCGTTGCGACTGAATGGGCAAAATTGTTCACCCGCCAGGCTTTCAAACCCATCACCATGCCCCCGAAGATGACAACGCATCCGACGATGACCGCTGGCTGCCAGAAGTCGAGGATTTTTTCGTCTGGTGACTTGTATGAGGGCATGATCATCCGTTGTCGGCGTCCGCCGTTTTTCAAAGCGGGCTACCAGGTTATAAAATGCCCGCATTGGGTGAAAAGCGGAATCGGTTCGTCTCTGGGTATCGGATCGGCCTCAATGCAACGCAAGCGGCAATCAGCGCCGGATACAGTGCTGGGTCGCAACAAGGCGGCCGCTGTTGTTGGATGCCTTGGCGCAGGAAGAGCTGGTCGGCCGGCAATCAAAGTCGCTGAACGGTTTGAAACCACCAGGGATCGCATCCGTCGATGAGCTGGTTCGGCTTCTCGAACATGCGCGACTACATGCGCGCCGGTCCGATCAAAGACCTTCAGGTGCTCGCACCCGTGCTTCCCGATGGTTCCGGAATCATCGCCCCCGATCATCCGAAGCCCTGACGCTATATGATTCTTCCGGGGCGAGGATCGGCGGGATAAAGCGCGATCAGCTCTTCATGCGTCCGCCCCTTGCGGTACATATCGAGGACGGCACGGTGTTGATCCTGACTCAGTCTGCGCAGGATGATCGGCAGCAGGGCTGCGCCCGTTTCGTTGCCATTGTGCTCGCTGAGCATGGCCCAGTAGGCGGCTTCCAGCAGGTTCGGCTTGACGCCGGCCCCGACCTCGAAGGCAAAGGCCACCATGGCTTGCGCCCGGCCGTGTTCGTGCGTCGCCGCGTTCAGCCATCAGTTGAAGGCCCGGATCGAATGGCGTTCGATGCCGACGCCTTCGTAAAAAGCCATTCCCAGGCGGTATTGCGCGTCGGCGTCACCGGCTTTCGCGGCGGTCAAAAGGTCGGGCGTGAACCGGTGCGGATCCTCGGGCTGATCGGCTGGCGGCGCCGAGGCCGCAGGGGCGGGGTGTGCTTGCTGCGGCGCCGATCGGGATTTGCGTGGTTTGAACAGATTCCAGATCACTGCGGCGCTGCCCTGTTACAATTTTGACGGCGCAATTCCGGGGGCCTCCTGCCAGTCCTCGAAAGCGCACGGCACGAGAGCATGGCCCGCGCGCCGGCAAAAGGAAAGACGGCAGGCGCGGTCCTGCATCCGCCATGGTCCCGCTGCCTCGGGAGGTCGCCGGGCAGGGCCGCGTTCCGGCGTCTCTATGCCGGGAACAGCGTGTAGTTCGCCCAGACGCTGCGACCGATCTCCGCGTCTGTCGCCCAGTCGGCGTCGGATGGATTGAGGAGCGTCAGGAATCCGCCGTTCGCTTCGATTTCCTGCGGGCTTCGAAAGCCTTGCTCGCATTCTTCACAATGTCCGTAGACATCGCCGGTATCGGCCTCGCGGAAGAGAAACAGCCGTCCGTTCCGGCAGCAGGGGCAAGTGCCAACGTGATAGTGCGCCATGGGGCCATGGTGGATGGGGCGGCCTGTAAAGTCCAGGCGTGACCTCCGGCCTGACCGCCGGGCCTCTGGTCTTCCGAGGTGCATGCGGCGAAGGGCCGGGATTTCAGGGGCGGAACGCCGGGAAAACCGGCCGGGTCCGGCGGATCCTGCCGCGCTTCAGGCCGCCGCTCCGCAGCCCGTCATCGTCTCGTCGAAAGAATCAGCGCCCGGTGCTAAAGCGTTGCCTTGAAAATACGATTCCGCGTGCCGATCTATGGTCAATCTGGCTTGCCTCAGCTCGTTTCCGGCGGATTTCGTTGTGCATTTAAGGCTTGCGCATTCGTTGCGAAAGCCTTAAACGCCTGCCAAACCGGAAGGGCCGGTTAGCCCAACTTTCGTTCAGTAGGAAAGATAACATGGCAAAAGGTAAGTTTGAGCGCAACAAGCCTCACGTAAACATCGGCACGATCGGCCACGTTGACCATGGCAAGACGTCGCTGACGGCAGCGATCACGAAGTACTTCGGCGAGTTCAAGGCGTACGACCAGATCGACGCCGCTCCGGAAGAAAAGGCCCGCGGCATCACCATCTCGACGGCGCACGTCGAATACGAGACGGCGAACCGTCACTACGCCCACGTTGACTGCCCCGGCCACGCCGACTACGTCAAGAACATGATCACCGGTGCTGCCCAGATGGACGGCGCGATCCTGGTTTGCTCGGCTGCCGACGGCCCGATGCCGCAGACCCGCGAGCACATCCTGCTCGCCCGTCAGGTTGGCGTTCCGGCCATCGTCGTGTTCCTCAACAAGGTCGACCAGGTTGACGACGCCGAACTTCTCGAGCTCGTTGAGCTTGAAGTTCGCGAACTTCTGTCGTCCTACGACTTCCCGGGCGACGACATTCCGATCGTCAAGGGTTCGGCTCTTGCCGCTCTCGAAGACTCGAACAAGGAAATCGGCGAGAACGCCATCCGCAAGCTGATGGAAGAAGTCGACGCGTACATCCCGACGCCGGAGCGTCCGATCGACCAGCCGTTCCTGATGCCGATCGAAGACGTGTTCTCGATCTCGGGCCGCGGTACGGTTGTTACGGGTCGCGTTGAGCGCGGTATCGTGAAGGTCGGTGAAGAAATCGAAATCGTCGGCATCCGTCCGACGACGAAGACGACCTGCACGGGCGTTGAAATGTTCCGCAAGCTGCTCGACCAGGGCCAGGCCGGCGACAACATCGGTGCGCTGCTGCGCGGTGTGAACCGTGACGGCGTCGAGCGTGGCCAGATCCTGTGCAAGCCGGGTTCGGTCAAGCCGCACAAGAAGTTCAAGGCAGAAGCCTACATCCTGACGAAGGAAGAAGGCGGCCGTCATACGCCGTTCTTCACGAACTACCGTCCGCAGTTCTACTTCCGCACGACGGACGTTACGGGCATCGTAACGCTTCCGGAAGGCACGGAAATGGTTATGCCGGGCGACAACGTCACGGTTGACGTCGAGCTGATCGTTCCGATCGCGATGGAAGAAAAGCTGCGCTTCGCTATCCGCGAAGGCGGCCGTACCGTCGGCGCAGGCATCGTTGCCTCCATCGTCGAATAATTTCGGGTCAACGACCTGAAGACAAGGCCCCGCGGGAAACCGCGGGGCTTTTGCGTTTCCGGGGCGGGAATCACCCGGACCTCGCGATCCCGGGAGAGGGACGTGGGTGTCAGGGCGCCCGCGACAGGCAAAAGGGTGCGCCGCGCCCGCATGGCGATCGCAAGCGGCAGGCCGGGCGAGGGGCGAAACGGGAGGTTTCCAGCCGGAGCGGTCACGCTTTCGGGCCGGATCGCAAGGCCGGTGCGCGCGCCTTTGACGGAAGGGCGTCGAAGGCACGGGACCCGTGAGGCAGGGCAGGGCGGCTTCCCGCGATCCGGCGCTGATTTGTTGTAAGAAATGCACTTTTCACCCTTGCCAAGTCCGCCCGCGCGCCGTAAAGACGCCATGCCTTGCCGGTGACGGACGCTTTGGTTCGGATGCGGCAGGCGATTAGGGGTATAGCTCAGTTGGTAGAGCGGCGGTCTCCAAAACCGCAGGTCGGGGGTTCGAGCCCCTCTGCCCCTGCCATCTTCGCCGGCCAGCGCGGACCACTTGCAGCGACGGTATGGGATGGCGGGACGGCGCAAGCCGTCATAATTCGTTAAAAGTCCGGTTGCCTCTTGTGAAAAAGGGAATCGGGCTTTATGTAGGGCAAAACAGACACGCGGTGCGTGGGGCTGATAATTCAGCTTTACGCGCCGTAATGGCGTGGACATTCAATGGCATCGAAAACGAATCCGATTGCGTTTCTGCAGCAGGTACGCTCCGAAACGGCAAAAGTGACTTGGCCTTCGCGGCGCGAGACGATGATCTCGACCGTCATGGTGTTCGTCATGGTCTTCCTGGCTGCGGTGTTCTTCTTCGCTGCGGACCAGCTGATGGGTTGGCTGGTTGGCCTCGTCCTCGGCGCTGCCGCCTGACCGCTTGGAGATGAACATGGCTTCCCGTTGGTACATCGTCCACGCCTATTCGAATTTCGAGAAGAAGGTCGCCGAGGACATCGAGAACAAGGCCCGTCAGAAGGGTCTCGACCATCTCTTTGAAAAGATTCTCGTGCCGACCGAAAAGGTCGTCGAGGTGCGTCGCGGCCGCAAGGTCGATTCGGAGCGCAAGTTCTTCCCCGGCTACGTGCTGGTGCGGGCGAACCTGACGGACGAGGCGTATCACCTCATCAAGAACACGCCCAAGGTCACGGGCTTCCTCGGTTCCGACAACAAGCCGGTTCCGATCCCGGACTCCGAGGCTGAGCGCATCCTGTCGCAGGTTCAGGACGGCGTCGATCGTCCGAAGCCCTCGGTCTCCTTCGAGATCGGCGAGCAGGTTCGCGTTTCCGACGGTCCGTTCGCCTCGTTCAACGGCATCGTTCAGGACGTCGACGAGGAGCGTTCGCGCCTCAAGGTGGAAGTGTCGATCTTCGGTCGCGCCACCCCGGTCGAGCTGGAATACGCCCAGGTCGAGAAAATCTGATTTCGGCAGCCGCCCCCGGGCGCTGTCCATCTGAAATCCAATCCTCCTCGAGGGTTGGTGGCGGAAGTTTCCGCCGCTCGCGTGGAAGGGAAGGCGGCCTCTAGCCGGGCGCCGAAACCGCACCACGCAACCGCAGCCGCCGGTCGAAGGATCGGCATCATGGGCCGGGCAACCGGCCGCATTCTGAAAGGCAGAGAGAAATGGCTAAGAAAGTTGCAGGCCAGCTCAAGCTTCAGGTCAAGGCAGGATCGGCAAACCCGTCCCCGCCGATCGGCCCGGCGCTTGGTCAGCGTGGCATTAACATCATGGAATTCTGCAAGTCGTTCAACGCGGCTACGCAGGAAATGGAAAAGGGTATGCCGATTCCGGTCGTCATCACCTACTACCAGGACAAGTCCTTCACCTTCGTGATGAAGCAGCCGCCGGTGACCTACTTCCTCAAGAAGGAAGCCAAGATCACGTCCGGCTCGAAGACCCCGGGCAAGGGCGCGACGGTCGGCAAGCTCACCAAGGCTCAGATCAAGTCGATCGCCGAAGCCAAGATGAAGGATCTCAACGCCGCCGATATCGAAGGCGCAATGGCAATGGTCGAGGGCTCCGCCCGCGCCATGGGCCTGGAAGTGGTAGGTTAATTCCATGGCCAAGATCGCAAAGCGCATCCAGAAGATCCGTGAAGGCATCGACCCGACCAAGCTCGTCGCCCTGACGGACGCAATCGCTCTCGTCAAGGAGCGTGCCGTCGCCAAGTTCGACGAAACCGTCGAGATCGCCATGAACCTCGGCGTTGACCCGCGTCACGCAGACCAGATGGTCCGCGGCGTCGTCAACCTGCCGAACGGCACCGGCCGCGACGTTCGCGTCGCCGTCTTCGCCCGTGGCGCCAAGGCTGACGAAGCCAAGGCTGCCGGCGCAGACATCGTTGGCGCCGAAGAGCTCGTCGAAATCGTCCAGGGCGGCAAGATCGACTTCGATCGCTGCATCGCCACCCCGGACATGATGCCGCTCGTCGGCCGTCTCGGTAAGGTTCTCGGCCCGCGCGGCATGATGCCGAACCCGAAGGTCGGCACCGTCACCATGGACGTTGCAGGCGCCGTCAAGGCATCCAAGGGCGGTGCTGTCGAGTTCCGCGTCGAGAAGGCTGGTATCATCCACGCCGGCATCGGCAAGGCTTCCTTCGACGCCAAGGCTCTGGAAGAGAACATCAAGGCATTCGCCGACGCCGTCATCAAGGCGAAGCCGACGGGCGCCAAGGGCAACTACGTCAAGCGCGTTGCCATCTCGTCCACGATGGGCCCGGGCGTGAAGATCGACCCGGCGACCGTCGCCTAAAAATTTCGGTCCGGCTTCGGCCGCACCGCAAAAGAATTCCCGGCCGGTCTGGCCGGGAATTTCCGGAGAAGTCCGGAACTCCTGTCCGAGATTGCAGGTGGTTAGACCTTAATCACTTTGCCTGCATGAGACGGGTGAGACCTGAATTTCACTCAGCGTCGGATGACGCGGAATTCGGTTCGAACCTACCTTGCCTGTGTCGCGGCCTCTGGCCGAGCGCGGGGGGACAGGATCCTCGAGCGTCGCTCGGGATCAGCTTTTTGAGATGATCTCTAGCGGCAAAGGCAAACCCGGCAGGGTCCGTGACAAGTCATGGCCCTGTCTACTGGAGATAGGCAGTGGAAAGAGCGGAAAAACGCGAATTCGTCACTGAACTGAACGAAGTCTTCAAGGCTTCCGGTTCGGTAGTCGTGGCACGCTATGCCGGCATCACCGTTGCACAGATGAACGATCTTCGTACGAAGATGCGTGCAGCTGGCGGTACCGTCAAAGTCGCGAAGAACCGCCTGGCCAAAATTGCCCTTCAGGGTACGGAGTCGGAAGGGATGTCTGATCTCTTCCAGGGTCAGACGCTCATTGCATACGCAAATGATCCGATGATCGCTCCTAAGGTAGCCATGGATTTCGCCAAGACCAACGACAAGCTCGTTGTTCTCGGTGGCGCCATGGGTGCGACCACGCTCGACGCAGAAGCAGTCAAGTCGCTTGCGACCCTGCCTTCGCTCGACGAGCTGCGTGCAAAGCTCCTGGGCCTCATTGCAGCCCCGGCAACGCGCGTCGCCACGGTCGTTGCAGCACCGGCAAGCCAGCTTGCCCGCGTGTTCGCAGCCTACGCCAAGAAGGACGAAGCCGCGTAAGGCGGTTTTTCGCTGTAAATCAAACACACCAGTTCGAACCGAACAAAAGGAAATACGAAAATGGCTGATCTCGCAAAGATCGTTGAAGACCTCTCGGCCCTGACCGTCCTGGAAGCTGCTGAGCTTTCCAAGCTTCTCGAAGAGAAGTGGGGCGTTTCGGCTGCAGCTCCCGTAGCTGTTGCTGCTGCTGGCGGCGGCGCTGCTCCGGCTGCTGTCGAAGAAGAAAAGACTGAATTCGACGTGATCCTCGCCGACGCCGGCGCCAACAAGATCAACGTCATCAAGGAAGTCCGCGCCATCACCGGCCTCGGCCTCAAGGAAGCCAAGGACCTCGTCGAAGGCGCTCCGAAGGCTGTCAAGGAAGGCGTTTCCAAGGCTGAAGCCGCTGACCTCAAGAAGAAGCTTGAAGAAGCCGGCGCTAAGGTCGACGTCAAGTAATATCGGAATACGGTGGGAGAGGGTTTCGACCCTCTCCCATCGCTCCTTTCCGCTGAACTGATTACCCAAAAGCCGCAAAAACGGCTTTTGGGTAATGGGTTCTTCAAGAGGATGGTCTTCACCGCAAGATTGGGCAATCCGGCCCGTCGACCGGCAGCAAGACGAGTTTGAACCAACCCATTGGTCGACGGGATCGACTGGCCAGCGAACCCCGTCTGTTGCAGGCCCGGATGCAAATTTGAAGGAGCGACGATGGCTCAGACCCTTTCGTTTAACGGTCGTAGGCGCGTACGCAAGTTTTTTGGTAAAATTCCCGAAGTCGCAGAAATGCCGAACCTCATCGAGGTTCAGAAGGCTTCTTACGATCAATTCCTGATGGTTGAAGAGCCCGCCGGCGGTCGTCCGGACGAGGGCCTTCAGGCCGTTTTCAAGTCGGTTTTCCCGATCACGGACTTCTCCGGCGCTTCCATGCTCGAATTCGTTTCCTACGAATTCGAACAGCCGAAGTTCGACGTCGAGGAATGCCGCCAGCGCGACCTCACCTACGCAGCGCCGCTCAAGGTGACGCTGCGCCTCATCGTGTTCGATATTGACGAGGATACGGGCGCCAAGTCGATCAAGGACATCAAGGAACAGAACGTCTACATGGGCGACATGCCGCTCATGACGGACAACGGTACCTTCATCGTCAACGGCACCGAGCGCGTCATCGTTTCCCAGATGCACCGTTCGCCGGGCGTGTTCTTCGACCACGACAAGGGCAAGAGCCATTCTTCCGGCAAGCTGCTCTTCGCGGCCCGCGTGATCCCGTATCGCGGTTCCTGGCTCGACATCGAGTTCGACGCCAAGGACATCGTGCATGCGCGCATCGACCGCCGCCGCAAGATCCCGGCGACCTCGCTGCTCATGGCCCTCGGCATGGACGGCGAAGAGATCCTCTCGACCTTCTACACGAAGTCGCTCTATCAGCGCGACGGCGCCGGCTGGCGCGTACCCTTCAATCCCGACGCGCTGAAAGGCCAGAAGGCCGTCGCGGATATGATCGACGCCGACACGGGTGAAGTCGTCGTGGAGATCGGCAAGAAGCTGACCCCGCGTCTGCTCCGCCAGCTCTCCGAAAAGGGCCTCAAGGCCCTCAAGGCGACCGACGAGGACCTCTACGGCAACTACCTCGCCGAAGACGTCGTCAACTACGGCACGGGCGAGATCTATCTGGAAGCCGGCGACGAAATCGACGAGAAGACCCTTCCGGTCATCCTGTCGGCCGGTTTCGACGAAATCCCGGTTCTCGACATCGACCACATCAATGTCGGCGCCTACATCCGCAACACGCTGTCGGCAGACAAGAACGAGAACCGCCAGGACGCTCTGTTCGACATCTACCGCGTCATGCGTCCGGGTGAACCGCCGACGATGGAATCGGCCGAAGCCATGTTCAACACGCTGTTCTTCGATGCGGAGCGTTACGACCTCTCCGCCGTCGGCCGCGTGAAGATGAACATGCGCCTCGACCTCGACGTTGCCGACACGGTCCGCACGCTGCGCAAGGACGATATCCTTGCCGTCGTGAAGATGCTGGTCGAGCTGCGCGACGGCAAGGGCGAGATCGACGACATCGACAACCTCGGCAACCGTCGTGTCCGTTCGGTCGGCGAGCTGATGGAGAACCAGTACCGTCTCGGCCTGCTGCGCATGGAGCGCGCGATCAAGGAACGCATGTCCTCGATCGAGATCGACACGGTCATGCCGCAGGACCTGATCAACGCGAAGCCGGCGGCTGCCGCCGTTCGCGAATTCTTCGGTTCCTCGCAGCTCTCGCAGTTCATGGACCAGGTGAACCCGCTGTCGGAAATCACCCACAAGCGCCGTCTGTCGGCTCTTGGCCCGGGTGGTCTGACCCGCGAGCGCGCCGGCTTCGAAGTGCGCGACGTTCACCCGACCCACTACGGCCGTATCTGCCCGATCGAAACGCCGGAAGGCCCGAACATCGGTCTGATCAACTCGCTCGCCACCTTCGCCCGCGTCAACAAGTACGGCTTCATCGAAAGCCCGTACCGCAAGATCGTCGACGGCAAGGTCACGAACGAAGTGGTCTACCTCTCCGCCATGGAAGAGGCCAAGTACCACGTCGCCCAGGCCAACTCGGTGCTCGAAGCCGACAACTCGTTCTCGGAAGAGTTTGTCGTCTGCCGTCACGCCGGCGAAGTCATGCTCGCCCCGCGCGACCAGATCAACCTCATGGACGTTTCGCCGAAGCAGCTCGTTTCGGTCGCGGCCGCGCTCATCCCGTTCCTCGAGAACGACGACGCGAACCGCGCGCTCATGGGCTCGAACATGCAGCGTCAGGCCGTGCCGCTCCTGCGGGCGGAAGCCCCGTTCGTCGGCACCGGCATGGAGCCGGTCGTCGCCCGTGACTCGGGCGCCGCCATCGCGGCCCGCCGCGGCGGTGTCGTCGACCAGGTCGACGCGACCCGTATCGTTATCCGCGCCACCGAAGACCTCGATCCGTCGAAGTCGGGCGTCGATATCTACCGTCTGCAGAAGTTCCAGCGTTCCAACCAGAACACCTGCGTCAACCAGCGCCCGCTGGTCACCGTCGGCGACGTTCTGAACAAGGGCGACATCATCGCGGACGGTCCGTCGACCGACCTCGGCGACCTCGCGCTCGGCCGCAACGCGCTCGTCGCGTTCATGCCGTGGAACGGCTACAACTACGAAGACTCGATCCTGATGTCCGAACGCATCGTCTCCGACGACGTGTTCACCTCGATCCACATCGAGGAATTCGAAGTCATGGCCCGCGACACCAAGCTGGGCCCGGAAGAAATCACGCGCGACATTCCGAACGTTTCGGAAGAAGCGCTGAAGAACCTCGACGAAGCCGGTATCGTCTATATCGGTGCAGAGGTTCAGCCGGGCGACATCCTGGTCGGCAAGATCACCCCGAAGGGCGAAAGCCCGATGACGCCGGAAGAAAAGCTCCTGCGCGCCATCTTCGGTGAGAAGGCTTCCGACGTTCGCGACACTTCCATGCGCATGCCGCCCGGCACCTTCGGCACGGTCGTCGAAGTTCGCGTCTTCAACCGCCACGGCGTGGAGAAGGACGAACGCGCGATGGCGATCGAGCGTGAAGAGATCGAGCGTCTGGCCAAGGACCGTGACGACGAGCAGGCGATCCTCGACCGTAACGTCTACGGCCGTCTGATCGACATGCTGCGTGGCCACGTCGCCGTCGCCGGCCCGAAGTCCTTCAAGAAGGGCACCGAGCTTTCCAACGCCGTCGTCTCCGAATATCCCCGCTCGCAGTGGTGGATGTTCGCCGTCGAGGACGAGAAGGTTCAGGGCGAGATCGAAGCCCTCCGCGGCCAGTACGACGAATCCAAGTCGCGCCTTGAACAGCGCTTCATGGACAAGGTCGAGAAGGTCCAGCGCGGCGACGAAATGCCCCCGGGCGTCATGAAGATGGTCAAGGTCTTCGTCGCTGTGAAGCGCAAGATCCAGCCGGGCGACAAGATGGCCGGCCGTCACGGCAACAAGGGCGTCGTCTCGCGCATCCTGCCGATCGAGGACATGCCGTTCCTCGAAGACGGCACGCATGTCGACATCTGCTTGAACCCGCTGGGCGTGCCCTCGCGCATGAACGTCGGCCAGATCCTCGAAACGCACCTCGCATGGGCTTGCGCCGGCATGGGCAAGAAGATCGGCGAGCTGCTCGACGAGTATCGCAAGACCATGGACATCGCGGACCTGAAGCGCGAGCTGACGGAAGTCTACGAAAGCGAAGCCAAGGACGAAGTCGCTCACTTCGACGACGACGCCCTGGTCAAGCTTGCCGAGCAGTCCCGCAAGGGCGTCTCCATCGCAACCCCGGTCTTCGACGGCGCTCATGAGCCCGACGTCGCCGGCATGCTGGAGCGCGCAGGTCTCGACTCTTCCGGTCAGTCGGTTCTCTACGACGGCCGTACGGGCGAGCCCTTCGACCGCAAGGTCACCGTCGGCTACATGTACATGATCAAGCTGAACCACCTCGTGGACGACAAGATCCACGCCCGTTCGATCGGCCCGTACTCGCTCGTTACCCAGCAGCCGCTGGGCGGCAAGGCGCAGTTCGGCGGCCAGCGCTTCGGGGAAATGGAGGTCTGGGCGCTCGAAGCCTACGGCGCCGCCTACACGCTGCAGGAAATGCTGACCGTGAAGTCGGACGACGTCGCGGGCCGCACCAAGGTGTACGAGGCGATCGTGCGTGGCGACGACACGTTCGAAGCGGGCATTCCGGAGAGCTTCAACGTTCTCGTCAAGGAAATGCGCTCGCTCGGTCTGTCGGTCGAGCTCGAGAACTCCAAGGTCGACCCCGCTGCGGAAGCCGGCCAGCTTCCCGACGCGGCGGAATAAGCGCCTGATCAGGTGCGCGCCGGAACGGCGCGCACCGTTTCCGCCTCGGCCCGGTCGGGCAGGGGCGGCTCATCCGTTTCAGGCAGTCTTGCGGCACCCGGGTATCGCCGCAATTGACTGCTAAGCAGAGGGCCACTGGCCCACGAAGGAGATAGGCATGAACCAAGAGGTCATGAACCTTTTCAACCCGCAGGTGCCTGCGCAGACGTTCGACTCCATCCGCATCTCGATCGCGTCTCCGGAAAAGATCCTTTCCTGGTCGTATGGCGAGATCAAGAAGCCGGAAACCATCAACTACCGTACGTTCAAGCCGGAACGCGACGGTCTCTTCTGCGCGCGCATCTTCGGGCCGATCAAGGACTACGAGTGCCTGTGCGGCAAGTACAAGCGCATGAAGTACAAGGGCATCATCTGCGAAAAGTGCGGCGTCGAAGTCACGCTGTCGCGCGTTCGCCGCGAGCGCATGGGCCATATCGAGCTCGCCGCGCCCGTTGCCCATATCTGGTTCCTGAAGTCGCTGCCCTCGCGCATCGCCACGCTTCTCGACATGACCTTGAAGGATGTCGAGCGCGTTCTCTATTTCGAGAACTACATCGTGACCGAGCCGGGCTTGACCGCGCTCAAGGAAAACCAGCTTCTTTCCGAAGAAGAATACATGATCGCCGTCGATGAATATGGTGAAGACCAGTTCACGGCGATGATCGGCGCCGAGGCCATCTACGAGATGCTCGCCTCGATGAACCTCGAGCGGATCGCCGGCGATCTGCGTTCGGATCTGGCCGACACCACGTCGGATCTGAAGCAGAAGAAGCTGATGAAGCGCCTGAAGATCGTCGAGAACTTCATGGAATCCGGCAACCGTCCGGAATGGATGATCATGAAGGTCGTTCCGGTGATCCCGCCGGACCTGCGTCCGCTCGTTCCGCTCGACGGCGGCCGTTTCGCGACGTCCGACCTCAACGATCTCTATCGCCGCGTCATCAACCGCAACAACCGTCTGAAGCGCCTCATCGAGCTGCGCGCACCGGGCATCATCATCCGTAACGAGAAGCGCATGCTTCAGGAATCGGTTGACGCCCTGTTCGACAACGGCCGCCGCGGCCGCGTCATCACCGGCGCCAACAAGCGTCCGCTGAAGTCGCTGTCCGACATGCTCAAGGGCAAGCAGGGCCGCTTCCGCCAGAACCTGCTCGGCAAGCGCGTCGACTATTCCGGCCGTTCGGTCATCGTGACGGGTCCGGAACTCAAGCTGCACCAGTGCGGCCTGCCGAAGAAGATGGCGCTCGAACTGTTCAAGCCGTTCATCTACGCCCGCCTCGACGCCAAGGGTTTCTCCTCGACCGTCAAGCAGGCCAAGAAGCTGGTCGAAAAGGAAAAGCCGGAAGTCTGGGATATCCTCGACGAGGTCATCCGCGAGCATCCGGTTCTCCTGAACCGCGCGCCGACGCTGCACCGCCTGGGCATCCAGGCCTTCGAACCGATCCTGGTCGAAGGCAAGGCCATCCAGCTGCACCCGCTCGTCTGCACGGCCTTCAACGCCGACTTCGACGGCGACCAGATGGCTGTTCACGTCCCGCTCTCGCTGGAAGCCCAGCTTGAAGCGCGCGTGCTCATGATGTCGACGAACAACATTCTGCACCCGGCGAACGGCGCACCGATCATCGTTCCCTCGCAGGACATGGTTCTCGGCCTCTACTACTTGTCGATCCTGAACCAGAACGAGCCGGGCGAAGGCATGGCCTTCTCCGACATGGGCGAACTGCACCATGCGCTCGAAAACAAGGTCGTCACGCTGCACGCGAAGATCCGTGGCCGCTACAAGTCGGTCGACGGTGAAGGCAAGCCCTACACCAAGATCTTCGAAACGACGCCCGGCCGCATGATCATCGGCGAGCTGCTGCCGAAGAACGGCAACATCCCGTTCGACATCTGCAACCAGGAAATGACCAAGAAGAACATCTCCAAGATGATCGACACGGTCTACCGTCACTGCGGCCAGAAGGACACGGTCATCTTCTGCGACCGCATCATGCAGCTCGGCTTCAGCCACGCCTGCCGCGCCGGCATTTCGTTCGGCAAGGACGACATGGTCATTCCGGACACCAAGGCGAAGATCGTCGGTGACACCGAAAACCTCGTCAAGGAATACGAGCAGCAGTACAACGACGGCCTGATCACCCAGGGCGAGAAGTACAACAAGGTCGTCGACGCCTGGGGCAAGGCCACCGAAAAGGTCGCGGAAGAGATGATGGCGCGCATCAAGGCCGTCGAATTCGACCCCGAGACCGGCCGCCAGAAGCCGATGAACTCGATCTACATGATGTCGCACTCCGGCGCCCGCGGTTCTCCGAACCAGATGCGTCAGCTGGGCGGCATGCGCGGCCTCATGGCCAAGCCGTCGGGCGAGATCATCGAAACGCCGATCATCTCGAACTTCAAGGAAGGCCTGACCGTGAACGAGTACTTCAACTCGACGCACGGCGCCCGTAAGGGTCTGGCAGACACCGCCTTGAAGACCGCGAACTCCGGTTACCTGACCCGCCGTCTCGTCGACGTCGCGCAGGATTGCATCGTCACGCATGTCGACTGCGGCACCGACAAGGGCCTCACGATGACGGCGATCGTCGACGCCGGCCAGGTCGTGGCTTCGATCGGCACCCGGGTTCTCGGCCGTACGGCTCTGGACGATATCGATCATCCGATCACCGGCGAGCGCATCGTCGATGCCGGCAGGATGATCCTCGAGGCCGACGTCGTCGCGATCGAGAAGGCTGGCATCCAGTCGATCCGCATCCGCTCGGCGCTGACCTGCGAAATCCAGACCGGCGTCTGCGGCGTCTGCTACGGTCGCGACCTTGCACGCGGCACGCCCGTCAACATGGGCGAAGCCGTCGGCGTCATCGCGGCACAGTCGATCGGCGAGCCGGGCACCCAGCTCACCATGCGTACCTTCCACCTTGGCGGCACGGCGACCGTGGTCGACCAGTCGTTCCTGGAAGCCTCGTATGAAGGCACGGTGCAGATCAAGAACCGCAACATGCTGCGCAATTCCGATGGCGCACTCGTCGCGATGGGCCGCAACATGGCGATCACCATCCTCGACGAGCGCGGCGTGGAACGTTCCTCGCAGCGCGTTGCCTACGGTTCGAAGATCTTCGTTGATGACGGCGACAAGGTGAAGCGCGGCCAGCGTTTCGCCGAGTGGGACCCCTACACCCGTCCGATGATGACGGAAGTGGAAGGTACGGTTCACTTCGAGGACGTGGTCGACGGTATCTCGGTTCTCGAAATCACCGACGAATCCACCGGCATCACCAAGCGTTCGGTCATCGACTGGCGCTCGACGCCGCGTGGTACGGACCTGAAGCCGGCCATCGTCATCAAGGACAAGAATGGCGCCGTCGCCAAGCTGTCCCGCGGTGGTGAAGCCCGCTTCATGCTCTCGGTCGACGCGATCCTTTCGGTCGAACCCGGTCAGAAGGTCTCCCAGGGTGACGTTCTTGCCCGCTCGCCGCTGGAAAGCGCCAAGACCAAGGACATCACCGGTGGTCTGCCGCGCGTTGCCGAACTGTTCGAAGCCCGTCGTCCGAAGGACCACGCCATCATCGCTGAGATCGATGGTACCGTCCGCTTCGGCCGCGACTACAAGAACAAGCGTCGCGTGATGATCGAGCCGGCGGAAGACGGTGTCGAGCCGGTCGAGTACCTGATCCCGAAGGGCAAGCCCTTCCACCTTCAGGACGGCGACTACATCGAAAAGGGTGACTACATCCTCGACGGCAACCCCGCGCCGCACGACATCCTGGCGATCAAGGGCGTGGAAGCACTCGCTTCCTACCTCGTGAACGAAATCCAGGAAGTCTACCGACTGCAGGGCGTTGTGATCAACGACAAGCACATCGAGGTGATCGTTCGCCAGATGCTGCAGAAGGTCGAGATCACGGATGCCGGCGACTCGACCTACATCGTCGGCGACAACGTCGACCGTATCGAGCTGGAAGACGTCAACGACGCCCTGATCGAGGAAGGCAAGAAGCCGGCTTACGGCGATCCGGTCCTCCTCGGCATCACCAAGGCGTCGCTGCAGACCCCGTCGTTCATCTCGGCCGCTTCGTTCCAGGAGACCACCAAGGTCCTCACGGAAGCTGCGATCGCCGGCAAGACCGACGGCCTGCAGGGCCTGAAGGAAAACGTCATCGTCGGCCGCCTCATCCCGGCCGGTACCGGTGGCACCATGACCCAGATCCGCCGCATCGCGACGGCCCGCGACGAGATGATCCTCGACGAGCGCCGCAAGTCGACGGGCGCTGGCGTCGCCACCCCGATGCTGGCGGACCTCGCCGGCGGCGAGGGCGCCGCAGCCGAATAAGGCTGGGTTACGAGAATGGAGAGCGCCGGGCCAAAAGCCCGGCGTTTTCGTTTGCGCCGATGACGGGGAGGGCGGTTCGCCGCCCCCTGTACCCGCGCAAGAAAAAAGCCGCCCGGCGATCCGGGCGGCTTTCTTGTTTCGGGCTCTGTCGTTTCGGGCGGGCGAGGGCGCTCAGGCGAAACGGATGATCGCGACTTCCCCGTCGAGCGCGCCCTTGTAGGCGGAGGCGTGCGGCTCGTCCTCGGGCTCGCCCGTCAGCGTGCCGATCTGGTCGAGGTCGGCTTCCAGGAAGCCTTCCTCGGAAAGCGCGTTCAGCGCCTCGCGCACGGCGCTGTCGTCGTCCGGCGCCCGCAGCATGACGTGGATGTCGATGCCCTCGTCGCCCTCGCGCTCATAGGCCTTGCCGATGATGATGAAGACCATCGGCTCGTCGAGCGTATTGTTGTCGTTGTCGGCGCTGGACGCCATGGCGGGGGCTCCTTTCGGGTCAGTGTTCTGAGTTCTATAAAGGGTAGGGCGGCCGGACCCAAATGCAAAATCGGGGGCGGGGCGCAAAAGGTGAGTCTGGGGAATCGGTGGATGCATTCGCCCGGAATCGACTCTTCCGGTTGATTCCGTCTTCAGGCTTTCTTAATATTGTCGGGCGAAGGATGTGCGGTCGCAAATGCCCCCGAAGAGGGGCGGCAAGGCCGCCGAAAGCCCTGCTTTTCAGGCAGGACAGCCATTCGGCCCCGGGATTCTTTCGCCTCGCCCCTTGACCTTTTGCCCTTAAGTCAGTATTCCGCACGCCATCAGAGCCTATGTGAGGCTGGCTGGTTCGGAATGACTCGTTCTGAAGTTCGCCTCAAACAGGGCTCGACGCACGTTGAGAACATGAATGCTGCACGCATGACGCGGTTATAGCGCGTCCTCTGCCTAACGAGGTCATCCGCCAAGGCGGATTGGCCTTTTATTGCGCATGAACACGCGTGTGGCCACGAGCATTTTGCAGGGCAAGCGGAACGCTTGGCGTCGCATAAATGCGGCAACCGAGTATCCGGGGGCGGTTTACCGCTCCAAAGCCGCCCGCAAGGGTAACGAGACACGAATAAGGGATGGTTCTATGCCTACCGTAAACCAGCTTATCCGCAAGCCGCGCCAGGCGCAGGTGAAGCGCAACAAGGTTCCTGCCCTGCAGGAAAACCCCCAGAAGCGCGGCGTTTGCACCCGCGTCTACACGACGACCCCGAAGAAGCCGAACTCGGCTCTGCGTAAGGTCGCCAAGATCCGCCTGACCAATGGCTTCGAAGTCATCGGCTACATCCCGGGCGAAGGCCACAACCTGCAGGAACACTCTGTCGTCATGATCCGTGGCGGCCGCGTAAAGGACCTTCCGGGCGTGCGCTACCACATCATCCGCGGCGTTCTCGACACCCAGGGCGTCAAGAACCGCAAGCAGCGCCGCTCCAAGTACGGCGCGAAGCGTCCGAAGTAATACAGTAACCGGCGCCATTTCGCTGGTCAGAACCTTTTGAAGAAAGACGAAAAGTATGTCCCGTCGCCATAGAGCAGAAAAGCGCGAGATCAATCCGGACCCGAAGTTCGGCGATCTCGTGGTCACCAAGTTCATGAACGCCATCATGCTGGACGGCAAGAAGTCCGTCGCCGAAACGATCGTTTACGGTGCCTTCGATGTCGTGCAGGGCAAGGCCAAGCAGGATCCGCTCGGCGTGTTCCATTCGGCTCTCGACAACGTTGCGCCGCACGTCGAAGTGCGCTCGCGCCGCGTTGGTGGTGCGACGTACCAGGTTCCGGTCGATGTTCGTCCGGAGCGTCGTCAGGCTCTGGCCATCCGCTGGCTGATTGCCGCTGCCCGCAAGCGTAACGAAACGACCATGGTCGAGCGCCTCTCCGGCGAACTCATGGACGCAGCCAACAATCGCGGCAGCGCAGTCAAGAAGCGCGAAGACACGCACAAGATGGCTGACGCCAACCGTGCATTCTCGCACTACCGCTGGTAACCGAAACTAACGTCTCGAAAGGAGTCCTCCATGGCTCGCGAATACAAAATCGAAGACTACCGTAATTTCGGTATCATGGCGCATATCGACGCTGGCAAGACCACGACGACCGAGCGCATCCTCTACTACACCGGCAAGTCCCACAAGATCGGCGAAGTCCATGACGGCGCCGCGACCATGGACTGGATGGAGCAGGAGCAGGAACGCGGCATCACGATCACGTCGGCTGCCACCACGACCTTCTGGAAGGGCCGTGACGGCAAGACCCGCCGCTTCAACATCATCGACACCCCCGGCCACGTCGACTTCACCATCGAAGTCGAGCGTTCGCTGCGCGTTCTCGACGGTGCGATTGCCCTTCTCGATGCCAACGCCGGCGTTGAGCCGCAGACGGAAACCGTCTGGCGTCAGGCTGAGAAGTACAACGTTCCGCGCATGATCTTCTGCAACAAGATGGACAAGACCGGCGCGGACTTCTACCGCTCGGTTTCCATGATCAAGTCGCGTCTCGGTGCGACCGCCGTCGTCATGCAGCTGCCGATCGGCGCTGAAAGCGACTTCAAGGGCGTCATCGACCTGATCGAGATGAACGCTCTCGTCTGGCGCGACGAATCGCTCGGCGCCCAGTGGGACGTCGTCGAGATTCCGGAAGACATGAAGGAAAAGGCCGAAGAGTACCGCGAGAAGCTCATCGAGACCGTCGTCGAAATCGACGAAGCCGCGATGGAAGCCTATCTCGAAGGCAACTACCCGGACAACGACAAGATCCGCGAACTCGTTCGCCGCGGCACCATCGACGTGAAGTTCCACCCGATGTTCTGCGGTACCGCGTTCAAGAACAAGGGCGTTCAGCCGCTCCTCGACGCCGTCGTCGACTACCTGCCGTCCCCGGCAGACATCCCGGCGATCAAGGGCATCGACGTGAAGACGGAAGGCGAAATCGAGCGTCACGCTGACGACAACGAGCCGCTCTCCATGCTCGCGTTCAAGATCATGAACGACCCCTTCGTCGGTTCGCTCACCTTCGCCCGCATCTATTCCGGCAAGCTCGAAAAGGGCACGTCGGTCATGAACACGGTCAAGGAAAAGCGCGAGCGCGTCGGCCGCATGCTGCAGATGCACTCCAACTCGCGTGAAGACATCGAAGAAGCCTTCGCAGGCGACATCGTTGCTCTCGCCGGCCTCAAGGACACGACGACGGGCGACACGCTCTGCGACCCGCTGAAGCCGGTCATCCTCGAGCGCATGGAATTCCCGGAACCGGTTATCCAGATCGCGATCGAGCCGAAGACGAAGAACGACCAGGAAAAGATGGGCCTCGCCCTGAACCGCCTGGCCGCCGAAGACCCGTCCTTCCGCGTCAAGACCGACGAAGAGTCCGGCCAGACGATCATCGCAGGCATGGGTGAACTTCACCTCGACATCATCGTCGACCGCATGCGTCGCGAGTTCAAGGTCGAAGCCAACGTCGGCGCTCCGCAGGTTGCCTACCGCGAAACGATCACGCGCAAGACCGAGAAGGACTACACGCACAAGAAGCAGACCGGTGGTACCGGCCAGTTCGCGCGCGTCAAGCTCGTCTTCGAACCGAACGATGAAGGCGAAGACTTCAAGTTCGAATCCAAGATCGTCGGTGGTGCTGTTCCGAAGGAATACATCCCGGGCGTTCAGAAGGGTATCGAAAGCGTTCTGTCCTCGGGTCCGCTCGCAGGCTTCCCGATGCTCGGCGTCAAGGCGACGCTCATCGACGGCGCCTTCCACGACGTCGACTCCTCGGTCCTCGCCTTCGAAATCGCATCGCGTGCCTGCTTCCGTGAAGCATCGCGTGAAGCTGGCGCCCAGCTGCTCGAGCCGATGATGAAGGTCGAAGTCGTAACGCCGGAAGACTATGTCGGCGACGTCATCGGCGACCTGAACTCCCGTCGTGGCCAGATCCAGGGCCAGGAATCGCGCGGCGTCGCCGTCGTGATCTCCGCCAACGTGCCGCTGGCGAACATGTTCAAGTACGTCGACAACCTGCGCTCCATGTCGCAGGGCCGCGCCCAGTACTCGATGGTCTTCGACCATTACGCGCCGGTTCCGTCGAACGTCGCACAGGAAATCCAGGCAAAGTACTCCGGTCAGAAGTGACCGGGGTAACCCCTTTCAAAATTTGAATGAATTTCCCTTCGAGGGATCAGGAACGGAGAGCCGGAAATGGCAAAAGGTAAGTTTGAGCGCAACAAGCCTCACGTAAACATCGGCACGATCGGCCACGTTGACCATGGCAAGACGTCGCTGACGGCAGCGATCACGAAGTACTTCGGCGAGTTCAAGGCGTACGACCAGATCGACGCCGCTCCGGAAGAAAAGGCCCGCGGCATCACCATCTCGACGGCGCACGTCGAATACGAGACGGCGAACCGTCACTACGCCCACGTTGACTGCCCCGGCCACGCCGACTACGTCAAGAACATGATCACCGGTGCTGCCCAGATGGACGGCGCGATCCTGGTTTGCTCGGCTGCCGACGGCCCGATGCCGCAGACCCGCGAGCACATCCTGCTCGCCCGTCAGGTTGGCGTTCCGGCCATCGTCGTGTTCCTCAACAAGGTCGACCAGGTTGACGACGCCGAACTTCTCGAGCTCGTTGAGCTTGAAGTTCGCGAACTTCTGTCGTCCTACGACTTCCCGGGCGACGACATTCCGATCGTCAAGGGTTCGGCTCTTGCCGCTCTCGAAGACTCGAACAAGGAAATCGGCGAGAACGCCATCCGCAAGCTGATGGAAGAAGTCGACGCGTACATCCCGACGCCGGAGCGTCCGATCGACCAGCCGTTCCTGATGCCGATCGAAGACGTGTTCTCGATCTCGGGCCGCGGTACGGTTGTTACGGGTCGCGTTGAGCGCGGTATCGTGAAGGTCGGTGAAGAAATCGAAATCGTCGGCATCCGTCCGACGACGAAGACGACCTGCACGGGCGTTGAAATGTTCCGCAAGCTGCTCGACCAGGGCCAGGCCGGCGACAACATCGGTGCGCTGCTGCGCGGTGTGAACCGTGACGGCGTCGAGCGTGGCCAGATCCTGTGCAAGCCGGGTTCGGTCAAGCCGCACAAGAAGTTCAAGGCAGAAGCCTACATCCTGACGAAGGAAGAAGGCGGCCGTCATACGCCGTTCTTCACGAACTACCGTCCGCAGTTCTACTTCCGCACGACGGACGTTACGGGCATCGTAACGCTTCCGGAAGGCACGGAAATGGTTATGCCGGGCGACAACGTCACGGTTGACGTCGAGCTGATCGTTCCGATCGCGATGGAAGAAAAGCTGCGCTTCGCTATCCGCGAAGGCGGCCGTACCGTCGGCGCAGGCATCGTTGCCTCCATCGTCGAGTAAGACTTAAGGCTTCAAGCCGCTGAAATAGGAAGGGCAGGGCACAACCCTGCCCCTCCGGTCTTTGAAAATTTAGCGGACTGGCCTTTCGGCAATTGTGTTTTCGTGTGCGTTCCTTTATGGGAACCGCCAGAATCAAAAAACGCGCTTTCCCAAGAGAATCGCGCGGATAACGAACTAAGGAAAAAGTCGTATGAACGGCCAGAACATCCGCATCCGCCTCAAGGCGTTTGACCACCGGATCCTTGATGCCTCCACGCGTGAAATCGTGTCGACGGCAAAGCGTACCGGCGCAAGCGTCCGCGGCCCCGTTCCTCTCCCGACCCGTATTGAAAAGTTCACGGTCAACCGTTCGCCCCACGTTGACAAGAAGAGCCGTGAACAGTTCGAGATGCGCACCCACAAGCGCCTTCTCGACATCGTAGATCCGACGCCGCAGACGGTCGACGCTCTTATGAAGCTCGACCTTGCGGCCGGTGTAGACGTAGAGATCAAGCTCTAAGTCCGGCGTAAGCCGAAATAACAAGGAAGGTACGTGGCATTAAGCCGACGTCTTCTAAAAACGGGAAACCCGACGGCCTTCGAGCCCGAGTGGAATCCTTAAACCAAGAGGCATGACGGGACGTCACGATCCCGCCAGGACTTCTAAGAGGATTGAACCATGCGTTCAGGTGTGATTGCACAGAAAGTAGGGATGACTCGCGTCTATAATGACGCAGGTGAGCACATCCCTGTAACAGTACTGCGACTGGACAACGTCCAGGTCGTTGCCCAGCGTACGCAGGAGAAGAACGGCTACACGGCTGTTCAGCTCGGCGCCGGCTCTTCCAAGGTGAAGAACACGGCAAAGGCGCTGCGCGGCCAGTTCGCCGCTGCAAGCGTCGAGCCGAAGGCCAAGCTCGTTGAATTCCGCGTTTCGGAAGACAACCTCATCGAAATCGGCGCGGAACTGACCGCCAGCCATTTCGTCGCAGGCCAGCTCGTCGACGTTACCGGCACCACGATCGGTAAGGGCTTCGCCGGTGCCATGAAGCGCCACAACTTCGGCGGTCTTCGTGCAACGCACGGCGTTTCCGTTTCGCACCGTTCGCACGGTTCGACGGGTAACAACCAGGACCCGGGCAAGGTCTGGAAGGGCAAGCGCATGGCTGGTCACATGGGCCAGACGCGCGTCACCACCCAGAACCTCGAAGTCGTCTCCACCGACGAAGAACGCGGTCTCATCCTCGTCAAGGGCGCAGTCCCCGGCTCCAAGGGCGCCTGGATCGTCGTCCGTGACGCCGTCAAGTCCGGCACCCCGTCCGACGCTCCGCGTCCGGCCGCCGTGCGCGCCGCAGCCAAGTAAGGGAGCCTGATCATGGATCTCAAAGTCACGACCCTCGACGGGAAGGACGCCGGCAAGGTCTCCCTCTCCGACGCGATCTTCGGCCTCGAGCCGCGCGAAGACATCATTGCCCGCGTCATCCGCTGGCAGCTCGCCAAGAAGCAGCAGGGCACCCACCAGTCCCTGACGCGCGGCGAAGTCTCCCGCACGGGCTCCAAGATGTACAAGCAGAAGGGTACGGGCCGCGCTCGTCACCATTCGGCTCGCGCTCCGCAGTTCCGCGGCGGTGCCAAGGCTCACGGCCCGGTTTCCCGCAGCCACGCTCACGACCTGCCCAAGCAGGTTCGCGCTCTCGGCCTGCGTCACGCCCTCTCGGCCAAGATCAAGGCTGACGACGTCATCATCATCGACGACCTCGTTGCCAAGGAAGCAAAGACGAAGGCTCTGGCCGGCGTATTCGCTTCGCTCGGTCTCACCAATGCCCTCTTCATCGGCGGCGCAGAACTTGACGGCAACTTCAAGCTCGCAGCCCGCAACATCCCGAACGTGGATGTACTGCCGATCCAGGGTATCAATGTTTACGACATCCTGCGCCGCGGCAAGCTCGTGCTCTCCAAGGCTGCTGTAGAAGCCCTCGAGGAGCGGTTCAAATGACGGATCTTCGCCACTACGATGTGATCGTATCTCCTTCGATCACCGAAAAGTCGACGCTGGTATCCGAAAACAACCAGATCGTCTTCAACGTTGCCAAGCGCGCCTCCAAGCCTGAAATCAAGGCTGCTGTGGAAGCTCTCTTCGGCGTCAAGGTCACGGCTGTGAACACGCTCGTCCGCAAGGGCAAGATCAAGCGTTTCCGCGGCTTCTCCGGCCGGCAGGGAGATGTCAAGAAGGCTATCGTCACGCTCGCTGACGGTCAGTCCATCGACGTCTCCACCGGGCTCTAATCGGGCAGTCGGATAAAAGGAAACAGAAAAATGGCATTGAAAAGCTACAACCCGACCACTCCGAGCCAGCGTCAGCTGGTCATCGTCGACCGGTCGGGCCTTTACAAGGGCAAGCCCGTAAAGGCTCTGACCGAAGGCCTCTCCAAGAGCGGCGGTCGTAACAACCTCGGTCGCATCACCGCCCGCTTCATCGGCGGCGGTCACAAGCGTACCTACCGTCTCGTCGACTTCAAGCGTCGCAAGTTCGACGTCGAGGGCACGGTCGAGCGTCTGGAATACGACCCGAACCGCACGGCGTTCATCGCTCTGGTGAACTATGCCGACGGCGAGCAGGCCTACATCCTGGCCCCGCAGCGCCTGGCAGCCGGCGACAAGGTCATCGCCTCCACCAAGGCGGTTGACGTCAAGCCCGGCAACACCATGCCGCTGCAGTACATTCCGGTTGGTTCGATCGTTCACAACGTCGAAATGAAGCCGGGCAAGGGTGGCCAGATCGCCCGTTCCGCAGGCACCTTCGTTCAGCTCGTCGGCCGCGACCAGGGCATGGCGATCCTTCGCCTGAACTCTGGCGAACAGCGCCTCGTTCATGCGACCTGCCTTGCAACGGTCGGCGCCGTGTCCAACCCGGACCACGGCAACATCAACGACGGTAAGGCCGGTCGTACCCGCTGGCGCGGCAAGACCCCGCACAACCGCGGCGTCGTCATGAACCCCGTCGATCACCCGCACGGTGGTGGTGAAGGCCGCACCTCTGGTGGTCGCCATCCGGTTTCCCCGTGGGGCAAGCCCACCAAGGGCAAGCGTACCCGCTCGAACAAGTCGACCGACAAGTTCATCATGCGCTCGCGCCACCTGAAGAAGAAGTAAGAGAGGTAGTCAGAAATGGCTCGTTCAGTATGGAAAGGCCCGTTTGTTGACGGCTATCTTCTCAAGAAGGCTGAGAAGGTTCGTGAGGGCGGTCGCAGCGAAGTGATCAAGATCTGGAGCCGTCGCTCCACGATCCTGCCGCAGTTCGTCGGTCTGACCTTCGGTGTCTACAACGGCTCGAAGCACATCCCGGTGGCCGTCAACGAAGACATGGTCGGTCACAAGTTTGGTGAATTCGCTCCCACCCGGACCTACTACGGTCACGGTGCGGACAAGAAGGCGAAGAGGAAGTAACGATGGGTAAGGCTAAAGCCGAACGCCGGCTGAAGGATAACGAGGCGCAGGCCATCGCGCGCACGATCCGCGTCAGCCCCCAGAAGCTCAACCTGCTTGCTGCGCTCATCCGCGGCAAGAAGGTCGACCGGGCTCTCGCCGAACTTGAATTCTCGCGCAAGCGTAGCGCCGAGACCGTCAAGAAGACGCTTGAATCTGCAATCGCCAACGCAGAAAACAACCACGACCTCGACGTCGATTCGCTGATCGTCGCTGAGGCCTATGTCGGCAAGTCGATCGTCATGAAGCGTTTCCACGCTCGTGGCCGCGGCCGTGCATCGCGGATCGAGAAGCCTTTCTCGCATCTGACGATCGTCGTCCGTGAAGTCGAAGCCAAAGGGGAGGCCGCATAATGGGCCAGAAGATTAATCCAATCGGTTTCCGCCTCGGCATCAACCGTACCTGGGACAGCCGTTGGTTCGCCGACAACGCCGAATACGGCCAGCTGCTCCACGAAGACCTGAAGATCCGCAAGTTCGTACAGGACGAGCTGAAGCAGGCCGGTATCGCCAAGGTCGTCATCGAGCGTCCGCACAAGAAGTGCCGCGTCACGATCCACTCGGCTCGCCCGGGTCTGATCATCGGCAAGAAGGGTGCAGACATCGAGAAGCTCCGCAAGAAGCTTTCCGAGATGACGAACTCCGAAACGCACCTCAACATCGTTGAAGTGCGCAAGCCGGAAGTCGACGCAACGCTGGTCGCTCAGTCGATCGCCCAGCAGCTCGAGCGCCGCGTGGCTTTCCGCCGTGCGATGAAGCGCGCCGTTCAGTCGGCCATGCGTCTTGGCGCCGAAGGCATCAAGATCACCTGCGCCGGCCGTCTCGGCGGTGCGGAAATCGCCCGTACGGAATGGTACCGCGAAGGTCGCGTTCCGCTTCACACGCTGCGTGCAGACATCGACTACGGTACGGCTGAAGCCGAAACCGCATTCGGCATCTGCGGCATCAAGGTCTGGATCTTCAAGGGCGAAATCCTTGAGCACGATCCGATGGCCTCTGAGCGTCGCGCCAGCGAAAGTGACAGCCAGGGTCCCGCAAGCCGTGAACGCGGCGATCGCGGCGACCGTCGTCGTGAAAACGCGTAACAGTCGCGTTTGGCAGCCAATATCGGAGAAGTAAAAAAATGTTGCAGCCAAAGCGTACCAAGTACCGCAAGCAGTTCAAGGGCCGCATCAAGGGTGTCGCCAAGGGCGGCTCCGACCTCGCTTTCGGCGAGTTCGGCTTGAAGGCTCAGGAACCGAACCGCGTGAACGCACGTGAGATCGAAGCGGCCCGCCGCGCGATCACCCGTTACATGAAGCGTGCCGGTCGCGTGTGGATCCGCGTGTTCCCCGACGTTCCGGTCACCGCGAAGCCCACGGAAGTCCGCATGGGTAAGGGTAAGGGTTCGGTCGAATACTGGGCATGCAAGGTCAAGCCCGGCCGTATGATGTTCGAGATCGACGGTGTTTCCGAGGAAATCGCGCGTGAAGCGCTCCGCCTCGGCTCGGCCAAGCTCTCGGTCAAGACGCGCTTCGTACAGCGCATTGCAGAGTAAGGAGCGAGAGCGATGAAAGCCGCAGACGTCCGGGCGCTCAGCGCCGACCAGCTCAATGACGAGCTTGCCAAGCTGAAGAAGGAGCAGTTCAACCTGCGCTTCCAGAAGGCGACTGGCCAGCTCGAGAAGACCTCGCGCATCAACGAAGTCCGCAAGGACATCGCGCGCGTCAAGACCATTGCCCGCCAGAAGGCGGCAGAAGCCAAGGCCTAAGGACCAGAAAAATATGCCGAAACGCATTCTGCAGGGCACCGTAGTCAGCGACAAGAACGACAAGACCGTTGTCGTTCGCGTCGAGCGCCGCTTTGCTCACCCGCTGCTTCAGAAGACCGTTCGCCGGTCCAAGAAGTACAAGGCGCATGACGAGAACAACCAGTTCAAGGTTGGCGACGTCGTTTCCATCCAGGAATGTGCGCCGATCTCGAAGGACAAGCGCTGGACCGTCGTCTCGGTCCACGCCTAAAAACATCGATTTCGCGCCGGGCTCTTGCTTCTGGCGCGAAATTCTGTATGAAGCAGCGCAAGGACGCTCGGAATCACGAGCGTTCTTTTGCTTTGAGCGCACGGAAGGTCCGTCGGTTCGCCGAAGGGAAACCACCCTGGCAACACACCATCCCGCGCGAAAACATGAATTTCCATAAGCTGGAACAGGGGGCTAACACCCAACCGGTCCGGTAAAACAAGAAGGCGACCTGACATGATTCAGATGCAGACTAACCTCGACGTCGCGGATAATTCCGGCGCACGTCGTGTCATGTGCATCAAGGTGCTGGGCGGCTCCAAGCGCAAGTACGCTTCGGTCGGCGACATTATCGTCGTCTCGATCAAGGAAGCGATTCCGCGCGGCCGCGTGAAGAAGGGTGACGTGATGAAGGCGGTCGTCGTTCGTACCGCCAAGGACATCCGCCGCCCCGATGGCAGCGTCATTCGTTTTGACAACAACGCAGCCGTCCTGATCGACAACAAGAAAGAGCCCATCGGCACCCGTATCTTCGGACCGGTTCCGCGCGAGCTGCGCGCGAAGAACCACATGAAGATCATCTCGCTGGCTCCGGAAGTACTCTAAGGAGCGATGGCTATGCAGAAGATTCGTAAGGGCGACAAGGTCGTCGTACTCACCGGCAAGGACAAGGGCCGTACCGGCGAGGTTGTTCAGGTGCTGCCGAAGGAAGACCGTGCGGTCGTCAAGGGTATCAACCTGGTGAAGCGTCACCAGCGTCAGACCCAGACCCAGGAAGCCGGCATCATCACCAAGGAAGCTTCGATCCACCTGTCGAACATCGCGATCGCCGACCCCAAGGACGGCAAGCCGACCCGCGTCGGTTTCAAGGTCGAAGGCGACAAGAAGGTTCGTGTAGCAAAGCGTTCGGGAGTGTCGATCGATGGCTGACACCAAGTATGAGCCGCGGCTCAAGAAGGACTACGTCGAGCGCATCCGCGCGGCGCTGAGGGAGCAGTTCTCCTACGCCAACGAGATGCAGATCCCGAAGATCGAAAAGATCGTCATCAACATGGGCGTGGGCGAAGCCACGGGCGACTCCAAGAAGCCGACCGTTGCCGCAGCCGACCTCGCATCGATCGCCGGCCAGAAGCCGGTCATCACGCGCGCTCGCAACTCGATCGCGGGCTTCAAGGTCCGTGAAGGCATGCCGATCGGCGCGAAGGTCACCCTGCGCGGCGCCCGCATGTACGAATTTCTGGATCGCCTCGTGAACATCGCGCTGCCCCGCGTACGCGACTTCCGTGGTCTGAACCCGAAGTCCTTCGATGGCCGTGGCAACTTCGCCATGGGTATCAAGGAGCACATTGTGTTCCCTGAGATCAACTACGACAAGGTTGATCAGATGTGGGGCATGGACATCATCGTTTGCACGACGGCACCGACGGACGACGAAGCACGCGCACTCCTCAAGGAGTTCAGCTTCCCGTTCCGCGCCTGACCGTAACGACAAGCGTATAGAAGGATAACACTGTTATGGCTAAAACCAGCGCAGTCGAGAAGAACAACCGCCGTCGCAAACTGGTCGCAAGCCAGGCTGCCAAGCGCGCCGCCCTCAAGGCGATCATCCAGAACCAGGCTCTTCCGATCGAAGACCGCTTCAAGGCTACCCTGAAGCTTGCCGCTATGCCGCGCAATGGCTCGAAGACCCGCATCCGTAACCGTTGCGAAGTCACCGGCCGTCCGCGTGCATTCTATCGTAAGCTCAAGATGTCGCGTATCGCGCTTCGCGAGCTGGGCAATCTCGGCAAGGTGCCGGGCATCGTCAAGTCGAGCTGGTAAGGAGACGGGCACATGGCAATGACTGATCCCTTGGGCGATATGCTCACCCGTATCCGCAACGGCGCCGCACGCCGCAAGTCGAGCGTTTCCACGCCGGCTTCCAAGCTGCGCGCCCGCGTCCTGGACGTCCTTCAGGCTGAAGGCTACATCCGCGGATATTCGGAAGTCGAATTCGGCAACGGCAAGGCCGAGCTGAACATCGAACTCAAGTACTACGAAGGCGCGTCCGTGATCCGCAAGATCGACCGCGTCTCCAAGCCGGGCCGCCGGGTCTATGTCTCGGTTAAGTCCATTCCGCAGGTCGCGAACGGCCTCGGCATCACCATCCTTTCGACCCCGAAGGGCGTGATGGCCGATCACCAGGCACGCGAACAGAACGTTGGTGGCGAGATTCTTTGCTCTGTCTTCTAAGACAGGGCAGGGATCTCCATAACGAACAGACAGGATAAAACAATGTCTCGTATCGGTAAGAAGCCCGTTCCGGTTCCCGCTGGTGTCACCGCGACCGTCGACGGTCAGAAGGTCACCGCAAAGGGCCCGAAGGGCGAACTGTTCTTCGTCGCCAATGACGAAGTTTCGGTAAAGCTCGAAGACAACGCTGTTGTCGTTCAGCCGGCCAACGACTCGAAGGACGCTCGTTCCAAGTGGGGCATGTCCCGCACGATGGTCGAGAACATCTTCAAGGGCGTGAAGGACGGTTACGAGCGCAAGCTCGAAATCAACGGCGTCGGTTACCGCGCGTCGCTCCAGGGCAAGAACCTGCAGCTGGCACTCGGCTTCAGCCATGACGTCGTCTACCAGACGCCGGAAGGCATCACGATCGCTGTTCCGAAGCCGACCGAAATCATCGTCAGCGGCATCAACAAGCAGCAGGTCGGCCAGGTCGCCGCCGAAATCCGCGAATACCGTGGCCCCGAACCCTACAAGGGCAAGGGCGTCAAGTACGCGGAAGAGCGGATCGTCCGCAAAGAAGGCAAGAAGAAGTAAGGATCACGCGAAATGGCTAGCAGGAAAGAAGCTCTCGTGCGCCGCGCCAACCGCGTGCGCCGTTCCATCAAGGCGGTCGCCAACGGCCGTCCGCGCCTGTCGGTTCATCGCTCGTCGAAGAACATCTATGTACAGGTCATCGATGACGTGGCCGGCAAGACGCTTGCGTCCGCCTCCACGCTCGACACCGATCTGCGCTCGTCGCTGAAGACGGGCGCCGACACGGCAGCAGCCGCTGCCGTCGGCAAGCTCATTGCTGAGCGCGCCGTCAAGGCAGGCGTCAAGGAAGTCGTTTTCGACCGTGGCGCCTTCATCTATCACGGCCGCATCAAGGCTCTCGCCGAAGCTGCCCGTGAAGGTGGTCTGAACTTCTGATCAATCGGTCGGGCGCTCTTCGCGCCCGCCGACCAGCTCAGTAGGGTACTGGTCGCTTCCATTTCCTGATGGAGGCGACTTTCGTCAATCTGCCGATTGCACCCGGAAAAGAAAAAGGAAAAGGACAATGGCACAGGAAAAGCGCGGTCGCGATGACCGCCAGAACCGCGAAGAGCGCGACAGCGAGTTTGTCGACAAGCTCGTCGCGATCAACCGCGTCGCGAAGGTCGTCAAGGGCGGCCGTCGTTTCGGTTTCGCAGCTCTCGTCGTCGTCGGCGACCAGAAGGGCCGCGTCGGCTTCGGCCACGGCAAGGCTCGTGAAGTTCCGGAAGCGATCCGGAAGGCCACCGAAGCCGCCAAGCGCGACCTCATCTTCGTACCGCTGCGCTCCGGCCGCACGCTGCACCACGACGTGCACGGCCGCCACGGCGCCGGCAAGGTCCTGCTGCGTTCGGCCAAGGCCGGTACCGGTATCATCGCCGGTGGCCCGATGCGCGCCGTCTTCGAAACGCTCGGCGTTCATGACGTCGTCGCCAAGTCGACCGGTTCCTCGAACCCGTACAACATGATCCGTGCGACGTTCGACGCTCTCAAGAGCCAGATGCACCCGAAGGACATCGCAGCTCAGCGCGGCATGAAGTACGCCACGCTGCAGGCTCGTCGTCAGTCGGCCGGCGTTGCTGCTGAAGAATAAGGAGCACTGATCCATGGCTAAGAAAGAAACCGCCAAGAAGACGGTGACTGTCGAGCAGATCGGCAGCCCCATCCGCCGTCCGGCCAGCCAGCGCGCGACGCTGGTCGGCCTGGGCCTCAACAAGATGCACCGGGTTCGCACGCTGGAAGACACCCCGTCTGTCCGCGGCATGATCCGTGCCGTCCAGCACCTCGTTCGCGTCGTCGAAGAGAAGTGAGGGGATAGATCATGAAGCTCAATGAAATCAAGGACAACGAAGGCTCCTCGAAGAACCGCAAGCGCGTAGGTCGCGGTATCGGTTCGGGCAAGGGCAAGACCGGTGGTCGCGGCGTCAAGGGTCAGAAGGCTCGTTCGGGCGTTGCCATCAACGGCTTCGAAGGCGGCCAGATGCCCATCTACCGTCGCCTGCCGAAGCGCGGCTTCAACAACATCTTCGCGTCCGACTTCGTCATCGTTTCCCTGGACCGCGTCCAGAAGGCAATCGATGCCGGCAAGCTCGACGCCAAGGCGACCGTTGACGCAGCCGCTCTCAAGGCCGCTGGCGTGATCCGCCGCGAAAAGGACGGCGTGCGCATCCTCGCTGACGGCGAACTCAAGGCCAAGGTTGCCTTCGAAGTCGCCGGCGCCTCCAAGCCGGCGATCGAAAAGATCGAAAAGGCTGGCGGCTCGGTGAAGCTGCTGGTCGCAGCAGCGGAAGCCGCTGAATAATTCGACGAAATAATCGCCCGGTGTGCTTCACACCGGGCGATTTTGCTCCCATATGTGAGCCTCACAACGGCAGCCGGGACCCTTGTCCCCGTCGTTATCCGGATAAAAAACCAGGGTGAGGCCGGGATTGCTTGACAATCCGCGTTTCAACCGGTTTAGGCTCCATCCGCCCGATTTGCCGCAACGGCAGAAGGGCACGACCAATTTCAGCATCGGCGTCGCCGGTCCGGGGAGGGCCAGCCGCTTGTGCCAAGAAGGATCAGCCATTCCGGACCTGGCCGGGCTTCACCGCCGCCGGATCGGCTAGCGGAGAAATGCATGGCTTCGGCAGCGGAACAACTTGCCTCTAATCTCAACTTCTCGACTTTCGCCAAGGCGGAAGATCTGAAGAAGCGTCTCTGGTTCACGCTGGGCGCGCTGCTCGTCTATCGTCTCGGCACCTATATCCCGTTGCCGGGCCTCAACCCCGATGCCTTCGCCCAGGCCTTCCGTGGCCAGTCGGGCGGCATTCTCGGCCTCTTCAACATGTTCTCCGGCGGCGCCGTCGAGCGCATGGCGATTTTCGCGCTCGGCATCATGCCGTACATCTCCGCGTCGATCATCGTGCAGCTGATGACCTCCGTCGTTCCTTCGCTGGAACAGCTGAAGAAGGAAGGCGAGCAGGGCCGCAAGATCATCAACCAGTACACCCGCTACGGCACGGTGCTGCTCGGCATGCTGCAGGCCTACGGCATTGCGGTGGGCCTGGAGAGCGGGGCAGGGCTGGTCAACGATCCGGGCTGGTTCTTCCGCATTTCCACCGTCATCTCGCTGCTCGGCGGCACCATGTTCCTGATGTGGCTGGGTGAGCAGATCACCTCGCGCGGCATCGGCAACGGCATCTCGCTGATCATCTTCGCCGGCATCGTCGCCGCCCTTCCGGGCGCGCTCGCCGGCACGCTCGAACTCGGCCGCACCGGCGCCCTGTCGATCGGCGTCATCATCGCCGTCGTCGTCATGGCCGTCGGCGTCATCGCGCTGATCGTCTTCGTTGAACGCGCCCAGCGCCGCCTGCTGATCCAGTATCCGAAGCGCCAGGTCGGCAACCGCATGTTCCAGGGCGACACCTCGCACCTGCCGCTGAAGCTCAACACCGCGGGCGTCATCCCGGCGATCTTCGCGTCCTCGCTGCTGCTGCTGCCCGCGACGCTGGCCGGCTTCTCCAACACGTCGGAGCTGCCCGCCTGGGCAACGACGGTCCTGGCCACGCTCGGCCACGGCAAGCCGCTCTACATGGTGCTCTATGCGGCCATGATCGCCTTCTTCGCCTTCTTCTACACGGCCATCGTCTTCAATCCGAAGGACACGGCCGACAATCTGAAGAAGCACGGCGGCTTCATCCCCGGCATCCGTCCGGGCGAGCGCACCGCTGAATATATCGACTACGTGCTGACCCGTATCACGGTCATCGGCGCGGCCTACCTGATGTTCGTCTGCATTCTTCCCGAGATCCTCATCGCCCAGACCGGGGTGCCGTTCTACCTTGGTGGTACGTCGCTTTTGATTGTTGTCAGCGTGACCTTGGATACTGTAGCACAGATACAGGGCCACCTGATTGCTCAGCAGTATGAGGGGCTGATCAAGAAGTCGAAGCTGCGTGGAGGAAAGAGGGGACGATGAGACTGATTTTTCTGGGACCGCCGGGCGCTGGCAAGGGGACTCAAGCCAAGCTCCTGACGGACAAGCACGGTATTCCGCAGCTTTCCACGGGTGACATGCTGCGGGCGGCCGTTGCCGCTGGCACGGATGTCGGCAAGCGCGCCAAGGCCGTCATGGACGCCGGCCAGCTCGTTTCCGATGCGATCGTCAACGAAATCGTTTCCGACCGAATCGATTCGCCCGATTGCGCCAAGGGCTTCATCCTCGACGGTTACCCGCGCACGGTTCCGCAGGCCGAAGCCCTCGACCAGATCCTCGCCGGCAAGGGCATCGCGCTCGACGCCGTCATCGAGCTGAAGGTCGACGAGGTCGCGCTGGTCAAGCGCATGGAGAATCGCGTTGCCGAAACGATCGCCGCCGGCGGTACGGTTCGCTCCGACGACAATCCGGAGGCCTTCAAGCGCCGTCTGACGGAATACCGCGAAAAGACCGCGCCGCTGTCGAACTACTATGCGTCGACGGGCAAGCTCCAGACGGTCGACGGCATGGCCAATGTCGACACGGTGACCGCGCAGATCGCGGGAATCCTCGAGAACGCCTGATATCAGGTTAAAAAGCCCGGCCGGGGAGTTGACTTTTTCGGCCGATTCCCCTTAAGACAGCGCCAACTCGCGACATACCATTGCGATCGGCGCGGATTTCCAAGAACGAAGTCCGGGTTCGGTCGGTTTCGACATGTCCCGAACATCAGATTGAGCAGCGGCTTTAGTGGCCGTATCGAATGAAGAAGACCACTTGCCGGATGGCAACTGGAAGCAAGGAGAACAGGCGTGGCACGTATCGCTGGCGTCAACATCCCGACCGCAAAGCGCGTTGTCATCGCGCTCCGCTACATCCACGGGATCGGCCCGAAGTTTGCACAGGAAATCATCGAGAAGGTCGGTATCCCGGCTGATCGTCGCGTGCATCAGCTCACGGACGCAGAAATCCTGCAGATCCGTGAAACCATCGACCGCGACTACCAGGTCGAAGGCGACCTGCGTCGCGAGACCTCGATGAACATCAAGCGTCTCATGGACCTTGGTTGCTACCGTGGTCTGCGTCACCGTCGTGGCCTTCCGGTCCGCGGTCAGCGCACGCACACCAACGCCCGCACCCGCAAGGGCCCGGCGAAGGCCATCGCAGGCAAGAAGAAGTAATTTCCCGGCAACGGGGAACGGGAGGCTGGCGCTTCGCGCCGGCCTCTTTTGAGTTTCGAGCGGGGTTCGGTTCTTCGATATCCCGGTCGGTGGAGCTGCTGGCATTACGGCAGTGACGATATCACCGCAGACCCCGGCCCCAGGGCCCGTCTGCAAATACTTGTTCAGGGCAGGGATCTCATCCAGGCCCGGTGGAGCCGCTGGTATTACGGCGGTGTCGAGATCAACGAAAGGACTATCCATGGCCAAGGAAGCCGCACGCGTCCGCCGTCGCGAACGCAAGAACATCACCTCGGGTGTTGCTCACGTCAATTCTTCGTTCAACAACACGATGATCACCATCACCGACGCACAGGGCAACGCCATTGCCTGGTCGTCGGCTGGCGCCAAGGGCTTCAAGGGTTCGCGCAAGTCGACCCCGTTCGCTGCCCAGATCGCTGCTGAAGACTGCGCCAAGAAGGCCCAGGAACACGGCATGAAGTCGCTGGAAGTCGAAGTCTGCGGTCCGGGTTCCGGCCGTGAATCGGCTCTGCGCGCCCTTCAGGCTGCCGGCTTCATGATCACGTCCATCCGCGACGTGACCCCGATCCCGCACAACGGTTGCCGTCCGCGCAAGAAGCGCCGCGTCTGATCATCGCATCTAAACAACCGTGGAGGCCGTCCGGCGTCCACGGTACTTCAGGGCTCGGCCGCCACGATTGGATGGTGGCGGCGAACGGAAGGCAAAACACATGATCCAGAAAAACTGGCAGGAACTGATCAAGCCGAACAAGGTGGAATTCACCTCCTCTGGCCGCACCAAGGCAAGCCTTGTTGCCGAGCCGCTGGAGCGTGGCTTCGGCCTGACGCTCGGCAACGCGCTGCGTCGCGTGCTCCTGTCGTCGCTGCGCGGTGCGGCTGTTACCGCCGTGCAGATCGACGGCGTCCTGCACGAGTTCTCCTCCATCCCGGGCGTCCGGGAAGATGTGACGGACATCGTGCTCAACATCAAGGAAATCGCCATCAAGATGGACGGCGATGATTCCAAGCGCATGGTCGTGCGCAAGCAGGGCCCGGGCGTCGTGACGGCTGGTGACATCCAGACGGTCGGCGACATCGAGATCCTGAACCCCGACCACGTGATCTGCACCCTCGACGAGGGCGCGGAAATCCGCATGGAGTTCACGGTCAACAACGGCAAGGGCTATGTCCCGGCCGATCGCAACCGCTCCGAAGACGCACCGATCGGCCTCATCCCGGTCGACAGCCTCTACTCGCCGGTCAAGAAAGTGTCCTACAAGGTGGAAAACACCCGTGAAGGCCAGGTTCTCGACTACGACAAGCTGACGATGACCATCGAAACCGACGGTTCCGTCACGGGCGAAGACGCGATCGCGTTCGCGGCCCGCATTCTCCAGGACCAGCTCTCGGTCTTCGTCAACTTCGACGAGCCGCAGAAGGAAGCCGAGGAAGAATCGGTCACCGAACTGGCGTTCAACCCGGCGCTCCTCAAGAAGGTCGACGAACTGGAACTTTCCGTCCGTTCGGCGAACTGCCTGAAGAACGACAACATCGTCTATATCGGCGATCTCATTCAGAAGACCGAAGCCGAAATGCTTCGCACTCCGAATTTTGGTCGCAAGTCGCTCAACGAGATCAAGGAAGTTCTCGCTTCCATGGGCCTGCACCTCGGCATGGAAGTGCCCGCATGGCCGCCGGAGAACATCGAAGATCTCGCCAAGCGCTACGAAGACCAATACTAAGGCCGCGCGCGCCCTTCGGGGCGCGTACAGCTGGCCTTAGCATCTATGAACTGCGCATGTGCTTTGTCCCGTAAGGCGGGACGCACAAGCGCTACCATCAAACGGCAGGCCACCTGCCTGCATGTGAAGGAGAACCGAGATGCGCCACCAGAATTCGGGTCGCAAACTCAACCGTACCGCCAGCCACCGCAAGGCGATGTTCGCCAACATGGCTGCTTCGCTCATCCTGCATGAGCAGATCGTCACCACCCTGCCGAAGGCGAAGGAAATCCGTCCGATCGTCGAGAAGCTCGTCACCCTCGGCAAGCGCGGCGACCTGCACGCTCGCCGTCAGGCGATCTCGCAGATCCGTGACGTTGCCGTCGTTTCGAAGCTGTTCGACGCGATCGCGACGCGCTACGCCAGCCGCAACGGTGGCTACCTGCGCATCATGAAGGCCGGCTTCCGTCACGGCGACAACGCCCCGCTCGCCGTCATCGAATTCGTTGACCGCGACGTCGACGCCAAGGGCGCCGCCGACAAGGCCCGCGTTGCCGCTGAAGCCGCAGCCGAAGCAGCCTGATACGACAAGCGTTCGTCCTGAACGCCATGAAGCCGGGCGCGCAAGCGTCCGGCTTTTTGCTGTGTGAAAGTCTGGGCATTCCGGAAATGCGTCGCGGCAAGATTTTGGAAACCACGTCCCTAGGCATTCTCTTTAGCCCCGGTGTTTAAGGTTTCAGCGGGTTTTAATCGAGTTTGAGTGATGAGCGAGAATTTCGCATTCCTGCTGCCGGTGGTTCTCACCCTGTTCGGGGTGGCCTTTCTCGTCGTGGGGCGCTTCGGCAACCGTGCGGCGCTCTTCTGGGGCGCGGGTTACATCTGCGCCGCGCTCGGCTTCCTCGCGCCCTTCATGGAAGCGGCCGTGCCTGTCACGGTGGTGGCGATGGTGGCGGATGCCGCCTTCCTCTCCGCCTTCTTCCTCTACAGCCACGCGCTCCTCACGCATTTCGATGCGCCGCGTCGCATGGCGCTGCGGGCAGGCGTCGTCGCCGTCGCCTATGCCTGCACCAGCGTTGCGGTGCTTGTCGCCGGCAGCCTGCGTTTCGAGCTCTTCATCAACGATATCGCCTGCAGCACCCTGCTGCTGATCGCGGTTCTCTCGTCCTGGCGCCGCTCGAGCGCCTGGATCGACCGGGCGCTGTTCGGCGCCGTGATCTTCGTCATGCTGGAAACGACCATCCGCACGGTGGTCTTCTTCATCATGGCCGGCACGCTGGCGATGGATGAATTCATCGGCTCGGCCTATGCCTATATCATGCAGATCACCTCGACGATCGGCGCGCTGGTCATGGCCCTGACGGCGCTCGCTTCCGTCGCGCTGCGCATCGTCGAGCGGCACAGAAAGGCCTCGGAGGAGGACCCACTCACCGGCCTTCTCAATCGTCGCGGTTTCGAGCAGTTCGTCGCCGCCAATGCCCAGCCGGCCCGGGGCGAGGCGGCCATCATCGTCGCCGATATCGACTGGTTCAAGCAGGTCAACGACCGCTTCGGTCATGCCGCCGGAGACGAGGCGATCCGCGAGGTTGCGGCCTTGCTCGGTACGCTCGCCTGGCCGGGGCTTGCCGTCGCCCGGTTCGGCGGCGAGGAGTTCATCGCCTATCTGCCGAACTGCCGCCTGCAGGACGCCCATACGCTGGCGAACACGGTGCGCATCGCGCTTTCCGAACGGGACTTCAGCCACATCGGCATCGACCGCGCCATCACCGCCAGCTTCGGCGTCGCCGTCACGGCGGCCGGCGATCATACGATCCACGACGCGATCAGCCGCGCCGACCGACTGCTCTATCTTGCCAAGAGCAGCGGCCGCAACCGCGTGGTCAGCAGCGCCGCCGACGCGCCGGCGCAGTCCGGTCCGAAATTCTTCGTGGTGTAAGGGCGCACCTCGCACCGGACCGTACCCCCCGAAATGCCATCCGGGACGCAATCACGCGCCACGCGCTTTACGCACGGGATCGAAGCGCTGTATCCGGAGACCATGATGACCATCCGATCTTCCCGCCCAGACGAGGGCACCCGCATCATCGAAATTTGGCGCGGTGCGGTCGACGCTACGCATCACTTTCTGACGCCTGAGGATCGCCTCGCCATCGATGACCTGGTGTGCGGTTTCCTTCCGCAGGCTCCGCTCTGGCTGGCCGTCGATGAAAATGACCACCCGCTGGCCTTCATGCTGATCGATGACGGGCACATGGAGGCGCTCTTCGTCGATCCCGCCTGCCGCGGAACGGGACTTGGTGCTGCCCTTGTGCAGCATGGCCTCGCGCTTCATCCCAAAATGACGACCGATGTCAACGAGCAGAATGAACAGGCCGTTCGCTTCTATGAGCGAATGGGATTCAGGCGGACAGGCCGTTCGCCGATCGACGGACAGGGCAGGCCCTATCCCCTCATTCACCTGGAATATGCGAGCTGATCGGTCGCCCCGGCCGGCAAGCCCGGCAGCGTCATTGCGCTGAAATTCAGGGGCTCCCAGCCTGAGCGGAGCGCACCTGGCCACCGCGCAGGCCCGCGCCCTCGGGCTTCCTGCGTTTGCCGCCGCGAAGCGTCGGGCGAATGAGGCGATAGCCGAGAAGCAGGGCGACGAGGACGATATAGGTCCACGGCTCCAGCCCGACGACCTTGACCGACATGGCGAAATGCAAGGCCCCGGCGGCGGCGATGACATAGACCAGCCGATGCAGTTTCACCCAGCGCGGCCCGAGCCGGCGGATCGACCAGTTGTTGGAGGTCAGCGCCAGCGGGATCAGCATCAGAAAGGCGGCCATGCCGATGGTGATGAAGGGGCGCTTGGCGATGTCGGCGAGAATGGCCGGGAAATTCAGGTACTGGTCGAGCACCATATAGGTCGTGAAGTGCATCAGCACGTACCAGAAGGCCAGCAGCCCGAGCGCACGGCGATAGCGGATCCAGTTGATGCCGAGGAGATCGCGCAGCGGTGTGATCGAAAGCGTCGCGATGAGGAAACGCAGCGCCCAGAGACCGAGGAGATGTTCGAACTCCTTGACCGGATTGCCGGGCAGCCGGCCCGTCGCGCCGAGCCAGAAGCCATAGGCGGCCGGCAGCAGGCCGGCGGCATAGAGCAGCCAGATCGACGCCGCATGGTATTTGCGGGGCAGGGCGGGCAAGGCGGCCATCAGTAGTTCGCCCGAAGATCCAGGCCGGCATAGAGGCCGGCAACCTCTTCGCCATAGCCGTTGAAGGGCAGGGTCGGCCGGCGGTTGGCGCCGAAGAAGCCGCCTTCGCCGATGCGGTTCTCGCTCGCCTGGCTCCAGCGTGGATGGTCGACCTCCGGGTTCACATTGGCATAGAAGCCATATTCGCTCGGGGCGGAGAGGTTCCAGGTCGAGGGCGGCTGCTTGTCGGTGAGCGTGATCTTCACGATCGACTTGATGCCCTTGAAGCCGTATTTCCAGGGAACGACGAGCCGGATGGGCGCGCCGTTCTGGTTCGGCAGCGTCTTGCCGTAGACGCCGACCGACAGGATCGTCAGCGGATGGCGCGCCTCGTCGAGCCTGAGGCCTTCGACATAGGGCCAGGGCAGCGACTGGAAATAGCCGCCTTGGCCCGGCATTTCCTCCGGCCGCACCACCGTCTCGAAGGCGACGTATTTGGCATCGCCCAGGGGCTCGACCTTGTCGAGCAGCGCGGCGAGCGGAAAGCCGACCCAGGGAATGACCATCGACCAGGCCTCGACGCAGCGCATGCGGTAGACCCGATCCTCGAGCGGCATGGCCAGCAGCTCTTCCAGCCCGAATTCCTTCGGTTTGCCGACGAGGCCGTCGACTTTCACCGTCCAGGGCGTCGGCTTGAACTTTTCCGAATTGGCGAGCGGATCGCCCTTGCCCATGCCGAACTCATAGAAATTGTTGTAGCTGGTCACGTCCTTTTCCGGCGTCAGCGCCTCGTCGACCGTATAGGCGCTTTTCGATGCCTTGAGCGCTTCGGCGAGGGCGGGCGTTCCGGCCGCGACGAGCGCGCCGCCGGCGGCGGCCGCAAGGAACGAACGGCGATTGAGGAAACAGGGCTCCGGCGTGATCTCGGAGGCGGGAATGCGGGGCGGACGGTAGAGGGACATGGCGGGGCTCGATCTGTTCGTTGCGTGCCTGATACCTACGTAACGAAGGCCTGTGTTGTTTCAACGGCCGCAAAAGAAATGCGGCAACCACTTTTTCGTGCGCGCGGCGTGAGCTTTCGCGAAGCGAAGGTTCGGCGCGGTTTGCCTTTTTTCCTGCGAAATCCTATCTGAACGTGAGGCGGAAACGAAGGAGACTCGTCCATGCTGAATGCCCGCATCCTGCTTGCCGCCCCGGTTCTCGTGGCGCTGGCGCTTTCACCCGCCAAGGCCGAGGAGCGCACCGTGCCGCAATCGCGCACGGAAATGCAGCTCTCTTTTGCGCCGCTCGTCAAGCAGGTCGAGAACGCCGTCGTCAATGTCTATGCCGAGCGCGTCGTCGAGCGCCGCTCGATCTTCAACGGCGATCCCTTCTTCGAGGAATTCTTCGGCCAGCGCATGCCGAACCGCAGCGAGAAACAGTCTTCGCTCGGCTCGGGCGTGATCGTCGGCACCAAGGGCATCGTGGTGACGAACAACCACGTCATCGATGGCGCGAGCGACATCAAGGTGGCGCTGGCGGATGGCCGCGAATATGAAAGCACCGTGGTGCTGAAGGACGAGCGCGTCGACCTTGCCGTACTGAAGATCAAGTCGGATGCCGATTTCACGGCGCTGCCGCTCGGCGACAGCGACGCCGTGCAGGTGGGCGATCTCGTGCTGGCCATCGGCAACCCATTCGGCGTCGGCCAGACGGTGACGAGCGGCATCGTCTCGGCGCTGGCGCGCAACCAGGTGCGCTCCGGCGACTTCGGCTTCTTCATCCAGACGGACGCCTCGATCAATCCCGGCAATTCCGGCGGCGGCCTCATCAACATGAACGGCGAGCTGATCGGCATCAACACCGCCATCTTCTCGCGCGGCGGCGGCTCCAACGGCGTCGGCTTCGCCATTCCCGCCAATCTGGTGAAGACCTTCGTCGCCAGCGCCGAGAACGGCAGCGCCAGCTTCGACCGTCCCTTCGTCGGCGCCACCTTCGACGCCGTGACCTCGGAAGTCGCCGAGGCGCTCGGCCTCGACCGCGCCCGCGGCGCGCTGATCTCGCGCGTCCAGCCCGGCAGCCCGGCGGAAAAGGCCGGCATGAAGCCGGGGCAGGTCGTCACCGCCGTCAACGGCATTCCGGTCGAGCATCCCGATGCGCTCGGCTATCGCCTCACCACCGTCGGCATCGGCGGCACAGCACGCATCAGCGTGATCGCCGAGGGCAAGGCGCAGGACCTGACGCTCTCCCTCGACCGTGCGCCCGAGACGACGCCGCGCGACGAACGGCTGATCGAGGGTCGCAATCCCTTCTCCGGCGCGGTCGTCGCCAATCTTTCGCCGCGCGTCGCCGAGGAGCTGCGCATGCCGACGAACCAGACGACGACGGGCGTCGTGGTGACCGAGGTCAATCGCGGTTCGCCCGCCGCGCGCATCGGACTCCAGCCGCGCGACATCGTCATCGAACTCAACGGCACGGCGGTCACCACCACCGAAACGCTTGCCACGCTCGTCGGCGAGGACCCGTCCATCTGGCGCGTCGAGATCGAGCGTGACGGCCAGCGCATCCGCCAGTTCTTCCGATGAGCGATCTCTTCGCCCCGCGTGAACCGGAGGAGATGGCGGCGAAGCGGCCCCTGGCCGACCGCCTGCGCCCCCGCACGCTGGGCGAAGTTTCCGGCCAGGAGCACCTGACCGGACCGGACGGCGTGCTTTCGCGCATGATCGAGGCGGGCTCGCTCGGCTCGATGATCTTCTGGGGGCCGCCCGGCACCGGCAAGACCACGGTGGCGCGCCTGCTATCCGGCGAGACGGGGCTGGCCTTCGAGCAGATCTCCGCGATCTTCTCCGGCGTCGCCGATCTCAAGAAGGTCTTCGAGAGCGCCCGCCAGCGCCGCATGGGCGGCCGGCAGACCTTGCTCTTCGTCGACGAGATCCACCGCTTTAACCGCGCCCAGCAGGACAGTTTCCTGCCCGTCATGGAAGACGGCACCATCGTGCTCGTCGGCGCGACGACGGAAAACCCGTCCTTCGAACTCAACGCCGCTCTTCTCTCCCGCGCCCGCGTGCTGACCTTCAAGCCGCATGACGAGGAGAGCCTGGAAGAGCTTTTGCAACGCGCCGAGGCGGCGGAGGAAAAACCGCTGCCGCTCGATGCCGATGCCCGCGCCACGCTGCTGCGCATGGCCGACGGCGACGGGCGGGCGGTGCTGACGCTGGCGGAGGAGGTGTGGCGCGCCGCGCGCGCCGGCGAGACCTTCGGGCCCGACGATCTCGTGCGCATCGTCCAGCGCCGCGCGCCGATCTACGACAAGTCGCAGGACGGTCACTACAATCTCATCTCCGCCCTGCACAAGGCGGTGCGCGGCTCCGATCCCGATGCCGCGCTCTACTATCTCACCCGCATGCTGGATGCCGGCGAGGACCCGCTGTTCCTGTGCCGGCGCATGGTGCGCATGGCGGTGGAGGATATCGGCCTTGCCGATCCGCAGGCGCTCACCGTCTGCAATGCGGCCAAGGACGCCTATGATTTTCTCGGCTCGCCGGAGGGGGAACTGGCGCTGGCGCAGGCCTGCGTCTATCTCGCGACCGCGCCGAAATCCAACGCCGTCTACACCGCCTACAAGGCGGCGATGCGCGCGGCCAAGGAGCACGGCTCGCTGCCGCCGCCCAAGCACATCCTCAATGCGCCGACCAAGCTGATGAAGGGCGAAGGCTACGGCGAGGGCTACCGCTACGACCACGACGAACCGGACGCCTTTTCCGGCCAGGACTATTTCCCGGAAAAGATGGGTCGCCGCACCTTCTACGACCCGCCGGAACGCGGCTTCGAACGCGAGCTGCGCAAGCGGCTGGAGTGGTGGTCGAAGCTGCGGCGGGAGCGGGGCTGAGCATTTCCAGCCGAAGCGCAGCTTCGGCGTCGGACAATGCGACAAGACAAGAGCCTGGAGAGTATTTCCAGCCGGAGCGGCAGCTTTGGCGGCAGTTCGCCGAACCAGCCTAAGCCGCGCTGAAGCGCTGCGTCGGCTTCTGCGGCGCCACCGGCACGACCTTGATCGAGGACTGCGCCTTGCCGGGGTGGCCTTCCATGTCGACCACCACATGCCAATGGCCGTTGTCCGGCACCTTCAGCCGGATCGGCGACTGCTTGGCCACGCCGCCGAGGAACTTGTGCTGGCGGGCATTCTTGAAGAGATCGAAATTGGCATGGCTCATCAGCCGCACATTGGCGACGGCCGAAAGCGTGATCTCGACCACCGTTCCGGCGCGCTGCATGTCGAGGTCGTAATGCGTATAGGAGAAGCTGTGTGCCATTGTCTGCCCGGGATGTATCTGGTTTTGCGCTAATATTCGCACGCGCCGGTTAACGTTCCCTTCCGCCGGCGGGACAATCGCGTTGCCGCAATAGCAAAAGCATTTCAACGCATTGGGCGGGAATCCGGAATCAAACCGGCAGGCACTTGAATCGTTTTTTCAAAAGCATGAAGCCCGGATGCATGGGGCGCATCCGGGCTTCATCGCGTCCGTGAGGCCGCCTGCCGCAGGCACCGCGCCGGATCGACCCAAGACCCGGGGCACCATGATGCGGCAGACGCGGACGCGTCCTGTTCACCGGCTGGCCGGTGGTTCGTATCCAGTGATCGAACTGTCGCATGGAGCGGGGCGGCGCGCTGTTCCCTGCGGAACAGGCGGGAATGGCTCAGAGCGTTTCCGTCCAGGCCTGCACCGTCTTTGCCATGGTGGCGAGGTGATCGGCGGCGGAGAAGCCGGAAACACTCTTGCGCGGCTTCAGATCGTGGTCGCCGTCCTCCAGCCAGAGAAGGCGGATGCGCTCCGGCAGGCCGTAGCCCGGCACCTCGTCCTTCGTGCCGAAGGGATCGCGCGTGCCCTGGCAGATCAGCGTCGGCACCGTCAGCGTCATCAGATGGGCGGTGCGCAGTTGCTTGGGCTTTTCCGGCGGGTGGAATGGATAACCGAGGCAGAGCAGGCCGGCGATACGGCCCTCGGCGTGAAGATCCTCCGCCACCATGCTGGCGACGCGTCCGCCCATCGACTTGCCGCCGATGACGAGCCTGCCTTTCGCGCCGAGCGCTGCGACGGCGGCGCGGAATTCCGGGTTCAGCGTCTCGGCCTTCGGCGGCGGCCGGCGACTGCCCTGCGTGCGGCGCGCGGCCATGTAGGAAAATTCGAAACGCGCTACGCGCAGGCCCTCGGCCGCGAGCGCGGCGACGGCGGCGTTCATCGCGGCCGAATCCATCGGCGCGCCGCTGCCATGGGCAAGAAGCAAGGTGACGGGCGCATCGTCCGGCCCGGTGAAAAGAAAGGGCGTGCTCATCGTGCCGTCATAGCGCGTCCCGCCGCTGGCCGCCAGACGGCGCCTATTTGGCGTGGTCCTTCTTCACTTCGCCGGGCGCGATGGGGTCGCTGGCCGGAAAAGTCTCTTCCAGCGCTTCCTCCAGATAATCGTCCTGCTCGGCCTTGCGGCTCTTTTCCGTCTGCGCCGCCTGTTCCTTCTTCAGCGAGGCCTTCGGGCTGTTCATGTCTTTCGCCATGGTCGTCTCCCTTGCAATGGTCCCCTTTAGATAGGGTGCGTTTCTGCCGGGACGAGGGCGTCAGCTCTCCGGCAAGGCGAGATCCGCGATAACGGGCAGGTGGTTCGAGCCGAAGGCCGGGCCGACCTGCCGCGCCTTGAGGAAAATGTCCGGCGACACGGCGATATGATCGATCGAGGCGCCGATATAGGCAAGGGCGTCGAGCTTCATCGAGAAGCGCGTGACCGGCTGGAGCCAGCCGCCGGCGGTGGAGGCAAGGCCGGCCTGCCGCAGGAAGCTGCGGAAGAACGGCGACCAGGTGGGCGTGTTCCAGTCGCCCGCGACGATGACGGGCGCCTTTTCCAGATCGCCCTTCACGGCATCGGCCACGGCGGAAAGATAGGCGTTGCGATCGCGCCATTGCCACAGGCGGCGCGGTGTTTCCGGGTGGAAGGCGTAGAGGAAGAGCGGCTTGCCGCCAAGATCGAGCTCGAGCCGCAGCGGCTGCTTGTAGGCATGCTCTTCGGTGAAGGCGCGCTTCAGCTCCGTCTCGGCGCGGATCGGCAGGGTGGAGAAGACCTTGAGGTCGTCCCGCTCGCGGCTTTCCGCGCTGCTCTCATAGGGGTAGAGCCCGGCCGACGAAATCGCCCGGTCCCAGGCCTCCGTCGTTTCCTCCAGCACCACGATATCGGGCTTTTCCCGGCGCAGCAGGTCGATGAAGACGGAAGGGCTTTCCGTATTGTTGACGTAGAGATTGGCGGTCAGCACCTTCAGCCCGGCGCCCGTGGCCGGGGCAGGGCGCGCCGTCGGCACGTCGGCGGCCGGAATGATCGCCACGGCAAGACCGAGTCCGGCAATGACGATCGCCTTCAGCCGCCGCGTCACGACGGCCGCCACCGTCAGGAACAGGCCGGTCGCGACCACATAGGGCCAGGCGAAGGTGAGAAGATCGACCAGCCAGAACCGGTCTGCGGCAAGCACCACGACGCTGACGGCGAAGAGATAGGCAATGACGCCCGGCAGGACGAGGACGCGGTAGGCAAGGGCGATCGGCCCCCGGCGCGGCGCTATCGGCATGACTGCTCCTTTGGATCGCGGGCGTGGGTCAGGTCGATTCCCCGAAGGGAGATTTGCATGTAGCCCGCGCCCGCCGATGCTGCAATGACGTCGCCGCGGTGGCGGGGGTATCGTTCGCCGATCTTGCCCCTTTTAGGCGAAGAGTCCTCTCACCGCGCGTGCTCTGATCCCCGAAAACTGGAGGGACGATGGGTCTCAGGTCAAAAACACTCGCAAATCATTGCAACTTATGAGAGTTTATTGCTGGGCACGGATTGGGGGCAATCAAATGGCGCTGTTCGTTGGCAAGGGAGAGGTCTATCTGCGTGATCCGGCAACCAAGAAGCCGGTCAAGCAGGTGTTATGGGGAGACTGGCTGAATGTCGTCGAAAGCGACGACAAGTGGCACAAGGTCAAATGGGGCGCGAAAGTGTACGCGGTCCGTAAGGAAGACTGCCTGGAAGAAGGCCCACTTGAAGTCGTATTCCTCGATGTCGGGCAGGGGGATGGATCCATCATCACGACCCCCGGAAAGTCGGGGCAGCGACGAACTATCGTGGTCGATGCGGGAAAAGACGACAACGTCTATCGTTTCATCAAGTGGCGCTACGGCAAGTATGCGAAAGAAGTCCATTTCCACGCGGCTGTAGCCACACACAGTGACGAAGACCACTACCGGGGCTTCCAGAAACTTATCGATGAGCCCATGCAGCACTTCGACAAGTTCTACCACAACGGCATTGCGGAGCGTGTGGGCGAAGACGCGCTGGGGCCGACCGATGAAACGGGGCGCTACCTATCGTCCGTAATGGTCACGGACGCCGACATTCGCACGCTCTACGCCGACGACGCTGTTCGAGGGAGCAAAAGGTATCCCAAGCTCATCCATGGCGCGCTGACAAGCGGCAGGGTTGGCGAAGTTGCGATGCTCGGGTCTGAACTCACAGATGGAATGCATGCCCGGCATTGGATGCCGGGATTTTCTCCTGATGACGCCACTGATTTTTCGATCGAAGTTCTCGGGCCATTGCTGGAACGGGACGGAGACGGCGGGGCACGTCTACGTTGGTTTGGCGACAAGATTGGGTCCACCAGCCGGGACGTTGGCAAAACCAAGAATGGGCATTCAGTCATTCTGCGGATCAGCCACCGAGATTTCACACTCGTCCTTGGCGGCGACCTTAACAGGCCGGCAGAAGACTTTCTCTTGCGCGCCTACGGTGGCATCTCCGAAGACCAGCCGCTCTCCGACGCATTGAATCAGGCGAAGACCCGTTTGCGATCAGACGTCCTGAAATGTTGCCACCATGGTGCGACGGACGTGACTGATGAATTCCTCAATGCCGTCAACCCTTCCGCATTCGTGGTGTCGTCAGGAGACGACGAGAGCTATGTGCATCCACGTCCGGATCTGCTCGGCAGGCTTGGCCGGGCAGGGCGAGGGGCCGCTCCCCTGATCTTGTGCACAGAAATCCTGCGCTCAACTCGCGAGTCCGAAGCCGCAAGTCTCCTGAGGACGGTCAATACTCAGAGCGCCATCATTGAAAAGCCGGGCACCCCAACGGACAAAATAAAGGAAGCAAGGACAAAACGAGACGCTGCCCTGAAGACGTTGGCGAAGAGAAATGTCGAGGTCTACGGCGCGATCAACGTGCGCACCGACGGCCGGGACATGGCGATCGCCTTCCTGAAGGAGCGCGCCGTCACCGAGCGCTGGCAGGTCTACTGGTACAAACACAACGAGACCCATGGCTTCGTGCCGGAGGATCGTTGAATATTTCTTCCGCATTTTCCTGCGAAATTCATAGGGTTGACGGAGGGCCGGACACAGGCTGCTCTTGAGGCTATCCGCAAGATTGGCAACCTCTCGAACCGCCGAGCCTACGACTTCGACGATGATGACGCGAAAAAGATCGTAAAGGCGAAATGCGGCGCTCGACGCTTTCTGTCGAAGGCTGGCGCAAGGGTTTGAGGTTGCTTGCCGCCCCTCAAGGCAGAGGTCGTGGAGAGGTTCGCCGGGCCGTCTCCCGCGCGAATGCACTGGCCCAAACGCAAAGAAGCCCGGGATTGCTCCCGGGCTTCGTCATGGTTTCCCTAGACGGAAAGCCTCAGCTGCAGCCGCTCGTGGCGCCGCAGGTGTCGCACTTCTCGCAGGTGCCGTTGCGCACCATGGTGAAGTTCTGGCACTCCGAGCACATGTTGCCGGTATAGCCCTGGGCGATGGAGCGCATGCGGCGTTCGTTCTCCAGCTTCTTGGCGTCGGCCTTGGCGCTGGCGGCTTCGGCGGCGGCCTTGTCGGAGAAGAGGGCGGTGACGCTTTCGGTCACTTCCTCGGCGGCATCGTCTTCCATCTCCTCGGCCAGTTCCGCGGCGCGCTCCTCGTAGTCGCGCTTGAAGGCGACGATTTCGGAGGTGGCGGCGGCGGTGGCCGGCTCCAGCTTGCGGGCGGCGTTGCCGGCAAATGCCGTCACGTTGCCGCCGGACGAGGCCTTGGCGGGCGCGGCCGTGGCGGCGCCCTTCGGTTCGCCGAGCGCGCGGTCGGACTGGCCGCCCTGGACGAGCGTCGGCTTGTGGCCGCGCGTCCAGCCGGTCGAGATCAGGTTCGTCTTGCCTTCCTGGATGCCCTTGCCGAGCGCCGTGTTGCCGAAGTCGGAGGTGTCGACATGGGCAAGGTCATGGCGGCCGAGATAGGAAACGGCCAGTTCGCGGAAGACGTAGTCGAGGATCGACGTCGCGTTCTTGATGGCATCGTTGCCGATAACCATGCCGGCCGGCTCGAACTTGGTGAAGGTGAAGGCCTCCACATATTCTTCGAGCGGCACGCCGTACTGCAGGCCCAGCGAGATGGCGATGGCGAAGTTGTTCATCATCGCACGGAAGGCGGCGCCTTCCTTGTGCATGTCGATGAAGATTTCGCCGAGACGGCCGTCGCCGAATTCGCCGGTGCGCAGATACACCTTGTGCCCACCGATGACGGCCTTCTGGGTGTAGCCCTGGCGGCGGTTCGGCAGCTTCTCGCGGTCACGCACCAGACGCTCGACGATCTTCTCGACGATCTTTTCCGTGACCTGCACGGCCTGGGCGGCGGCGGGGGCCGCGACCAGCGCCTCGATGGCATCGTCCTCGTCGTCCGCATCCTCGATCAGCGCGGAATTGAGCGGCTGCGAGAGCTTGGAGCCGTCGCGGTAGAGGGCGTTGGCCTTCAGCGCGAGCTTCCAGGAGAGCATGTAGGCGTTCTTGCAGTCCTCGACGGTCGCCTCGTTCGGCATGTTGATCGTCTTGGAGATGGCGCCCGAGATGAACGGCTGGGCGGCCGCCATCATGCGGATGTGGCTTTCGACCGAGAGATAGCGCTTGCCGATCTTGCCGCACGGATTGGCGCAATCGAAGACAGGCAGGTGCTCCTTCTTGAGGAAGGGCGCGCCTTCGAGCGTCATGGCGCCGCAGACGTGGATGTTGGCGGCCTCGATGTCCTTCTTCGAGAAGCCGATATGCTCCAGGAGGTTGAAGGACATGTCGGAGAGCTGCTCGTCGGAGACCTTCAGCGTTTCCTTCAGGAAGTCGGCGCCGAGCGTCCACTGGTTGAAGGCGAACTTGATGTCGAAGGCGGACTTCAGGCCCGAATTGACGGCTTCGATCTTCTCGTCGGAGAAGCCCTTGGCCTTCAGCGAACCGGGATTGATGCCCGGCGCCTGGTTCATGTTGCCATGGCCGACGGCATAGGCCTCGATCTCGGCGATCTGGGCTTCCGAATAGCCGAGCGTGCGCAGCGCGTCCGGCACGGCGCGGTTGATGATCTTGAAGTAGCCGCCGCCGGCGAGCTTCTTGAACTTCACCAGGGCGAAGTCGGGCTCGATGCCGGTCGTGTCGCAGTCCATGACGAGGCCGATCGTGCCGGTGGGCGCGATGACGGTGGTCTGGGCGTTGCGGTAGCCGTGCTTCTCGCCGAGTTCGACCGCCTTGTCCCAGGCCGCGACGGCATGGGCGACAAGCGCCTCGTCCGAGCAATCGGCATGGATGAGCGCGACCGGGTTGACCGAGAGGCCTTCATAGCCGCCGGCTTCGCCATAGGCGGCGCGGCGATGGTTGCGCATGACGCGCAGCATGTTCTCGCGGTTGGGGGCGAAGTTCGGGAAGGGGCCGAGTTCGCCGGCCATTTCGGCCGAGGTGGCGTAGGCGACGCCCGTCATGATGGCGGTCAGCGCGCCGGCGATGGCGCGGCCTTCGGCCGAGTCGTACGGAATGCCCGAGGACATCAGCAGGCCGCCGATATTGGCATAGCCGAGGCCGAGCGTGCGGTATTCGTAGGAGAGTTCGGCGATCTGGCGCGAGGGGAACTGCGCCATCATCACGGAGACTTCGAGCACGATGGTCCACAGACGCACGGCGTGTTCGTAGTCGGCGATGTTGATCTTCTTCGTCGCCGCATCCTTGAACTGCAGCAGGTTCAGCGAGGCGAGGTTGCAGGCCGTGTCGTCGAGGAACATGTATTCCGAGCACGGGTTGGACGCGCGGATCGGGCCGGCGGCCGGGCAGGTGTGCCAGTCGTTCATCGTCGTGTTGAAGTGCAGGCCCGGATCGGCCGAGGCCCAGGCGGCGTAGGAGATCGATTCCCACAGGTCCCGCGCCTTCAGCGTCTTCATGACCCGGCCGTCCTTGCGGGCGGTCAGGTTCCAGTCGCCATCAGCCTCGACGGCGCGCAGGAAGTCGTCCTTCAGCGAGACGGAGTTGTTGGAGTTCTGGCCGGAGACGGTGAGATAGGCTTCCGAATCCCAGTCCGTGTCATAGGTCTTGAACTGGATGTCCTTGTAGCCCTGCTTGGCGAACTGGATGACGCGCTTGATGTAGCTTTCCGGAACCTGGTCCTTCTTGGCGGCGCGGATCTCGCGCTTGAGGGCCGGGTTTTCGGCCGGATCGAAGCAGGCGTCGTTGTCGGCCGAGCAGTTCACGCAGGCCTTCATGATGGCCTTGAGGTGACGGGCGACGATCTTCGAGCCGGTGACGAGGGCCGCCACCTTCTGCTCTTCCTTGACCTTCCAGTTGATGTATTCCTCGATATCCGGATGGTCGATGTCGACCACCACCATCTTGGCGGCGCGGCGCGTCGTGCCGCCCGACTTGATGGCGCCGGCGGCGCGGTCGCCGATCTTCAGGAAGCTCATGAGGCCGGAGGACCGGCCGCCGCCCGAAAGCTTTTCGCCTTCGCCGCGCAGATGCGAGAAGTTGGAGCCGGTGCCGGAGCCGTACTTGAAGAGGCGCGCTTCACGCACCCACAGGTCCATGATGCCGTTCTCGTTGACGAGATCGTCTTCCACGGACTGGATGAAGCAGGCGTGCGGCTGGGGATGTTCGTAGGCCGACTTGGACTTGGTCAGCTTGCCGGTGAAGGGGTCGACATAGAAATGGCCCTGGCCGGGGCCGTCGATGCCATAGGCCCAGTGCAGGCCGGTGTTGAACCACTGCGGCGAGTTCGGGGCGACGCGCTGGGTGGCGAGCATATAGGCAAGTTCGTCCTTGAAGGCGGCAGCGTCTTCTTCGGAGGCGAAATACTTGCCCTTCCAGCCCCAGTAGGTCCAGGTGCCGGCGAGACGGTCGAAGACCTGGCGCGCATCGGTTTCCGAGCCGAAGTGCTCACCCTCGGGGAGCGCCTTCAGGGCTTCGGTGTCCGGCACGGAGCGCCACAGGAAGGAGGGAACGTCGTTCTCCTCGACCTTCTTCAGGCGCGCGGGAACGCCGGCCTTGCGGAAATACTTCTGGGCGAGAATGTCGGCGGCGACCTGCGAGAACTGTGCAGGCACGTCGATATCGGCGAGACGGAAGACGATGGAGCCGTCCGGATTCTTGATCTCGCTCGTGGCCTTGCGGAATTCGATTTCCGCATAGGCCGACTGGCCGGGTTTGGTGAAACGACGTTCTATGCGCATTTCCGTTGTCCTCTGCTGCCGCATCCTGCCTTTAAAACAGGGCGCAATTATCCCCGTCCGGCCGCAAGCCTGCAGCCAGCCCAAATCGTCCAGTCCGTGCGGGAAGCCCGATCGATCTCGGGCTCCTGTATCTTGTGCTGAGTATGGCTGCAAACACTAAATATAGTATCAACAGGTTCTTTTTTCCAGACCCAGTGGCTGCATGGGCGCATCTGGAAATCGGGCGCAAGAGCACCCGTGCGGCGAGCGGATCATCCACCCGGCCACATGCGTATGGGAACGCGATTTCGTGATGAGAACCGACCTCGTAACAATACGGTCCAGTCGCCGCCGCAACTTGGTTTTCATTAACCTCATCTGCCCGATTCCCGTCAAGGGCTGGTTTGTGAAGGAAGTTTGAAGTCTATATGTTGTGCCTGCCTGCTGTGGAAAATGGGGACAGTCCCCAAGTGCTGAAAAATCAGCAGCTTCGCCCCGAAAGGTGAGACGGCGCGCAATGCGACTGTGGAAAAGCGGAAAAAATCATCGATAAAAAGACGGGAATTTTTGACCTCGCGACATCAGGGAATAGTCACGGGCGGTGAACTGTGATCCGTGGATAAAGTGATTCCCTGTCGCAGCGTCAGAGCGCGTCGAGATTGACCCCAACGGTGATGGCGCCGATCACCGCGCCGGTCCTGGGGTCGTGGATCGGCAGGCTGGCCTGCGACTGCATGAGCAGGGTGGACTCGTCCCGTCCCGCCTCGTCGATGTGAATCCGGTCGGTTTGCACGCTCTTTTGCCATTTCGCCTCGTCGCCCTGCCAGTAGTCGGAGGTGACGTCGCTCTGGCCGACATTGAGGCCGCGATTGTCCATGACGAAGATTTCGGTGATCAGCCCGCCGGCGGCGCGTTGCCGGTCCTTGAGGTGGAGCGAGAGGGGATTGGACAGAAGCGTATCGACCAGCGGCCGCTCGGCCTTGCCGAGCTCGTCGCGCCAGCGCCGGTCGAGCGCGTTGATCTCCTTCTGGTCGAGACCGGCATGGACGGCATTCTGCGCCAGGATGGCGTTGACGATGGCCGGATCCTCGATCCACGGCCGGACATTGGCCTCGACATAGTCGGAAACCGCAGTGGTGCGGATGTCCCATTGCGCGGCTGCGGGGCCGGAGAGAAGCGCAAGGCCAAGTGCAATGGCCGCGAATGCCCGCCCTTCCTGTCGCATCGACTGTTCTTTCCTCCCGCCGGATGGCTAAAATAAGCACTATCTTTTGCAGGAATTGCGGAAAGATTAAGCCGGCGGGCACGCTTGACGCATCCGCCGGCTTTTCAGGAAAAATCGTCAAATCAATGGGTTGCGGCGCAACCCTGGCATGATCTGGAAGGGGCGTCCGACAGCTTAGCCGCGCGTGCCCTTGGCGATCGGCTCCTGATAGGTGAAGCCCATGTCCCAGGGGAAATAGATCCAGGTGTCCTGGCTGACCTCGGTGACGAAAGTGTCGACCAGCGGGCGGCCCTTCGGCTTGGCGTAGACGGCGGCGAAATGCGCCTTCGGCAGCATGGCGCGAACCTGTGCGGCCGTCTTGCCGGTGTCGGTGAGATCGTCGACGATGAGGATGCCTTCGCCTTCATGCTGGGTCAGCTCGGGCGAGATGCCCTTGAGGACATGCATGTCGCCCTGCGAGACATAGTCGTGATAGGAGGCGACGCAGACCGTCTCGATGAGGCGGATGTTGAGCTCGCGCGAGATGACGGCCGCCGGCACGAGGCCGCCGCGCGTGATGCAGACGATGGCCTTCCATTCGCGGTCGCCATCCGCCAGCCGCCAGGCGAGCGCGCGGGCATCGCGATGGAACTGGTCCCAGGATACGGGGAAGGCTTTGTCGGGCAGCGACATGACGGGCTCCTGATAGGCGGAAAAAGAGGATTCGTTCTCTCTAATCCAGATCGCCGGTCAAGGAAATCCTCGAATATCGGGCGATCCACAGGCAAGTCGGGAGCGGGCGGGGCGCGGGCGCTCCGGAAATCCCGCATTGTTTTCGCTCTCCGCCATCCCTACCTGCCCGGAAACGATTGACGGGAGACGGCCATGAGCGAGACCGGCGCCAGCACGCGCGCCTTCACCATCGAAGCGGGATTGCGCGCCGCCCATCGCCGGATTGCCGCGGCCGGCTATTGGGAGGCCTTTTCCCGCAAGCTGCGCTATCCGCTGGGGCCGGAGGCGAAGGCGCTCGCCCTGCTGGAGCGGGTCCTGAGGCCCGAACAGGCCGTGAGCGCCATTGCGCCGGACGGCCGTTTCCTCGGCGTCGCCGGCTTCAAGACGCCGGAAGGGGCTTTTCTGGATGGTGGCCTGCGGGAGATGGCGGAGACCTATGGCTGGTTCAGCGGCCTTGTGCGCGGGCTCCTGCTGCAGGTGCTGGACCGCCCGTGCGACGCGGGCACGCTCCTGATGGACGGCATCTTCGTGCGGCCGGAGGCGCGCAGCCTCGGCGTCGGCTCGGCTCTTCTCGATGCGGTGGAAGATGTTGCGGTCACGCGCGGGCTGCAAAGGATCCGCCTCGACGTGATCGATGAAAATCCCCGTGCCCGCGCGCTCTATGCCCGGCGTGGCTTCGAGGCCATGGCCACCGTCTCGTCGGGATTGTTGAAGCCGGTCTTTGGCTTCCGCTCGGCGACGACGATGATCAAGGCCGTCGCCTGAGCGAAGGGCAGGGTCAGCGCGACATCAGCGTCGGCACGCGCGCGCCGCGCATCATGGCGCTGGTGACGCCGCCGAAGAGGCGCTGGCGCAGCCGCGAGTGGCTGTAGGCGCCCATGACGATGAGCCCGGCATCGATCTCGCTTGCGCGGTGGTTGAGCGCATCGGCCACCGAATGGCCCTGCGAGGCGCCGGAGGCGACGGTCGTCTTGACGCCATGGCGGGCGAGCGTGGCAGCAAGCTCGGCGCCGCAGAAATCGCGCGACTGCATGGCGGTTTCCGGCGGATCGATGGTGAAGATCTCGACCTCCTTGGCGCCCATCAGGAAGGGCAGGGCGTCGAAGGCAGCGCGCGCCGCCTCCCGCGAGCCGTTCCAGGCGAGCAGCACCCGCTCGATCGGCTCGGGGCCGGCGGGCGCGTTGGAAACGAGATAGACCGGCCGGCCGCTCTCATAGAGCAGGTCTTCGATATCCTCGCGCGCCGGGCCGTCGAGATCGGGATCGAACTGGCCGGCAAGCACGATGTCGGCGCCGCGGGCGCTGTCGATGACACCCGCCGAGGCATAACCGGCGGTGCCGGTGAAAAGCCGCCATTCATAGGAAATGTCGTCGCGCTCACAGCGCGAACGGAAGGCCTGCTCGACTGCGCGCGACTGGCGCTGGGCGCGCTCCTGGAGGTCCAGCACGGCATTGGGATCGGGATATTCCATCGGCGCGATCAGCGTGACCACGACCGGGGCCTCCGCATGGATGCCGATGACATGGCCGCCCGTCTCGCGTGCGAGCGCAAGCGCATGGTCCGTCACCTTGCCGGCGTCCTCGGCGGCGCTCAGCACCGCCACGATGGTCTTGTAGGTCATTTCGGCCTCCTGTCCTGGGTCAACATGAAACCTGCGCCCGCCGCGGGGCCGAGACCTTGATCCGGATCAAGAAGCGGCCTTGGCCGCGGCGATTTCGGCGATCATCGCCAGTATATCACGTTCGGCCGCTTCCGCCGGGGCTTCCGTTCGGCTGCGGATGACGATTTCCGTCGAGAAGCGGTTTTCGGAAAAGCGCGGATAGGAGCCGATGCTGGTGTCCGGGTGATTCTTCTGGATCTCGGCGAGCGCGCTGCCGATATCGCCTTCGCCAAAGGGCGAGGCGACCGAGCGCGACAGCATGGGCTTGCCGCCCGCAAGCTTCGGCACCACGGTGCTCAGCATGGCGGTGAAGACCTGCGGCACGCCGGCCATGACATAGACATTGCCGATGTTGAAGCCCGGCGCCGTCGAGACGGCATTTTCGATATGCACCGCGCCCTCGGGCATGCGGGCCATGCGCTGGCGCGCCTCGTTGAATTCGACGCCGCGCTTCTCGTACATCGCGCCGAGCAGCTGCATGGCGAGCGGATCGTGCAGGCAGGGCACGCCGAAGGCCCTGGAGATCGCATCCGCCGTGATGTCGTCATGGGTCGGGCCGATGCCGCCGGAGGTGAAGACATAGGTGTAGCGCGCCCGAAGCGCATTCAGCGCCTCCACGATGGCCTCCTCCTCGTCGCCGACGATGCGCACCTCCTTGAGGTCGATGCCGGCGAGAAAGAGCACATCCGCGAGCTGGCCGATATTCTTGTCCTTGGTGCGCCCGGAAAGAAGCTCGTCGCCAATGGCGAGCATGGCGGCGGTGGCAACGGCAGTGGAACTCATGGGCGCTCTCTGAGGTCGGGATCGAAATGCGGACCGGGGCGGGCGGCATTGTCAATGGCGGGTGAACAGTCTGTCGACCGCGCAGCTTCGTGCCGCGGCCATATCGAAGTGCTACATCCAACGCGACGCCGCAATCAAGCGGAAAGCCCTTCGCAACAGGAGACGACGATGGCGAAAGTTCTGGTTCTTTACTACTCGGCCTACGGCCACATCGAGGCGATGGCCTATGCCGCGGCAGAAGGCGCCAAGTCGGCCGGTGCCGACGTCACCGTCAAGCGCGTGCCCGAACTCGTGCCGGAAGAGGTCGCCAAGGCGTCCTACTACAAGATGGACCAGAAGGCCGAAGTCGCCACGGTCGAGGAACTCGCCGACTACGACGCCATCATCGTCGGCGCCGGCACGCGCTTCGGCACGGTCGCCTCGCAGATGCGCAATTTCTGGGACCAGACGGGCGGCCTGTGGGCGCAGGGCAAGCTGGTCGGCAAGGTCGGCTCGGTCTTCACCTCCTCCGCCACCCAGCACGGCGGCCAGGAATCGACCATTCTCGGCTTCATCCCCACGCTCCTGCATCACGGCCTCGTCGTCGTCGGTCTTCCCTATGCCTTCCAGGGCCAGATGGGTGTGGACGAGATCAAGGGCGGCTCGCCCTACGGCGCCTCCACCATCACCGATGGCGACGGCTCGCGTCAGCCGTCCGCGGTCGAACTGGACGCCGCCCGCTTCCAGGGCGCTCATGTCGCCAAGATCGCGGCAAAGCTTTCGGCCTGACGTTCTCCTGAAACGTCGCTGAAGAAGAGGGTGCGGCCAGCGTCAGGGGCCGCACCCTTTTTGTTTGCGCACCCTCTTGAGGCATCTGCCGCGAGGCTGTGCGAATCGCCTATGGTCGGGCTTTCCGGGCAAGGAGCGGCCGCCATGGATCCATCCGACTTCAGGGGTGCCAAGATCGCGCTTATCTGCGAGGGCCGGCTGATCGCCTATCAGCGCGACGAAAAGCCTGAAATCCCCTTTCCCGGCATGTGGGACCTTCCGGGCGGCGGCCGGGAAGAGGACGAAACGCCCGCCGAATGCGCCATCCGCGAGACCCGCGAGGAATTCGGCATTTCCATCGATCCGTCGTCCATCGTCTGGGAGCGCTACTACCCGGCCAAGATCCCCGGCGCGCCCGGCACCTATTTCCATGTCGCGCATCTGGCGGAGGGTTTTGGAGACATCGTCTTCGGCGAGGAAGGCCAGCGCTTCGAGATCATGTCGCTTCAGCAGTTCCTCGCGCACCCGCTGGTGGTCGACAACCTGAAGGACCGGCTGCGGCACTATCTTGCGGAAACGGAATGAGCTGGGAGCGGCTGGTGCGGGCGGCGGGGATCGAACCCGCACAGCCAAGGCCGAGAGATTTTAAGTCTCTTGCGTCTACCAGTTTCGCCACGCCCGCATGGTTTTTGTTTCAATCACTTGGCCGGAAACGTCAAGGGGACGCGGGGCATTCCATTGGTTTTGCAAGGCATCCTGTTAGGACGGGTCCTCCTGCAACGCCTGGGGCGCTGCGGTAGAATAGGGGGCGGAGGACTGCGATGTTCGAGGAATTGAAGGTTCTGCCGCAACTCCTGCTCAGCAGGGGATATCTTGCGGGCGTGCTTCTGGATATCGCCGCCTATCACGCGACGAAATGGATCGGCGCACGCATCTTCGCCCTGCTGAGCCCCTATGGCTTCGACGTCTATGACCGCTCGGTCTACGCGGCGCTCGCGCTTTTCGTCTTTTCGCTGAATTTCGGATCGCAGGCCGAGCGCGTCGAAGCGGTGATGGTGCCGGGGCCGGAGGGGGCGACGCGCAACAAGGCCCACGACGGGGCGAGGCTTGCGCTCTGGCTGCAGACCACCCATCTCGCCGCGCTCCTCATGATCGCGTCGCTGTTTCCAGGCCCGGTGCATTTCATCATGTTCATGGCTTGTACGACATCCATGCTCGCCCTCGGCGGTTTTCAGAGCCTTGCGGAGCGATGGCTGGAAGAGGGCGAGCGCCGCCCGCTCTTCAAGGCGGACTGGCAGACCATGTTCCTGCCCTCGGCGATGCTCGCCTTCCTTTATTACGGGGATTACCTGATCGATCCCAAGGATTTGCTGTGGTTCGACCCGCTCACCGCGCTATCCTTTGTCTTCGCGCCCGTGATGTTCACCCATGCCTTCCACAGAATGCGGGGGACCATGGCGGCCTGATTGATCTCGCCGTTTTCCGCACGGCAGCCGCATGAAACGGAGTTCCATGTCTTTCGTCTCTCGTACCGCGCTCCTGGCGCTCGTCCTTGCCGCGCCCGCCGGCGCCCTTGCTGAGGACGTCAAAACCTTTGAAGCCGCCGATGGCGCCTACAGTTTCCAGTATCCTGACAATTTCGCGCTGAGCCACATGTTCGCGGATGTAACCGGCGACGTCACCGGCGTCACCGCCTCCAGCATGGACAATGGCGACGTGCTCATCACCTTCCTCGGCCCGCGCGATCCCGGCGCCATCGCCGACGTGAGCGAGCAGAACCGTGAGGCCATCGTCGCGGAATTCGTCGGCGCCATCGCCGTCCTGCCGTCCATCAAGCTCAAGTCGTCGGCGATGACCACCATGCTCGGCCAGCCGGCCGTCGATATGGTCTTCACCAACAAGCGGTTCAAAACCGTCGCGATCAACCGCTACGTTTTCACCGTGCACGACGGCAAGGCCTATAATTTCGAATGTATCTATCGTGAGGACAAGGCGGCGCAATTCGGGTCCGCCTGCGATCTCGCCGTCTCAAGCGTGCATCTGCGGGATTGAGGCGCGGCCGGCGCTGAATATCGGCAAGGGACGGGACGCTGTCAGTTCACCCGCGTCATCGGCGGTATGGCCCGGTCCGTCACCGGGCACCCGTCCTCGATCTTCGTCCAGGAGGAGACGTTGAGCTTCATCTCGCAGCGCGCGAGATAGCTACCGCCGTCGACACGGAGGCAGGATGTCTGTCCCAGCTCGAAGAGGACGCCGCGGTTGCGGCATTTGCAGTTGTGGGCATCCGCCAGGGTGGGGACCAGGGCGACGATCAGACCTGTGATCAGGTTGGCAACACGCATTCCAGGACGCATGGCTAGGCTCCCGAAAGAAGCCGTCAGAATACGCCTCTCCGGCGGTCTCGTCAAAAATGTGGGGGAACGTTCGGCGGACGGCGCCCGACCGGACACGTCAGGGCCGGAAAGAATGGCGGCGCATCCTCCCGGATGCGCCGCCTCCGTGTTTGCCGATCAGCCCGAGATCGCGTTGAACACGTAGTAGAACAGCGCCGAAATCGCGGCTGCCGAGGGCAGGGTGACGATCCAGGCGATGACGATGTTGCCGGCAATGCCCCAGCGCACGGCCGAGACGCGGCGCGCGGCGCCGACGCCGATGATGGCGCCGGTAATCGTGTGCGTGGTCGAGACCGGGATGCCGAGCCAGGTGGCGCCGAACAGGGTGAGGGCGCCGCCGGTTTCCGCGCAGAAACCCTGCATCGGGTTGAGGCGGGTGATCTTGGAGCCCATCGTGTGCACGATGCGCCAGCCGCCCATCAGCGTGCCGAGCGCCATGGCGGCCTGGCAGGTGATGACGACCCAGAAGGGCACGTAGAACTCGCCGCCGAGATAGCCCTGCGAATAGAGCAGCACGGCGATGATGCCCATCGTCTTCTGCGCGTCGTTGCCGCCATGGCCGAGCGAATAGAGCGAGGCCGAGATGAACTGCATGACGCGGAAGGTGCGGTCGACGGCAAAGGGCGTCTGGCGCACGAAGATCCAGGATACGATCAGGACGAGGATCAGCGCCAGGAAGAAGCCGATGGCCGGCGACAGGAAGATGGCGCTCGCCGTCTTGATGAGGCCGCTCCAGACGACCGCGTCGAAGCCGGTCTTGGCAAGGCCCGCGCCGACGAGACCGCCGATGAGGGCGTGCGAGGAGCTCGACGGAATGCCGAAGATCCAGGTGACGACGTTCCAGATGATCGCGCCCATCAGCGCCGCGAAGATGACGAGCGGGCTGACGATGGCGGGATCGATGATGCCCTTGCCGAGCGTTTCGGCGACATGCAGGCCGAAGAACAGGAAGGCGATGAAGTTGAAGAACGCCGCCCACATCACCGCATATTGCGGACGCAGGACGCGCGTGGAGACGATCGTGGCGATGGAATTCGCGGCATCGTGCAGGCCGTTCAGGAAGTCGAACAGCAGCGCGATGCCGACGAGGCCGATCAGCAGCGGAAAGGCGAGGGTGGCGTCCATCAGACGTTCTCGATCACGATACCGCTGATTTCATTGGCGACGTCCTCGAAGCGGTCGACGACCTTCTCGAGTTCCCCGTAGATCTCGCTGCCGATGATATAGGCCATCGGATCGGTGGTGCGGAACTGGCGGAAGAGGTCCTTCAGGCCCCGGTCGTGCAGCTCGTCCGAGCGGCCCTCGACGCGGGTGACTTCCTCGGCGATGGCGCTGAGGCGGCCGGCATGCACGCCGACCTTGTCGAGCAGCGGAATGGCTTCGGCGATGAGATGGGCGGCCTTGACGACGGCTTCGCCCATTTCCTGCATGCCGGGCTGGAAGCTCGTCTGCTCGTAGAGGCGGATGGTCTTGACCGTCTTGTGCATCATGTCGATGGCATCGTCCATCGACTGGATCAGGTCCTTGATGTCGCCGCGGTCGAACGGGGTGATGAAGCTGCGGCGGACGGCGAGCAGAACCTCGCGCGTGATGTCGTCGGCCTGGTCTTCCAGTTCGACGATGCGGTCGCAGTGCTTTTCGAGATCCGGACCGCCGGCAAGCGCCGCACGGAGGGATTCTGCAGCGCCGACGACGGTGCGGGAATGCTGCTGGAAGAGATCGAAGAACCGGTCTTCACGCGGCATGAGTTTGCGAAACAGCGAAAGCATGGATGCCCCTTACGTGGCTGGGGTTGTCATGCGGCTGTCATAATTGAGCGGGAAGGCGCTGGAAAGCACTGATTCGCCGCTTGTCACAATTCTCTTTGCCCGCGGTAAACGGCCCGACCAGGGCTTCAAGGGCGGGCAAGGTCCTTGGCGAGCTCCACCTTTTCGAGCGGCGTGTCGAGGATCGGGTCATGCCGTATGCCGCGCCAGATCTCGCGGTAGCCGCGGTGCCGGTAGAGCCGGAACGCCCGCGCGTTGGCCGCCGCGACCTGGAGGCGCGCCTGCCCATGGCCGCGCTCCGCGATCTCGCGTTCCAGCGCCGCAAGAAGCGCCGAGCCGACGCCGCGCCCCTCGAAGGCGGGTGAAACCCAGATGTCGCTGATCGTGTCGTCGGCGTGTTCGCAGGCGCCGAAACCGGCAGGTTCCTCCCCGTCGGTTGCGACGAGGATGCGCGGTCCCATCGCTTTCAGGAAGGGCAGAAAGGGATTTTCGGCGGTGACCCGCGCCACCACGCTTTCGGGCACCAGCGGCTGGATGCCCCTTCGCCAGGCGGCAAGGCCGATCGCGGCCAGCGCCTTGAGATCGGCAGGCGTTGCCGCGCGGATGCCGATCACGGCACGATCTTGAACGGCTGCTGGCTGATGGCGACGGCGCCGCTCGCCGTATCGCGGAAGCGGTAGCGCAGCACATAGTCGCCGGCGGGCGGGCTGGTGAGGTTCAGCGTCAGCTTGGCGAAGACCTCCTGGTTGCGCACGCTGCCCTTGAAGTCGAAGGAGCCGAAGGCCTTCTGCTCGGCAAGCTTCGTGCCCTTGGGGTCCGTGAGTTCGAGATCGACGGTGAAATGGGATTCCAGGCTGCCGCCATCGGCGGGGCGCCAGGTAAGGCCGACGGGCTCGACATAGGAGATCAGCGCTTCGCCCGCCTTGAAGTTGGTGTCCTTGCGCGCGGCATACATGCCGTAGCCTTCCGGCGGGGCGGAAACGAAGACGGCCTTGCCGATGGAGAAGGGCAGCGTCGCGGCGAAGGCGCCATAGGCGTCGCGGATCGTGTTGTGCGCGCCGACCGTATCGCCGGCGGCGGCCTGTTCCTCCGCCTTCTTGGCGGCTTCGACCAGCGGGCCGGCAAAGCCGGATGCCGGGACGAGCGCCGACGCGAGCGCGGCCACAAAGGTCATACGCAACAGGGACTTCGGCACCAACATGCAGTCTTCCTCCAGCCAGGAGGCGGCAGGATGCGGACAAGCGTGACAACAGTCAAGAACGCCGCTCAGTTCTTCCAGAACAGCGGCGTCAGGATCACCAGCACGGTGAGGATTTCCAGACGCCCGAGCAGCATGAGGAAGGAGAGGATATAGAGCGCGGCGTCATGGAAGCCGGCGAAGGTGCCGGCCGGGCCGATCGCCTCCGTGACGCCGGGGCCGACATTGGACAGCGAGGTCGCGGCGGCCGAGATCGCCGTCAGCACGTCGTAGCCCATCAGGCCGAGCAGGATCGCCCCCATGGCGGAAATCGCCACATAGGTGATGAAGAACAGGAAGACGCTGCGCTGGAGATCGGCATCGACCGTCATCGGCCCGTAGCGCACGGCGTGGATGCCGTCGGGATAGATGAGGCGGTAGAGGCCGGTGCGGATGAAGTTGAAGAGGATGATCAGGCGATAGGCCTTGAGGCCACCGGCCGTCGAGCCCGAACAGCCGCCCATGAAGGTGGCGACGAAGGCGAGCGCCACGATGAAGTGGCCCCATTGCGTATAGTCGTCACTGGCAAAGCCGGTCGTGGAAAGGATGGAGGAGACGGTGAAGAAGGAATGGGCGAGCGCGGTGTGGAAGTCGACGCCGTTCTGCAGTCGCTGGAAGATGCTGGCCGCGACGGAAAACAGCACGAGATAGCCGAGGAAGACGCGGATCTGCGGATCGCGCCAGGCATCGACGCGGCCGCGCACGACGATGAGGATGAGCACGGAGAAGGGCAGGCTGCTCAGCGTCATGAAGAAGGTGCCGGCCCACAGCAGCGGCAGGCTCTTGTAGTAGCCGAAGGAGGCGTCGTGCGTCGAAAGCCCGCCGGTGGCGACCGTCGACATGGCATGGTTCAGCGCGTCGAAACGGTTCATGCCGAGCGCGGCATAGGTGACGGCGCAGATGAGGGTGATCGATACATAGATGGCGAGGAAGGCGCGGGTGTAGCTCGCGATGCGGGCGAAGGGCTTGTCGGCGGTGTCGGACGATTCGAGCTTGAAGAAGGACATGCCGCCGACCCGCAGATACGGCATGATGAAGAGGCCGAGCGCGAGAATCCCGACGCCGCCGAGCCAGTGCAGCAGCGAGCGCCACATCAGGATGCCGGGCGGGGCGTGGTCGAGGCCGACGATGACGGTGGAACCCGTCGTGCTGATCGCCGAAACCGATTCGAAGAAGGCCTGCGCGAAGGTGAGCTTCATCGAGGACAGCCACAGCGGGATCGCGCCGATGATGGTCGCGCTCAGCCACAGCATGTTGACGACGAGAAAGCCCATGCGCTTGTTGAACGGCGGCGGGCCGGAGCGCGTGGCGGCGGCGGTGGCGAGCGAAAGGCCGCCGGTGAAGAAGGCCGAGAGGAAGAAGACTTCCGAGTCCGGGTGCCCGTAATAGACGTCGATGAACGCCGGGATGAGCATGGCCAACGACAGATAGATGCCGCTGATGGCGGCGATGTTGATGGCGGACCGGAAAATCGTGGCGTTCAAGGAAAGTCGTCCTGCATGCCGGCTGGGCTCAAGGGGTGGTCTCGAAGGGCCGCGGCCAGGACGGGCGGTGTCCGTCGCTGCGATGTGCAGCAGTTTGTTTTTCGCATCGTTTTTGCCGAAAACCGCTGCTCACGTTCCGGTACGATGCTATAGCCGTTGCATTGTCCAAACTCAAGGATGGCATCGAACGGCATGAAACCGGACGTCGACGCAGCCTGCGACGCATTGCGCGGGCTCTTTCCCGAAACACCGCTCCAGCTCAACGAACACCTTTCCGCCCGCTACGGCGCGGAAATCTACCTGAAGCGGGAAGACCTCTCGCCGGTGCGCTCCTACAAGATTCGCGGCGCCTTCAACTTCTTCCGCAAGGTTCTTGCAAGACCCGATGGCGCGCGCAGCTTCGTCTGCGCCTCGGCCGGCAACCACGCGCAGGGTTTTGCCTTCGTCTGCCGCCATTTCGGCGTGCCGGGCGTGGTCTTCATGCCGGTGACGACGCCGCAGCAGAAGATCGACAAGACGCGCATCTTCGGCGGCGAGTTCGTCACCATCAAGCTGGTCGGCGACTTCTTCGACCAGTGCTACAAGGCCGCCCGCGACCATGCGGAGGCGACCGGCGCGCTGATGGTGCCGCCCTTCGACCATGAGGACATCATCGAGGGGCAGGCGACCGTGGCGGCGGAAATCGTCGCCCAGCTCGACGGCAAGCTGCCCGATCTCGTGGCCCTGCCGGTCGGCGGCGGCGGCCTTGCCACCGGCGTGACGGGCTATCTCGAAGGCCTGATCGGCCCGTCGAGCTTCCTGTTCTGCGAACCTGCCGGCGCGCCGAGCCTGAAGCGCAGCCTCGAAAGCGGCGCGGTGGTGACGCTCGACCAGGTCGACAATTTCGTAGACGGCGCGGCGGTCGGGCAGATCGGCGCGCTGAACTTCGCCGCGCTCAGCCGCTTTTCGGCGGACCAGGTGATGCTGCTTTCGGAAAACGCGATCTGCGTGACGATGATCGACATGCTGAATGTCGAGGGCGTGGTGCTGGAGCCGGCGGGCGCGCTGTCGCTGACGGCGCTGGATGCGCTCGGCCGCGAGGCGCTGGAAGGCAAGACGGTCGTCGCCGTCGTCTCCGGCGGCAATTTCGATTTCGAGCGCCTGCCCGACGTCAAGGAGCGCGCCATGCGCCATGCGGGCCTGAAGAAATACTTCATCCTGCGCCTTGCCCAGCGCCCCGGCGCGCTGCGCGATTTCCTCAACATGCTCGGCCCGGACGACGACATCGCCCGCTTCGAATATCTGAAGAAGTCCGCCCGCAACTTCGGCTCCATCCTCATCGGCATCGAAACCAGGGCGCCGGAGAATTTCACCGCGCTGAAGAAGGCCTTCGATGCGGCGGGCATGCGTTACCAGGACATCACCGAGAACGAGATTCTCTCCAATCTCATCATCTGATCCAACCGGAGGCCCGCTCCTCATCCAGCTGCCGGCCGCGTCTTGCCTCTCTCGGCAGGCGCGGTGCGGGAAGGCGGAAGAGGGGCGGTCCGCCTCTTCTATCCACAGCCGATCCCCTTGGACGGCATGCAAGCCTGTGCTAGCAATCGGCCATGGCATCGTTCTTTTCAAAACTCTTCGGTCGCGGCGGCGGCTCGGCAACTCCGGCGAAGATCGCCGAGGAAACCGAGGCCTATAACGACCTTCTCCTCGTCGCCGCGCCCATTCCCGAGGGCGGCCAGCACCGGCTTGCCGGGCGCATCGAGAAGCGGGACGGCGACCGCGTGATGGTGCGCACCTTCATCCGCGCCGATCTCTTCGCCTCGCGGGACGACACGGTCGCCTCGACCTTCCGCAAGGCAAGGCAGATCGCCGACCAGCACGGCGCGTCGCTCTTCGCCGATGGCGTCGACAGCCGTCAGGTCTGAGCGGAACCGCATCCCCCGAAAATAATCATACGAAGGCGCTGGAGAACCGGCGCATTTGCCTGTATCCGCAGGAAACGACTTGTTGCGACTCTTTCGATGCGTTTAGCTTCGGGGGTGTCGAGGAAACTGCGGACCGCTCATGGGTACTGAAAATCTGATCCTGCTTCTCATCGAGGCCGGGTTCTATTTCGTCTTCATGGTGGGCATCCTGCATCTGCGCCACCAGATCGGCATCGGCGTTTTCGTCGCCGCGCTCGGCGTCATGCACTTCCTCGAGACCTATCTCGCGGCGGTCTTCTATATCGAATTGCCCTTCGGCGTCATCTCGCCCGGCTCCTCGGTGCTCTTTTCCGGCAAGCTGATGATGATCCTGCTTCTCTATGTGAAGGAGGACGCCGCCGTCGTGCGCGCGCCGATCTACGGCCTGCTCGCCGGCAATTTCCTGACGGTGGGTCTCAGCCTCCTGCTGCGCCACCACCAGACCATCGGCGCGGTGCCGGGCCGCATCGCCGACCTTGCCTTCATCGACGAGATGGGCTGGCTGATGCTGTGGGGCACCATGCTGCTCTATGTCGATTCGCTCGCCATCATCCTGCTCTACGAGCGGCTTGGCCGCGTGTTCCGGAAGAACACGGCGATGCGCTTCTTCGTTTCCGGCGTCGCGGTGCTGACCTTCGACCAGATCGGCTTTTATTCGGCGCTGCATTTCCTCAACGATGCGCCGGTGGAAGTCTTCTGGGGCGGCTGGGTCGCCAAGATGATGGCGGCCTGCGCCTATGCGGTGCTGATCACCGTCTATCTCTATTATTCGCGCATTTCGGCGATCCCCGTTTCGCCTCGGCCAATCGCCGATATCTTCGCCGATCTTACCTTCCGCGAGCGCTACGAGGACCTGCTCGATCGCTCGGGCCGCGATGCGCTGACCGGCGTCTACGACCGCAGCCGCCTGGAATTCGAGGCGCCGCGCATGCTCTCGGCCATGCTCGTCGCGGGCAAGCCCCTCGGCCTGATGATCATCGACGCCGACCACTTCAAGGACGTCAACGACCGCTTCGGGCACCTGGCGGGCGATGGCGTGCTGAAGGAGGCCGCGACCTGCCTGCAACGGGCGCTGCGGGGCGGCGACCGGCTCTTCCGTTTCGGCGGCGAGGAGTTCGTGGTGCTCTGCGAGGATGTCGCCCCGGCGGCCGGCGCCGAGCGCGCCGAAATGCTGCGCCAGCGGGTCGAAGCGGAAATCCGCCGGCCGGACGGCATGCCCGTCACGGTCAGCATCGGCGTCGCCAACAGCTATCATGACGGCACGACGCTGAACGCGCTGCTTTCGGCTGCCGACGCCCGGCTCTACGCCGCCAAGAATGCCGGCCGCAACCAGGTGGTTTCGGCGTAACACCCCTCGGCATTCCGCCCGCCGCGACCTGTCACAAAAGGGTCATGTGCGCTTCTTATACGATGGGCCGGAAGTTCCGCGACGCGCCGCTTCTGCACGTCCGCCGCGGGGCACAACCCTCACTTTGACGGATCCCGGCCATGCTCGACGACAATCACCTCAGCCGCATCAAGGCGGAAATCGCCGACAGTTTCGACGAAGAGCTGGAAATGCAGATCGAGGAGGAGCGGCTGGACGAGCTCGTCGCCGAGGGCATGTCCGGCCCGGCGCCGCAGACGCTGGAGCGCCGCGTCTATTTCCGCGAGCTGTTCCGCCTGCAGCATGAGCTGGTGAAGCTGCAGGACTGGGTGCAGCACAAGAAGCTGAAGGTCGTCGTCCTGTTCGAGGGGCGCGATTCGGCCGGCAAGGGCGGCGCCATCAAGCGCGTGACCCAGCGTCTCAATCCGCGCATCTGCCGCGTCGTTGCGCTGCCCGCGCCGACCGAGCGCGAGCGCAATCAATGGTACTTCCAGCGCTATGTGCCGCACCTGCCGTCCGCCGGCGAAATGGTGCTGTTCGACCGCTCCTGGTACAACCGTGCCGGCGTCGAGCGCGTCATGGGCTTCTGTTCATCGGACGAGCTGGAGGAATTCTTCCGCTCGGTGCCGGAATTCGAGCGCATGCTGGTTCGCTCCGGCATCATCCTCATCAAATACTGGTTCTCGATCACCGACGAGGAGCAGGAATTCCGTTTCCGCATGCGCATCCATGATCCGCTGAAGCAGTGGAAGCTTTCGCCCATGGATCTCGAAAGCCGCGTCCACTGGGAAGACTACACCAAGGCGAAGGAAGAGATGCTGGCGCGCACGCATATTCCCGAAGCGCCCTGGTGGATCGTCGAGGCCGTAGACAAGAAGAAGGCGCGCCTCAACTGCATCGCCCATCTTCTTTCGCAGGTGCCCTACGAGGACGTGCCGAAGACGCAGATCGACCTGCCGGAGCGCGTGCGCCACGACGACTATGTTCGCCACGAGCCGCCGGATGAAATGTACGTCCCGGAAGCCTACTGAGACCGGCGCAGGCCCTTGAACCTCCTCGACCAGACGCAACGGGCGGTAACGCCGGGGCTCGTCGGCGCCTATCGCTGCACGCCCGGCGGGCCGGTCCTGCCGCTCGCCCCGCAGGAGATCGAGACGGCGCTTGCGGCCGGCGAGGGCTGGGTGTGGCTGCATGTCGATCTCGTCGACCAGCGCATACAGGGCTGGCTGCCGGGACGGTGCGCCCTGCCGGCGGCAGCACGCGCGATCCTGGAGGGCCATGACGAAAGCCTGGTGCTTGGCCATGAGGCCGGCACGACGCATGGCGTCATCGCCGACCTGCAGCAGCAGGAGACGGACCGGGCCTCCACCAGCGTGGGGCGCCTGCATTTCGCCCTGACGGACCGGCTTCTCGTCACCGGCCGGCGCCATCCCGTGGAGGCGGTGAACCGCGTGCGGCGATCCTTCGCCGACGGTTTCTGCCCGGCGACCGCCTATGAACTTTTCGAGGCCATCGTCGCCGCCTTCTGCAAGAACACGGCGCTCAAGCTGAAGGAGGCCGCAAGCCTGCTCGATGCGGTGGAGGACCGCCTGGTCACCGAGCGTCTGAGCGACGAACGGCGCAGCCTCAAGGAGGTGCGCCGGCTCGCGGTCTCGCTGCACCGGCCGGTCGCCGGCATGGTGGCGCTGTTCGACGAGGAGGACCGCGAGGACTGGGCCCTGAGCGACCATGCCCATGCAATGTTCCGGCGGCTCTCGCTGCGGCTGGAGCGGCTCGACCGCGAAATCGTCACGGTCAACGACCGCGCCCGCCTGCTCCAGGAAGAAATGGCGGCGGAGCTGGCGGACGAATCGAACCGCAGCCTCAAGGCCATGGCCGTGATGAGCGCGCTGCTTCTGCCCGGCACGCTGGTCGTCGGTGTCTTCGGCATGAACACGGCGGGCCTGCCCTTCAGCGTGGGGGAATCGGGCTTCGTCTGGGCCATGCTGCTCGGCGTGGCCGCCACCGCGCTCTTCTACTGGCTGCTGCGCCGCGCCGGCATCGACCTGCGGTTCTAGCGAAGTCCAGTCGGAGCCGGCTTCTACGCTCTAAATTCTTTTGTTTTCGTTTGTCTGTTCGGGAAAACCGGTTCCCACTTTTCCCTGACAAACTCTAGACCCCGACATTCGGCCGGTCGATGATTTCGCGCAGCGCGAAGCTCGAATTGATCTTCACCACATGGGGCAGCGCCGACAGCCAGTCGCGGTGGATGCGCTCGTAGTCCTCCAGATCCTTGGCGGCGACGCGCAGGATATAGTCGTATTCGCCGGACATGAGGTAGCAGACCAGCACGTTCGGGCAGAGCTTCACCGCCGCCTCGAATTCGGCGAGCGTCTTGGCGAACTGGCCGGACAGCGAGATGTGCACGATGGCGATCATCTTGTAGTCGAGCGCCTTCGGCGAGATGCGGGCGTGATAGCCCTTGATGACGCCCGATTTCTCCAGGATGTCGAGCCGGCGCGAGCAGGCCGAGGGCGACAGGCCGACCCGTTCGGCAAGCTCGGCATTGGAGATGCGGCCGTTCTGCTGAATCACCTTGAGGATCGAAGCATCCATTGCATCCAGCGTGGCCATTGCAATTTTCCCCGAAAAATCTGCTGATATTGAAAGAATATTCGACTGAGGGCGATTTCGCAAACCGGCTTTGCAAGGACATTGCACGCGGCCTCTGCTTCCATGGTGCTCCCGCCGAAGAGCGGCAAGACAAAGGGAACATCACACCGGGAAAGGAACGCGCATGCGTGTCGGTTGTCCGAAGGAAATCAAGAATCATGAATACCGGGTCGGGCTGACGCCCGGAGCCGTGCGGGAATATGTGGCGCATGGCCACGAGGTCCTCATCGAGACCAAAGCCGGCGCCGGCATCGGCGCAGACGACGACGCCTACCGCGCCGCTGGCGCGAGGATTGCCGCCACCGCCGCCGATATCTTCCAGAAGTGCGACATGGTGGTGAAGGTCAAGGAACCGCAGCCCGCCGAATGGGCGCAGCTCCGCGACGGACAGATTCTCTACACCTACCTGCATCTTGCGCCCGATCCGGAACAGACCAAGGGGCTTCTTGCCTCCGGCGTCACCGCCATCGCCTATGAGACGGTGACGGACGAGCGCGGCGGCCTGCCGCTTCTGGCCCCGATGTCCGAGGTTGCCGGACGCCTTTCCATCCAGGCCGGCGCGACGGCGCTGCAAAAGGCCCATGGCGGTCGCGGCATCCTGCTCGGGGGCGTGCCCGGCGTGCTGCCGGCCAAGGTCGCGATCATCGGCGGCGGCGTCGTCGGCCTGCATGCGGCGAAGATGGCCGCCGGCCTCGGCGCCGACGTGTCCATCCTCGACCGCTCCATCCCGCGCCTGCGCCAGCTCGACGATCTCTTCGCCGGCCGCGTGCACACGCGTTATTCGACCATCGATGCGCTGGAGGAGGAGGTGTTCTCCGCCGACCTCGTCATCGGCGCCGTGCTCATCCCCGGTGCGGCCGCGCCGAAGCTGGTCACGCGCGAAATGCTCTCGGGCATGAAGAAGGGCGCTGTCATCGTCGACGTCGCCATCGACCAGGGCGGCTGCTTCGAGACCTCGCATGCCACCACCCATTCCGACCCGACCTACGAGGTCGACGGCGTGGTGCATTACTGCGTCGCCAACATGCCAGGCGCGGTGCCCGTCACCTCCGCCCATGCGCTCAACAATGCGACGCTGCACTATGGGTTGCAGCTTGCCGACAAGGGCCTGAAGGCGATTGCCGAAGACCGGCACCTGCGCGCCGGCCTCAATGTCCATAAGGGCCGCGTCACCAATCGTCCGGTAGCCGAGGCGCTGGGCTACGAGTCCCATGCGCCGGAAGCGGTGCTGAACGTCGCCTGATCAGAAAAGCGAGAACGGAAGGGGCCCGGAGCGATCCGGGCCTTTTTCATGCGCGCTCGACGCGGCACTGGTAACAATTGTTGCGGGCCGAGCGGATGTGCAGATAGGCGACGTCGTCGCGTTCCAGCAGCCTTGCCGCATGGCCGGGAATATCCGCGTTCTCGACCACGGCGCCGGTGCCGTAGAGGATGCGGTTTTCCGCGCTATAGCCGCGCAGGATGTAGACATTGCTGGTCAGCATCGGCGGCATGTCCTCAGACGGTTCGTGCGCCGCGCAGGGTTCGGCATGCAGGAAGATCGGCCCGGTCTCCGCATAGGGCTGGAGGGCCGGGAAGGGGCGATGGGCGAGGATGAGATAGGGCTCACCCGCGCCGACCAGCCGCAGGCAATGGCGGCAGGGCACGCCGGTGCCGTCTGAAACATGCCGTTCCGGCGCCATGCCATAGGCATCCGTGGCGCCATTCCAGTAGGCGGTTGCGGTTTCGGTCGGCAGCGGCAGGAAGCGGATGGACATGGAAGGGCTCCGGTTGGTGATGCCGATGGTCCCGCATCTGCCCCTGTGACGACACCCGTTTCTTGCCGGAATCAAAACCGCCGGCGCGAGGCCGGCGGCGGTAAGGCGATGACCGCGATCAGCGGACGAATTCGTCGATGCGGCGCAGCGTGACGCGGCGGTTGCGCCATTCCTCGTTCTGCGTCGGCACCAGCAGGAATTCCTCGCCGTAGCCGACGGTTTCGAGGGCCCGGAAGGGCAGGCCGAATTCCTCCACGAGAACCCGCTTCAGCGAAATGGCGCGGCGTTCCGAGAGCAGCTGGTTGGAGGCAGCCGAGCCCACGGCATCCGTATGGCCTTCGATCAGGAAGACGGCGCGGCGGCGACGGCTGAGGATGCGGTCCATGGCGCGGGCGATCTGGCGCACCTTGCGGTATTCCGAACGCGGGATTTCGGCCGAGGCGAAGGCGAAGTTGATCGACTGGATGTTGATCGAGGGCGCGGCGCCGCGCAGATCCGGGCGGCGCTTGAACTCGCGCACCGTCACCCGTTCCTCCTCGCGCATGCGGCGGGCGGGCGCGGCGTCGAGGCGGCGCAGGATCATCTCTTCCGACGGGGTTTCCTGGGCGAGGGCGCCACGCGAAAGGGCCGGGACGGCGAGGGCGGCGGCGAACGCGGTCAGAAAGGCGCGGCGTTGCATGGTGTGTTCCTTTTCATTCGGTCGTCTGTTGGCGGGCAAACTGCCATGGGCGACCTGAAGGGAACATGAACCGTGTGTTGGGCCGCGTTCAGGGTTTCCGGCGCTCGGCCGGCGGCAGACAGTCGCGCTTGGCGAGCGCCAGCACTTCGGCATCCGACAGGGGAACCAACGTCGCGTCCTCCGTGCCGACGGGCGAGAAGCCGAACATCTGGTAGAGCTGGAGCGCCCGGGGGTGATCGAGATTGTTGGTCGTCACCCGCACGCGCTTCGGCCCGGAGGCCCAGGCGGCATAGAGCGTCTGGAGCAGGAACCACTTGCCGATGCCAAGGCCGAGCGCCCGCTCCATCAGGCCGAAATGGGAAAGCTCGACCACGTCCTCGTCGATCTGCAGCAGTTCGAAGAAGCCGGCCGGCGCGCCGTTGACATAGAGCACCGTCACGCTGTTGCGCTTGTCGTGCAGCGTCGCCGCCAGCGTCTCGTCGTCCATGCGCAGCCGGTCGACCCAGTGCCAGCGGCTGCCGACCTGCCGGTAGATGAAGCGGTAGAAGGCCAGCGGAATGTCCGGCGCGCTGAGAATGGCGGTGTGCACGTTGACCGGCACCGGCAGGCTCTGCTTCGGCGGCGCGGTCATTTCGAGCGCGGTGATGTGCACGGCGATGGGCGCCGGCTGGACCTTCTTCGCCATGCTCAGTCCTTTCCCGTCACCACGGGCGTATCCTCGCGCCCGCCCCACTCGGACCAGGAGCCGTCATAGAGCGTGTTGTCCGTGTGGCCGAGGGACTGGAGGGCGAGCGTGATGACCGCCGCCGTGACGCCCGAGCCGCAGCTCGTGACGACCGGCTTTGCAAGGTCGATACCCGCATCCTCGAAGAGCTTGCGCAGGCTGGCGAGGTCCTTGAACTTGCCGCCGTCCGAGAAGGTGCCCATCGGCAGGCTTTTGGCTCCCGGCATGTGGCCGGAGCGCATGCCGGCGCGGGGCTCGGCCTCCTCGCCGGTAAAGCGGCCGGCGCCGCGCGCATCGGCGATCTGGCGCGAGCCCGTCGTCACGACGCCGCGCATTTCCTCGAAGGAGGTGACGGCATAGGGGTTGAAATTGGTGTGGAAGACGGCGGGGGCGGGTTCCGGCAGGTCGGTCGTCAGCGGCCGTCCCTCCTTCTTCCAGCCGTCGAGGCCGCCATCCATGACGAAGACGTTCTTCGCGCCCATGACGCGGAACAGCCACCAGACGCGCGGCGCAGTAAAGATGCCGGGACCATCATGCACGACGATGGTGTCCGTATCGGCGATGCCGAGCTTGCCGACTTCGGCGGCGAAGAAGTCCGGTGCGGGTATGGTGTGCGGCAGGCCGCTGGTATGATCGGCGATCACGTCCTGGTCGAAGAGGACGGCGCCGGGAATGTGACCGGCGGCATATTCGGCAACGCCGCTGCGGTTCTGCGCCGGCAGGTACCAGGAAGCGTCGACGACGCGGAACGCGGGCGCGCCGAGCTGCTTTTCCACCCAGTCCGCCGAAACGACGAACCTGCTCTTGTCATTGGACATGGTCATCCTCCTTCAGGCTTCGGAACCCGGCGCACCGAAACGGATGCGGAACCGGCGGTTCTCCTTGCCCTTCTTTTCGATCTTGGCGATGTGGATGGCGCCGACTTCCTGGGTTTCCGACACATGCGTGCCGCCGCAGGGCTGGCTGTCGATGGCGGAATTCTCGCCGATGCACACGAGGCTGACGCGGCCGAGGCCCATGGGCGGGCGGACGTTCTTGGATTTCACGATGCCGGGATTGGCGGCAAGCTCCGCATCGGTGATCCACTGCACGAAGATCGGGTGATTCTCGTTGACGAGCGTCATCAGTCTGGCCGTCACCTCGTCCCGGTCGATCGTGTCGGTCATGTCGAAATCGACGCGGCTGTCGTCTTCGCCGACGGCGGCGCCCGTGATGGGGTAGGGGCAGACGACGGAGAGCAGGTGGCAGGCGGTGTGCATGCGCATCAGCTTGTAGCGGCGCGCCCAGTCGATATGGGCGACGACCGTTTCGCCGACCAGCGGCAGCGCTTCGCCCTCCAGCGGGCGGTGCAGGATGATGTCCTTGCTGGCGCCCGTTACGGCCGGGCCGAGCGCGATGCGGCTGCCGTCGGCGCGCTCGAGAAAGCCGGTATCGCCGGGCTGGCCGCCGGAAGTGGCGTAGAAACAGGTCTGGTCCAGCTCGATGCCGCCGTCCGCATGCACCGCCGTCACCACCGCCTCATTTGTCGAAAGATAGAAATCGTCGCGAAAGAGGGCGGTGGTGGGAAGGGACATGAGACCTATTCGACCGGCTGATAGGGGACCTTGATCCCCGATTTCGCCGTCAGCCATCCCGGAACGGGCAGGCCCTTGGAATCGAGGAAGTCCGCATTGAAGAGCTTCGACTGATAGCGGTTAGCATAGTCGCAGAGGATCGTCACGATCGTATGGCCGGGGCCGAGGTCGCGCGCAAGGCGGATGGCGCCGGCAATGTTGATGCCGGAGGAGCCGCCAACGGCGATGCCTTCCTTCTCGATGAGGTCGAAGACCAGCGGAACGGCTTCGGAATCGGGGATGTTGTAGGAGTAGTCGGGCGTGAAGCCTTCCAGATTGGCCGTGATACGACCCTGGCCGATGCCCTCGGTGATCGAGCTGCCGGAGGACTTCAGTTCGCCGTGCGCATAATAGTTGAAGAGCGCCGCGCCATCCGGATCGGCAAGGGCGATCTTGATGTTGGGATTCCTGGCGCGCAGGCCCGCGGCGACGCCGGCAAGCGTGCCGCCGGAGCCGACGGCCGAAACGAAGCCGTCGACCTTGCCGTCGGTATCGCGCCAGATTTCCGGCGCGGTGGTCTCGATATGGGCGTCGCGGTTGGCGACGTTGTCGAACTGGTTGGCCCAGATGGCGCCGTTGGGCTCGGTCTTGGCGAGCTGTTCGGCAAGGCGGCCGGAGAGCTTCACGTAGTTGTTGGGGTTCTTGTAGGGAACGGCGGGAACCTCGACCAGCTCGGCGCCGAGCAGGCGCAGCGCGTCCTTCTTCTCCTGGCTCTGGGTTTCCGGGATGACGATGACGGTGCGATAGCCGAGCGCCTGGGCAACCAGCGCAAGGCCGATGCCGGTATTGCCGGCCGTGCCCTCGACGATGACGCCGCCGGGGCGCAGTGCGCCGGAGCGTTCCGCCGCGCGGATGATGGAGAGCGCGGCGCGGTCCTTCACCGACTGGCCGGGATTGAGGAATTCCGCCTTGCCGAGAATTTCGCAGCCCGTCGCTTCCGACGCGCCCTTGAGGCGGATGAGCGGCGTATTGCCGATTGCATCAAGAACGGACGGAAGAATGGACATGGCAGACGAGCCTCGCGCGTTATGTACCTAGACTGGAAGCGACTTTTCGGCCGGGACAGGCCGCATTGCAAGGAATGGCGTTCTTTGTGAAAGGGCTTCCAGAGGGATTTTTTCTACCCCTGATGTCCATTGCCGGGCCGCGTATAGACCACCTGCCGCACATCGATGTTCTTCGCCCTGAAACCCGCCTCGCAATAATAGAAGTAGAACTCCCAAAGCTTGCGGAAACGCTCGTCGAAGCCGAGCGGCACGATGCGCTCCCACGCCGCCCAGAAGCGGTGCCGCCATTCGGCGAGCGTGCGGGCATAGTCGTGGCCGAAGCCGATATCCGAGGCGGTGGACAGCCCGAATTGCCGGCCGAGCGCGGAAAGGTGCTCGCGTGTCGGCAGCATGCCGCCGGGAAAGACGTATTTCTGGATGAAGTCCGGGTTCGCCCGGTAGTCCGCATAGGCCTCCTGCAGGATGGTGATGATCTGCAGGCCGGCGCGCCCGCCCGGTTTCAGACATTCGTGCAGCTTGGAGAAATAGGCCGGCCAGTATTTTTCGCCCACCGCCTCGAACATCTCGATGGAGACGATGCGGTCATAGGTGCCGGTCTCGTCGCGGTAGTCCTGGAACTTCAGCTCCACCCGGTCGGCAAGGCCGGCTTTGGCCATGCGCTCGCGCGCGAAGGCGAGCTGTTCGCGGCTGATCGTCAGGCCCGTCACCTTGCAGCCGATCTCGCCGGCGGCGAATTCCGCAAAGCCGCCCCAGCCGCAGCCGATTTCCAGGACGTGATCGTTTGGGCCGATGCCCGTCGCCTCCGCCAGCGCACGGTATTTCGCCAGCTGCGCGGAGGTGAGGTCGTTGGCCCCGCGCGCATAGAGCGCCGAGGAATAGGTCATCGTCGGATCGAGCCACTCGGAATAGAAGGCATTGCCGAGATCGTAATGGGCGGAAATGTTGCGCTTCGAGCCGCGGCGGGTATTGGCGTTCAGCCAGTGGCGGAACTTTTCGACGATGAGGAAGAGGCCGCGCGGCCCGTTGGTGTAGTTGCGCACCACGTCGCCATTGACGAGGACGAGTTCGAGGAAGGCGCCGGCATCCGGGCTTTCCCAGTCGCCGTCCATGTAGCTTTCCGCAACGCCGATCGTGCCGGCGCTGACGGCGCGGTGCACGAGGTTCCAGTTGTGCAGCCGCACGGTGGCCTCGGGGCCGGGCGAGGCGCCGGCGATCACGAAGGTTTGTCCGCCGGGGATCGTCATCGACAAGGTGCCGGCCTGAAGCGCGAGCAAGCCGCGCAGCACCATCTGCGCGCGGAAGGGCAGGCCCTTCGTCCGCTCCGAAAAATTTTCCGACGTCAGTCTGTCGCCGGCTGAAAAGGTCTTTTCTGAAATCATTTGAGGCGTCATCGATTGTCCCTCTGCAACCCGACGTAAGGGAAGGCTAGCGTCAATGCGCCAAAACGCCAAGACGTGAATCGTTGCAGTCGGGATTACGCACGAGGCCGATTGCCGGATCGCCCGAAAAGAAAGGCCGGTCAAAAAAACGCGGGGTTTTAACGGCCTGTTAGCAAACATGGTTAATTTTGCGTCTATCCGGCGCGCGATGGGAACGGAATGCCCCGTCGTTCGTTCGGACGGAAAATGGAGATACCGTGATGCTTTTCGGACTGTTTGACGCCACCCCCACCGACGACGATGATATCGCCACCGGCACCTTTGCGGACGGGGTGATCGGAACGCCGCTGAGCGACCCTTCCGCCCGCCCGCGCGAGCGCAGCAAGGCCTTCCGCCGCAGCGCCCACGAGCGCGATTACGGCACCACGCGCGCCGCCGGCCAGACGGGCGCCGGAATGGTGCCCTGAGCCCTCCCACGCCGGGAACAAAGCCTGCCCCGGCGTGTTTCTCTTCTTGCGAACAGAGGAGAGCGCGCCATGACCCACCACATCGACAATCGGCAGTTCGATCCCCGGCAGACGGCCCGCCAGGTCCTCGATGTCATCGAGCATTGCCGAAAGCATGGGGTGGACAAGGCGGAAGAGCGCAAGCTGCTTCTCCTCTTCGGCCGCTTCGCCAGCCGCCACGAACTCCAGATGAACATCAAGCGCGCACCGCAAAACCTGCGCTGACGCATCGCCTTGCGGCGATCCGGAATTTTCATGGTGCTGAATGCCCAAGGGCCACGCTCTCCAGCGCGGCCCTCTTTGATTCTGGTGTTCTTTTCGGGACCACACGATTGACTTCGACGGGCTCGCGCCGGTGGCGCTGCTTCGCTGCCCCGTCCCTTTGGCCCGAAGGCCAGTGAGCACAACACCAGCCACTTACAACACGCGACGCCTCAATTCCTCAACCGGGAAGGCACGGTGCCGTCATTTTCCGCCAGCGCCTGTATGAGCGCCTTGTGAAGCCATGCGTCCATGGTGGCTTCATCCTGCTGGTCTCCCGCATAGCCGAGTTCGGCGGCAAGTTCCTGGCGTTCGTCCAGGCTCGCATCGAGGCCGAGGATCTTCAGGAGATCGACGATCGAGTCGCGCCATTCGAGTCCGGCGCCGTTCTTGCCCGCGGCATCGTCGAGGAGGCCGACCACGTCGACCGGGCCGTTCGGGCCGACCCTTGCGGGTTCGGCATTCGCGCCGCCCAGCGTCGCGGCCACTTCGCTTTCGAGGTTCGGCGTCACGGGCACCGAGGCGGCCGTCGGGTCTGCGGCGGGCCCGGAGCCTGCGCCCGGAACGCTCTGGTCTTGCGGGGTGCCGAAGAGCTTTTCCTTGATTGTATTAAACAGTCCCATCGCCAATCCTTCCCAGGTATCCGCATCAACGTCGTCGTCGAATGCGAACTATGGCGCCGCTCCCCATTGGCAAGTGCCAATGCGCCTGTCGGCGTCGATCACTAGGCGCGGGGGCAATGGCCCTGCCGGTTCAGGGAACAACGGGTCGGCCGCGACGTTCGGCTCCAAAGGCAAGTCAGGAGGCTGTCATGAATCGCATCATCTACATCGTTGGCCTGGTCGTGGTCGTCCTTGTGATCCTTTCCTTCCTGGGTCTTCGGTAAGGCCTGAGAGAATGGACGCGCAACGCGAACGACGAATAAGAGAGCGCGCTTTCGAACTGTGGCAGCGCGAGGGCTCGCTCGATGGCAGGACCCTGGGCCACTGGCTGCAGGCGGAACGGGAGATCGACGAGGACGATGCGGAAGAGGCGCGCAAGCGCGACGCTATCGCGCTTGCGGCGGCGGCAAATCCGCATTGAGGTTCGACGTCCCCTTGGCAGCGGAGCCTGCGGGCATCCCCCGCCGTCACATGGCCGAGCGCGGCCGCCTTTGCTGATCATGCGACGTCAGCAAAAGTCGCGCCATCCCCGTGATGGGATCGATGGTCCCGGTTATGCCGTCCGCGTCCGGTAGATAATGGCTGCAAACATCAACACGCCGGCGAACACCGTGATCGAGGCAACGGCAACGACAGGCTCTGCTGCCGGCGTGCCTGTCAGAAGAAGGTAAAGGGCGGGCGCCATCACCGCCACGCCGAGCACATAGACATAGGCCTGGATCCTTGCGAGCCGGGAAGAGGCCCCAGCAGGGTTGAGGGCGTGATAGGTGCCGAAGATCGACATCGTCACCCAGCCGAGCAGGTTGACATGCGCATGCGCGCCGACGGCGGCATAATCCTGCGCGATGGCCATTTTCAAACCGATCAGGATGCCGGCAATCAGGAAACAGATCGCCGTCAGAAAGTAGAAACGAGATATTGCTGGCATGGCCCCCTCCATGAGATTTGTCGAATGGAACCACGTTTTTTGACACTTGTCAGTATGGCGCCGACAGCGGGCCTGGCACCCGGGCGGGCTCGATGCGCTCGCTTCCATCGCGAGGCCACAACGCGTGTTGGAACAGGCGCTGAACCGTCGGCGTTACACCGCGATCAAGCAGGACGAATTTCCGAAGGGAGAGGATGTGCGGGAAAGAAAAAGCCCGTTATCGGATCTCTCGACGATAACGGGCTCTTCTTTGAATTTGGCTCCCCGGGCCGGATTCGAACCGGCGACCTGTCGATTAACAGTCGAATGCTCTACCGCTGAGCTACCAGGGATCATCCGCTCGCTGCGGAGTGAGCGCGTAATACAAATGCCTGATCGATTTGCCAAGCGCTTTTTGACAAAAAAATGCACGGGACTTGATTGATTGTGGAGAAGTCTCCAACTGGGAGAGGAAAGAGCCTTGGAAAACCGGGCTTTGCAGCGGATGAACGGTGAATGACGGAACGAAAAACAAATATGCATTTCGGGATCGATCCCCGCACGCGGGAGATCGTCATCGGCTCGTTTCGCATGAAATTGCCGGAATCGCGCTGGCTGCGCACCACGATCGGCGTGCTTCTGGTCATCGGCGGCATCCTCGGCTTCCTGCCGATACTCGGATTCTGGATGGTGCCGCTCGGCCTGCTCGTGCTTTCGCACGATTCCCATTTCGTCCGCCGCCAGCGTCGCCGCTTCTCCGTCTGGTGGGCCTCGCGCAAGGCCCGGCGCAACACGCGCTGACGCCCCGTTGCCTCCCACTACGGGACCTGCTCTAACCCCTGACGTCAATTCGAGGCGAGGGGACGGGCATGGATGTGTTGGCAAAGGGTGTGGTGATCGGCATCGGCGCGACGGTGCTGATGGATCTCTGGGCGATTCTTCTCTGGAAGGCCTTTGGCCAGTCCCGGCCGAACTGGGCGCCGGTGGGGCGCTGGTTCTATCATCTCAAGAACGGCATCGTCTTTCATGACGATATCGGCAAGGCCGAGCCCTATGGCCAGGAACGCGCGCTCGGCTGGATCGGCCACTACGCCGTCGGCATTGTCTATGGCGTTATCCTGGCGTTGATCGTCGGCCCGGCCTGGTTCGCCGCGCCCACCTTCCTGCCGGCCTGGATTCTCGGCATCGTCACGGTCGGCGCCGGCTGGTTCCTGCTGCAGCCCGGTCTCGGCATCGGTATTGCCGCCTCCAAAACACCTGCTCCCGGCAAGGTGCGGGTGCTGAACCTCGTCTCGCACACCGTCTTCGCCCTCGGCCTCTACGGGACCGCATTGCTGCTTCTCTAGAAGGAAACGCCACCGCGCAAGGGAGGCGCGATGGCGTTCTTCAGTCTTGGCGGTCTGTCTTACCGGGCGGCGGCGATGCCGAGGATCAGGCCGGTGGCGACGCTCATCAGGAGATAGCTGTTGTCCACCTTGACCCATTGCTGGCCGCGGCCCGGCTTGCGCAGGCCATAGCGGTGGTAGTCGCGGATCGGCGGCCGGCGCTTCCAGTCGGAATAACGCTCGCCCTTGCGCCAGTGATGGCGCTTCTTGGCGTCATGCTTGTTCCAGGAGGAGGAATAGCCGGGCTTGCGGTCATGGCCGTAGTTCTGCTGCGCCTGCGCCATCGGGGCGGCGGCGAAGGAAAGGGCAACGGCCGTAAGAAGAGTGCGTGTGAAGAGCTTCATGGGAGGGTCCTCGTTGTTGATGGGAGGACCCTAGTCTTCCGCCGATGAACGAAAACTGAATGCAACATTAAACTTCTGTAATGAAAACATTGGCTTAATATATGCGGCGATTGTGCGGCACGGCCTCACGCGGTTGCGTGAGGCATGGCGGCGTCGATCGGGAAGGCCCGGTCATAGACGATGTTGAAGACGAAAGCGTAGACCAGATAGAAGGCCACGACCGCGATATCCAGCACCAGCGCCGTCATCAAGCCGATGCCCAGATACCAGGCGATGAACGGGATGAGGGCGACGATCAGGCCCGCCTCGAAGAGCGCCGTATGGACAAGCCGGATGGCCATCGTCTTTTCCACGCTGCCGCGCAGGCGCAGCATCGCCTTGTCGAAGCCGAGATTGAAAACGAAGTTCCACAGCGTCGCCACTGTGGCGGAGACGATGCCGATCACGCCCATATGCGCGACGGGCTTGTCGAACAGCAGGGCAGCGCCCGGCGTGAAGATCGCAAGGCCGATCAGCTCGAAAAGGATGGCGTGGCGAACGCGGTCACCAAAAGTACGCATGTCATGTCCTCGTTTCTTGTTGAGTTCGTTTCTTGTTGGCGAGGGTTCTATCTGATATTTTCGTGGAGAAAAGTTAGATACTATCTGGATTTTAGATAGATGACGGTATCGCTGGACCAACTGGATGCCTTCGCGGCGGCGGCCGAACATGGCTCGTTCTCCGCGGCCGCGCGGCACCTGCGCAAGGCGCAATCGGCCGTGAGCCTGCTCGTCTCCTCGCTGGAGGATGATCTCGGCGTCAAGCTGTTCAGCCGGGCGACGCGCAATCCGACGCTGACGGAAGCGGGCAAGCGGCTGCTGGCCGAGGCGCGGCTGATCCTCGACCGCCGCGAACACCTGATCGGCGTCGCCCGCACCTTCGAGGCCCATGTCGAGACGCGGCTTGTCGTGGCGATCGACGAACTGTACCCGGAGCCCGCCATCGGCGCGCTGTTCGCGGCCTTCGCCGACCGCTTTCCCCATGTCGAGCTGGAGCTGCTTTTCCCACGCACCAGCGATGTTCCGGCGCTCGTCGCCGAGGGCAAGGCCGACCTCGGCGTGATGTGGCGCCAGGAGGACCTGCCGCCGACGCTCGGCTTCCACACCATTGGCTGGGTGCCGCTCATTCTCGTCTGCGGCCGCAATCATCCGCTGGCCGGCGCGCCCGTCACCTGGGAGGAGCTGAAGCGCCACCGCCAGATCATGGTGGCCAAGCGAAGCGAGGGCATGGAGACGCACCGGTTGCGTATCGCGGCCGAAGTGTGGTGGGTGGAAAGCCACTGGGTCATCCTGCAGATTCTTCAGCGCGGCATCGGCTGGGCACTGATTCCCGCCCATATCCTGGCGAATTCTCCGCTCGTCGGCGAGGTTGCAACGCCCGCGCTGCAGTTCGACGCGGGGGCGCATCCCGTGGCGCTCGAGCTGATCTGGAACAAGCAGCGCCCGGCCGGCCCTGCGGCGGAGTGGCTGCGTGCGCAATTCGTCGCCACCGGCATCCGCGAGGGCGAAGGCGAAGGGTCGCAGCGCGTCGCTGAGGTCGTGACCGTTCTGTGAGCCTGGCGCGAAAAAGCCCGGCCGTTTCCGGCCGGGCTTCCGTCTGGTCCGCAAGCGGCGGCCGCCCGGGCTTAGACCTCGGTCGGTTCCCCGCGCTCGATATTGCGCAGCTCCGCCATGGCGAGACCGATGAGATAGACGAGGAACCAGTGGCGGGACCGGCGCGCCGTTTCAAGAACCATCGTGAGATTGGACCTGGCCATCTGGGCGTCGATCTGCGGTTGGGAATCAAGCTTATACATGAAGTGCCTCCAAAGGCCGGGCTACAACGGCGGCCATGCCCCGAGAGGCTGGCGTCAGGACCGTATGGGTATCTCCCCGCATGGCCTGAAGCATTTCAAGCGTGCGGTGGTCGAATTTTGCGACGACGGCGACGACATCTTCGCCATCGATCTGGCGCGGAATGCCGAGCGGCGTCACCATGAAGTTCAACTGGACGAGGCGAAGCAGCCAGATCGGCTCCATCTCGATGATAATGCTGTCGACGCCATTTGCCATGCCCCATTCCACGATGCCCGAAAGCAACTCGTTGGCGACGGGGCTGAGTTTGCGGCCGCGCTCGCGGTGGGTTTTGGAGACGCAATACCGCGTCCATTCCCAGACATTCGCGCCCCGCGGCTGGTCCACCTCGCACAGCGTGGACAAGACGGTCGACAGCAGATGCGGCCGGGTTGTCGGCAGCATGCGCTGGTAACCCACGACCTTGCCGTCCCGCCTGCAGATCATGTGGACGGCGCTGTCGTTGTCGAACTGGTCGATTTCGCGTTTGTCGGGCCGGGCCAGGTCGTTCCAACCCTTCTCCTCGACAAACACGTCATGGCGGAGCCTGTAGGCCTCCTCCAGTTCCTTTCCATTTTCCATTGTCAGGATTTCAATCATGGCACACCCCCTGCTTGCCGTGCAGCAAGAATTGGAATCCGGACCGAAACTTTTGCAGTAGGGGAAATCCCACCTTGACTAGGTGATGAGGCCTTTGCGAATCGCTTCCGCAACGGCGTGCGCGCGATTCATCGCGCCCAGTTTCAATCTAACATTGTAGATGTGTTTGGCTATGGCTTTTTCGGAAATGCCGAGAATGACGCTGATCTCCCAGTCGGTCTTGCCGGCGGAGATCCAGCCGACGACCTCCCGCTCGCGATGGGTGAGGCGCGTGGAGGCCTGCGTGGCTGCCGTCCGCAGTTCCAGCGCCCGGCCGAAGGCGAAGCTGGCGATGAGGGTCATGGCGCCCTTGGCCTCCGGCGCGTCGTCGACCTCCGCACCCGCGAAGGAGAAGCCGACGTTCCGGCCGTCGAGGGAAACGAGGGAAACGGTGCAGCCATTGCCGAGCGAAAAATCCTTCGCCCGGTCCATCACCAGCTTCTCGTTCCGCCCGATATCCTGCCCCTTGGAGAAATCGGACCAGGAAAAGGTGGGCGAGGCGCTCAGCACACGGCGAATGGTCGGGTCCTGGAAGAGGAAGCCGTTCTGGAAGTAGATTTCCGCCCATTCCTGGGGCCAGTCGGCGAGGAGCACATGCCGCATCTGGTCGCTCGGCAGCATGCCGGAGCGCGGGATGAAGCCGGCAAGGATCTTCTTGACGCCATAGGCCGCGGTCGCGCGCATCGCCGCGCTGGTCAGATCGGCCGGCGTCGTTATCTGCTTGACCTCGGAGAGGAACGCCAGGGTCCGATCCAGATCGGCAGATATCGCTTTCTTGGCCATGGCGCATGCCCCTTCGTGTCCCAATTTCGATCAACGCACATCCGATTGCTGTCAAGCAGGGGAAGAACGAATCGAAATGCCTTCGGGTTCTTTTTGCGCGATGAAGGCCGCCCGGCGCTCAGAGCAATTAACGCGTGAAATATCAAGAGGTCAATTGCAACGCGGAGGTGCTGAATGCCGGGCCATGGGGAGACGCGGGCAACGCGCCGCGTCCACCCCGCCGGAGGACGTTGCGGGGCAGGGGCCGGGTCGTCATCGCCGGCTTTCACGTCACTCCTTGACGATACGGCCCTCCTGCGGCGGGCGAGGGCAGTGCAGCGTCGTTTCCTCCGTGCCGAAGCTGGCCCAGAAGGCGGCGTCCGCCTGCATGTTCGTGTAGCAGAGTTCGATTTTGACCTGCCGGGAAAGCGCGGAGAGCTTGTCCTTTTGCGCCTTTGTCATGGGCGTATCGATGGAAAGCAGCGGCAGAGACGCCTTGTCGGCCACGGTGCCCGTCACGCCCGAGGTCGTCGTTTTCGGGGAGAACGTCGTGTCGTCGTAGAGATTGCTGAGCACCACCGGGAAAAAGCTCTGGAGATCGCCCGGCGCTGACGCACCTGCGGACTGTTCGATCGTCCAGTCCCGGTGCGTGAGCTTCGCATAGTAGACGACAGCCGGTCCGTTTCCGTCGTTTCGAAGGCTGAGGGTCTGCTTTTCCGCGTCCACGACGAATTCAAGGTGGGGCACGGTGGATCGCTGCGCCGTTTCAAGCGCGCGATTTGCCGTCTGGTTTGCCTGGATGGTGCCCCAGAGGGCGATCACCAGGGCGACACCGCCCAGCACCCAGGCGCCGAGCACGTCGCGGCTCATCGCGGGACCGTGCTCACGGGTTCGGGCGGCGGCGCCCGGGGAAAACGCGGGAGCGGACATCTGCCTCGCCTTGGCGGCTTCGAGGCCTGCGGCGAGCTCGTTCAGTCTGCGTGCATTGTCGTCCATCTGTGTCCTCCGACCCCGTCATCGGGTTTGAACCTGGCCCAAGTCACAGACGGCTGGCCGGTCGCATTCATTCAGAGATTTCAAAACCGGCGGCGCGCGGCAAGGCGCAGATGGCCGTCGCAGGGGATACGTTCATGCCGACGAGAGCCGGAGCCGCCGCCGACGCGCGAGGCTGAAAGAGAAAGCCGGGCTCGATAGGCCCGGCTTCCCGTTGACGCGAAGGACAGCGAGGCCGGACGGCTAGTCTTTCGAGGGACGCACGAGCGAGATGACGCGGGGTTTCGAGGGCGCATCCAGCCATTCGATCCACTTGTCCCGCTCCTCGATCGTGTCGAAGAAGCGCCAGAGCTTGTAGCCATCGTCGGTTGTTTCGAGCATTTCCCCGAGAGAGGCGAGCTCCAGCGGCAGATCGACCTCGTTGCCGTCGAAGCGAACGAAATAGATGCCGTCGGCGGCAAGGCGCACCACCTGGCCGGTGCCGTAGCTGCCATCGAGATCGTCGACGGTGAAGTACATGCCTGTGAGGGTATCGAGCATTTTATTGGTCACGTATCTATGCCAGTTCTGAAAGGATGCGAGTACCGCAAGTCTTGCCCACCGACTGGCGAAAGGCAAGGCGGCCGAAGCGCCGCAGCGGGCTTCTCAGATCCCTTCTTGCCGCGCGACCATCCGCAGCAGCTGAGAGAGCGTTGCCTCTGCCCTGGCGATGTCGTCCTGCGTATCGCCATCCCAGTCCGGAACCATGTCTTTCTCGGCGGCGAGGTCGTCGAGCGTCGCGCGGATATCGGCGATATCGCCGTCGCCCAGCCGTGCCGCGACCACCGCCAACTGGCTGGCGGACGGCGATCCGCCGAGCGGGGCGTCCGGTCCGAGGACCTCGGCGATGATGAGCTGAAAACGCTTCCGTTGCATTCCGGTTCCTATCTCACCTTTGCATGACTCGCCATGCGCTAGTTCAGAAGATGCACCAGCCAGAGCGAGAGCGCGGGGAAGGCGAGGAGAATGGCGAGGCGGATGAAATCCGCGGCGACGAAGGGCAGCACGCCGCGATAGGTGCTGAGGATCGGCACGTCGCGGGCGATCTTGTTGATGATGAAGACGTTGAGGCCGATGGGCGGCGCGGTGAGGCCGATGCCGACCACGACCAGCACCAGGATGCCGAACCAGATCGCGACGTCTTCGGTCGGCATGCCGAAATTGAGCGACAGCACGACGGGGATGAAGACCGGCAGGGTCAGGAGGATCATGGCTAGCTCATCCATCACCGCGCCGAGCACGATATAGGCCAGCATCATGCCGCAGATGACGGCGTAGGGCGGCAGGGCGGATTCGCCGATCATCGCGGCAAGCGTCATCGGCATCTGGGTGAGGGCGAGGAACGCACCGAACACTTCCGCGCCGAGCAGGATGAGGAAGATCATGCCGGTCGTCTCGGCCGTCTGGAGGAAGCTCTGCTTGATATCGTCAAGATTGAGAGTTCCTTGCATCGACCCGACGGCCAGCATGATGGCCGCGCCGACGGCCGCGCCCTCGGTCGGCGTGAAGATCTGGCCGTAGATGCCGCCGACGACGACAACCGCGATACCCGCCGCCGGAATGACGGCGAAGTCGGCAAACAGCAGGAGCAGGCCGAGGATCGCCAGCAGGACGCCGCCGATCGCGCCGAGAGTGCCGGCAAGCCAGGCGCCGGCGGCAAGGAGGAAAAGCACGGCGCCGGCCGGGCGCGCCCAGACCGGGCGCCGGGTGGCGGCCGGTGGGGTGAAGTCGACCGGCGGCGCAAGGTCCGGACTGCGGCGCACGGCGACGGCGATCGCAAGGATGTAGAAGGCAGCCGCAAGCAGGCCGGGGATCAGCGCGGCCTGGAAGAGCTTGGCGATGTTCTGTTCGGCGGTGATGGCGTAGATCACCAGGATCACGGACGGCGGAATGAGGATGCCGAGCGTGCCGCCGGCCGCGATCGTGCCGGTGCCGAAACCCGGATCCACCTTCGCCCGGCGCAGTTCCGGCAGCGCCGCCCGCCCGAAGGTCGCCGTGGTGGCGACCGACGAGCCGCAGATCGCGCCGAAACCGGCGCAGGCGACGATGACCGCCATCGGCATGCCGCCTCGAAGGCGTGAAAGGCTGTGTTCCGCCGCGCGAAGAAGCGTCGCGGCGATGCCGGAGCGCTCTGCCAGCGCCCCCATCAGCACGAACAGCGGGATGACCGACAGCGTATAGCTGGCGAACTGGCTATAGGCGTTGGTCTGCAGATAGTAGATCAGCGCATGGGGGCTGGAGAGCCAGGCATAACCGGCCGCGCCCACCGCCAGCATGGCAAGCGCGATGGGCATGCGCGCGGCGATCAGCAGCAGCATGGCGCCGAAGCCGAGAAGGGCAATCGAAAAACCACTCATGGACGGCCTCCGATCTTGCGAAGGGCGACCGCGAGGGTGACGAGGCAGGCAAGCGCCGCGAGAAGCGAACAGGCGATATAGACGGGCCAGATCGGCCAGGCGAGCTGGATCAGCGTCTCGCCATAGGCGCGTGCGTTGAGGCCGCCGGCAAAAAGCCCCCAGGAGAAGAAGCCCAGGAAGGCCGCCAGCACAAGATCCCAGAACCCGTCGATGACGGCATTCACCCGCGGGCGCAGCTTGAGCGTGAAGGTATCGACGGCGATATGGCCGCTCTTGGCCGCCGTGTAGGCCAGTAAAGCGAAGACCGCGACGCCGACGCTGATCTCGACCATTTCATAGTCGCCGGGGATGGGTTTGTTGAACAGCCGGCGTCCGGCGACGCTGATCGTCACCAGCACGGCCGCAAAGCAGATGAGGATGCCGCCGGCGATGGCCATGAGGCCGGCCAGCCGCTCGACCCGGCCGACCCGGGCGTGTTCGACCTTTTCCATGAAAGGCTCCGTCGCGATCGTGGAGGATGCGCCGGGACGGCGGAGCGCCGTCCCGGCTGCCCGGTCAGGCCTTGGTGTATTTCTGGATCGCGTCCTGCGCCGCCTTGATGAGCGCCTCGCCGTCGAGGCCCTTGGCCTTCATGTCGGTAACCCATGTATCGCGAACCGGCGCGGTGGCTTCCACCCAGCGCGCCTTTTCCTCTTCGCTGATCGCGGTGACCTTGTTCTTGCCGCTGGCCTCGACCTTGGCGCGCACCTCGGCACCGATCCTGTCCCACATGTCGCCGGCGGCCTTTGCGAAGGCGAGGCCGCTATTGCGGTCGAGGATCTCGCGCAGCTCGGGGGCAAGCCCTTCGTATCGCGCGGTGTTCATCGCCAGGAAGAAGGTCGCGGTATAGAGCGTCGGCGTGCCCGGAATTTCGAGATGATAGGAGGTCAGCTCGTCGATCTTCAGCGACGGCACCACCTCCCAGGGCACTACGCAGCCGTCGATGGCGCGTTGCGCCAGGGCCTCAGGAATCTGCGGGGTCGGCATGCCGACCGAGGTCGCGCCGAGCGCCGCCAGCGCTTCGCCGGCAAGACGGGTCGGGTTGCGCAGCTTCAGCCCCGCAAGGTCTTCCTTCGTCTTGATCTCGGTGTTGGTGTGGATCAGGCCGCTGTCATGCGCCCAGAAGCAGAGGAGCTTGGTGTCGGTCACGCCGGGCGCGACATGGGCCTGGGAATACTCCTCGCAGGCCGGCGCGTTCACGGCGCCCTTCTGCGCGGCGATGAACGGCAGTTCGAAGACTTCCGTTGCGGGAAAACGGCCGGGCGTGCTGCCGGGCAGGGTCCAGACGATATCGACGACGCCGTTGACCGCCTGATCGTAGAGCTGCGGCGGCTTGCCGCCGAGCTGCATGGCGGGGAATATCTCGACCTTCAGCTTGCCGCCGCTCTGCTCGTCCAGCGCCTTGGCCCAGGGCATCAGCAGGTGCTGGTGGACATTGGCCGCCGGTGGCAGGAAATGATGCAGCCGCAGCGTCACGGCGTCCTGAGCGCGCACGCTCGTGGATTTCAGGATGGCCGGGGCGGCCAGTGCAGTCCCCATGCCGGCAATGAATGTACGCCTGGTGAATTCCATTCTCTTCCTCCTCGAATGGTCTGGCGGCGCCTGTTCCTCCTCGAACAGGCAAGCGTCCGGTCTTGTGACCTCGACGCTCCGACAGGAGCATGATTAACATGATAAATGAATTGTGCACGTCCTAATCGGCGGTAAAAAAAAATGTGATTGGGCAATTTCCGAGCGGGAGATGTCGGGCCGCTCGACTGGTCTGAGGAAGTTATCGCGGGTAGGGGCGAAAACAAGGGCGCTACTTTGGAACAGGTGTAAAGCGTTTACCGTCTCGTTGGCATCTGGGCGTCGTCATCTCGGAGCACCAGGCGGACGGCATGCAGTGAAACTGAAAAACAGTGGCGCAATGGCGATGAGTATTGTCGGTGCGACCTATCGCTTCGAGGATGGACTTGGTCGATCAATCTCCACTTTCATCGTCAATCCAAATCTTCGAACCAAACCAGGCGGTACAGTAGAGGCAGCCACAGGTACACGGGCACGGAAATGGAACTGTCCCGTCGATGGATCGAGAGGGCGTTAAGGTGATCGTTTGCACGAAGGCCGCTGTTTACGAAGACGGCACCAAGGAGGCGCTTTTTAGAAGTGCCTTTACCCGGCTTCCGACTCATTTCTGAGTTGTTTCGCGCTCTTGTCCACTGAAGAGGACAGGGGGAGTTGGGCATGAATGAACAGAAGCGTTGAAACTGCACAGTGAAGACTATGAACAACTTTGACCGACTCGACTCTCGCAGAAATTGATTCCATGATGCGCCTAGGGGTTGGGGGACTTCATGAAGCTTGAAGCAGTTGAATTTCGATCAACGATCAACCGTGTGCTCGCTAACGATAAGGCAAAACTAATCATCACGGCGCTGTCCGTAGTGATTGCGTTTACCGCAACTGCTGCAGCACCGTTCCTATATGCCAAAGTGGCAAATGTTCGCGACTGGTGCTACGTTCCCTATATCGGCACCACCCGCGAAACCGCGAGAGAAACCGCGATCGTATCGTCGCTGTTCTTGATGTCAGCGCTGTTTCTTTACACGACTGTTTCGTCTCTAAGACGTAGCCGAAATATCATGATCAACATACTGTTGTTTTCCTGCTCATACTTGCTGATCGTAGTCGTATTTAGCATGTATTTTTACACTTTTGGGATCACGGTAACAGAAGTTGGATCGAAGCGATTGTCTCTAGAGACCGGGGCCATCGTTCGAAACATGGGCGATTACATCTATTTTTCCCTATCCAACTCAATATTTTTGACTCCTCAAGAATTCGACGCATGCCCTTCGCTCAGGCTCGCTGTGGTTTTGCAGCGTGTCGCGTCTCTTTTCGTCGCTTTTGCAGCTGGTCTGGTGGGCGGCCGAATTACAAAGTTGATTGATTGACTTCGGCTACCGCTACCGCTACCGCCAGAGGGCTGAGAACTCTCTGTCAAACTCGAACAGGTCGAATTCGTTCAAGAACCACACATCCTCCATGTAAATGGACAGGTCGGTCGACGTGTAAGCGTAACCGACCATCTTCTCCCCCCCGTACTCACCTTCCATTACATCGTGTGCTGTGGGCAGAGAGGTGATATCGAAGTCGGAGAGTCGTTTCATTTCCGCCGTCTCAAACAGGCCGTCGCCGTTATCAATCCAGAGCGCAAGATCTGCAAGTTCGTCACCTGAGATTGTGCCGTCCTTGTCCTTGTCAAATTCTGCCAATCTCTGGAAGCCGTTTTCATATCCCGGAGTATTTGCGAACAGCCATTGCCCGTTGATTTCCTTTGGGGGCGCCCCTTTACTCAGGTCCAACAAGAACCCGTCCGTGTTTGGAAGAACCCAGTCAATCTTTTGTTTATTCCCATCACCACTTAGGTCAAATTCGATGAATTTCGGAATCGAGAAAATGGTATAGACCTGCCTCTGAGCCGTTGTGATCGCGCCTACGTCGATTAGACCATTTCCATTCAAATCCAATACAATAGGGCAGTCAGACGACACAGCTTGCTTCACGGACAGAAAGTAGAGCACGCCTCCATAAAGCGGACCGCTACCGGCCAGTAGAGCACACAGCGAAACAATCCCAATGCTCTTCTTGGGTGAAGCTCCAGCAACTCTCGCAGGGTTGATATTCCCGGTTCTTCTAACCGGCCTTGCTTTTCTTGTGCGCTTTACCGTGCGAAGCATGTCGCCCCCTCCGACCCAGTTGCTTCTCGTATAAAAGCACACTTCCGAAGAATTGCGAGTCCTGCTCGACTCTCGGTTGCTGCCGTGCTCCTCTTATGCGCTAGGCAACAGGAGAGGAAAATGACCGCAACGATCACAGAAAACCGTCCGTTAGCCGTCAACATGGCCGCCTACATCGGACTATTTGCCGGCGTGGAATCGTTCCTGCAGGGCATTTTTGAGAAAGCACTTAACGGCGACGGCACGTGGGCCGATTCCATTCTGCACCACGTTCAAAGCATCAACACGCGCATTGATATCGTGGAAGATTTCCTTCGTAGCTGCAAGGCGGATACCAAGCTCGCCAAGGAGATACTGCCTCTCATCCCTCGACTTCGTGAGGCGAACACATATCGAAACAAGCTAGGCTCAGGACTCATTGATTAGGTCCAGAAGATGATGGTGGCTGCGATACAGATTGCCGAGAAGAAGGTATGCGCGCAACGGTCGTAGCGGGTTGCGATGCGCCGCCAGTCC